>RDRZ01000030.1 GCA_003709165.1 Flavobacteriaceae bacterium PRS1
GTTCAGAATCTACAAATAAACAAAATGGATTCCTGCCTACGCAGGAATGACAATTAATTTTTTAGTTTTATTTAATGAGTTTGTTTAATTAAAACTAAAGTGTTTTTGATTTGCTAATTGCAGTTTTTTCAAATTCATTCAAGTCAATACTATACAAATTTGATGACGGGGTTTTAGAAAATTCATTTTCTTTAAAACCTCCAAGCAAATAGAGTTTGTCATTATAATAAAATAGTGAGGAAGATTTAAAAAACAAATCAATTAAATATTCATCTAACTCTTTTGTTTTTGTATTATATGTATATATTTTTCCATCATCAAAAATATAAATGACATTGTCATGAGTTGCTAACGCAGGAGTTTTAATACCAGAAAATAACTCACCTTCTTTTCCCATTTTCCGGTGGTTAGATTAAAGGATTCTATTTCATTTAATGTTTTATTATTGAACCCACCTATGAGATATATAATATTTTTAATTAAAACGCCTTTAACTTCTTTAGCTTCAGGCATATCATTTAACCGATACCAATATCCTGACTCCAGATTATAAATATGTGACTTATTGGTAAATAGTTTTCCCCCGTTATTTTTCAATTTAACCGACCCGCCCATAACAATAATGTTACTATCGTAAATGAATGACGCAAAATTTGTTACTTGATGTGGATTCGTGTCATCAATTATAATTGATTTAGTTTTTAAGTCAAAGACTTCAATTTTGACGTCTAAATATTCAAATTTTCTGTTTGTGGATAATCTTGTGCTTCCTATAACATATATTTTATTCTTATAATAATTTATAGTATTATATGCTCGTTCTCTAAACTTTAAGTCAGGATTTGAGATATTTGTATATATATTTGGATGCACGTTAGTACCATTACGAGCATCGATTTCGGTTGGATAATACAATACATTATATTCAGGATCGCCTCCAGTTACCAACCAGAAGCAATAGTACAGCTTACAAAAGGCATCCTATCTAACGAAAAATACCAAACACTTCTTGGTGTAACAGGTTCAGGTAAAACATTTACAATTGCTAATGTTATTGAAGAAGTACAACGACCAACATTGGTTTTGGCACATAACAAAACCTTGGCAGCGCAATTGTATTCGGAATTTAAACAATTTTTTCCTGATAATGCAGTAGAATATTTTGTGTCGTATTACGATTATTACCAACCAGAAGCCTATATGCCAGTTTCCGGAATTTACATAGAAAAGGATTTATCTATAAATGAGGAGATCGAAAAAATGCGATTAAGTACAACCTCTTCCCTCCTTTCTGGTCGTCGTGATATTATAGTAGTCTCATCGGTTTCTTGTATTTATGGTATTGGTAATCCTGTGGAATTTGAAAAAAATGTCATCACTTTAAAACGTGACCAAGTCATTTCTCGCACAAAATTATTGCATAAATTGGTACAAAGTTTATACTCTCGCACTGAAGCCGAATTTAAGCATGGAAATTTCAGAATAAAAGGAGACACACTCGATATTTTTCCGAGTTATGCAGATGACGCTTTCAGAATTCACTTTTTTGGCGACGAAATTGAAGAGATTGAAGCCTTTAATATTCAGACCAATAAAGTCATCGAAAAATACGACAGACTCACCATTTATCCAGCAAACATGTTTGTAACCTCACCAGATGTGTTGCAAAATGCCATTCATTTAATTCAGGAAGATATGGTAAAACAAGTCGATTATTTTAAGGAAATAGGAAAACATCTTGAAGCAAAACGGATTAAAGAGCGTACCGAATTCGACCTTGAAATGATACGAGAATTAGGCTATTGCTCTGGTATTGAAAATTATTCGAGATATCTCGATGGCAGGGAGCCAGGAACAAGACCTTACTGTTTATTAGACTATTTTCCAGATGATTATTTAATGGTTGTGGACGAAAGCCACGTAACAATTTCACAAGTCCATGCCATGTATGGAGGTGACCGAAGCCGAAAAGAAAACTTGGTAGAATATGGTTTCCGTTTACCAGCAGCAATGGATAATCGTCCTTTAAAATTTGAGGAGTTTGAAGCCATACAAAATCAGGTGATTTATGTAAGTGCAACTCCAGCCGATTACGAACTACAAAAAACAGATGGTGTTTATATAGAACAAGTTATTAGACCAACAGGTTTATTAGATCCAGAAATTGAAGTACGACCAAGCCTTAACCAAATTGATGATTTAATTGAAGAAATTCAGCTTCGCGTAGAAAAAGATGAACGGACTTTAGTTACTACACTTACCAAACGTATGGCTGAAGAATTGACAAAATATTTAGATAGATTACAGATTCGTTGTCGCTACATTCATAGTGATGTGGATACTTTAGAACGTGTGGAAATTTTGCAAGATCTTCGCAAAGGCTTGTTTGATGTTTTGGTTGGTGTCAATCTGTTACGCGAAGGATTGGATTTACCAGAAGTGTCGTTGGTTGCAATACTTGACGCAGATAAAGAAGGCTTTTTACGTTCGGCTCGTTCCTTAACGCAAACCGTTGGAAGAGCTGCACGTCATCTTAACGGAAAAGCTATTATGTATGCTGATAAAATTACCAAGAGTATGCAAAAAACTATCGATAAAACCAATTATAGGCGTGAAAAGCAAACGGCTTATAATATTGAACATAATATTACACCAAAAGCAATACAAAAAAGCTTGGACAATGCATTGACTAAAAACTCTGTGAGTAGCTATTATTACGAATTAGAAGCACAAAAAGCAGCAGAACCTGAAAGTGAATATTTAACAAAACCGCAATTAGAAAAGAATATTCGTAAAAGACGCAAACTCATGGAACAGGCTGCAAAAGAGTTGGATTTTATACTTGCAGCAAAATTAAGAGACGAGATAAAAGCCTATCAAAACAAATTAGAAAAGCTAAAAACATAAACTGCTACTGCCGTCTGAATACTGAATACTGAATACTAGTTATATTGAGTTTTAAAAATATCTATCAAGAAATCTGGCGGAACAATTTTATCTGGAAAGCTTTCCATTAAATCTAAAACACGATTAATAGCTTCATGTCCTAATCCCATTCTTAAACCAAAATTATGTAGCCTTACAAGATCTTTATCTGCTATTTCCTTATCAAGGTTCATTAACAAAATTAATCTGTGAAACTGTACTATACGTTCACTATGTGATTTTAAATTTATATGTGTCACGGGATTGTCTAATAAATAATCATAATCTTCTTTAGTAATCTCTAATTGCTTAGCTACACCTAACAAAAATTTATGCTCAATCGATCTTAAGCTATTATTTATTCTTGCAAATGCTATCATTTCAGATAACAGGCTTAATTTTTCTACTCTATTTATCATTGTTGAAGGAGGATTAATTATAACATTATAAAATTAAAGATTATCTTATTTTAATAATCGTAGATATAATGTAACTTAACGGAAAAAAAGTTATTTCATCGAAGTTATTATACTTTCATACTCTTTTTTGATTTATTTAATTGATATATAGCACTTTATGAAAGTATTGCATTACATCGATATTTTGTATGTTTCACAGAATTAATTAAGTTTTTATATGAAAAATTTTGAGTTTAATATTTTTCTGAAATGCATCAATGGTTATTTCAAGAATAAAATAAAAAACTCCCAGAGTAATTTAGGAGTTTTAAGACTAATTCAAAAAAAATGAAGATTTCTATCCTTCAGGTATAATTCTTACAGGTACGATAAATGTTTTTCCTTCAGAATCAAAAGGTGCAGGTAACTCTTTATAATTTAATCTACTTTTAATAAAGTTCACTAAATAATCCTCATCAGTATCCACAGACAAGACAACAATTTCGTTGTTTTTGTTAATCGTCAAGGTTACACTCGCTTTAACATCCTTCTCCAATATAAAACTTGGGGTTTTTAATAATTTTCCAATTTCTTCAGTTATTACAACTGATTTATCTCTTTTGTCTTCAGCATTTGTACTTGCTACAAGTATACTGCTGAACGTTAATGCTACGATTAATAGCAAAGTTTTGATTGTTCTCATAATTGTTTGTTTTTAAATGATTGATATCTTATAGACTGTATATATGTAACAAATGTTACACCAAGTCTTGCTAATTAACTATTGTTTAACTTTAATTAGTAGTTAATTAACATTACGAGAAGATTTAAATAAAAAAAGAGCAATGATTTCGCATTGCTCTTTAAATACATTTTATTCAATTTTTTGCTTAATTTAAAACCGCTTGCACTTTATCAGCAGCCTCTTGGAATTCTACAGCACTTTGTACATCAAACCCCGAATTATCTATTATTTCTTTAGCTATATCAGCATTTGTGCCTTGTAAGCGTACAATAATTGGAACATTTATGGCATCTCCCATATTTTTAAAAGCACCTACAATACCTTCAGCTACACGATCACAACGTACTATACCTCCAAATATATTTACAAGTATCGCTTTAACATTAGGGTCTTTTAATATAATTCTGAATGCAGCTTCTACACGTGCAGCATCTGCAGTTCCTCCAACATCAAGAAAATTTGCCGGTTCTCCACCAGATTGTTTTATTAAATCCATTGTTGACATAGCTAAACCAGCACCATTAACCATACAGCCTACATTGCCATCTAAATCTACATAGTTTAAACCTAATTCTTTAGCTTCAACCTCAATTGGATTTTCTTCACGCAAATCACGCAAGTCGTTATAATCTTTATGTCTGAAAAGCGCATTATCGTCTATGGTAACTTTGGCATCTACAGCCATTATTTTATTATCGCTGGTTTTTAAAACTGGATTAATTTCGAATAAAGATGCATCAGATTTTACATAAGCTGTATATAAAGCAGTCACAAATTTTGTCATTTCTTTAAATGCCAATCCAGATAAACCTAAATTAAAAGCAATTCGACGTGCTTGAAAAGGCAATAATCCTGTTGCTGGATCTATTTCTTCCTTAAATATCAAGTGTGGCGTTTCTTCAGCTACAGTTTCAATATCCATTCCGCCTTCTGTAGAATACATAATCATATTACGTCCTGTTCCGCGATTTAAAAGTACAGACATATAATATTCGTCTGTTTCAGTTTCGCCAGGATAATATACATCTTCAGTAACCAAAACTTGGTGTACCTTTTTGCCTTCAGCAGAAGTTTGTGGAGTAATTAAATTCATACCAATAATTTTTCCAGCAATCTCTTCCACTTCTTGTAGACTTTTAGCAAGTTTAACGCCTCCTCCTTTACCTCTTCCTCCTGCATGTACTTGTGCTTTAATTACATGCCAACCTGTTCCAGTTTCTGCAGTTAATTGCTTTGCAGCATCTACAGCTTCTTGTGCATTATGTGCAACGATTCCTCGTTGAATACACACACCAAAACTACTTAATATGTCTTTTCCTTGATATTCGTGTAAATTCATCCTTAAATTTTAATGACACAAATGTAAACATCCCTATACATTAAACCAATATTTTTTAAACCTTAAAATTTTTCAGAATTCATTAAAATTATAAGCGTTATTACATTTTACTTTATAAAAACTTTATAGTTTTACAAAAATTTTATTCAAACAGAAAATAAAACCAATTATGCAAAACAATTAATTTTTAAGACCATGAAAATTGAAACTTTACTTAATATCGTAAAAGAATTTGGAAGTCCGGTATATGTGTACGACGCTGCTAAAATTGAAACGCAATACAAACGTTTAACTTCTGCATTTAGTAAGGTAAAGCAATTGAAAATTAATTATGCTGTAAAGGCATTATCGAATATTTCCGTCTTAAAATTGATGAAAAAATTAGGAGCATGTTTAGATACAGTCTCTATTCAGGAAGTAAAGTTAGGCTTGGTTGCAGGTTTTAATCCTCAACATATTATTTATACACCAAATGGAGTTTCCATAGAAGAAATTGAAACCGTTGCAAAACTTGGTGTTCAAATTAATATAGATAACTTGTCGATTTTAGAACAATTTGGAACAAAGTATCCAAATATTCCCGTTTGTATTCGTATAAACCCACACGTTATGGCTGGTGGAAATACTAACATTTCGGTTGGACATATCGATTCTAAATTTGGAATTTCAATTCATCAAGTTCCACATATTTTACGTATTGTAGAAAATACAGGAATGCAAATTAACGGTATACACATGCATACCGGAAGTGATATTCTGGATATTGATGTGTTTTTATATGCCAGCGAAATTTTGTTTGAAACTGCAAAAAACTTTAAAAATCTTGAATTTATAGATTTTGGTTCTGGTTTTAAAGTTCCTTATAAAGAAGGTGACATCGAAACTGATATTGAAGAATTCGGTGAAAAATTAACAGTTCGTTTTAAAACATTTTGCAAAAATTATGGGAAAGAAATTACTTTAGCTTTCGAACCTGGAAAATTTCTGGTAAGTGAAGCAGGTTATTTTTTAACTAAAGTAAATGTAATAAAACAAACAACTTCAACCGTTTTTGTGCAAGTAGATTCTGGGTTTAATCATTTAATAAGACCTATGTTGTATGGTGCACAGCACGAAATTATAAACACTTCTAATCCCAATGGGAAACAACGTTTTTATTCGGTTGTAGGTTATATTTGTGAAACCGATACTTTTGCAACTAACAGACGGATTGCAGAAATAAATGAAGGCGATATTCTGGCTTTTAAAAATGCTGGAGCTTATTGTTTTGCAATGGCAAGTAATTACAATTCGCGTTATCGCCCGGCAGAAGTACTATGGTATAATGACCAAGCTCATTTAATACAAAAACGAGAAGTTTTTGATGATTTAATAAAAAATCAAATAGAAATTACTCTATAGTTGATTCTTAAGTGTAAACACAATATTTTACTTAATGAAACCCAAATTGACCTTCGTGGTTTTGAACTTTCTAGATAAGAATTTATAAATACGTAGTATAACCCCTATATTTTTTATATATTTATTGACTATTCTCCAAGTCTTTTTTAAATATTTTTTAAAAAAGCTTTATGCTTCAGGTATATTATAGCATTCTAATACACTGTCCAATTCTGGATAATACAAGCTAATATTATAGTATTATTAAAAGTATCGAATATTATTATTCTATGTCCTTTAATTTTTTAAAGTTGCCTCAAATCCATAACTATACTTACCTAACTAACCAATAAAAAACTAAAACAATGGAATTAAAAAAAACTCTAATCATTGGACTTACATTAAGTATTATTGGACTTATAGCTTGGGAAACTTATTGGCGCTCTCAGGTTATTATCCAAATTTAGACGACAATAAAGACCTTTGGGCAGTACAACGCACAAAAATAGATAAAGCAACAAAAAACGATGTTGTATTTATAGGCGCATCCCGAGTGCTTTTTGATATTCAACTTAATGAATGGGAAAAAGAAACTGGTAAAAAACCTATACAATTAGCATCAGTAGGTTCAACGCCTTTGCCAATATTTAATGATATTGTCGAAAATACAGAATTTGCAGGGACTGTTGTAGTAGGTGTTACACCTCCATTATTTTTTTCTACCACATTTCTAATGGCTGTTCCATGGAAAAGAGAACAATTCCGTGTAGATCATTACTTTAAAAGAACCTATGCTCAGCGTCTAAATCATGCTCTATCCATCCCATTACAACAAAATTTAGTGTTAATGTCCACATCCGAAGAAGAATGGACAAGTAATATAGATTTAAAAACACTATTGAAAAATATAAAAATTGGAAATAGACAACCTAAAGGCATGCCTCCATTTTATCAGTTTGATGATATTACATTAGAAAGAAATACAGAAATGACTCAAAGAACTGTTAATGATACTGCTTTTGCTAACACCATAAAAAAAGTTTGGAGATTTTATGGGTCAACGTCGCCTCCACCTGAGAAAGATGCTACTATGTCTTTTTTCTTAAAAGATGCCAAAGCATTTACTGAAAGAGGAGGTAATCTTATTTTATTAAGGTGTCCTTCTAGTGGTGGTGCAAGAATGGGTGAAAATATGGGTTTTCCAAGAGTAGACTTCTGGAACGATTTAGTAAAACAAGCCAATGTTAAAGCATACCATTTTGAAGATTATGAGCAATTTAAAAATCTTGAATGTCCAGAATTGTCACATCTATCAGTAAAAGATGCCAGATATTTCACTACTGAATTAGCAAAAATTATGATTGCAGATGGTGCTATAACTAACCAAAAAATCAACTAATCATGCTATTTAATTCATTAAGCTTTGTATTATTTTTATTTATAGTGTTAGCACTATATTATTCAAAACTCTTTAACTGGACCTCTAAAAAGAGAATGCTCTTACTATCCAGTTATATTTTTTACGGTATGTGGAATCCGCCTTTAATTATTTTATTATGGATGTCTACTATGGTCGATTGGAAAGCTGGAAAAAGGCTAGCCGTTGAAGACAACCAGAAAAAAAGAAAGTTTTGGTTAATCTTAAGTATGTGTGTAAACCTTGGCTTTTTAGGATTTTTTAAATATGGTGATTTCTTACTTGAAAATTTCACAGCATTAATGAACTCCATAGGTGTCGATTTTCAGGCACAGCCTATGGATATTATTTTACCAATGGGCATTTCATTTTATACCTTTCAAACCATGTCTTATACCATAGATATGTATAATAGAAAAATAGAACGTGCCAAAACCTTTTTAGATTTTGCATTGTATGTTACTTTCTTCCCACAACTGGTCGCCGGACCAATTGTAAGAGCTAAAGATTTAATTACGCAGTTCTATGAGCCTAAAAAAGCTACAGTAAATCAATTTGTTTGGGGCTTGTTTTTATTAACTATGGGCTTATTTCTAAAAGTGGTAATGGCAGATACTTTGCTATCGGGAACAGCCGATGATGTGTTTAGTTCTGATAAAATATTAAATGTTTGGGATGCCTGGACAGGAACATTAGCGTTTTCGGGGCAAATATTTTTTGATTTTTCAGGTTACTCTACTTGTGCCATTGGTATTGCTTTAATGCTTGGTATTATATTACCCGATAACTTTAGGTATCCTTATGCTTCAATTGGTTTTTCCGAATTTTGGAAACGTTGGCACATTTCGTTATCCAGTTGGTTAAGAGATTATCTCTACATTCCTTTAGGAGGCAATCGTCATGGTATAACGCGAATGTATGTAGCCTTAATGCTTACTATGTTATTAGGTGGCTTATGGCATGGAGCCGCATGGACCTTTGTAATTTGGGGCGCATTGCATGGTATTTATTTAGTGGTAGAACGTTTATTAAAGAATAAAATCCACATTAAAATAAATGCGTGGAATGGTGTTTTACTGGCATTGTTAACCTACACACTTGTTAATTTTACCTGGGTATTTTTTAGAGCTCGTGAATTTTCTACAGCAAAAAATATGATAGGTTCAATGCTGTTTATGAATGGTGATGGCGAAAAAATTCTCGGCACATTCGATATTATAAAAGTATTTACGGTTATAACTATTTTGTTTTTATGCCATTGGGTTATGCGAAACACATCCATGAAATCCGTTTCTCTAAAAACCTCTCCGTGGATTCTTGGTATTGTATGGGCAATTATGTTTTTCCTTATTGTTATTGCCCAAGGTAGTGGTGAACAATTTATATATTTTCAGTTTTAAACACTAACCAAAACACCAAATGATATGACGACACAAAATTCTATTAAACCAACCAGCTCTTTAAATCGTATTAATTCACTCGATATAATAAGAGACATTGTTTATTAGTAATTCTTTTGATGAATATTAATCAATTCGGTATTACTGGAGTAGGATTTTGTTTGTTTGGCAAATTGCAACGTTTCGAACTTATTTATGTGGTATTTTTTATATGGATTTTCCAATTAGTTGTAAGTCCAATTTGGTTAAAATATTACCACTTTTGTCCTTTGGAATGGATTTGGAGAAACTTAAGCTATATGAAAAGACAACAGCTAAAAAAATAAAACATTATTTTATGGTTTTTTATATCTTGAAGAACAAATTATGTACATTTTATCAACCATATTTTTTACTTATTACATTCTTATTTTATTAGGCTGAAATACTGCCAACAGCAAAAAAGTTGAATACACAAAAAAAGGAAACAAAATAACTGAAAAATCTCAACATAAAACACCTAGTGCTAAAATATGGAAAAGCTATGATGATGTTTCTTGTATAGTAAAAAATGTAGTAAAAACAGGATTAAATTCTCCAAAAAAATACATAGCATTAATTAAAATCTTAACTTTATACGCTTAAAGTTACTTGATGAATTCCTATAAATTAATATGCTTTTTTACACTAATATTTCTGTTTTCAATTAAGTTGAATGCTCAAGATTTAGACTATAAAGAAGAACAGTTAACCCACAATAGCTTCGATAACAGATATGCGAGCTATAATAGTGAAGGCAACCTTATAATTTTTGAGTCTAACCGCGATGGTAATTGGCAAATATATAGTATGGATGTTAATGGCAATCATCAAAAACGATTATTCAACAGTAAATCCAACGACCGACGACCAACCTGGCATCCTTCAAAAAACATCATTTTATTTGAATCAGATCGAAGTGGCAGAAGCAAAATTTACAGCTATTATTTATCGTCACGTGTAATGTCAAAAATTCCTATTCCTCTAAAAGGCAATAAATCGTTTGCACAGTTTGCGCCAAATGGCACCGAACTTGTATTTAATTATAAAATAAATGATAATAATTTTAATATTTATAGAATATCTTTAAAAGGAAAAAGACTCAAATCTGTTATAAAAAATGGGCATAAAAACTTACAGCCTCACTATTCGCCAAGAGGTGATGCTATTGTTTACTTTTCAAGAAAGCATACAAAAGATAAAGGTGATGAAATTTATGCTTACAATATAATTATTAAAGAAGAAGCACGATTAACAAATTCGCCTCAACATAGTTTTAGTCCAAATTGGTCGCATAATGGAAGATAAATTACTTATGTGACTTCTGTTGAAAGCAGTAAACCAGAAATTTTTTTAATGAATAAAGATGGTAAAAGCAAACAGCAGATAACCTATAACAACCAAGGTAACATATTACCAAGTTGGTCGCCAAAAGATATTAATTTACTTATTACCGGTTATAGAAATGGGAGTTATCAAATTTGTAGAATACTTTTAAAAGAGCCTTTGGGAATCTCACGAAAATTGTTTGGGGAAGATTAAAAAATAGATATGGATGGATTAAACATTGTTATGGTAATTGCCATTATCCTCTTTGCAAGATTGGGCATAAGACTTGTTACTGGCTATATTAAAATGAAAAAAGAAGATAGTGATGAAAATAATGATAATAAAGTGGGCGATGATTAAAGTACTTCAGTCCTTTTTAAAGGTTTAAAAACATAAAAATATTATAAGTAATCTGCTACAAAAATAATTTGTAATGTATTGTAATATTTTACTACTAAATATTATAATCTTTATAAAACTTTTCACAAATGAAACTTTCACTATTTGTTATCACACTATTAATAACTTCAATAAGCTTTTCCCAACGACCTTCAGCCAAAAAAAGTGGTAAGTTCTTTTACGAAAATGGGAACAAAATGCTTTATGGAGGTAATGCACAAGAGCACTTTATAATTAATAATTTAGACCTTAAAGAAGAACAATTTCACTATGGATTAGGACGTGAAATGTTTCCTGCTCTAATAAATCCACAATTTGAAACCATTGAGGAAGCAGATAAAAAATGGATGAGTAACCAACGTTTTTTAGTTGCACACAAAGGTAATGAGGTAAAAGCATATTCTATAAAAGATTTAACCAGACATGAAGTGGTTAACGATATAATTGATGGCGAACCTATTTTTGCTGCATACTGCATTCTTGCCGATCTTGGAGCAGTTTATAAACGAAATTATAACGAAAAAACATTCACGTTTGCTGTGAGTGGTTACACTTATTTCGATCCAAATGTTTGGAATGGTCTAGATGGTTTTATTCTTTGGGATAGAGAAACCGAAAGTCTGTGGTGGCCTTTAATAGATAAAGCAGTTTCAGGGAAATTAAAAGGCGTGAAGCTTCAAAAATTAGAAGATACTTTTTGGGAAGATACCACTTGGGCAAATATTAAAGAAAAATATCCTAAAGCCAAAATACTAATTTCTAAACAAGATTTTCAACGACCTACAAGTTGGAAAAAGTACAATGATGTTATAGATATTGTAAAAATATATTCTAATTAAAAACACCATAAATACAGGTATTTATAAGCGCTAACTAAAAATCATTATTGTCAATTCGTAAATAAACCTCAAATCATCCTAAATTATAATTTTATAACTGTACATTTGCCTCTTATTTAAATTATATATATTAAACAGTGAAAAACGGTACAGTAAAATTTTTTAATGGAGCTAAAGGATTTGGTTTTATTATTGACGACGAAACAAAAGAAGAGTTCTTCGTGCATGTGTCTGGATTAATTGATGAAATTAACGAAGGTGACGCAGTAGAATTTGAATTAAAAGAAGGAAAAAAAGGAATGAATGCAGTTAACGTTAAAGCTATCTAATTCATTTTTACTTTTTTATTACAGAAATGTCTATCAGTTTTGATAGGCATTTTTTGTGTTTAAACTTTATAAATAAATTTAAGGAATCAACACGATTTTGCCTTTTACTTCTTTATTTATCATAGTTCGCATTGCTTCTACAACGTTTTCTAAAGGATATTCACCATGAATTCTGGCTTTTAATTTTCCTTGTGCAAACCATTTTACTATAATTTCAAAATTTTTGATGTATTGTTGTGGTTCATTTTTAAAAAAAGCACCCCAAAACACACCAACGATTTGGCAGCCTTTTAACAGCACTAAATTTAAAGGAATCTTGGGAATCTCTCCAGCAGCAAAACCAATGACCAGATATCTTCCTTTCCAGGCAATTGCACGCAATGCAGGTTCTGAAAATTTATCTCCAACAGGATCGTAAATTACATTGGCTCCTTTTCCATTTGTAAGTTCTTTAACTCTGTTCTTAAGGTCTTCTGTTGAATAGTTAATAGTAAAATCGGCACCATTTTCTTTACAGAATTCCAGTTTCTCATCAGTTGAAGCTGCTGCAATTACAGTAGCTCCAAGTGCTTTTCCAATTTGTATTGCTGCTGTGCCTACTCCTCCGGCTGCTCCAAGAACTAATAAGGTCTCATCAGACAGTAAATTTGCTCGATTAACAAGTGCATGATAAGATGTTCCATAGGTTAACATTGAAGATGCTGCAGTTGTAAAATCCATTGTTGGAGGCATTTTAAAAACATCTTTTGCTTTGGCTTTTACTTCTTCAGCAAAACCACCAAAAACACTTCCATACATTACCTTGTCTCCAACGTTAAGATGTTTTACATCTACTCCAATTTCTTTTACAATTCCTGAAATTTCTCCTCCTGGCGAAAAAGGAAATTCCGGCTTGAATTGGTATTTTCCTTGTACAATTAAAGTGTCTGGAAAGTTTAATCCACAAGCTTTTACATTAATAACAACCTCATCTTTATCAGGTGTTAAATCTGGAATATCTTCTATAACAAGGTTGTTAATTAATCCAAAAGATTTACATAAAACTGCCTTCATAGCTATTCGAAAATTACTCTTTCATTGGCATCAAACCAAGACTTATACATTGGCATATGTATTTTTTCTACCTGGCTTCTTTTTATTTTAAGTGTTGGTGTCATTAATCCGTTTTCTACAGTCCACTCTTCGCTCATAATAATCGCTTTTTCAATTTTTTCATGCTTTTCAAGTGATGGGTTAATCTCATTTATTGTATTCATCATATTTTTACACAATTCTTCTTTGTTTTTTTTATTTCCTTCTTCCGATAGAACAACTAATAATATAGGCTGCGGAATACCCATCCCTACTATACAAATTTGCTCAATGTTTGGATTTTTAGAAAGTTCTAATTCAATTGGAGCAGGAAAAATATATTTCCCTTTATCGGTTTTAAACTGGTCTTTTGCTCTTCCTGTTATGGTTAAATAACCATCATGGTCGTATTCGCCAATATCGCCTGTTTTTAAATAACCTTCATCATCAAACATTTCGGCAGTAGCTTCAGGATTCTTATAATACCCTTTCATTAAGCAATCATTTAAAATACAAATTTCACCTTCGGCTGTTAATTTAGATTTAGCTCCATAAGTTGGCTTTCCAACAGTTCCTACTTTATTAGCATCTGGTAAATTTCCATGGGAAACGATACAATCTTCGGTCATACCATAACCTTGTAAAATAGTAATCCCAAGTTTTTCAAACCAATCCATAATACTTACAGCAAGTGGTGCTGCTCCCGAAATAATATAAGTGGCATTAGTAAGTCCTAATTTCTTTTTTATTTTCTTTTTTATTAGGTTCCCCAAAATTGGAATTTTCAACATAGTATCCAATTTCTTTTGAGGCATTCCAAGTAGTATTTTTTCTTGAAACTTCGCCCAAATTCTTGGTACTGCAAAAAACACATCGGGTTGTGTTGCTTCCAAATTACTGGCAAAGGATTCTAAAGATTCTGCAAAGGTCATTGAAGCACCTCGAAACATAGACCCAATTTCTACAACAGCTCTTTCAGCTATGTGAGACAATGGTAAATACGAGAAAAACTTAGGGTTTTCTTTTAATGGTGTTACTTGCATTAAATTATAAGCTCCATTTGTAAAGCCAGCTACTGTATGCATTACGCCTTTAGGGCTTCCGGTTGTTCCGGACGTGTAAATAATAGTAATTAAATCTTCTGCATCTAACTTAATAGTATTTTGCAAAGGTTCTTCTTTAGCAATCAGGTTTTCCCAAGTGATTTCTTCTTTAATACCATATAGTTCTACACTAATTATGGGCATATTTTTAATTGCTGACTTTTGTGATTCAAAATCTAATAATTTACCAACAATTATCGCTTTGGCTTCGCTATGGTCTAAAACAAATTCTATGGTTTCTGCTTGTAACGTTGGGTAAATTGGTACAGAAGTATGTCCAGACATCATAATTGCTAAATCTGCCATTACCCAATGCGCACAATTTGAAGACAATAATGCTATTTTACTTTTTGGCGGCAAATTAAACCCAATAATAGCTGTTGCAATGCGTCTGGCTTGATTTCCACTTTCTTTAAATGTATAAATTATGAGTTCGCCATTTACATATTGTCTTAAATATTCTTTGTTAGGCGTTGTGGTTTCCCAGTGTTCAAAAGCGGAAAGTGGTGAATTAAATTTTTGCATAATTATTTATTTAGATTCCTACTTTCGCAGGTATAACAATTTCAACGGAACCTCAACGCAGAGCATAGAGAAATTCTTTTCGATTAAAAAATATCATTAGAAACCGAAATTGTTAGTTCTTCTTCATTCATCAATGTTTTTGCTAATCCTTTAGCTTTTGTCAATTCATAGGTATAGAAAAATTTCATGGTATGAATTTTACTTTCATAAAAGGCATCCGTTTGGTTTCCATTTTTCGCTATTAAAACTTGTTGTGCTGCATTTGCTGTTTTTAACCATTGCCATCCAATAACAATCGTGCCTAAAAAATCCATAAAAACAGTAGCATCTGCAAGAAAACGTTCGAAATTACCCTTTAAAGCATGTGGCATTAATGTGCCTATTACTTTCTGCACCAAACCTAAATTTTCTAATAACTCATTTGCATAAGATTTAAACTCATCATAATTATTGGCGTCTTTAATTGTTTGCTGAATTTCTTCAGCCAATAACTCAATAGCTTTTCCATTTTTAATGGTTACTTTTCTGCCTAATAGATCTAAAGATTGTATACCAGTTGTACCTTCATAAAGTGCAATAATTCTTATATCTCTATAATATTGTTGTGGCATAAAATCGAAACAAAAACCATAACCACCCAAAATTTGAATAGCATTACTTGTGGATTCGATGCCTTTTTCAGCCGGATACGTTTTTGCAATCGGTGTTAATAATTCTAATAACAAATTGTACTTTTCTTTTTCTTCTTCTGAAGTACTTGTAATTTCTTTATCAAAATAATTTGAGGTTTGAAAAATTAAACTCATTGAACCTTCTACAATTGCTTTCTGACTAAATAATAAGCGTTTAATATCTGGATGATTAATGATTAGTGTTTGCTCTTCATCAGCATTTTTTTGTCCAGAACTATTTAATTTTCGCCCTTGCGGTCTTTCGTTTGCATACTTTAAAGATGAAAAATATGCCGCAGAAGCAATGGCTGCTCCCATCCGACCTGTTGCAATACGAGCTTCATTCATCATTTGAAACATATAGGATAAACCTTTGTTAGGCTCGCCTACTAACCAACCTCTACAATCATCGTTATCGCCAAAAACAATATGTGTAGTACAATATCCTTTTTGCCCCATTTTTTCAAATTCGCCAACAATGTCTGCACTATTATAAACTAAATCTCCATTTTCATCTGGTCGTTTTTTAGGAACTACAAACAACGAAACACCTTTTATTCCAGACGGTGCTCCATCTATTCTTGCTAATACTAGATGCACAAAATTGCTTGAAAATTGATGATCTCCTGCCGAAATAAATATTTTTTGTCCTTTAATTAAATGGTAATCTTCATTAGTAGAGGTTGCTGTGGTTGCTACGTCAGAAAGTGAACTTCCTGCCTGTGGCTCGGTTAAACACATGGTGCCTCCCCAAGTTAAATCTAACATATTTGGTACGTAAGTATCTTTAAGCTCTTGATTTCCAAAGGAAAGAATTAAATTGGCTGAACCAGATGTTAAACCAAAATAACCTGGAACATGATTGTTGGCAGCTTCCATAATAAAATACGCAGCATGAAAAATAGTAGATGGTAATTGCATTCCTCCATCATCATAATCGAAACCTAAACCAACCAAACCCATTTCGCCACCAGGTTTTAGTATATTTTCGAATTGAGGATGCACATTAATTTTACCATCTTTAAAATACGATGGCTTTTCGTCCATATCTTTTATAAATGGGAACAAAGCATTATCGGAAAAAGTTTTAACCGAATCTATAAAAATATCGATAGATGTCTTATCGTAATCGCTAAACCGTTCTCTGCTTAATAAGTCTTCTGTATGATGCACATTATATAGTAAGAATTTTAATGTGTCTATATCTACGTATTCGTTTTTCATCTATTAAATTTAAAAACCTAAATGTAGCCAATAAATTTTAAAAAATCTAACTACTCTTTTCCATCAACATAATCTTGCAAGTAAGCAAAACGAGGAGTAAGTTTTCCGTTTTCGGTCATTTTGGCTCTTGCAAGAACTCCATCTTTATCATTATTGAAAAAAGCAGGAATAACGTGTTGTAGAAACATAAACCCAAATCCTCTACTCGCATTATCTGGCAACTCGCAAGGTAAATTATCTACAGCCATAACCACAATGGCATCGTCGTCCATAAAATCGACTTCTGTTTCTGTATTTGGATTATAGCCATAAATTGGGTCTGCAATAGTTGAAGGACGAATTGTAGATGCCACAGGACCATCAATGTCACAACTTATATCTGTAACTACTTTTATATTAAAATCTTTAGATTTAGCGTTTTCTCGAGTAAAAAGATTTGGTGAACCAGCTCCGAAAAAATGACTAGCAATAAACAAATCGCTCACTTTAGCAAACTTCATAAAAGTAGATTTGTAGTCTTGCGGATTAATATAAAAGTCGTGTTTATCAAGTCGTTGACCATCTTTGCGAGTATTATAATCTAACACTTCAATTTGTGTGTAAACGGCTTCGTCAAAATTTTGAGTTAAGTAGTCTTCAACTGATACTTCTGTAATGTTTAAATGGTCTAATATTTCTTTTGATCCAGTAGCTACTTTGCCTTTTCCAGTTAGAATAATTTTAAATTTTGGAATGGTAATTTTATCTAATTCTGCATTAAGATGTGTTCTGTTTTTTAAATGTTCGACTTTTGGTAAGTTGAAATCTCCGAATTTTAAACCATATGCCCTAAAACCGTTATAAGCACCAACAACTCCTGCATAATATCCAAACCCAATAAGTCTTGTGTTTTTGGAATCTACAATTGTTTCGTGGTCATAAAATTCAATATTCTTTTCTAATAAAGCTCTTAACAAATTTCTATTATATGGTTGTTTTTTTAGTGTATGCGAAAAGAAGAAATATTTTTTATTCGGAATAAGTGACTCAATTGGTACTTCCTTTACACCAAGTAAAACATCAGCTTTCGAAACATTAGTTGTTAGCTCAACTCCTAAATCAGAATATTCGTCATCTTTAAATACTCTAACATCGCTAGGTTCTACAACAATTTCTGCTTGTGGAAAATCACCAATAATTTTTTCACAGGCTTGGGGAGATAAAACAACTCGACGGTCTGGTGGATTTTTAAGTTCTTTTAGGATGGCAAATTTAATGTTCATTGACTATGTTGTTGAATTGAAAAATTACTCATTGGCTATTTTGATTATTTATCCACATATTCACTAATTTACTAAAAACGCAACTGTAAACTGATAACTGAATACTGCCAATTAAAAAATGGTACATTTTTTGAGCGAAAATAAGCTGATTTAATAGGAATTGCAAAGTTTTTGATAACTTTGCACACCTTCGCAAATGCTTCGGTGCGCAAGCACTAAAAAAAAGCAAAGCGGAATATCGTTTAATAGATTCCTGTCTACGCAGGAAGTTTTGGGGTCGACTGGTTTTGACAGCGAGTTGTATTAAATTGTAAGCACGTCGCGTAACGACATTGAAACGCGTAAAAGGCTATGTCAAATTTTAAACGGCGAGAATAACTACGCTTTAGCTGCATAATCTGAATTATAGTAAGATTAGCCTTGTCCTACTAGGTAGGAATGCTAAATGTCTCCTGAAAGCCTTGGTTAACGGCGTTCAATTTTAAGACATCGTAAAAGTTAACATAGAAAATGTAGTGCTTTGATGCATTTTCGAAACTTAAGAAGCTAAGTAATAAGTAGATCGTTTTTATTCAGCTTATTATCGAAAACTAATTAAAAACTAAACGTGTAGAAAGCTTTTTGGTAGCTTGTTTGGACGAGGGTTCGATTCCCTCCGACTCCACATTAATAAAACCTTAACTATTTGATTATAATATAGTTGAGGTTTTGTTATTTTTATAATTGTACGATTATTGAATTGTATGAAAATTTAAGACTCATAAAACAATAGTTTTGTAAAATAAATGTTTTGTTTCTGGGTGCATATTATACATTTCGTGCATTTCTTGTCTATATAAGTAATTATCATTAACTTTGAGTATCTTTTTTACATTGCCTATATAAAAGAATTTGAACAAATTAAGGATGCATTAAATTGTATCCTTTTTTTTGTTCTTTTATCTCAAACTTAAGTAAGTCTGTATAAATGTCACTTCATCAATTTTTATGATTTAGGTTCAGGTTTTTAGATTTGTAATGACCGCTAACGCTTGGTTAAGCAACGAAGGGGATAGAATATTTTAATTCTGTCTCCAAGTACTTAGCCGGATTTTGTTGTTTTATTTTTAACTTTTTTCCTTTTAAAAACCAAATCTGCAAAGATTTGGCGGTGTTAATTACTTACACTAAATATAATAAAACTACGAACCTCTTTGTTATATTAGCGTTTGTTAGCAAATGTTTTTTATTATAAATTAAAACCTTTTCACTTTCAATAACTTTTCCAATTTTAATTAATGTAATACTTGCTGGAGCTTAATCAATAGTTCGTAATATTAACCCTGCATTCATAAATTAAGTCTCCTTCAATAATGGTATAATAATGATTACCTCCTGCACCGT
Organism: Flavobacteriaceae bacterium PRS1; assembly: GCA_003709165.1. Taxonomy (GTDB): domain Bacteria; phylum Bacteroidota; class Bacteroidia; order Flavobacteriales; family Flavobacteriaceae; genus PRS1. The sequence continues at coordinate 19,758 of RDRZ01000030.1, forward strand.
CAAATGTTATAGTGGCGATTGTTCTCGACTACTTTTAATCTAGAATTCCACTTTATTACCATTAATATACACTTCTGTACATTTTATCTGATGTAATTTTTCGATTGCTATATTAAAGGGGTTCTGATTTAGAATAATGAAATCAGCATATTTTCCTTTTTCTAAGGAACCAATTTTGTTTTCCATATTGATTTGCCAAGCCGCGTTTATAGTAAGTGCTTTGATGGCTTCTATGAGTTCAATTTTCTCATTTTCTCCAATTATTCTTCCTGCATTGGTTTTTCTCTCAACTGCAGTTTGCATAAGTCGGAATGGCTGACTTTCAAACATAGGCTGGTCTGAATGTAAAGAAACTACTATATCGTTATTAATTGCAGAATTAATTGGTAACAGCTTATTTGTTCTCTCTTCACCTAGCATATCTGAAAATAGCGCCTCACCATAATAGTATAAATGGTTTACATGGAAACTCGGTGTAAGGTTAAGCTGTTTTATATTATTCAATTCAGAAATAGGAAGCAATAAACAGTGTTCTAATCGATGTCTTGAATTGCTATAATCAAGTTTCGAATCTAAATCTTTATATGCTTTAACAACCTCATTAATTGCAGCATCTCCTTGCGTATGCATGGCAATTTGCCAACCTTTCAAATGGTACTCTTCTATGAATCTTTTTAATTCCTCTTGGCTTACAAGCGCTTCTCCTCTAAAATGCTCAGGAATAGCCAATTTATTTATGGTCAAATCTGTTCCTAAGTAAGGTTCTTCTAAATACATCGAACCAATATATGGAGATCCATCATACCAATGCTTAATCCCAATGATGTCGTAAAAATCGTTTGGTTTGCCTTTTTTTTCAGGCATTAAATGGACCATGTCATGACGTAAATATATAAAATGCCTCGGCATAGGCTTTCGAGAAGGGAACAGTCCTATTTTGGCCATAAAGCCCCCAACAAAAGTTGGGTGTTCAGCAGAAAGGTGTTCCGTTAGAATAAGAGGTTGACCATCATCAATCGTTAGCCCTGTTGATACGATAGTAGTATTACCATTTTTTGAATAATCTAGCATTACCTTCGCGGCTGCCTTATTCACCATATCAATTGTAAAAAACTCCTCGTTTATATTCTTTTTAAATGGTAAAAATGCTTCCTGTTCAACTATTAAGCCTGTAAAATTTCCATTGCTATCTTTCTTATAATAACTGTGGTCAGAGGGGTTAGGTGTATCTTTATGAATACCTGCCTTTTGAAAAGCCATTGAATTGGCCCAATAGCTATGTAAACTTTGGCTAAATATTAAAACAGGATTATTAGGAGCAATGCTGTCTAAATATTGTATAGTTGGAGGTGCTATGCCTTTGACCAAAACTTGATCTAAGCCTTTAAATATTAGCCAATCATTATCTTTTGTTTTTTCGCATGTTTCTTCAAAATGTTGCCAAACTTCTTCTTTTGTGTTATGCTTAAAGCCTGAAAGGTCATGAAGTGATGCAAAAAACATTGATAATATAAAGTGGGTATGTGGGTCAACGAAACCAGGCATAACAGTTGCACCTTTCAAATCCTTTTTTCTAAGGTTTTCAATATCGGTATGGTCAATGGCTTCAATTTTTCCAATGGCTTCAATTTTTCCATCAATAATCAGCATTGCATCCGCAATGGGTTGATTATCGTCAACAGTAATAATATTTCCATTGAAAAAAAGGGTAGGAGCCGATTTTTCAAAATCACTCTTTACGTAATTATTAAATATCAAAGCAACAAATAGCAATCCAATAGAAGTAATTAATATTTTTTTCATTATTTTTTTTTAAATTGTTGCTAACGGTCAGGGATTATGCTCTGTGGATGCTCAGCATACACGTTTAGAGCATTGGCTGCGCATCTATATAGTATATCCATTGTTGTGCGAACGTTTCACAAGTTAATCCAAAAAGGTTGAAAAATAAAACCATTGTCTGAGATGCGCAGTTATTCCCTGACCGTTGTGAGTGATTGAGTGTTATGGGAGCCGTGAAAACCATCTATTCATGCGAGTGCTGGTTTTTGCGGCGTAGTAACACGTCACTTGTGCAATTACTCACAACGGTAAATTGTATGAGTAGTGGCAGTTTGCGTGGCACTTCCCTGTCAAACCAAGATAAAGTCTAAGCGAACAACAATTCTTTATATTTAGTACTTTCCCTGCCATTACTTATACAAAATGTTGTAGCCAGTATATTCCTTTCATAAGTCCTGTAATTTATTCTTTTGTCAATTTTTTAATTAAATCAACTTCATCTTGCTTATAAGGAGTACCATCATTTCGAAAAATTTCATGAAACCATAATTTTGGTTCGGATCCATCAGGAGTTGGTTCATCCCATGCATATTTGGTGTTTGATTTTCCATCCACCAGACCCCAATTAATTGCACCAATATTTTGTTCTTTAAGAATAGGCATAATGTTGCTAAATAAACTATTTCGTTTTCGAGCCATATACTCCGTGCAGAGCATTGGTCGATTTAGTTTTTTTAGACTGTCAATGGCTATTTGATGATCAATTTCATTCTCGTAATTATGGTAAGTTATTATATCCGAATTTTCAAGCTGAAACTGATTAAGATTAGGGAGGTCAATACGAAATACTCCAATAGTTAAAGGTTGTGATGGATTAATTTCTCTCGCCCATAAAAATATACTTTTAACCAAAGGCAAAGACTTTTCTCTGTAACCTGAATTCCCTGGTTCATTGTATAAATCCCATAAAACAATTCTTTTATCATCTTTAAAAGAAGAAAGAACATCCTTAACGTAGGTTTCAAGGACAGGTAAAATGCTGTCCGGGGTAGAACGCAGGTAACCCGGATCTTCGATCCATCCAGAATTATGAATTCCAGGTTTCGGTTCAGGTTGTTTTCCAGCTTTATATGTTGGATTCCAACAATCATCAAGAAATACAAAAATGGTTGAAATACCATGTCCATCAGCAATAGACAAATATTCTTTCATTCTATTTTTAAATCCTTCTTTATCCACTTGCCAGGCAACGTGATGTAGGTAAACTCGCATACAATTAAACCCGATATCTTCAGCCCATCCAAGTTCTCTATCTATGGTCTCAGGATCAAATGATTCAGCTTGCCACATTTCTAATTGATTGATCGATGTACTCGGGTTAAAGTTTGCACCTCTTAACCATGGGTTATTCTTTGCCCAAGCGTTCGCCTTTTCTTCAGACCATCTTTCATTTTTGGCAACTAATCCTTTTTGTGTTTCTTTTGGGTCTTGAGGCTTTCTATTCTTTGAGACACATGAAAAAAACAAACATCCTATTGTAAGTCCTATTAATAAATTCTTACTAATTCTTTGGTGCATAATTTCTCGATTATAATTGTGAATACTTAATTTATTTTCATATTGGCTACAACGGTCAGGGATTATGCTCTGTGGATGCGCAGCATACACGTTTAGAGCATTGGCTGCGCATCTATATAGTATATCCATTGTTGTGCGAACGTTTCACAAGTTAATCCAAAAAGGTTGAAAAATAAAACCATTGTCTGAGATGCGCAGTTATTCCCTGACCGTTGTGAGTGATTGAGTGTTATGGGAGCCGTGAAAACCATCTATTCATGCGAGTGCTGGTTTTTGCGGCGTAGTAACACGTCACTTGTGCAATTACTCACAACGATTAGTATAAGAATAGTAGCGGATTAATAAGCACTAACTTTTCGTTTTATAACTGACCTTTACTTTATTATTTATCTTTTGTTTAAGCACTTAAGCCGCTGTTTTTTATATACGATGTTACCAAACGTGCTTTTGATCTGTCAATTAAAGCAAATTAGTCAAATGATATAGCTGTAAATCAATACTATATATTTAAAATGATATTTGTGCACCAACAACAATCCCCGTACTATTGGCTTCTCTTACACTATGAGTTGCACCAGGCGGAAATGGGTCATTGTCATTACTTCCACTAATAAAGTTTAAAGGTGCATAACCATCAGTTCGGAATACTTCAATAAACAGCTTTGATGAATTATTTATTAGAGTAGCAAACCCTAATACAATTTGATTTTGCCGTTCCCATGGAGCTCCAGCTGCTCCAGCTCTAAAATTTGAAAATTCTGCGGAAATAGTATATTTCAATTTATCGCTTTGATTCAAATCATATTTAGCACCAAGATCTAAGGAGCTTACTTTGGAGGCTTCAAAAATATCTAATGGAGGAGTAGGATTAAACGTTCCTTTCCATACTTCGATCGTTTTTGCAAACCCACCTTTGACAATCAAACGGTTATTGATATTTAAGGTAGTGTAATAAGTAAAGGCAGGGTTATTTTCTTCGCAAGAAGAAAAATGAGTTACAGGAAAATCTTGACAATATGCACTACCCTTTAAATAAGAAGCTCCTATTAATAAGTTTACGTTTTCTAAAATATTGAATGAATAATTTAGATCTGCGACATAATTATTTATTTTTGATGGAACATTAGTCCCGTCTCCAACAGGTGTATGCATAGCTCTGAATTGTGCTCCTCCTTGAACAGCCATTAATTTCGCATGCAAACCTCCTTTTTTAAATCCAATTTGTGCTCCATAACCTAACCCTCCAAATGCGTGCCACATGGTAGTGTTAGTGAATGGACTTACACTTCCCATTTGTCCAAAAGGAGCATCCATTTTCCCAAGAGCACCATATAACGGAAACAAATCTAAATTGCCTATTAATACAAATCCCTTCCTTAATTGAAGTTGGTTTCTGGCTAGGACAGTGATAGTTCCACTTCCAAAACTTTGTTCAGGATTATACAATATTTCTGCATGAGTACTTATCCAGCTATTAACTGTAACAGTAACCGATAATTGAAAAGAATGTATTACCATCTCACTAACATCTTTTCCTATCTGATTATTTGATGTTGGGTGCCTCATAAGATAGGCAAACTTAGAGTCAGTATTAGAATGCTGATAATCAAAAATAGAAATTAATGAAGTACCAATAATTAAGCTATTATTCTTAATAGTACCATTCTTCTTTTCTTCTAGAAGGATATTAACTTTTCTTAAATCTTGATTTTGATCAAGCATTTTGTAAGCAAATTCAGAGTTAAAACCAATTGTTTTAATTGTAATTTTGTCGTTTTGAGCGAATGTATAATTTCCTATCAGAATTAGGGCTAAGAGTATTTTGTTCATATTTAGTAGATTTTTAGATGTTAATTTTTTAAAGTGAGATTAAATTTAAATTATGTTTGGTAACGTGTTGTGTATGATTTCGTTGCGTGAAATTAGCGATAAACTTCATAAGTACAAAACGAACTTGAAAATCCGATAGGATTTTCCTAAGTAAGCCAATATCTAGCAATGAATTTTACACGGTGTTGTAACAAGTTATTCTTTTATTCTATTATATTTCTTTAGGATTTCAATAAGAAGGTCGTGAGGTAATGAATATGCTTTATTACCATTAATTCCCTCCATAGTTTCTGCTGCTATCATTGCATTGATAATCGCTTCTTCTACAACTTGTACTGTCGCTTCGAAGACTGGCATTAACAAGTCATTCGGTGTGGTTTTTACAGTTATTGTTTCGTCACGATTAAAAGCATTTTCATTGGCAGTAGAGAATGCTAAAAAAATATCACCTGAGCCATTACTACCACGTCCACCCACAATTCCGATTCCCAAAGGAATTCTTTGCGCAATTCTTTTTAATTGATGTGGCAAAAGAGGTACGTCAGTTGCTATAATTACTATAATTGAACCATCTCCTTCTTGTCTCCTTGATTTCGGTGGTGCATTAAATTTATAATTTAAAGTATCTTTTAATTCAATTCCAACTGGAACACCAGCGATTGATAAGTTTCTTTTTGCTCCAAAATTGGATTGAACAATTGCTCCAACAGTATAAGTAGAATCTTTGATTTTAAAAACTCTTGAAGAAGTTCCTGTTCCTCCTTTAAATCCCAAACACATCATTCCAGTTCCTCCACCAACATTCCCTTCTGCAATCTTTCCGCTCGATGAATTTTTTATAGCCTCTAAAACATTTTCTTCCTTTACGTGAAAACCATAAATATCATTTAAAAATCCATCATAGGTTTCAGAAACTACAGGATAAGTATACCACCAACTCTCTCCATTATACCAATCTGTGTCAACATACCACTTTAAGACGGCATCTCTAACAACTCCAACGCTATTAGTATTTGTAATCATAATCGGAGTTTCAAGAAATCCAGATTCGGTAACCCAAGTAGTCCCTGTCATTTCTCCATTACCATTAAGACTGTACCAATTTGCATAAACAGGGCTAAATTTTTTAGCCTTTCCCCTTGGAAATATTGCAGTAACTCCAGTTCTAACAGGTCCTTTGCCTATAATATTTTCTCCTTCTCCAGATATTAAAGTGCTATAACCTACTTCAACTCCTTTAACATCTGTGATAGCATTAAATTTTCCTGTTGTACCGACAAATGGAATTCCTAAATCTCTTGCTCTCGGTTTTTGTCCGTAAGATTGGAAAGTAATAAATACTATTGTGAAAACTATAAATATTCTTTTCATATTAGTTGGTTTTTAATGTGTTACAACGGTCTTGTGTATGAAACGTAGCGTGTAAAAAGACGCTAACCTTTCAGTTTAACACAGAGCCTAATTTTTATATTTTGTTTTTAACTTATCAATCTTAAAAGCCAAATTTAAAAATTTGGCGGTCTTCACAAGTAAACATTAACCTCTCGAAAAGCCTTTACTAGCTATGTTTTATACACGTTGTTACCCTTTGTTATTCTTTCGTAATGAATGTCGGCAAGAATATGTCAGTCATTATGGCAAAAGGCAACTTGTCTTCTTGTGAATTGTATGCACCACCTGTAAATACAGCGACAATATCCAATTCTGGAAGAACCATAATATACTGACCGCCATTTCCAGTTGCTACTTTAGAAACAATCATTTTTTCTTTAGCCTTAAACGGAATATTCCACCATAAATAACCATAATCAATTCCAGTAATTTTCGTTTTCGGTGCGGTAGATTCCTTAATCCATTTTTCGGATACAACTTGTTTTTCATTCCACTTTCCGTTATTGAGTATCAATTGTCCAATTTTTGCCATATCACGCGAGGTCATATATAACCTTTTACCTGAAGAAATAATTTCTTTATTGGAAGTATGACCCCAACTTACATTGCTCACACCTAATGGGTTGAATAAAAATCGTTTAGCAAATTCATCGATAGTTATTCCTGAAGCTTGACTTATTATTTCCACTAACAAAACTACACTCATCGAACAATAATTTGAGACCGTACCAGGTTCATTGACCATTGGTAGGTTAAGTGTATATTGAAGCCAATCTTTTTTTCTATAAACCTTGTCCTCCTGTCCTTTTGAGTTTTTATCCCAATCGTTACAATCTAGTCCTGTTGACATTGTCAATAAATGCCTGATTGTTATTTTATCTTTTCTTTCGTCAAGATTTTTGGTTGGTATTGGGCTTTTAAGATACTTTGAGATTGGGTCGTCAATATTATCAATGAATCCTTTATCAATTGCAATTCCTAATAAAATTGACCTTATACTTTTTGTTACGGAACGAAGGTCGTGTTGCTTATTTACCGAATGACCGTTAAAATATTCCTCAATAACGATTTGGTTGTTTTTTATTAACAAAACACTATGTAATTTATTCTTACCATTCTGTATTTGGTTGAATAATTGATAGATTCTTGTAGTATCGACATTCTGTGACTCTAGGTTGGTTGTTTTCCATCCATCCTCAAGGTTTCTCGGTTGGGAATACTCATAAGTGTTTTGTCCATAGCAAAGTGTACTGATTAATAGAATAAAAAAATTTAAGACTGCTATGTTTTTCATAATAAAGGGTAACGGTCAGGGATTATGCTCTGTGGATGCGCAGCATACACGTTTAGAGCATTGGCTGCGCATCTATATAGTATATCCATTGTTGTGCGAACGTTTCACAAGTTAATCCAAAAAGGTTGAAAAATAAAACCATTGTCTGAGATGCGCAGTTATTCCCTGACCGTTGTGAGTGATTGAGTGTTATGGGAGCCGTGAAAACCATCTATTCATGCGAGTGCTGGTTTTTGCGGCGTAGTAACACGTCACTTGTGCAATGTCTAGTCCTAAAATACGGCTACAGGTTAAAATTAATTTTACGCTGATAATTTA
>RDRZ01000031.1 GCA_003709165.1 Flavobacteriaceae bacterium PRS1
AAATATGCACGTTTTTTCTTTTATTTATTCTCTAAATCTAACCGCTAAACGGGTTATTATATACTTATACGAACCTAATAATCCTTGTTCTTCGCCTCCCCATAAGGCAATTCTAATTGTACGCTTAGGTTTTATTCCAATAGCTTTTAGTATTCTTACCGCCTCCATCATAACTATGCAACCAGCACCATTATCGGTTGCTCCAGTAGCTCCATGCCAGGAATCTAGATGTCCACCAAGCATTACGATTTCTGATTTTAAATTTTCATCAGTTCCTTGTATTTAAGCAATTACGTTATACCCTTCTAGATTTTCGGTATTAAAAGTTGTTTTAACTTCAACTTCAATTTCAACATCCACACCGTTTTCAACGAGTCTATTCATTAAACCTATATATTCTGCAGCTAAATCAAGGTCACTTACTCCATTTAGGGTATCTTTTTTTAAAAAAACCCTTGGACGACTACTGGTTAAAAGGGTTCCATGTTTACCATAGCCATCATGTAAAATTATAGAAACCCCTTCATCTATTAAAAAGTCATTCAATTTTCTATATAGCGCAAATCGTTCTCTAAATTTTGTAAGTTCTTCTGGAGTAAATCTTTTAGTACTAGTTGGTTCCTCCATTTTTTTTAGTTCTTCTTCAGTAAATCGTCTGGCATCTGCTTTAAAAGTCAGCTCTTGCTTAAAACTTGGCATAATAGCTACAATTGCACCATCTAATTTACCTTTATATTCTTCAAAATAATCTTCAGCTTTATTAATAAATATAACCTTCCCAGTAATTTTACCATCGGTGCTTTCAGTTCAAGCTTTAGGAATAGCAATAAAAGGCATGTAGTAAGGTTTTGTCATGGCTATATAGCTCTTGTTTACTTCCCATCCTCTTCCAAATTCTCCCCAAGATTATTTATTAATGTTTGTTAATCCCCATTCTAAAAATTGATTTACAGCATAATTTGCTGCTCTTTCAAATCCATTGGAATTTGTTAAGCGAGGCCCTGATTTATCAATTAAATTAAAAGCTATATGTTCAACTTGAGAATTATTAAAACCCTCATTTTTAATTTTATCTATGACTTCAATATCAATTTTTCTTGACTTAAACAAATTGAAGTAAATAGTAAAGCTGTCAAAAGTAATAAATGTAGTTTCATATTATATTTAATTCAGTAAATGTAGCTTATATTAAGTTGATTATGTTTTAAAAGTAACTAAAAAAACCATTCTCAAAAAAGAATGGTTTATACTTTAATATTAATTTTACAATCTACTTAAAACTGATACCGCAAACCTAAAGCAATATCAAAATCTAAATCCTTATTAATTTTTCCAAAACCAATTTCTGGTCTAAAATCTAAAGAAATTAACAGCGGAATTTCAAAACTATATTCAATACCAATATCTCCTGCAACAAATAACGCCGTTTCATCATCAAAAAGATTATTATTAGAATTCAAAGAAGCTAAACCACCACCAAAACCAGCATACCAATTAAAACTGCCATCTAATTTCCAAACCCATTGGTATAATCCAATAATGCGTATGGCAGTAATATTGTTGTTGTCACTCCAACCGAGTCCAAATTCTAATCGGTTAGTATCTCTAACTCTGGTCTGGTAAGATATTTCTGCACCAAAACCGTCACTATCACCTAAGCGCAAACCTATAGCATTACTAGCAATATACTGTGCATTCATAGTAAAAGCAAAGCCAATTAAAGCAATGGATAATAAAAGTCCTTTTTTTATAATTCTGTATTTTACATATTTAAGACACAAAATAATTGAATTTGTTAATGATATACAATACAATACTTGTGCAGTTGTTAACAACATTACTAACGGTAATAATCTTCACTTATTGAATTCCTTCAGAATAAATCATTTTATTGATAACTATACCCAAACCAAATAGCTGTTCGGGTTTTAGGTAGTATTATTTTTTCTTTTTGTAAGGCAAAAATTTAAAGCATAGCATGACACTACGGTTAAAATTTTTAACGAAGATAAAAGGAAAAAGAGCGTAATTAAAATTCGTAAAGCTATTTGGTTTGGGTATTATATGCATTTCAATTTTTGTTTTTGTAATAATAAATTTACATTAGCATAAATTATATACAAATGGCTGGGAACACCTTCGGAACTATATTCAGACTTACCACGTTTGGGGAATCTCACGGAATAGCTATTGGAGGCGTTATTGATGGCTGTCCAGCAGGTTTGCAATTAGATTTAGAAGCCATTCAAAAAGAATTAAACCGAAGAAAACCAGGTCAATCCGAAATTGTTACACAACGGAAAGAACCAGATATTGTAAACTTTTTATCTGGAATTTTTGAAGGAGTTACTACAGGAACACCAATAGGCTTTACTATTGAAAACGCAAATCAAAAATCTAAAGATTATTCACACATTAAAGATGCGTATCGTCCCAGCCACGCCGATTTTACTTACGATAAAAAGTATGGCATTCGGGATTATAGAGGTGGAGGACGCAGTTCAGCTCGCGAAACAGCTTGTAGAGTCGTAGCAGGAGCAGTTGCAAAACAACTTTTAAAGGATATAAAAATAAATGCGTTTACTTCTTCAGTAGGGAAAATATTTATTGATAAGCCTTATCAGGATTTGGATTTTAGCAAGACAGAGGCAAATCTTGTACGTTGTCCGGACGAAGCCATTGCTAAAAAAATGATTGCCAGAATAAAAGAGATTCGCAAACAAGGTGATACCATTGGTGGTACAGTAACTTGTGTTTTACAAAATGTTCCTGTAGGTTTAGGCGAACCGGTTTTTGATAAATTGCATGCCGAACTTGGTAAAGCAATGCTCTCTATTAATGCTGTAAAAGGATTTGAATATGGAAGCGGTTTTTGTGGTGTGCAAATGAAAGGAAGTGAGCATAACGATTTGTTTAATGCAGATGGAACAACACAAACTAATCTTTCAGGAGGCATACAAGGTGGCATAAGCAACGGAATGGATATTTATTTTAGAGTCGCTTTCAAACCGGTTGCAACCATAATGCAAAAGCAACAAACTTTAGACAAATATGGTAATATTGTGGAGATACAAGGCAGAGGTCGTCACGACCCTTGTGTTGTACCCAGAGCTGTACCAATAGTTGAAGCTATGGCAGCTTTAGTATTGGCAGATTACTATTTAATAAATAAAACAACTAAATTATAATATGAAAAAACTTGAATTACATTGGAAGATTTTAATAGGAATGGTACTCGGTTTATTATTTGGTTTCATTATGTTACAAATTAGTGGAGGCAAAGAATTTACAGACGATTGGATAAAACCTTTAGGGACTGTTTTTGTAAAGCTACTAAAACTAATAGCCATACCATTAATTTTAGCTTCTTTGATTAAAGGAATATCAGACCTTAAAGACATTTCAAAGTTTAAAAATATTGGTATTCGTACCATAATAACTTATATATTAACTACTGTAATTGCAATTTCTATTGGATTAATGTTAGTAAATGTTTTACAACCAGGTGAAGGCGTTTCCGAAGAAACTATTTCAAAACTCACAAGCACTTATTCAGGGAGTAGTGGTGTGCAAACCAAAATAGCCGAAGCTACAAAACAAGTTGAAAGTGGACCTTTGCAATTTTTTGAAGATATGGTTCCTGATAATGCTTTCAAAGCATTGAGTAATAATAAGCTGATGTTGCAAGTTATTTTCTTCTCTATATTTTTAGGCATTTCTATGTTATTAATTGGCGAAAAGAGAGCTTTACCACTTAAAAACTTTTTCGATTCTCTAAACGATGTTGTCTTAAAGATGGTCGATTTAATTATGCTTACAGCACCTTATGCAGTTTTTGCACTTCTTGCAACTGTAGTTGTATCGTCTGGAGATTCCGATATTTTAGTGGCTTTAGCACAATATGCAGGTGTTGTAGTTTTAGGTTTGCTAATAATGATTACTTTTTACTGTATTATTGTATTTACTGTAACCAAGAAAAACCCTTTTTGGTTTTTAAAACAAATGAGTCCTGCACAATTACTGGCATTTTCTACAAGTAGTAGTGCTGCTACGCTTCCTGTAACTATGGAACGTGTAGAAGAACATATTGGAGTAGATAAAGAAGTATCTAGTTTTGTGCTTCCTGTTGGAGCAACAATTAATATGGATGGTACAAGTTTATATCAAGCAGTTGCTGCTGTTTTTATATTTCAGGCATTAGGTTTAGAATTAACATTCGGAGATCAATTAACGATTGTATTAACTGCTTTATTAGCATCTATTGGTAGTGCAGCAGTTCCTGGTGCGGGAATGGTAATGCTGGTTATTGTGTTAGAATCTGTTGGAATGCCTCCAGAATTATTACCAATAGGTCTTGCTCTAATATTTGCTGTCGATCGACCATTAGATATGTGTCGTACAGTTGTAAATGTTACTGGAGATGCAATGGTTGCAATGCTTGTAGCAAAATCGGTTGGAAAATTAGGAGAGCCTCATGTGAGAAATTGGGACGATAATTACGAAGAAGTGAAATAATTGTCGTTCCTGTGTTCGCATGTCGCTGAAGCTTTAGCAGAGGAACAAGACAGGAATCTTTTGTAACAAATAATAACTTCAATAAAAATTTAGATTTTATTTTAAAAAGTATAAATTAAATATTACCCTAAAAACTTACTTTTTAGTTCAGGAGTTGGCACCATACAATGCTCTTTTATACCATACCATTTATATCTGTTTTTTGCAATATAGTCGTAAACCCAATTCCTGATAAAAGGAGGAATTATAAAAAATATATACATCAAATTATTTGGGAATCCCAAATGTTTGGCAATGTGTAATGCAGCCGAAGACTTGATTGACAATCCATTGGTTTCAGAATAGAGTAGGATGGAATCTGTTTTAGAGGCATCTAAATGATACTGCCGAATGATTTGCTTACCAACATCGCTTTGTAAAGTAGCAAACATAAACACATTGTTCTTATCTCTTTTAATAACATACAAAACCGAAGCATTACAAAGATTGCAAACACCATCGAATAAGATCAGTTCTTTATGTTTTGGTAATTTTATCATCTGTAATTCAAACGAATTTATTTAAAAGAAATATTTTTAGATAACAAAGATAAATATTCTGATTGAGAAGTTTGGTTTTGGAGTTACGCTTATTGGTTGGTATAAGAATAGTAACCCATTGAAACTATAAATTTTCTATTTAAAATGAAGTAGAATCAAGGATATAACCCTTGATTTTACAATTATATCGGCTATTATTTTTATACATTGTTAGATTTCGTTGTTAAATTTATCCATGTTGATAACGATTTTTCCAAATTGTTCGCCTTTAGCCATTTTGTCAAAAGCCAAGTTAATCTCTTGAATGGAATAAATTGAGTCAATAACTGGATGTATTTTCTCAGAAGAAATTAAGTCTACCATTTTTTTAAATTCTTCATTATTTCCCATAGTTGTACCATGAATTGATATTTGTTTCCAGAAAATTATGCTAGGGTTTAAGTTTTGAATATTTCCTGCGGTTCGCCCAAATAGCGCAATTCGAGCACCTGGATTTGTCATTTCAGTCAATTCTTTAAAACCTTTACCAGCAGCACTATCTACTATGACATCAAAACCTTTGGTCATTTTTAATAATTTGACACTCCAGTCGCTGTCTTTATAATTGACACCTCCTTTAGCACCTAATTCTATTGCTTTTAATATTTTATGATCATTCCCCGATGTAACATATACTTCAGCTCCTAATGCAACAGCAAAGCTTAAAGCAAATAACGCAACGCCACCACCAATCCCAGTAACTAAAATCCTATTGCTATTTTCAAATTCTCCTCTAGTAAATAATGCCCGATACGCTGTTAATCCTGCCAATGGAAGTGCTGCCGCCTCTTGAAATGAAAGGTGTACAGGTTTATGACATACATATTGGTGGTTAATGGCAATAAATTCAGCAAAAGTTCCGTGTTTAGGAAATCCTAAAATTTCATAATTTTTTCCTTGCACTTTGTTATTTGTGCCCCAATTTAAAGATGGGTTTATAACAACCTCATCTCCTTTTTTTAAGCCCTTCACATCAGCACCAACATTCATTATTATTCCTGCGCCATCTGATCCCAATATGATATTTGAATCATTTCTTAACTCTTTTTCTTTGAGTGTCCAAAGCTCATGATGATTAAGAGATGTGGCTACTAATTTAACCAAAACAGTGGAACGTGATATAATAGGTTTATCTACATCCTTTATTTCAAGTTTATATGTTTTTTGATTCAAGACAATTGCTTTCATCTAATATTTTTAGGATTCAGAATTTATGACATTTATCGATTTGATATGTTCAGTTACAATTGATTATATCAAATCGATAAGCGAAGTTATAATTTTTATTTAAAACATTCAATATCTCAATGAGTTAACTTATTCAATATATATTAAGAATTATAATACTTTTACAGTAATGAATGTAAGCATACATCAAAGTTGGAAACCCTTTTTACAGCAGGAATTTGATAAACCCTATTTTAAGGATTTAGTAAATTTTGTTAAGGCAGAATACAGTAAACATAAATGCTTTCCGCCAGGACAACAAATTTTTAATGCCTTTGAGCATTGCCATTTTAATGCTATAAAAGTGGTTATTATTGGTCAGGATCCATATCATGGCATTGGACAAGCACATGGTTTATGCTTTTCAGTCAATGATGGAATAGCTCATCCACCTTCGTTAATCAATATTTTTAAAGAGATTGAGCAAGATTTAGGAACCCCGTATCCAAAAAGTGGAAATTTAGAACGTTGGGCAAAACAAGGCGTTTTATTACTTAATGCAACTTTAACTGTTACAGCGCATCACGCTGGAAGTCATCAAAAAAAAGGCTGGGAGCAGTTTTCAAATGCTGTAATAGAACAAATTTCAGAACACAAAAAAGACATTGTATTTTTACTTTGGGGAGGTTTTGCAAAAAGTAAATCAATTTTAATCAATAAAGAGAAACATAGCATCTTAACTTCTGGACATCCATCGCCTTTAAGTGCTAATAGAGGGTATTGGTTTGGTAATAAACACTTTAGTAAAACTAACTTCCTGTTTGAGCAAGCTGGTTTGAAAGCTGTGGTGTGGTAACAACCGTTGGTCTTTTTTCAATAACCAAAGGTTTCTCAGTGCTTTTTCTTTGTATAGTTTTATTGCAACTAAATTTTAATAACAAAAAAAAAATTAGAGCAACCAAAAAAGAAAAAATTAAAGTAATTGTTGTTAGCATATTGCGATTTGGGTTTTAATAATATCGGTAAAATAAAAAAATCGTATAAAACACTAAAATATAAAATATCTTATCTACGACTAACACAAAAGTAATATTTTTGTTTACCAATCTATACGTAACGTTACGTATATATAACAATCATATTAAAGAAATACCTACCTGAAATTTAAATTATTTTTTAGAATAAAACTTAAAAGAATTGAATCTAATATTACTTTATCCACCAACCCGCTTTACAGAAAAGCCTTTTTCCTTAAGGATTTGCATAATTTTATCACGAAAATCGCCTTGAATAATAATTTTTCCATCTTTAAAACTGCCACCGACACTCAACTTTTTTTTAAGTTCTTTGGTCAATGCTTTAAAATCTTCGATTGCTCCTGTATAGCCTTCAAGAATTGTAATTGGCTTTCCTTTACGCTTTTCGTATTTACAAATAATCGGCGCTTCTTGCATCCAAATTCCTTTATAACCTTCATTTGGCTTTTCAGGCTCAGAAGGTTTATGTTTAGGGAAAAAAATTTTAAGCTGATCTTGTAAATCCATTATATTATATCTGATTTAGTCAACAAATATACAGAATTTGAAAACTTAAACTTGCCTAAAGCTGATGTCTTTTAAATACAAATAACAACCGATTTATAATTAATATTTTGCTATTTTTGATTCATTAAAAATTGATGATGAATAGTACAAATAGCAATGCGCTACATATAAATTTTAACAAAGAAAATTTAGACAACAATACTCTTGAGTTGCTATATAAGAATATGTTGAAGCCTCGAATGATTGAGGAAAAGATGTTGATTTTACTGCGACAAGGAAAAATTTCTAAATGGTTTTCTGGAATTGGTCAAGAGGCCATTTCAATTGGTGTTACTATGGCTTTAAAAAATGAGGAATATATTTTGCCAATGCATCGTAATCTCGGAGTTTTTACAACTCGCAAAATTCCGTTACATCGTTTGTTTTCGCAGTGGCAAGGTAAAGCAAATGGGTTTACGAAAGGCAGAGATCGTTCGTTTCATTTTGGTACTCTAGAATACAACATCGTTGGTATGATCTCGCATTTGGGGCCACAACTCGGTGTTGCAGATGGTATCGCTCTTGCTAATCTTTTAAAAAAGAATAAACAAGTTACTGCAGTTTTTACTGGAGAAGGCGGAACCAGCGAAGGCGATTTTCACGAAGCTTTAAATGTGGCTTCAGTTTGGAACTTACCTGTTATTTTCTGCGTGGAAAATAATGCCTATGGCTTATCTACACCAACTTCCGAACAGTATAATTGCAAACATATTGTAGATAAAGGAATAGGTTATGGCATGGAATCTTTTACAATAGAGGGAAATAATATCATTAAAGTTTACTCTAAAGTTTCAGAAATAGCAGAAAGCTTACGACACAATCCAAGACCTGTTTTAATTGAATTTAAAACTTTCAGAATGCGAGGTCATGAAGAGGCAAGTGGCACAAAGTATATTCCGAAAGCCTTAATGGAAGCATGGTCGCAAAAAGATCCAATCGATAATTTTGAAAACTTTTTAAAACAGGAAAGTATTTTAACCGATGAATATATAGCCATTATTAAAGAAGAATTTTCAAAAGAAATAAACGAAAATCTTAAAGTAGCTTACGATGAAGATGATATAGTTTCAGATGCAACTACTGAATTAAATGATGTATATAAACCATTTGTATATCAGGAAGTTAAATTAAAAAATAAAACAAGAGAGATTCGTTTTGTAGATGCCATTTCTGAAGGTTTAAAACAATCGATGGAAAAACACAAAGAGCTTGTAATAATGGGACAAGACATTGCAGATTATGGTGGTGTCTTTAAAATTACTGAAGGTTTTGTTGAATTATTTGGAAAAGAACGCATACGGAATACACCAATTTGCGAATCGGCTATCATTGAAGCTGCAATGGGTTTATCTATTTGCGGAATTAAAAGCGTCGTTGAACTTCAATTTGCCGATTTTGTGACTTCCGGTTTTAATCCTGTGGTTAATTATTTAGCAAAATCGTATTACAGATGGAATCAAAATGCAGATGTTGTATTGCGAATGCCATGTGGAGCAGGAATTGCTGCTGGACCTTTTCATTCGCAAACCAATGAGGCTTGGTTTACAAAAACACCAGGTTTAAAAGTAGTATATCCAGCGTTCCCTTACGATGCAAAAGGCTTGTTAGCGACAGCTATTAATGATCCTAACCCTGTGTTATTTTTCGAACATAAAGCACTATACAGAACAATTCGGCAAGAAGTACCTACCGATTATTACACGATTCCGTTTGGAAAGGCTTCTGTTTTAAGAGAAGGAAACGATGTTACAATTATATCGTATGGAGCAGCTGTACATTGGGTTTTGGAAACTTTAGATAAAAATCCAGACATAAGTGCAGATGTGATTGATTTACGCTCATTGCAACCTTTAGATACTGAAACGATTTACAATTCGGTAAAGAAAACAGGAAAAGCAATTATACTTCAAGAAGATTCCATGTTTGGAGGGATTGCATCCGATATTTCTGCATTAATCATGGAAGAATGTTTTGAAGATTTGGATGCTCCTGTAAAACGTGTAGCGAGTTTAGAAACACCTATTCCTTTTATTTCACAGTTGGAAGATCAATACCTTCCGAGAAATAGATTTGAAGATGCGTTGAAAGACTTGTTAGAATATTAATGCGAGTACAAATTTATTCAAAATCATATTTTATTCATTCCTGCGAAAGCAGGAATGACAGTACTATTCAGCAGCTTGAAGTTCTTTAGCAACAGCTTCAACTTCATCCAATACACGAAGCAAATTACCACTCCAAAGCATACTTATATCTTCTTCAGTATAACCTCGCCTTACAAGCTCTAAAGTAACATTAAAAGTTTCGGAAGCATCATTCCAACCTTCAATTCCGCCGCCGCCATCAAAATCACTGCTGATACCAACATGCTCTATCCCTATTTTTTCAACCAAATAATCGATATGGTCTATAAAATCGGAAACATTAACAGCAGGAGGAAAGTCAGGGATTGAGTTTGCTTTTTCATTGCTTAAATCCATGATTTTTTTTCGGTTAGCTAAAAATTCCATCTGTACAGAATCGGTTAATGCTCTAA
The DNA here is from genome assembly GCA_003709165.1 of Flavobacteriaceae bacterium PRS1. Taxonomy (GTDB): domain Bacteria; phylum Bacteroidota; class Bacteroidia; order Flavobacteriales; family Flavobacteriaceae; genus PRS1. The sequence continues at coordinate 10,380 of RDRZ01000031.1, forward strand.
ACTCACTCCATTCATACCATTTAAGACCTAATGAATCGGTCACTTTTTCTCTAATGGTTTTAAGTGCATCATTTCTTGCATCATATTTTTCAGTATTGAGATACGATTTAAAAGCCACTGTTTGTACGACACCGCCATTTTCTTTTAACCATTCCAATTGTTCGTCATCAAGGTTTCTACTATGGTCACATAATGCTCTTACCGAAGAATGCGATGCTATAATTGGTGCTTTACTCAAAGCGATCATTTGTTTTATCGCTTCTTTTGAAGGATGTGATATATCTATCATTATTCCCCATTTGTTCATTTCCGCAACAACTTCTTTACCAAAATCACTCAAGCCATTATGTAACCAAACATCGTCTTTTTCGCCTGTATTACTATCAGATAATTGACTGTGTCCATTATGAGCAAGCGACATATAACGTCCTCCAAGGTCATAAAACTCTTTCACTTTATTTATGTCTAATCCAATAGGATATCCATTTTCAATACCAATCATCGCTACTTTTTTTCCAGATTTAATGATACGTTTTACATCTGCCAAAGTTGTTGCCAATTCAATTTGGTCTGGAGCAAAATCATTTACCAATTTATGTATCGCATCAAATTTAGATATTGCAGTTTTATAAGCTTTTTCAAAACCTTCAACGGTTAAGGAATCTTGTCCTGTATATACTATAAACCAGGAGACATCTAATCCGCCTTTTTTCATCTTCGGAAGATTTACCTGATTTTCTAATTCTTGGGTGTAATTAATAGAATCTGTAAAGTTATCTATGTTGATATCATTATGTGTGTCTAATGTAATTACACGGTCATGAATAGCTTTAGCTTTGGCAATAAGTTGTTCTTCGTTCATAGAATTATCTTTACAGGAAATGAATGCAATAAATATTACAAATATAAATAGTACTGTTTTTTTTGAAACTAATAGTGATTTCTTCATTAGTTAAAATGGATTAGCTTGTTAAGCAATCAAATATACCCAAACCAAATAGCTTTTCGGGTTTGAGGTAGTATTATTTTTTCTTTTAGCAAGGCAAAAATTTTAAGCATAGCAACGTTACGGTTAAGAATTTTTAACGAAGATAAAAGGAAAAAGAACGAAATTAAAATTCGAAAAGCTATTTGAATTGGGTATGTAGCAATAAAAGTTGTTAATTATTTTTTGTTTCTTTATGGATTCAAATTAATAATTAAATATTTCAAAATGAAACTGACTTTCTATTTTATACTTGTAATTTCTTTAATTTTTTCTGGTTGCAAAAGTAACGATGAGAAAAACCCATACCAATCTGGAAGCTCCAATAGCTAAAAAAGTAGCTGAAGAATTAACAAATCATGGTGATACTCGTATTGATAATTATTTCTGGATGCGGTTAAGTGATGCACAAAAAATGCTGAAACTCCAGACGCACAAACTCAAGATGTATTGGATTATTTAAATGCAGAAAACGAGTATTTGGATAAAACAATGAAACATACTGAAGGGCTTCAGAAAAAATTATACGACGAAATTGTTGGTCGTATAAAAAAGACGATGCCTCTGTTCCTGTAAAAAACAATGGGTATTTATATTATACACGTTTTGATAAAGGAGGCGATTACGCTTTGTATTGCAGAAAAAAGGTAGAAGGAGATAAAGAAGGTAGCGAAGAAATAATACTCAACGGTCCGGAAATAGCGAGAGGTTATGCGTATTATGGTATTGGAAGTAGTTCTGTAAGTATGGATAATAAATTAATGGCTTTCGGAATTGATACAGTATCAAGACGACGCTACACCATTCATTTTAAAAACCTTGAAACAGGAAAGCTATTACCTGATAAATTAAGTAATACTACTGGTAGAACTACTTGGGCAAACGATAATAAAACAGTTTTCTATACAACCAAAGATCCAGAAACTTTACGATCCGATAAAATATATAAGCATGTTTTAGGTACAAATCAATCAGAAGATGTATTGGTGTTCGAAGAAAAAGATGATACGTTTAGATGTGGAGTTTTTAAATCAAAATCCAACGAATATTTAATGATTGGTAGTTTTCAAACACTATCTTCAGAACTTCGGTTTCTTGATGCAAATACACCAAATGGAGAATTTAAAATTATTCAGCCCAGAGAAAAAGATTTAGTATATAGTGTCGATCATTATGAAGACTCATTTTATATTCGTACCAATCTTGATGCAAAAAACTTTCGTTTGGTAAAAACACCAATTACAGCCACTACCAAAGAAAACTGGGTTGATGTTATTCCGCATAGTGACGATATCTTTTTACAAGGCTTTGATATTTTCAAAAATTATTTAGTTGCACAAGAACGCATAAACGGACTACGAACAATTCGAGTTATAAATTGGGATGGCAATGAGCATTATATACAGTTTAATGATCCTGCATATTTAGCATATCCAACTTCTAATTTAGATTTCGATACCAATATTCTTCACTATAGTTATACTTCTTTTACTACACCAAACAGTACTTACGATTATAATATGGATACCAAAGAGCAAATTTTGTTAAAACAAGAAGAAGTGTTAGGTGTTAATTTTTCTGTAGATGATTATGTTTCGGAGCGCTTATATGCTACTGCAAACGATGGTACTAAAATTCAAATTTCGCTGGTCTATAAAAAAGGGGTTGAAAGAAATAGTGATACACCATTGTTGCTATATGCCTACGGATCGTATGGTAATAGTATAGAACCAATATTTAGCTCCAGCAGATTGAGTTTGTTAGACAGAGGTTTTGTGTATGCGCTTGCACATATTCGTGGTGGACAAGAAATGGGACGTTATTGGTATGAAGACGAAAAACTACTGAAAAAGAAAAATACATTTACCGATTTTATAAATTGTGGAGAATTTTTAATTAGTGAAGGATTTACAAGTAGTAATCACTTATATGCTTATGGTGTAAGTGCAGGAGGATTGCTTATGGGAGCGATTTTAAATATGAAACCAGAGTTATGGAATGGCGTTATTGCAGCTGTTCCGTTTGTTGATGTGATTTCTACAATGCTGGATGAAACCATACCACTAACTACTTTTGAATTTGACGAATGGGGAAATCCTAAAAACAAAGAATACTACGATTACATGAAATCGTATTCACCTTACGACAATGTTGAAGCAAAGAACTATCCAAATATATTGATTACAACAGGTTTTTGGGACAGTCAGGTACAATATTGGGAACCTGCGAAATGGATTGCAAAACTACGTGATATGAAAACCGATGACAACCTTCTAATTATGGACTGCAACATGGATGTTGGTCATGGAGGAGCTTCAGGTCGTTTTGAACGCTATAAACGAACCGCATTAAATTATGCGTTTATATTTGATTTGGAAGGGATTACAGAATAGATTACGGAAAAGCTAAAAAATGGATGGCATTAATTGTGAAGACTCAAAAACAATACCACAAAAAAAGCCTAAACTCAATGTTCAGGCTATATATCATTAAAATTTTGAGTTAAGACAGTACGCTCTTTGCAATTTGATTTTTAGAATACCAAATAAGAAACGCAGCAATCACTACAATTAATACTGGAAACAAAAAAGGTTTATCATCACTAAATACTTCAATAGCATCAGTTCCAAATAACCAATACACTTGGTTAATTGTGGCACACATAAATGAAACAATAAAGAAGGATATCGCCATTTTCTTTCGCAACAATAATATGACAGCTCCAATAAGTCCTGCAAATATAGCTAAAGCAAATAATGCTGTATACCACATAGGCATTCCTTCCATTAAAGCAATTTGTTCAGCATTCAATTCTGCTATAGATGCTTCAGTTTTAAATGCGTATTGTAAATAAGCATTTACACCCATTCCATTCCAAAGAAGTGACATAACTCCAATAATCCAGAATAGAACATTTGGTTTGTTTGTTTTAGTCATAATTCAAATTTTTAGTTAGTAAAAAAGTTATATAATCTGTTTGTTTTCAGCAATTTAATCAGAAATCTTTAATAATGCAAAAGTTGACAATAAATTGTTTAATAATTTATAAATTGCTAATGAAAATATAAAAAGAGTCTTCAGATGAATAAAACAATTAAAATCACCTTCATTCTACTTCTAATTACACATATTTCTTTTGCCCAAAAGAAAATTCTTGACCATAAAGATTTTGACATTTGGAATGTTATTAAAAACAAAACCATTTCACCTAATGGTAAATTTGTTATGTATTCGCTTGAAAAAGGGGAGCGCGACAATCATTTAATAATTAAAGATGCTAAAGCAACTTCTATTTTAGAACATGAAAGAAGTGAAAAAGGACAGTTCTCCTACAACTCTAAATTTGCTTTATTCACAATAAAAGCGTGGAAAGACAGTATTGTTGAAATGAAACGCAGAAAAGTTAAGAAAGACAAACTACCAAAAGACACACTTGGTATTTATAATCTTGAAGAAAATACATTGACAAAAATAGCCAATGTAAAATCGTATAAGATTCCCGAAAAATGGTCAGGATATGTTGCTTATTATCTCGAAGAAATTAAAAAAGAGAAAGAGAAGTCAGAAGAAAAAGACTCTATTTCTGATAAGAAAGATAAAAAAAAGAAGAAAGACAAAAAGGTAGGAAAGGATAATGGCTATCATTTAGTATTGAGAAATTTATTAACTCAAAAACAGGATACCTTTAAATATGTAACCGATTTCACTTTCGCAAAAAAAGAAAAAAGGTTTGCTTTTACAACAACAGGTCAGGACTCTATAATTAAAGCTGGTGTTTTTGTTCTTAATTTAGAAGATAATAAGCTCACTAAAATTCATGAAGCAGAGAAACCTAAGTACTATCAGCTTAATTTTAGCGAAAGTGGAAATTATTTGGGATTTGTTGTAGATACTGATACAACAAAAATTCAAATACGCCCTTATGAATTATATATATGGAATGATGGGAATACTACTGCTGAAAAATTAGTAGATGATTCCACTTCACCAACAGGATATAAAGTATCTTCAGATGGAAACCTAAGTTTTTCAAAAGATGAGACTAAGCTGTATTTCGGATTAGCAACACCTCCAATTGTAAAGGATACGACACTTATTTATGAAGAAATTGTAAATGTAGAAGTATGGACTTATAACGAACCACGATTATATACAGTTCAGGAACTTCAGGTTAAAAATGATAGAAAGAAATCGTATCAAACGGTTATTCATTTAAACACAGCAAATAAACTAGTACAGCTTGCAACAACTAATTATCCTAATTCACTATTGGGAGACGAAGGCAATGCTAATTATGCATTGGTTAGAAATCCAAAACCATATCAGTTAGAGAGCCAATGGACTGGTAGTAGATTGAGCGATTATGCTGTTGTAAATACAACTACCGGAGAAACTAAAAAGGCATTGTCGAAAGTAACATCGTCTGTACGTTTAAGTCCGAAAGGGAAATATGCGTATGGATACAATTCGGCAGATAGTACTTGGTTTGCATATTCTATTGCTTCAGAAAAACGTTTAGATTTAACAAAAGGTAAAATGTTTTATAATGAGCTGAACGATTCTCCAAGACATCCGGGTTCGTATGGTTCGGCTGGTTGGACTAAAGACGATGCCTCTATTATAATTTATGACCGATATGATATTTGGAAATTTAATCCAGATAATGGTTCGAGTTCAAGACTTACCAACGGAAGAGAACATAAAATTAGGTATCGCTATGTGAAGTTAGATAATGAAAAACGCTATATAGATGAAAGCGAAAAATGGCTTTTTACTACTTTTAATGAGATAAATAAACATTCAGGATATTTTGAGTATAACCCAAAAACAAATAAAGGAAAACAATTAGTAACAGGTCCATATTCTTATTCAAGACCAATTAAAGCACAGCAAGGTAAGAACCTCATTTTTACACAAGAGTCGTTTATAGAATTTCCAAATATTAGATATTCAGATTTAAGTTTTAAAAAACAAACTGTTTTAAGTAACGCCAATCCGCAACAAGATGAATATAACTGGGGAACTGCTGAACTGGTAAACTGGACATCACTAGACGGAAAAGCACTTACAGGAATGCTTATTAAACCTGAAAATTTTGACCCAAACAAGAAGTACCCTATGATTGTGAATTTCTATGAAAAAAGCTCGAATGGATTGTTTAGGCATAAAGCACCTTCGGCTGGAAGATCAACAATTAACTATAGTTTTTATACAAGTAGAGGCTATGTTATCTTTAATCCAGATGTGTATTATCGTATTGGATATCCAGGGGAAAGTGCTTATAATTGTGTTATTCCCGGAGTTACATCTTTAATCGAAAAAGGATTTATAGATAAAGATAATATTGGCACACAAGGTCATAGTTGGGGAGGTTATCAAATCGCATATTTAGTTACAAGAACTAACATTTTTAAAGCAGCTGAATCTGGTGCTCCTGTAGCAAATATGATAAGCGCTTATGGCGGCATTCGTTGGTGGACAGGATTGAGCAGGCAGTTTCAATATGAGCATACACAAAGCAGAATAGGAGGTACGCCTTGGGAATATCCTTCACGTTATATCGAAAACTCACCAATTTTTAATATAGACAAGATTAATACGCCATTGTTAATTATGCACAATGATGCCGATGGTCACGTACCTTGGTATCAAGGTATCGAATTTTTTGTAAGTTTGAGACGACTTGGTAAACCATCTTGGTTTTTAAACTATAATGGAGAACCACATTGGCCAGTAAAACTTCAAAATCGTAAAGATTTTAATATTAGAATGGCACAATTTTTTGATTATTATTTACAAGGTAAACCGAAGCCAGTTTGGATGGAACGCGGGGTTCCTGCAATAGAAAAAGGGATTAATCAAGGTCTTGAATTAATAAATGAAACCGATAAAAACTAGATTTAATAGTTTTCTATAGACAAAAAACGAAAAAAATAATATAATTACTCAATTTTAAATAGCGTTATGAACAAACAAATAATATTTCAAAAAAGACCTTTAGGATTACCAGAAGCCGATACCTGGAGATTAGAAGAAAGTACCATTCCAGAATTAGCAGATGGTGAAGTTTTAATTCAGCACCACTACATTTCTTTAGATCCAGCAATGCGTGGTTGGATGAATGATGTAAAATCGTATATAGAACCCATTACAATTAATGATGTTATGAGAGCAGGTTCTATTGGTAAAGTGGTAAAAGTAAATAATCATAAATCGTTTAAAGTTGGAGATTGCCTGACAGGTTGGGGAGGCGTACAACAATATGTAGCTACCAATGGAGATAATTGGTATAAAGTGGATGATAATCTGGCACCAATGCCAAAGTATATCAGCATACTCGGAATGCCAGGAATGACTGCATATTTTGGAATTTTAGAAGTCGGTAAAATAAAAGAAGGCGATATTGTATTGGTTTCTGGAGCTGCTGGAGCAGTTGGAAGTGTTGTTGGACAAATAGCAAAAATTAAAGGCTGCACAGTTATTGGAATTGCTGGCGGACAAAATAAATGCGATTATTTAATAAACGAGTTAGGATTTGATGCAGCCATCGATTATAAATCTGAAGATATATATCAGGCTTTAAAAGAGAAATGCCCGAAAGGAATAGATGTATATTTTGATAATGTTGGCGGCGATATTTTAAATGCAGCACTTACAAAATTACGGAAGCAAGCCAGAATTGTTATTTGCGGAGCTATATCACAATACAATAATAAAACTGCTGTAAATGGACCAAGTAACTACTTATCTTTATTAGTTAATAGAGCTTCAATGCAAGGCATGGTAGTCATGGATTATGCAAAAGATTATGGAAAAGCGGCTCAAGATATGAGACTTTGGATGATGCAAGGCAAGTTAAAAAGTAAGGAAGATATCTACGATGGCATCGAAAATTTTTACGACACGTTTCAGCGTTTGTTTTCAGGAGATAAAATGGGAAAATTGATATTGAAAGTAATTTAGCAATAATAATGTATGAACTCTATGACAAATAGCAGGTTGATAATTGAAATTCCAAATCCTATATAAACAAATAAAAAACATAATAAAAATCATTAGTGTCCGAGTAAAAAATCAAATAAACCGTTAAAACACTGTTTTTGTTAGTGTTTACAAGGTTTTTACAAACAGACTTCTTGCTTTTTAAAAATAGCAAAAAAACAGGAGTTATTAAATCTTATAAATTATAACCAACACATTGTCAGCTATCTAAAAATAAATCTTTATTCTTTTATCTAACAGCGAAGCGGTCTTGATTCTTTAATCGGACAATACTAAATAAAAATATATAGCGACGCTAAATTTGATGTTTGAAGATTGTTTATTCTGATTCATCCGCCCATGCCAGCACGACGGGGTTGAGATTATGAATTTGTATCTTGGAATTTATATAATTCGTGAATTCGTGGCTTTTCCACCATAATTTGATATTAATGCGCCTGTCGTGCAGAAGTTAGACAATCATTGAAAAACTTTTCCAAAAAAAGTTTATATTTGTATGATAAATAAAATTGTATTACAACCTAATGGCGAAATCGCAACAGACTTTTAATAAATTAGAAAAAGAGAAAAAACGTTTAAAAAAACGTGAAGATAAGTTAAAGAAAAAAGAAGCTCGTAAAGCTGAATCAAAAGAAAAAGGATTGGGTATTCAATTTGCATATGTCGATCATAACGGAAACCTAATAGATACTCCGCCAGATCCTACAATGAAAATAAAAGTTGATGTCGAAAGCATAGAAGTTGGTATCCCTAAAATGGAGGATAGCGATTTTGAAAAAACAGATCCTATTCGCAATGGTAAAGTGTCTTTTTACGATACTTCCAAAGGTTTTGGATTTATAATTGATGGTGAAAATCAAGAGAAATACTTTTTTCATGTTAGTGGCTTGTTAGATGAAGTTACTGATAATGACAAAGTGACTTTTGAACTTGAGCGAGGCATGAAAGGTATGAATGCAGTGCGCGTAAAAAAGGTATAATGTAGTAGTAAATACAATAAAAATTATGAAAATTCTTGACGACATAACTGACACTCTTGAAGAAGTTCGTCAATAAAAATTAAACTCTGAAACACTATTATTGTTTCAGAGTTTTTTTATAAGAACTCATACTGATTTGTTATTTTTTTAGGAAACGGAAAAAATCAAGATAAGTTCCATAACAAAGATATCGAAACTAACAAAAATGATATTTTGAGTTATTTTTAAAATTAGTTTTATATCTTTAAATAAATGTTTTAGATATGAAGATTTACGATGACAAGCACATTAAAAATATTGCCTTTGTTGGGGCACATAATTGTGGTAAAACAACCTTGGCAGAAACCATGCTATTTGAAGCAGGGTTAATAAACAGACGAGGAACTATTGAGCAAAAAAATACAGTTGCAGATTATCATGAAATTGAACAAGAGCGGGAAGCTACAATTTTTGCAACTCCACTTCACACCGAATGGCGTAATTATAAAATAAACATTATTGACACTCCTGGGTTGGACGATTTTATTGGAGAGATAATTTCATCCATCAGAGTTTCAGATACTATTGTAACCGTTTTAAATGCACAACATGGTGTAGAAATTGGTACAGAAATTATTTGGAATTATATCGATAAATATTTAAAACCAACACTATTTGTTGTCAATCAAATAGATCATCCAAACGCCAACTTCGATGAAAGTTTTAAAAGTATTAAATCTTTAGTTGGTAATCATGCAGTTCAAGTACAATACCCAATTGTTATTGATGGCGCACAGTGTATTATCGATGTATTGAAAATGAAACTCTACAAATTTTCGCCTGAAGGTGGTAAGCCGGAAAAGTTTCCAATACCCGAAGACCAAAAAGAATTAGCCGACGAACTTCATAATGAATTGGTTGAAAAAGCTGCCGAAAATGATGAAGAATTGCTGGAACTGTTTTTTGACAAAGGCACTTTAAATGAAGACGAAATGCGTCAGGGAATTAAAGCTGGAATGTTAAATCATGAGTTGTTTCCTGTATTTTGCGTCTCGGCTTTAAATGATATAGGAACAGGTCGATTAATGGGCTTTATTGATAATGTAGCTCCTTCAGCGGCTGATTTAAAACCTGAGCAAAGTGTAGGTGGAGAGACAATAATTCGCAAAAAAGAAGAACCAACAGCTTTATTTGTTTTTAAAACTGTATTTCAACCTAACCTTGGTAAAATCACCTTTTTTAAAGTAGAGTCAGGTGAAGTAAAACTAAATGATAAATTAGTAAATTCCAGAAATGAGGAAACCGAAATAATCAACCAACTTTTTATCATGGATGGTAAAAAGAGAGAGCCTGTATCTAAATTAACAGTAGGAGATATTGGTGCGACTTTAAAGTTAAAACATACCATAACCAACGATACGCTTCATACGGCACACAAGCCTATCGCAATAAAACCAATTCAATATCCCAAGCCAAGAATTAAAAAAACGGTAAGTGCAGTTAATAAAAAAGATGAGGAGAAATTGCATGAAGCACTTAAAAAACTTCACATACAGGATCCAACAATAATATCAGAATATTCCAATGAGTTAAAACAACAACTTATTGGCTGTCAGGGCGAATTGCATCTTGCAACAATCGATTGGGCATTAAAACATACTTATGGTATTGAAGCCAAATTCGAAAAGCCAAAAATTCCTTATCGCGAAACAATACAACGCTCGTCTATAGCAAGTTATAAACATAAAAAACAATCTGGTGGCTCTGGACAATTTGGCGAAGTTCACCTAAAAATTGAGCCTTGGCACGAAGGTATGGAAGAACCACAAGGGTTTAATATTAGAGGTAAAGAAGAAATAGATTTGCCTTGGGGAGGAAAACTGGTATTTTATAATTGTATTGTTGGCGGCGTTATAGATTTACGGTATTTACAATCAATTATGAAAGGAGTATTGGAAGTCATGGAAAACGGTCCGATCACAAAATCGTATGTAAGAGATATTAGGGTAATGGTGTTTGACGGTAAAATGCATTCAGTCGATTCTAATGATATTTCCTTTAAAATAGCAGGAGCACATGCTTTTAAAGAGGCCTTTTTAAATGCGAAACCTAAATTGCTCGAACCTGTTCAGGCATTGGAAGTAAAAGTTCCTGAAGAAATGGTTGGTAGTGTAATGACCGATTTACAATCCAGAAGATCTATTATACAAGGCTTTGAAAATAATGATAATTACCAGATCTTAAAATGTGTAACACCTTCGGCTGAATTGTATGGATATTCAACCGACTTGCGATCCTTAACACAAGGTCGGGCGACATTCAGTTCCGATTTTTCATCGTACCAACCGGTACCACAAAACATTCAGGAAGAATTAATTAAAATGAACACTAAAAACTAAAATTTATAGATATGCAGACTAAAGTATTATATTTAAGTGATTTAAAATTTAATTTAGAAACATGGAGAAGAGAATTAAGATTTCATTTTAATGAAATGGATAGCTTTCAGGAAAAACTTGAGGAAATTGCTAGTAGAGAATATAAAAGAGAATCTTCAATACCTTTGGAAAGTTTTCAGAATCGTATAATGATAGAAAAAAATGTTATTTCTAAACTATCACATCGGTGTAAAGCTAAAATGAGAGCTATAAGTCTTGTAAACTATAACGAAAATATAGATGGAAGACTTCAAAATGAGCAAGCACCTTTAAGAGACGATATGAAAACATATATCAAACTTCATTATGAGCTTAAAGAAGACATGATGGATTACTTTCTGGAATGGCTATAATGTAATTATTTTAAAACACAAAAATACCTAATATTGGGTATTGTATGGTAAAAAAAAGTTTCGCAATTTTACCATGCTATTAATTATTGGGAGTGTTAAATGTGTCGCTTTTAAATATTTAAACATTGAAAGCGGCACTTTTATATAATACGCCTTTCCTCAAATCTACTCAAAAACACCCTACTGATTTAGCTATATATAGCTAGTTTAATATTAATGAATAAGATTGTGTTTTAAATAATAAATATTAATTTCATTTTAACTGACAAACCGACTAAGTTGATATCTGTAGAAGTAAAAGAAACGTATAAAAAAATATTTTAATCTTATGGTCATGATTCACTTCATGAGCATATTAACAAGATAATTGAATTAGATGCTTTTTTACCTTACAACTCCACTTTTTTCTGCCTTACTAATACACAAACCCTTTCTTTTGAATTTGTAAGCAAAAATATGTTTTCATGTTTAGGAATAAAATCATCAGTATTAAAAGAAAAAGGAATGCGTTATTTTTGGAGCAGAATGCATCCAGATGATGTAGAGCCTTGGTTATCTGTTCTTAACGAATTAATGAATTTTACTTTAGACGATATTTCTGTTGCAGACAGAAAAAAAATGAGCTATACCTGGAATTACAGGTTTAAAAACGCAAAAGGAAAGTATGTAAATATTATTCAAAACACAACACCATTGGAGTTTGATATTGACAATAAACCCATATTAGGTTTGGCTCATTATACCGTTTTAAGTCACAAAATAAAAATGGATGTCTGTGCTACAGCAAAATTTTTAAATGCAAATAACGAATATGAAACCAAATATTTTAATAATTTCTCGCAAAAACTACTAACTAATGGAGTTTCAAATAGAGAGCGTGATGTTATTCGCTTATTGATTTTAAATTACTCCAGTAAAGAAATTGCTTCAAAGCTCTTTATAACTCCAAATACAGTCGATACGCATAGACGCAATATTATTCATAAACTCAATATATCTACAACAGGTGAGTTAGTTGCACTATTAAAAATGAATAAGATTACCATTTAATTTTATCAAAACTATTTTAAATATACCCTTTATTAGGTATGGTTTGGCATTTGTTAAGTACATATGTTTGTAGAGAAGAAAATTAAAGTCTAATAAAGATGTCATTTGTCTATTTATTAAATCCGTTTAACGAATATAAATACAAAATGACACAATATACTCAAATTGAGTATTGTATAATACAATAAAAAAGAAGTAAATTACATATATAAATATCTAAAAAAAAAATAAGATATTTTATTCCTACCCTTAAATAATTAATAGCACTCCCAAATTTTTTACAACCTAAATGTATTTTTTTTCGAAACTCTTAAGTTTCTTAAATACACTATTGCTATTAACTAAAACCATAACATTATGAAAAATTTTATGTTAACTTTTGTTACGATTTTAACCGTAACGATCTCAAATGCACAAAAATAGACTAACTACGATTATAACGATGGTGTAATTGATGGTATTATCTTTTCAATTATTGAAGATAAAAACAATGACTTTTGGGTTGGTTCTTGGTCGCCAAGAAACAATGTCCCTTTTAATGGTCTTGGTAAGTTTGATGGTACAACTTTTATTCCATATACTACTGCTGATGGTATTCAGGATCATAGAATTCGAGAAATAACCCAAGATAAGAAAGGCAAAATGTGGTTTGGCACTTGGAGCGGTGTGAGTATTCTGGATTTTAGTCTTGACCCTATACCAGATCCAAATTTTGAACAAGCCCTTATTGATCTAGGAATTGATAAAAATGGCTTAACTGGAGATATATTAAGAAGTGAGGCTGAAGCAGCTACTTTTATAGATATTACAGATGCAGGTGTTTCGGATCTAACAGGTATTGAAGCCTTTATTAATATAGAATCTGTTCAAGGCGATAGAAACAACATTGTAACGGTTGATATTTCCAACAATACAAAACTTAAGCAGTTTCATTTAAACCAAAACAGTCTTACTTCTATAGATTTTAGCAATAACTTATTGCTAGAAGGTGTAGATTTATACTCAAATAATCTAACTATAATTGATTTATCGTTACAAACTAATTTAACAGCAGTAGCTTTTGGTGGCAATCCGCTGCTTGAACATTTAAATGTGAGAAACGGGAACAATATAAATGTTACAGAATTTTTAGTATTCGATCTTCCAAAGATTAATTGTATTATTGCAGATGATTCTATTTCACAAGTAATGATAGATTCTGGTAAAACCTTTAGCCCAGATTATACAGATGTAGTGTTAATTCCAGATGTGAATTTTGAACAAGCATTGATTGATATAGGGATTGATAGAAATGGATTTAGTGGTGATATTTTAAGAAGTGATGCGGAAGCAGCAACAGAGTTAAATGTAAGTAATCCATTATTTACTTCTGATGATCGATATGATAATGATTTAATTGTAAATGTGACTGAAAAAATTACTGTCTTAACAGGAATTGATGCTTTTATTAATATCACAAAATTGTCTTGCTGGGGTGGCGAATTATCAAGTTTATATTTATCGAATAATCCCTTGTTAAAAATTGTGGAATTAGTTGATAATCAAATTTCATCAATTAATTTAAGTCAAAATACAGAGCTAACACTACTTTGGTTGGAAACGAATGCACTTACTGAAGTTGATATTTCGACAAATACAAAGTTAGAAAATATTGCTTTTGGCTATAATTCACTTACAGAACTTGATGTATCAAGTAACACAGAGCTATGGGTAATTACTTCAGAAGGAAATCAATTATCAACTATTGATGTTTCAAACAATGCAATATTGGAACAATTATGGGTATTTGATAATCCGCCTCTTGCTCAATTAGATGTAACGCAAAACCCACTACTTTTTAGAATTGGAATATGGAATACATCAATTACAACTTTAGATTTATCCAACAATCCAATTACTGGTTTATGGGCTGCAAATAATCCATTATTAGAACATTTAGATATGCGAAATGGAAATAATCCAAATGTTACAACTTTTTGGTTGGATAATACTCTAAACCTAACCTGTATTAATACAGATGGTATTGGAGTGCCAGATATTTCTCAAATTATGATTGATTCTAGTAAAACTTTCAGTGAGGATTGTGGTGATTTTGTTTACATTCCTGACCCTAATTTCGAGCAATCTTTAATTGATATTGGTATAGACAGCGATGGAGTTGTTAATACTTCAATTTTAAGAGAGGATGCTGAAGATTCTTTATTAACATCATTAAACCTGAATAATCCAAAATTTACTTCAGAAAACTATGGCTTTAATAATGATTTGATTCAAAATGTAACTGGAAAAATTGTAGATTTAACAGGTATTGAAGCTTTTATAAATCTAATCAATTTACAGATAAGTTATAGCGACATAACCATGATTAATGTTGATAGTAATGTGTAATTAGAAGAACTTTGGATTACTGATGGTATTCTCGAAAGCATAGATGTGACTTCAAATGCTAATTTAGTACGTCTAGGAGTAAATCGTAATAATATTTCTGGAACCATAGATGTGAGTCAAAACGAATCGCTAGAATGGCTATTTATTAGTAATAACCAAATCTCAAATTTAGATATTACTTTAAATGCTAGCCTTTCTTGGTTAGATGCTCAATATAATTCAGGAATATCATTAATTACTAATCCTGCTGGCCATCCATCTTTAACTTCTTTAAATTTATCTGGAATAGGGCTTACTAATTATAATTTATATGCAGGTTCATTTCCAAATTTGCAATGGTTGCTTTTAAATGATAACAACTTAGATAAGTTTAATGGAAACAATACTTTGTTAGTCGAAAACTTATTCTTAAATAATAATGTTATTGATAAATTAGTCTTATCGTCTAACTCAACCTTAAAACAGTTACATGTAAATAATAATGTCTTAACCCAGTTGGATGTTAAAAATACAAATAATATTGACCTTACTACTTTAAGTGCTACTGGGAATCTGCTCACTTGTATTAGTGTCGATAATCCAGATGACATTTTAATGCCTTACAGCTCATGGTCAATTGATCTTGGTGTTATTTTAAGTGCAAATTGTGGCGCTGAACCAGAAGTAATTTTAATACCAGACCCTTATTTTGAAGCAGCGCTTGGTAGATCAATAGATAGTAATGGTATTAATGGTAATATTCTAGTTTCTGATGCTTTGAATATTATTTCACTTGATATACATCGTAAAAACATAAGTGATTTAACAGGTATTGAAGCTTTTGAAAATTTAGAAGTGCTTAAAGTTCATGATAACCTATTAACTGGTATAGACCTTTCGAATAACACGAATTTAACTGAGTTAAATGTTGCTAAAAATCAATTGCAGGAATTATTTATTAACAGCGGAAGAAAACTATTAATATTAAATGCTTCAATTAATAGAATAGATACTATTGATTTATCTGATTTAACAGATATTATTGAACTTAAACTTAATCAAAACTTTTTTACTGAATTAGATTTAAGTAAGAATGATCTACTGGAATCCGTGGATGTCTCAAGTAACCCTTATTTAGAATCTTTAAATTTAATTAATGGAAATAATGTAGCCATCCAATATATGAATGCTGGAAGAAACGGGAGTTTATATTGCATAGGAGTCGATGACCCAGCTTATAGTACAATAAATCCAAATTGGTTGGTAATTGATCCGGATTACTATACAAGCACAGGAGACTGTGATGCACCAATGGTTTTTACTCAAGATATTGAAATATTCTTAGACCGTTACGGTGAAGCCTCCATTTCAACGAGTGATGTAGATAATGGCACTACAGATAATGAAACATCCAATAAAGACCTAATCTTTTCTTTAAGCACATATAATTTTGATTGTAGCAATCTAGGACCAAATACAGTTACTCTAACTGTTACAGATGAGTCCGGGAATGAAAGTTCAGAATCGACTGAAATAACTGTTGTCGATATTATACCTCCAACAGCCAAAGCAATTAGATCTTATAGTTATGATTTAATTGGATCAGGAGTTACATTAGAAGCGTCTCTATTAGATGATGGTTCTAGTGATAATTGTGACGTGAGTTTAAGTTTGAGCCAATCATATTTTACACTTGCGGGTACATATTATATCGATTTGATTGTGGATGACGGTAATGGGAATATAGTAACTGATCAAGTAGAAGTCGAAATTATTGAAGGAACTGGAAACAAAGAACTAAAATTTGGTGGTACAACAGTCATCGTTTCTCCTAATCCGTTTAGTAATGATATTACGTTATCATTTTCTAAGTCTACTAATTTTAATTCAGTTTCTGTAATGCTAACAAATTTAGTAACACAAATGTCTGTAACTACCGATTTTGTGATCCAAGACGATCAAACCTTAAAAGCAACGGACTTATCGTTGCTAACAGCTGGTACTTATGTTATTTCAATTACAGTTGGAAACAAAACAAAAACAGCCATATTGATGAAAAGTGATTAGATAATATTTTTTATAAGTTATTAATAAAATAAAAAAGCCGAATTTTAGTTTAATCCTAAAATTCAGCTTTTTTTAATTTCTATGCAACTCTTAATTTGTGAATCGCATGTTTCCTGTAAGCATAAATTCTTCATAATTTATAAAATTTAATCTTTTGTAATTAATCTTGATTAGTTTTTGTGCAATTCTGGATAATCTTTGCTTGTTGTTACT
>RDRZ01000032.1 GCA_003709165.1 Flavobacteriaceae bacterium PRS1
TTTTAAAAAACAAAGGTTCAATTAAAGCTGCAAAAAAAGCACCTGTAGAAAACATAGCCAAAGCTATAGATATGTTTGATTGTTTTATAGATTCGAAAAAAGTAATCCAATGTAAAGCAATAAGAATTCCTGCAACAGAAAACTTAACAAGTGTTTTAAAGTTTATTGTAATATTTATTTTTCTAAACTTGATAAAAAGCAAGATTAAAACTGATGCAATTACCATTCTAAACCAGACTAAAGAAACAGCATTAATAGAAATAAGTTCACCGAGAATAGCTGTAAATCCAGCAATAAACACTAGCAAATGAAGATGTAAATAGTTTTTTAATTTATTTTTTAGCATTATATAATAGATACATAGCTAAAATACCAAAAACAAGATTAGGAAACCAAACAGCAACCAAAGGAGAAAAATCTGATTGTTCGGCCATAACTCCAAAAACCTTATCGAAAAACACATAGATTAACGCAATAAAAACACCAAAGGCAAGATTAACTCCCATACCTCCACGACGTTTAATGGATGAAACTGCAACAGCAATTATGGTTAATATAAATATTGAAACCGGTAAACTCCACTTTTTGTATAGTACTACTTTATATCGCCCAATATTAGATGAACCTCTGGATTCTTCCTTCTTAATAAAGGTATTGAGTTCATTATAGCTTAAAGTCTCTGCTATGTATTGTACTGGAGTTAAATCTTCTAAATCGAAAGAAAACAAAGTGTCCATTCTTCTTTTTTTAATTAAAATATCTTCACCTTCTCCAATTATTCGTTTTACATAATTAATTAATCTATATGTAGTATCTCTTTCTATATATTGAATACTATTTGCCTCAATTTTATATTCTAATTTATTATCGACAATATGCTCTAGGGTAAAATTACTACCTCTTTTATTTTTTGTATTAAAATTACTTACATATATATAATCATGGTCATTTATCTGTCTATATATATTTTGTGTGACCTTGTCTTTTTTATTTCCCTTAAGATATTTAAAACTAAATTCATTAAATCCTTTACTAGCCTCTGGCACTAAAAACATACCCAATACTAATGCAAATGCAGCAACAATAGAAGCCCCAATAAAATAAGGTCTCAAAAATCGGGAAAAGGATACACCTGAACTTAAAAATGCAATAACCTCTGTATTATTAGCTAATTTAGAAGTAAACCATATTACGGAAAGAAATAAAAATAATGGAAATAACAGGTTTGCAAAATATATTGTAAAATCTAAATAATATAATGCTACGGCATCAAAAGGAACTTCATGCTCTAAAATTTTATCAATTTTTTCAGCAAGATTTATTGTAATTGCTATTGGAATAAATAGCAACAACATTAACAAAAAAGTAATTAAATAGCGTTTTAATATGTACCAGTCTAAAATTTTCATATGTTACAAACGCTTATCCATTTGTTTAACCATTTTGTCTTTCCAAATTCTAAAATCTCCTGCTAATATATGCTTTCTTGCTTCTCGTACCAACCATAAATAAAACCCGAGATTATGAATAGTAGCAATTTGTTTTCCCAAAAGTTCGTTTACACTAAACAAATGTTTTAAGTAGGCTTTGCTGTAATCGGTATCTACAAAAGTAATTGCCATATCATCGATTGGCGAAAAATCATCTTCCCATTTTTTATTTTTAATATTTATGGTACCATGAGCTGTAAACAGCATTCCGTTTCTGGCATTTCGTGTCGGCATTACACAATCGAACATATCTATTCCTAACGCAATATTTTCCAGAATATTGATTGGTGTTCCAACTCCCATTAAATATCTTGGTTTATCTTCTGGTAAGATATTACAAACCAAATCAGTCATAGCGTACATTTCTTCAATAGGCTCACCAACAGATAATCCACCAATGGCATTTCCCAAAGCACCCGAGTTTGCAATATATTCTGCCGATTGTTCTCTTAAATCTTTATAAGCACTACCTTGAACAATAGGAAAAAAGGTTTGGTTGTAATCATATTTTAAAGGTGTTTTGTCTAAATGATGTATACATCTATCTAACCAACGATGTGTCATGCGCATCGATCGTTTTGCATAATTATAATCGCAAGGATAAGGTGTACATTCGTCAAAAGCCATAATAATATCTGCTCCAATACTGCGCTGAATTTCCATCACATTCTCTGGTGTAAACATATAGGAGCTTCCATCTATATGCGATTTGAATTTTACGCCTTCTTCTTTAATTTTTCTATTTGCAGATAACGAATATACCTGATAACCGCCAGAATCGGTTAAAATAGGTCTGTCCCAATTCATAAATTTATGTAATCCACCTGCTTGCTCAAGAATTTTAGTTTGGGGTCTCAAAAACAAATGATATGTATTCCCCAAAATAATATCTGGATTAATATCATTTTTTAACTCACGTTGATGTACGCCTTTAACAGAAGCTACAGTGCCAACAGGCATAAAAGTTGGCGTTTCAATTACGCCATGATTAGTAGTAATAATTCCTGCTCTAGCTTTGGTATGAGTATCTTTTCCTTTTAGGTTGAAAAACATATTTATTTTAATCAGCGAGCAAATATAATTAACAAAATTTCATTAGTTCCTTAATAAAATCAAAATTGTTAGCAAATCAACAAAATCGTTGATAAGTGCCTACAATCTCTTTTTGTTTAGCCTTTATAAAACTCTATTTTTGGAGCTTAAAATTTAATAATTTTAATATGCCTGATACACAACAATTAGAAGATTTAGTAACTCAATCACGTAGAGATATTTTACGAATGGTACACAAAGTAAACTCCGGCCATCCAGGTGGATCTTTAGGTTGCGCTGAATTTTTTGTGACACTTTATAATGAAATTATGGAGCGTAACGATGAATTTAGTATGGATGGAAATAATGAAGATATTTTCTTTCTGTCTAATGGGCACATTTCGCCAATTTTTTATAGTGTACTGGCAAGAACCGGTTATTTTCCTTTAGAAGAATTAAACAGTTTCAGATTAATAAATTCAAGACTCCAAGGGCATCCTACAACACATGAAGGCTTACCTGGAATTCGAATTTCCTCCGGTTCTCTGGGCCAAGGTTTGTCTGTTGCAATTGGTGCAGCGCAAACAAAAAAACTAAATAATGACAATCATTTAGTGTATAGCCTTCATGGAGATGGCGAATTACAAGAAGGGCAAAACTGGGAAGCTATTATGTATGCTGCCGGTAATGGCATTGATAATATAATTGCCACGGTAGATTTAAATGGTCAACAAATTGACGGTGCAACTGAGGATGTTTTACCGATGGGAAACATAAAAGAAAAGTTTGAGGCCTTTGGTTGGATTGTATTAGAAATTGAAAAAGGGAACGATATTGAAGCCGTATTAAAAGGGATGGCTGAAGCTAAAAAAAGAACCGGACAAGGCAAACCTGTATGTGTGTTACTTAAAACTGTAATGGGACACGGCGTCGATTTTATGATGCATACGCACACCTGGCATGGTATAGCACCAAACGATGAGCAATTAGCAATTGGTTTAGCTCAAAATCCAGAAACTTTGGGAGATTATTAATTATCAATTTAGAAAGCAGAATGAAAACATATACAAATACAGGAAATAAAGATACACGCTCTGGTTTTGGAGCTGGATTAACCGAATTAGGTAAAACCAATGAAAATGTTGTCGCGCTTTGTGCGGATTTAACCGGGTCTTTAAAAATGGGTGACTTTAAAGCCAACCATCCGGAACGCTTTTTTCAAGTTGGAGTATCAGAAGCAAATATGATTGGTATAGCAGCCGGAATGACTATTGGCGGAAAAATTTCTTTTACCGGAACTTTTGCGAATTTTTCTACCGGACGTGTTTACGATCAAATACGGCAAAGTGTAGCTTATTCCAATAAAAATGTGAAAATTTGTGCTTCACATGCTGGGTTAACTCTTGGCGAAGATGGTGCAACACATCAAATATTAGAAGATATTGGTTTAATGAAAATGTTACCAGGAATGACTGTAATTAATACTTGTGATTACAATCAGACCAAAGCTGCAACCATAGCAATTGCAGAATATGAAGGTCCTGTTTATCTTCGTTTTGGAAGACCAAAAGTTGCTAATTTCACTCCAGAAGATCAAAATTTTGATATTGGGAAAGGATTAAAACTTACCGATGGTACAGATGTTACTATTGTAGCTACTGGTCATTTAGTTTGGGAGGCTTTAGAAGCTGCTAAAGTTTTACTAGAAAAAGGAATTTCGGCTGAAGTAATAAATATTCATACCATAAAACCATTAGATGATAAAGCTATTTTAGATTCTGTTTCTAAAACTGGTTGTATTGTTACTGCTGAAGAACATAATTATTTAGGAGGTTTGGGTGAAAGTGTAGCAAGAATATTAGTGCAAAATAATCCAACTCCTCAAGAATTTGTTGCCACCAACGATACTTTTGGCGAATCTGGTACTCCAGCTCAACTCATGGAAAAATATGGTTTGAATAGCGAATCAATAGTAAAAGCTTCAGAAAATGTTATAAAAAGGAAATAATAATTGTTTAGTTACGTTTTTGATATTATTCATCAAATCTTAAAACGAACAGTCATGAAAAATTATAACAATTTAAAAATCAACCCATTTATTATATCAAAAACCCTTATTGTATTTAGTGTGTTTTTATTTGGTATAATTATTACATCTAATGCCCAAATTGGTTGGGGAATCAAAGGAGGTTTAAACTATAACAGTAATGGTAGCTTAATTAATGAAAGCGAGAATATTATTGTTAATCCTGATAGTAATGCAGGTTATCATTTTGGTGTGTTTGTAACTACAAAAGGTAAAATTTATATTCGTCCTGAATTAGTTTTTACACATACTAAAAGTAAATATGAAGCAAATGGGTTGAACTCCGATTTTAAAATGGATAAAATTGATGCTCCTATTTTAGTTGGATTAAAAATTATTGGACCATTAAACATTTTTATTGGACCATCATTTCAGTATATTATTAATACAGATCTAGAAGATATTGATCTTGCAGACGTAGATAAAGATTTTACCGTTGGAGGAATAGTAGGAGTTGGTGTACAGGTAGGTAAATTAGGTGTTGATCTTAGATATGAAAGAGGATTTTCTTCTAATGAAGCAGAATTTATTGGTATTGGTGATAGTGGAAGAATAGATACAAGACCAAAGCAGCTCATTGTGAGTGTCTCATATAAATTTTAAAAACTTAAAATAGGACAAAAAAATGCCGCTAATTAGCGGCATTTTTCACTATATATAATATTGGTTATAATCAATCTTCTTCATTATAGTTTATAGTTATATTTTCATCAAGATAATCATCAATACCATCGTTATTAGAATCCACAATTGTGACTGTTTTAATAGTAATAATTCCTAAACTTTCAGACCTGCTAATTTCAAATTCTTTTTCTGCTAATATTGGTTCGGTTTCACCTATGTTTGTGTCAACAGTATATTCTTTGGGCTCAAGTTCATTTATAGTTAACACACCATCTCCATCATCGTCTCTATCAATAAAATTTTGTATTCCATCTTCATCTGTATCATCATTACCTAAATTTAAATCATTATCTACATCTTCTAAGTATGAAGGAACTCCATCTAAATCATGATCGTTTACTTCGCTTTGATATAATTCAAATTTAAAAATCACATTGGAATATAAAGGAACACCTGGAGGACTATTTACATAGAAAGCTAAACCGGAAGGCAAAAACATAACACCGACACCAGCACTTGAAAAACTTGTTGTTCCATCTTCATTTTCAATAAAAGATTCAGCTATATTAAACTGTGGCATTACTCTATTCCATCCTGGAACTAAATTCGTTAAATCAAAATCAACAGGAGTTACTGCACTATCAAAAACAACTTCATCCAAAAGATTACCTGAAAAAATCACGCGAATATTGTCTGGAAAATGTGGTTTAGCTTCTCCACCACCTTGATTTAACCTTAAAATATAATATTCGTAATCAACATCTAAATAGATTGTAGTCTTAATTTCTATTGCATCAATTAAAATTGTGTGATCTACAGGAACTGATTCTCCACTTAATAATTCAGTAATTACCAAATCATTAATTGAAGGATTCGTATTACCTACAAAAACACTTGAATTGTAATAATGAGTTTCTAAATAGCCTATTAAAGAATCTTTATCGATGACTTGTTGTTCAGTTCTATCTCTTATAGGAACTTCAATAACATCCAATCCACCATCGTCCTTATTACAAGAGACAAATGCTACTATTACACATAAAATATATAAAGTAATTTTTCTAATTTTCATTATAGCTATTTTTGAGGTCGCAAGATACAATTAAAATGTAATTTTGTGCAATAACATTAACGTAGTTTTCACAAAAAATTGTATGCGTATCGACAAGTATTTATGGTGTGTTAGATATTATAAAACCCGAACTTTAGCAACAATAGCCTGTAAAAAAGGACATGTAACAGTTAATAATGATACTGCTAAACCAAGTAAAGAAATTTTTAATACTGATAAAATAGGGTTAAGGAAAAATCAAATAAATTATCAATTTACCATTAACAACATACCATCAAGTCGAGTTGGTGCTAAACTTGTACAAAATTACAGGACAGATTTTACACTAAAAGAACAATTTAATGTTCGAGAATTATTAAAATATTCAAAAGATTATTACCGAAAAAAAGGAGTTGGAAGACCTACAAAGAAAGACCGTAGAGATATTGATGACTTTAATGACGAAAATGAGTAATTTTATATTCTAAATTTAAACATAAGCTAAATGACAGTTTCCAATAACATAATATTAACTCATGGTGAAATAGTACATAAAATAAAACGCATAGCTTATCAGATATATGAAAGCAATGTTGATGAGAAAGAAATAATTTTAGCTGGCATTGAAAGCAATGGTTATGTTTTAGCAAAAAAACTTAAAACTGTTTTAAAAAAAATATCTCCATTAGAACCTATACTTTGTAAAGTTTCAATTGATAAAAAGAATCCTTTAAATAATGTTAAGACTTCTATTAGTTCCGAAGATTATAAAAACAAATCTGTTGTTTTAATTGATGATGTTTTAAATTCAGGTACCACATTAATTTATGGTGTAAAACACTTTTTAAATGTTCCACTTAAACAATTTAAAACTGCTGTATTGGTCAATAGAAATCACAAAAAATATCCTGTAAAAGCAGATTTTAAAGGCATCTCTCTTTCTACTTCTTTAAAAGAACATATAAATGTTGTGTTGGACAATAATGATTTTAAAGCAATTTTAGAATAAATTCAAAATTATGGCTTCAACTATTTCTTGTTCTGTTTTATTATCTGTTGAAATGGATAAATTAGCTCTATTGTAATATTGTGAGCGTTCAAACAGATGTTTGCCTATAAACTCTTTCAATACTTCATCAGAATCTATGTGAGAAATCAATGGTCTTTTGTTTTTCTCATTCATGAGCCTTTCAACTAAAGTTGGAATAGTCGCTTTTAGAAATATAGTTTTAGTATTAGGTGCATCCAGTAAAAGGGTCATATTATTTCCATAACAAGGAGTTCCTCCACCTAAAGAAAGTACTAGTTTGCTATTGTTGTTTAAAACCATATTTAGACAAAAAGACTCTCTTTTTCTAAAGTAAATTTCTCCTTTAAATTTAAATATATCTTGAACAGATTTCTTTTCATTCTCTTCAATTATATCATCCAAATCAAGAAAGCTATAGCCTAATTTTTTAGCTAATACTTTAGCAACAGAAGTCTTGCCAGAAGCCATATATCCTAATAAAACTATATTCATTTTATCACACAGTTTTGTTTAGTAAATGTATGTAGTTTAGCTTTACAAAAAAACAAAAAATTATACTTAAAAGTATTGTAATATAAATTAAACATTTTATATTTGCACCCTCGTTAGAGAAAATTAATGACCTGGTAGCTCAGTTGGTAGAGCATCTCCCTTTTAAGGAGAGGGTCCCGGGTTCGAGCCCCGGCCAGGTCACAAAAAGTTAAGCTAATTTGCTTGACTTTTTTTTTACCCGAATGCTGGAATTGGTAGACAGGCATGGTTGAGGGCCATGTGTCCTTTAGGGCGTGTGGGTTCAAGTCCCATTTCGGGTACAAAAACGCAACTATCTTAAATTAAATGGTTGCGTTTTTAACTTTTGGGAATCTTAAAAGTAAGACGATGTATTAAGACAATCCTGAAATTTTTCCATCATTGTCAATAGTCATTCTCTCCGATGCAGGCACAACTGGAAGTCCTGGCATACGCATCATATTTCCTAAAATCGGTATTAAAAAACCTGCTCCAGCAGCGAATTCAAATTCACGAACTGTAACCCTAAATCCTTCAGGTCTGCATAATAATTTATCATTATCGGAAAATGATTTTTGTGTTTTTGCCATACAAATAGGTAGTTTACTTAAACCTAAGTCTTCTATCTTTTTTAAATTTCTTATTGCTATTTTTGAATAATCGACACCATCTGCTCCATAAATTTCTTTTGCAATGGTTTCAATCTTTTCTTTTACGGGAGCATCCCAATCATATAATTGTTTAAAATTATTTTTGCCTAATTTAACTGACTTTACAACTGCTTCAGCTAATTCTATCATTCCTTCTCCTCCATTTGCAAATCCATTAGCAACAACTGATTGCACATTTAATGCAGAACAGAATTTCTGGATCAATTCTATTTCTTTTAGACTATCGGTTAAAAACGTATTGATGGCCACAACAGGATTAAATCCGAATATTTTCATGTTTTCAATATGCTTTTCTAAATTGGAAAGTCCTTTTTCTACACGTTCTAAATTCACATCTTCATATTGCTCTTTTGTAGCGCCTCCATGATGTCGCAAGGCTCTAATGGTTGCAACCAAAACAATTGCTTTGGGTTTTAATCCAGCTGAAACACATTTGATATTCAAGAATTTTTCAGCACCTAAATCTGCTCCAAAACCAGCTTCTGTTACCACATAATTAGACAAAGTTAATCCCATTTTTGTAGCTAAAATGGTATTAGTTCCTTGAGCAATATTTGCAAATGGACCTCCATGAATAATTGCAGGATTTCCTTCAAGCGTTTGAACCAAATTAGGATTTATGGCATCTTTTAACAAAATAGCCATTGCGTTTTCCGCATTCAAATCTTTAGCATATATTGGTTTTCCATCAAAAGTATGACCAACATAAATATTTCTTAAGCGTTGTTTTAAATCACTAAAATCTTTAGCCATACAAAGAATAGCCATCACTTCGGAAGCTGCAGTAATATTGAAACCGTCTTGTCGTGGAATACCATTTGCAGTTCCACCAAGACCAATGGTTATATCTCGCAAAGCACGATCGTTCAAATCCATAACACGTTTCCAGGCAATAGTTCTTGGGTCTATCCCGAGACTTCTTGTACGAGATTGAATATTATTATCTATAAGTGCAGAGAGTAAATTATTTGCTTTTTCTATAGCTGCGAAATCTCCAGTAAAATGAAGATTTATATCTTCCATAGGAACTACTTGAGAATAACCACCACCAGCTGCACCACCTTTTATACCAAAAACAGGTCCTAAAGATGGTTCACGTAATACAACTGTGGTTTGTTTACCAATTTTATTTAATCCTTCAGTTAAACCAATAGAAATTGTTGTCTTACCTTCTCCGGCGGGAGTAGGTGTAAGTGCAGTTACTAATATTAAATTGTTGTTTGCTACTTTATCTTCATCAATTAATCGAATTGGAAGCTTCGCTTTATACTTTCCGTACAGTTCCAAATCATCTTCTTTCACATTTAATTTTGAAGCAATATCTCTAATATGCTCCATTGTATTGCTTTGAGCAATTTCTATATCTGTCATAAATTTGATTTTTATGAAATTTCTAATTTTTAGAGTACGAAGTTAATAAATTAAGTTTGATTAGTATATATAACGAATAAGTAGCTTAAGGTTATATCTTTAAATTGTTATTCTGAAAGCAATTCATCAATAATTCTTCTCACTTTTTCGCTGTTCCAATTGGAAGCTCCTGTTTTATCGATTACAATGATTCCTTTTTTGTCTATTAAGAATGTTCTGGGAATAGACGATACATTTAAATTTTCAGGATATTGTGATTTTGCTCTATAAACTTTAAAGCTATAATTGTTTTTCTCAACAAACCTGGAAATTTTTTCGTTGTCTTCATTAGACACAAATAGAAAAATTAATATGTCTTTATAATCGTTGAACAATTTCTCTAAACCTGGCATTTCAGCAATACAAGGCGGACACCAGGTAGCCCAAAAATTTATTAAGACGACTTTACCTTTTGTAGATGCATAATCGAAAGTGTTCCCTTCACTATCTTCTAACTGCCAATTATAATTGTCTAAAGTTTTTCTGTCTTCCGAATCTATAACCGAAGGACTAAACAATGCCAATCCTTTATTCAATAGAACTTGAACGGGAAGACGAGTTTGCGTAATAATAAGTAAAGTTATTACTATTAGAAATATAAGATTTTTTCGCTGGGATTTAGTAATATTCATCATAGATTAGTATTAGTTCAACTAAAGACATAAGACCGCTTCGCTGTAAGAGCATAGAGTCAAGACTACACAGTAATTAATTGATAATAAAATAGTTAAAATTCGTAAGCTACAATAACTCGAATTTTTTTGCTTATGACTAAAGTATGTGTCAATTTTCTGAAATCCTTAAACTATAACAAACACAATGCTTTAGCGACTTATTTAATTTTTAACTCGGACAACAATGATCGTAAATTAAAAAAAGCATAGTTTCTCTGTCGAAACTATGCTTTAAATCTAACAAATAATATGTAATTCGATTATCTGGATACTGTACCTCCTGGCAAAGAACCAAGATTCATCGCAAAAGAATGTATAGCTGGAGCTGTGGTCCATACCTGCTGTACCAACCAATGGCTTTATAACAAAAGGTCCTGGTAAATCGTCTGGAACTGGTTCTACTGAAATAACGACAGTTCTTCCTCTAACATCTAAAGGAAATATTTCTCCTGCTGGAGCATTCATAAAAAAGTCTTCTCCAGGAATAGGTGGTCCAGGGTTTACACCACTAAATGGTGCCACATCATCTACTGTACTAAAATTTGTAAATGTTCCTGTGCTTAATGGTCCACTATCGCCTACAACCCAGCCTTCGTAGATCCAACCCTCTGGTAATGTAGGTAATACAAAGTTAGCTGTTGGTGGCATTCCAGGTATTCCAAACCAAACCCCATTTTCATCGTTCCCATTATTAGTTCCTGTTTCGTCTGTTGGTGTTCGTAAAAAGAACATTCCTGACGCATTACTAAAATCACCAACTACTCCATTGGAATTTACACTTGCTGAATTACCAGAAAAATCTCCAGCTAAAATTTTTGTTGCTGCAGGTAAAGGATCTGAATCAACTAATGGTTCTATAGACAACACAAAAGTTGTAGCACTATTTAATTGTGCAGTATTTACTGTAAAAGATTGCGGAAAAGTTACACTTGTAAATGTTCCTGTAGAAACGGGAGCACCATCTACTATAATCCATCCTTCGTAAACAAAATTAGTTCCTAACGGTTCTAAACCGGTAAGATTTAAGGTTAAAATTGAGGTTGTAGGACCATTATCATCGTCACTACTGCAAGATGTGGCAAAAATTCCTAATGCCAAAATTGCTAAAAACGTTTTCTTAATCATTCTTATTTAATTTTATAATTTTTTATAAATTCAAAAGTATTGAATGATTTAATCATGAAATGTTAGCTATCTAACATTAGGTAATATTTTTATAAATTCTAATTTCTTTTCTGCTAAAATCTATTATTTTTTCTTCTTTTAACTCATTTAAAAGAATGTTTAAAGTTGGTCTGGAAGTACCAATAAGACAAGCAATATCTTTTTGGGTATAAGGATGGTTTATTACCACATCTCCAGATTTTGAGCAATCGTGACCATAATCTATACACAGTTCATTTAAGAATTCTAATAGTCTTGTTTTAGTGTCTTTAAATAATAATATTTGAAGCTGTCTTTCTAATTTTTTAAATTTAAACCCAATAATCTTATAAATCTTAAAACTAAATGTTTTATTATTACGCATTAAATCGTGCATTGTTTCTACACCAATTGGGCAGATTGACGTATAATCATCTATAGACTGAGCAAATTCATTACGTATTGTCTCACCAAGAATCGCTTTTTCACCAAATAACTCGCCACGAGTTAAAATAGCTTTTACAATTTCTGATCCATCTTCATTATAATAACCAATCTTCACTTTCCCCTTTTCAATTAGATACACTTTGTTTGATGAATCTTCTTCAAAATATATATAATCCTTCTTACTATAGGCATCAAATTAGTGATCTTTTTTATATGCCTTAAATTTATGTGGGCAAAGCATTTTAAAAGATTTACATCGTCAAAAAACCAAATTGCACTCATTATTTTTTTTAAAGATAGTAGATTCTTAACAATTATAATATGTAGTACAAAAAACTCCTAAATTTCTTTAAGAGCTTTCTTCTTTTTTAAACCTATTAATTACGCACTTTGTCTTTTTATTAAATTCAAAGCAGAACCTTTATTGTACCACTCAATTTGAGATTGATTGTATGTGTGATTTGTTTTAATAATGTCTTTGCTTCCATCTGTATGTACAAACTCAATAGTTAATTGCTTTCCTGGTGCAAACTCATTCAAATCCAAAAAGTTAATGGTATCATCTTCCTGAATTAAATCGTAATCACTTTCATCAGCAAAAGTTAAGCCTAACATCCCTTGCTTCTTTAAATTAGTTTCGTGAATACGAGCAAACGATTTTACAAGTACTGCAACTACACCAAGATGTCGAGGCTCCATTGCGGCATGTTCGCGAGAAGACCCTTCACCATAATTATGATCTCCTACAACTATGGTTTTTATTCCAGCGGATTTATATGCTCGGGCTACATCTGGAACGCCTCCAAACTCACCAGTTAATTGATTTTTTACAAAATTTGTTTTCTTACCAAAAGCATTAACAGCACCAATTAAACAGTTATTAGAAATATTATCTAAATGTCCACGAAAACGCAACCAAGGTCCAGCCATTGAAATATGATCGGTTGTGCATTTTCCGAAGGCTTTGATTAACAATTTAGCACCTTCTATTTTATTACCAATAGGCTCGAATGGTGTTAATAATTGTAATCTTTCGGATGTTGGGTTTACTGATATATTTATAGAACTTCCATCTGCAACGGGTTCTACAAAACCTGCATCTTTGACTTCAAAACCATTTGGTGGTAATTCAATTCCAATAGGCTCATCTAATTTTACTTCTTCTCCATCTTCATTTAACAAGGTATCATTCATTGGATCGAAATCCAAGCGTCCTGAAATGGCAATTGCCGTTACCATTTCAGGTGAACCAACAAAAGCATGTGTATTAGGATTGCCATCGGCTCGTTTTGAAAAATTTCGATTAAACGAATGTACAATAGTATTTTTTTCGTCACCTTTTACATCACTTCTATCCCATTGTCCGATACAAGGTCCACAAGCGTTTGTGAATATTGTTGCGTTTAAATCTTCGAAAATATTTAAAATACCATCACGTTCGGCTGTATAGCGAATTTGCTCTGATCCCGGATTAATTCCGAAATCTGCTTTTGCTTTTATCTTTTTATCAACTGCTTGTTTTGCAATTGAAGCTGCGCGTGTTAAGTCTTCGTAAGACGAATTTGTACAAGAACCTATAAGTCCCCAATCTACTTTTATAGGCCAGCCATTTGCTTTTGCTTTTGCACCAAGTTCTCCAACAGGTGTTGCTAAATCTGGTGTAAAAGGACCGTTTAAATGTGGTCGTAATGTATCTAAATCAATTTCTATAACCTGATCAAAATACAATTCCGGATTTGCATAAACCTCATCATCACCAGTTAAATAAGCTGCAATTTCGTTTGCAGCATCTGCAATATCTGCTCTATCTGTTGCTCTTAAATAACGTTCTATAGAGTCATCATATCCAAACGTTGAAGTAGTTGCACCTATTTCAGCTCCCATATTACAAATAGTGCCTTTTCCAGTACAAGACAATGCTTTTGCTCCAGAGCCGAAATATTCTATAATAGCATCTGTACCTCCTTTTACTGTAAGAATTCCAGCAACTTTAAGAATGACATCTTTAGCAGATGTCCACCCATTTAATTTTCCAGTTAATTTTATTCCAATAAGTTTAGGAAATTTTAATTCCCAAGCCATACCTGCCATTACATCTACTGCATCTGCTCCGCCAACTCCAATGGCAAGCATACCTAAACCACCCGCATTAACAGTATGAGAATCTGTACCAATCATCATACCTCCAGGAAATGCATAATTTTCTAATACCACTTGATGAATTATTCCAGATCCTGGTTTCCAGAAACCAATTCCAAATTTATTTGATACAGATCCAAGAAAATCGAATACTTCACTACTAACATCATTGGCACGCTTTAAATCTTTTTCTGCACCTTGTTTTGCTAGAATTAAATGGTCGCAATGCACCGTAGTTGGTACTGCAACTTTTTCCTTTCCTGCCTGCATAAACTGCAACAATGCCATTTGAGCAGTTGCATCTTGTAAGGCGATTCTATCCGGAGCAAAATCTACATAATCTTTTCCTCTTGTAAAAGCTTTATCTGGAGTTCCATCCCAAAGATGTGAGTATAGAATCTTTTCGGAAAGTGTTAACGGTTTGCCTACAATTTCCCGCGCTTTATCAACACGTTCGACCATTTGGCTATACACTTTTTTTATCATATCAATATCGAATGCCATAAGCTAAAATTTAAGTTTTTAGAGTTATTCACCTATGCAAAAGCTTTGGTGAACATAGTTGCAAAAATACAAAAAATAAAATATATGCAACTAATTGGAGTTATTATTGAATATTATTTAATGGATTGATGAATGTTATTATATATTATGAATTATTATTAATTAATCGTTAAAAAAAATGATAAGTTAACAATTATGTTTTGTTAAATTTTTCTTTAATCCATTTTGAATCTCTTAAATCTGTCATGGGTTTTTCAAAATAGCGATATAAAAGATATGACACATAAAATGTTACTACCCAATATACTAAAAGTAGTATTAGCTTCATAAAAACTGGAACGCTTTCTACATCAATAAAATATTGGATTGTCAGCAAGATCAACGAATAATTAATAAGGTAAATACCATACGATAATATACTCGTAGAGGTTATTTGTTTTTTTAAAAAGTTTCCTGTTTTCCAATTAGAAAAAACGGGAAAAAACAATAATAAACTTATTGAAATTAGTGGCAAGTAAAAGATATTATAAAATAATGGAAAGTCGTTTGGCTTAGCATCATAAGCAAAAATAAATGTGTGTGTAACAATAAATATTAACATCCCAATATTAAAAAATCTCTTTTTATAATTTTGCCAAATAGATGTATAATTTACCGCAACATAAGCACCGATAAAACCATAATAGATACTATCTATTCTATAAATGACAACTTTACGAATACTATGACTCCAGGTTTCAAAAGACTCCAAACCATGATTATTATGATAGCGTATTCTAAAATATGTGATTGCTAATATTATTATAAATACCATTACTATATAGAGTTTTTCTTTTGAATTGTTTTTGCGGAATAGTAAAAGAATATATAATATTAAAGGTCCAATTATATAAGCATACTCCTCAACGGAAAGACTCCAGGCTTCTGTAAAAAAATCTGGATGTGGAGTAGCGAAATTTTGAAGAAAAACAATAAAATATCCTATATCATCTATAACTAGATGATACAAAATATAATATAATAAAACATTAAATGCTAAAATTAAAATATAGTTTGGCAATGTTCTAAACCAACGTCTAATCCAGAAATACATGAAATTTTTAAAAGCTGTTTTTCCATTTCGTATTTGCCTTAACAGTAAGCCTCCTATTAAATAGCCACTCAATACAAAAAAAAGATCTACAACAATAGTACCGAAAAACCGAATTGCCGTAAGTGAAATATGATTGTTCTCCGGAAATAATAATAGTGTAGAATGTGATAGTAAAACTAATAGAATTGCAATGGTTCTAATTACATCTAATCCAAAAATTCTATGTTGATAATTTATATACACTGATGGTTTTTCAATGTACAATAATTAAGGAAATTTAAAACAAACTCTTAATAATTTGTTCTACTGTAACACCTTCGGCTTCGGCTTTGTAATTTTTAATGATTCTATGCCGAAGAATACTATTGGCAACGGCTTGAACATTCTCAATATCCGGAGAGAATTTGCCTTGTATAGCTGCATGTGTTTTTGCTGCTAAAATTAAATTTTGTGATGCTCTTGGTCCAGCTCCCCAATCTACATATTGTTTTACCAAATCACTGGCAGTATTATTCTCTGGTCTTGTTTTACAAACCATTTTCACTGCATATTCTACCACATTATCTGCTACTGGAATACGGCGAATTACATGTTGAAAATTGATAATCTCCTGTGCTGTGAACAATGGGTTTACTACAACTTCTTTATCTGAAGTTGTAACCTTGACCACTTCTACTTCTTCATCAAAGCTTGGATAATCCAGATTAACAGCAAACATAAAACGATCTAACTGGGCTTCAGGTAATGGATAGGTTCCTTCTTGTTCTATTGGGTTTTGAGTTGCTAACACAAAAAATGGCAAGTCTAATTTATAATTATGTCCAGCAATAGTTACCGAACGTTCCTGCATTGCTTCTAATAAAGCTGCTTGTGTTTTTGGTGGTGTACGATTAATCTCGTCGGCAAGAATTATATTTGCAAATATTGGTCCTTTCAAAAACTTAAAGTGTCGGTTTTCGTCTAATATTTCACTGCCAAGTATATCGCTTGGCATTAAATCTGGCGTGAATTGAATACGTTTAAAATCGAGACCTAAAGCTTGTGCAACTGTGTTTACCATTAAGGTTTTTGCCAAACCAGGAACACCAATTAAAAGTGTATGCCCTCCAGAGAAAATAGAAATTAGCACTTGGTTAACTACCTCGTCCTGACCAATAATTACTTTGGCAATCTCTTTTTTTAAAGCTTTAAATTTTAAAACCAGTTGTTCTACAGCAGCAACATCCGACATAAATTAACTTTTTTTAAGCCAGTTACTATTAAATTCACAATCACGATATTCTCCATTTAATTTAATGAAAGTATCCATAATTTTCTCTTTCTGCCATTTTTCGATTGCTTTTATTTGTTTTTCTCTTAAAGTTAATTCCTTAATTTTAATATAGTCATTGGCAAAATTGGCTTCATGCTCATCTACTCTATTTGTGACTGTTAGTATTTTAAATTTCACTTTATTAATTCGATCTTCATCCGTAAGTACAAGGCTCACTTCTTTATCTTTTAAATTTTGAATTTGTGAATATAATTCAGGATCCATTTTTGTTAATGGAAACACATAATCTTGTGTTTCTGGATTAATCAATAAACCACCTTCAAATTTAGTTTCATCTTCATCACTAACTTCTCTGGCTGCATCAGCAAAAGAAATCTCTCCATCAACTATTCGTTTTCTGGTCAACTCTAATTTTTCTTTTGCTTCATTAATATCTTGTAGAGTTACTTTTGGTCGTAATAAAATATGACGCACATCGTATTCCTGACCTCTAATTTTTTCTAATAAAATAATGTGATATCCAAATTCGGATTCAAATGGATCGGATATTTCACCTTCCTGTAACGCGAATGCCACAGCTCTAAATTCTTTAACCATTTGTGGACGTTTTCGGTTTAATGTATATTTTCCACCATTTTTTCTTGATGGAACATCATTAGAATACAATACTGCTTTTGTAGTAAAACTAGCGCCATTTTCAATAATATCTGCCTTAAATTCTTTAAGCCTGTTAATCACTTTTTGTTTTTCGGCTTCAGTGGTTTTTGGAATTACAACAATTTGAGCCACTTTAAGTTCGGTTCCAAAGATTGGACGCTCGTCTTTAGGAATG
Organism: Flavobacteriaceae bacterium PRS1; assembly: GCA_003709165.1. Lineage (GTDB taxonomy): Bacteria > Bacteroidota > Bacteroidia > Flavobacteriales > Flavobacteriaceae > PRS1. The sequence continues at coordinate 18,010 of RDRZ01000032.1, forward strand.
CTATTAAAGAACTGCCTGATCTCTTCAGGTGTAACATCAATATCCTCAATTATTTTTTGTTGCATTAAACCTATCATCCTTCCATTTTTATTTAGCTCAAACATTTCGTCTTTTAATTCTTGCTCAGTCTCTTTTTTATAAAACTCAAGTAATTTATCCATCGAACCTATTTGCCGAGAAAAGGCATTGATTTGTTGATCTACATTAGATCTAATTTCTATATCATTAACTTCTAGGCTATCTTGAATGGCATGGTGCATATATAATTTATCTTCCAACAGTTTACCAAACAACTGACATCTTGTAATATCTTTTATAGAAGCACCACTTTGTTCTAATTCAAGAAATTGCTTGTCGATATCTGAATCTAAAATCACAAAATCTCCTACAACTGCTACAACACCATCTATTTTTATGCGTTTTGTAGAATCTACTTCTTTAACTACTGCAACTACTTCTTTTTCGTCTTCAATAATTTCTTGAGCTGATGTTACAATAGGCAACAACATTAAAACACTTAATACTATTTTTTTCACTTTAGTTAAAAATTTCAAATTGTTTGTTTTTCATGGCATCTTTTGTGATGTCCTTTTCTAATTGTTTAATAAACTCCAACTTACGCTTATTAATAACGATTTGTTTTATAGTTGGCATTACGTATTCTAAAGGTGCTGTATCATTTCTGAATAGCACATCATTAATTTGCATCAAATATAATCCTAATGAGTCTTTGAGTTGTACAAAATTAGATTTTTTTAACAGTTCTTTTTTGTTATCATTATTAATAACAGGAATTTTTGTAACAACTTGATCTAATCGTACCCAAATAGAGTCGTTTAAGGAGTAAGACTTAAACTGTATTGATATAGAATCTAAAATGGTTTTATCTTCCTGATTGAATCTTTTAAAACGTTCTTCAATGTCTTTTAAATTGATACTATTATCACTTATATTAATATATCGAAACCTGATAAGCTCTTCATTTAATTTGAAGGTTTCAATATTTCTATTATAAACTTCAAGAGCTTCTTCTCCAGTCACTATCGTATCAATACTACGCTTTACAAGGGCTTCTAAATAGGCCTTGATAAAAAGATCGTTTTTGTATTGTTTTACCAATCTCTTAAACTCTGTTTGTTTTTCTTCAGTTAAATTTATTTGAGCTCCATTGATGAGAAGTTGTTGGGTTGCCCACTTATTTATATAATTATTTACACGTAATGTGCTATCTTCCTTTGTTATTCCATCATAAATTAAGCCTTTAATATCTTCTTGGTACAAATAAGTGTCATTAACTCTGGCAATGGGATTTCCGTTTTCAGTTTTTTTGAAAAAATCGCAGGACGAAACAAGTATAACCAACCATATTAATATGTAGTGGATTGACTTCAATTATTTTTTATTTGAGATTTTACTTTTGCTAAAACGTCTTTATTAACAACAACTTTGTAGGTGTCTTCTAATTTTTTCAACCAAGTCGTTTCTACCTCATCCTGAAAATCAATAATTACTTTTCCTTTTGATTCTTCCAAGGTTTTTTCTGTTTCTGGTAAAATATGTTTCACATTAATAACATGGTATGCATTGTTGTAAAAGTAAACTTTAGAAAGTCCTTCTTTAAAGTTAAAATCTTTAGGCAATGCCTGATGTTCAGCATTCATGATATCACTTGTAAAAATAACATTTTGAGAATCATTTTGGTTTAATTTAGTTTTTATGTCTTCTAAATCATCGCCATTTTCAAGCATCTTTTTTACAGTATTAATATCTTTTTCTTTTGTAGAAGTTGCCACAACAGCATCAATACGTTCCTGCCACATATAATTGGCTTTATGGGATTTAAAATACGTTTGAAGCCCAACCGTATCGAGTTTTACAGCATTCCATATTTTTGCTTCCATAAGGTCAAACAACAATAAGCCTTCTCTGTATTCATTTAAAATCTCGGCAAATTCTGTATTTTCATATTCTAAATTTTCTTCATGAAAGGCTAATAATCTGGAATTAAGAAAGGTATTGTATTGCTCTTCAATTAATTCGTCAACAGGTTTTTTTGCAATGCCTTTTTGGTGTGATTTATATAAAAAATCAGCAAAATCCTTATAAGTAAATTGTTTATTTCCAATCTTTAAGAAATTCTTATTTGTATCTAAACCGGAAGGTATTGTCCAACTTCTTTTAAAAAACTCATCGTTTATAATCGATTTAAAATAAGCAAGCTCATGATTCGTTTTTTGAATATTATAGTTCCTTTTTAAAGTATTAAGCAAAGATGTATTTATAAGTTTAGAACGCTTGTCGCGCCTTACTTTTGCCCTTAGGTCAAACTTCATGTCTTCAAAAGATGCAAGTGGTTTTTTACCATACAGTTTTACAATATGCCAACCAAAATCGGTTTTAAAGGGCTTGGATATCTCTTCAATTTCGGTTAAACTGAACGCTAAATCTTCAAACTCGATCGATCGTAACTGTCCGCTTTTAAAAGGGGACAGTTTACCTCCATTTCTTGCAGAATTTTTATCGTCTGAAAATTGTCTGGCTAACGATTCAAAATCCTCACCTTGTTCTATGAGTTTGTATATTTTCTGAATTCTAATTTCCGGCTTAATTAAAGAATCCTTTGAATTTTTAGAAATCATTATATGCCCAACAGTAACCTCTCCTCTGGATTTTCGTTTATCAAAAATTTTAATTACATGATACCCAAAAGATGTTCTAAAAGGCATAGATACTTCACCAATTGCTGTGGTGTATGCAACATTTTCGAAAGCATAAACCATTTTAAATCCGGAAAAATAACCTAAATCTTCTGCAATAATTGTAGTGCCATTATGAACTTCTTTTTTAACGCTTTCAAAATCTTCGTTCAACAAACGCTCTCTCAATTCTAAAATTGTTGTATAAGCATTAACTGTATCTTTTTCATTTTGAGGAATTTTTACTAAAATATGACTCGCTTTTACATCATAAGAAATCCGCTCGTAAGCCTCTTTAACTAATTGGTCGGTGACTTTATGGTCGGTAAGATAATTTTTTGCCAACTGCTTTTTATAGCTCTCGAGTTCTTTAATATATTTAGGGTTTTTATCGTATTCTAAAGCTCTTGCCTCAATAAGTTTGAGTTTGAAATTTATAAATAGCTTAAGATATTCATCGACATCCTTTTGAGATTCGTCTATAACCAAATCTAAATTTTTGTTGTACACTCTTAAAAATTCTGAAGCTAATACTGGTGTATTCTCAACAGTAAATAATACATCATCCTTTTGTATTTGTGCATTAGTAAAAATTACTAAAGACAGAAAACCCCATATAGATAAGATATTATTTTTTATATTCATTAAAACTTTTTTAGTGAGAGCAAAAATAATACAATTCAAGCATAAAACAAGTAATTTTTTAACGATATAAAAATTGTAAAATTATACCATTTTAGATATTTTTATTTTATAAAAATCTAATATACCTTTAACAAAATTAATTTATGTGAACAAAAGAGTTTTAATACCCTTACCCAATTATGGATTCGACCCAAGTGAAGCTGCTATTCCCTGGAAATTAATGACTCAAAAAAATATAGAAATAACTTTTATAACACCTGACGGAAACAAAGCTGCTGCTGATAGACTTATGGTAAACGGAAAAAAATTAGGTATTTGGAAACCAGTCTTAAAAGCACGAAAAGATGCTGTTGCTGCTTATTTGGAAATGGAGCAAAGCAAGGAGTTTTGCAATCCATTACCATATAATGAAGTTCTTGAAATTAATTTTGATGCTATCCTGTTGCCTGGAGGTCACGATAAAGGAGCTAAAGAATATTTAGAATCTGAAACACTACAACTACTAATTGTAAAATTTTTTAAAGCCGAAAAGCCTGTTGCAGAGGTGTGTCATGGCGTTGTGTTAGCAGCAAGAAGTGTTGATTCTGAAACAGGAAAATCGGTTTTACATAACTATAAAACTACTTCATTACTAAAATCTCAGGAACTGTTGGCATATAACCTCACACGACTTTGGCTTAAAGACTACTATCTTACCTATCCGGGACTTACAACCGAAGACGAAGTGAGGTCTGTATTATCTAACCAAAAATATTTTATTAAAGGTCCAGCACCACTTTTTAAAGATAGCCTCGAAAACTTAAAAAGAGGATTTATAGTAAGAGATCTAAATTATTTGTCTGCAAGATGGCCAGGAGATATTTACAGTTTTTCTCTTGAGTTTATAAATATGGTTCATGAAGAAAAACAACCTGTTAATTAGGAAAATCAATCTTATTTTGTCCAAGCAATTAGATTTAGAAAACTATTGTTGTTAGCAACTAGGATGGCAGGTCTTTTTTCTTTTAGTATAAATAGTAATTCAAGATTTTTTACATTTCCAGGCATAAAAATACCACTCTCATCAATTTTTAAATCAGCTGTAAATGTACCATCTCCATTACCTTTAAGAAAAAGACCTTTTCCTGCGTCATACGAAGGTGTTTCTATTTCGGTATTAAATATATTTCCACCAATAACAACATCTAAATTACCATCACCATCAAAATCCCAAATAACGCTATCCATTATTGGTGCCAATTGAGCTTCGACTAATAATTCGGTCATTTCTAAAGTATTTCCTCCCTTGTTTTCAATATACATGCTCGCAAAATTAGTAGCATAATAATGTAGAGCGTTATTTAAATTTTCAGTCCCAAAAATATCATCTAAATTGGATGATGCAAAATCTGAAAACAAAGGAAATTTTTCACCTATAAATGGCATTTGTTCTGTTGAACATTCTTTACCTCTTAATGGTACAAGTTTACCATTATAAGATTTACTTAATACGATATCAAGAGTTCCATTTTCATCAAAATCTTTAGAATATATATGTAAAGGTTTTTCATTTGTTGCCTGAAACTTATTATTTAATCCTAGATTCCCAACAATGAAGTCCTCATCGCCATCATTATCAAAATCTCCTTTATTGATACTATAAAACCATCCTATATCATCCGATAATCCTAATTGTTCCGAAGCATTTTTAAAACCTTCAGTAGTATTTAAAAAAACCATTATAGGCATCCACTCTCCAACAACGATTAAATCTTCCCTTCCATCATTATTTATATCAGACCAGCAAGATGAAGTAATCATACCTGCATTTTTTAATTGAGGTGCTAGCTTTTGAGTTACATCTTTAAATATTCCATTTTCATTTTCTAAAAGATAAGAATCTGGTGGTAAAGGATATTGTCCTGGTTTAGTTCTACCTCCGACAAAAAGGTCTAAATCACCATCTTTATCCCAATCACAAGCAGTAACAGAAGCAGTGCTTGTTTTCATATCCGGAAGTGACAACTTTGATCTAGTAAATTGTCCATGACCAGAATTGAGGTATAATCGATCCTGCAACAGATAATCCTCATCTTTAAAATCACCTCCACCTCCGCTTGCAACATAAAGATCGAGGTCTCCATCATTATCTGCATCAAAAAACAATGCACCAAGATCTTCATAATTTTTATCTACGCTGAAAACATTTTGTGGTGAAGCAATAAACCCTCTTTTTGCATCTTGTATAAATAACTGACCGGCTTGTCCTTTAGCTCCTCCAACGTAAAAATCTTCGTTTCCATCTCCATCAACATCTCCAACGGCAATACATGGTCCAAGAGTGGATTGTTTCTGAGGTAGAAGTATTTCCGATTTATAATCATCATATTTATTTTCATTGTGTTTTAAATCAGAAAGACCTATCCTATTAGTAACATCCAAAAATGGATAGTGTTTGTTAGTTTTTTCTACTAAATAATTTTGATAAATTTTTTTATCGATATGATGCTTTTTATCAATTAAAGGGCTATAAATTGTGGTTAAGGTTCCGTCTGGCCATTTAATTTCAACTTTATCAATTTTTTGGGTATTACCCAACCCAAAATGCGCTAATCTTTGCATAGTAGACAAGTAACCTCTCACAAAACTATACTCAACCATCTGTATCTTATTATCGACATAAATGGTAATCTTTGCATGCAAGACATTATTAATATTTTTGCCATCAGATAAAGTAAATTGAATATAGTGGTTATTATTCTGCTGCATAGAGTTATTCCTATATACAAAAGCTTTGCTTTCTAAATTATTGATAACCAGGTCAATATCACCATCATTATCTAAATCCCCATATGCTGCACCTTGAGAGAATGAAGGATCTATAAATCCCCAATTTTTTGAAACATCTTCGAATTTTAAATTTCCTTTATTTTTAAATATATAATTAACTATTGGTGTTGAATTCGATTTTTGTAGTTGATCATAAAGAACAGTTCCAGAAATGCCTTCTTTCTCATACCTTTCGTTTAATTCATTTACCCAATCACGATTTTTGGTGTCTCTTTTAAATCCATTCGTTATTATTAAATCTTTCCAAGAATCATTGTCTAAATCTACAAGTAATGCTGCCCAACTCCAATCGGTTTGTGCCACACCTGAAAAGTGACCAATCTCACTAAAATTACCTTTGCTCCGATTTAGATTCAATGTGTTATACATATATTGAGGCACGTATCCTTTTTGATTTGTTAAGTAGCTGAATTTATTCACATCCATGCTCTCCATTAATGTCTTATTTCTATAATGATCTGATGGTGTCATATCAACTACCACTAAATCCACCAAACCATCGTTATTAAAATCAGCTGCATCACAACCCATTGAAAAAAAAGAACTATGAGATACTTTAGATTGTATGTCTTCAATAAAAAAGCCATTTCCCTGATTAAAGAACATAAAATCCGGAATGAAATAATCGTTAGCTACATAGATATCTAAAAACCCATTCTCATCAAAATCAGAAACGGCCACACCAAGACCAAAACCTGGTCTGTATAATCCAGATTCTTTTGTAATATCATCAAATGTTCCATTTCCATTATTGCGATATAGCGTGCTAAAAGATTTCTCTCTTATCGTAGTAGGTTTGTTTAGTAATACCTCTTCCCATTTATGAACATTTTTCTCATAATTTATAAAGGAGTGATTCATAACAAACAAATCTAAATCGCCATCATTGTCCATATCAAAAAATGTTGCTTGCGAAGAATAGGAACTATCATCAATTCCATATTTAGCTCCCATTTCGGTAAAAGTTAGATCTCCATTGTTAATATAAAGCTGATTTGCCAATGATTTGTCATCGACATAAGGTCCGGAATTACACACATAAATATCCATCCAACCATCTTCATTAATATCGACAATAGTGACTCCTGTTGACCAATGATTAGAGTCAATTCCGGCACTTTCACTTATATCGTTAAATTTAAAATCACCTTCATTTAAATACAGTTTGTTTGGTGTGTCATTTCCTGCAAAAAAAATATCTGCTAAACCATCATTATTAAAATCTTCTATAGCAACACCACTACCATTATAAAAGTAATCATAGTGCCCCCCATTTCTTTCAGGAGTTTCAATTGAGGTGTTTGTGAATGTAATACCAGTTTCAGCAGATGACAATAATGTGAAAAGCGATTTATGATTATTATGGTCATTTATTTCACGCTTTTCAGAACAAGAAATTATAATAAGCAGCAAAAATAAATAATTAAATATCTGGAAACACCTAATTGTAATCTTCATATATAGTATAAATATTATATCAATATTTTTGTTATTTTTTTAAAAGGAATAACTATAAAGTGTCAATTTTTTTAACGCTTATAAATATAGTTGAAAAAATGATATAAGCAATGTTTAACACTTTTTAACCATTAAAAAAGACTAAAAAATATTTATATAAATATATTGATTCAAAAAATAAAAACAACTAACTTCGTTCCTTCCTGTTTACAGATAATTAATATTAATCACAAATCTTGTTAACTATGAAGTCATATATCCTATTATTATTTTTAATTACGCTCATGTCGTGTAATAACAGCAAAACTCAATTTAATATTGATGCTGAATACATTTTAAAATTTGAAGATAACCTTTCTGAAAGAGCTGAAAACCGTATTAATTATTTACAACTTACCGGCTTGTTCAAATTAGATTCATTAGACAATACTTTTGGAAAAGATAACATTAATAGCTTTGTATTAGCTATTACAAATTTACCTTCTGAAATCGGAAGTATTTCTGTCTTTGAAGATTCATTAGTCTTTACTGCTTCAGAAAATATTATTATAAAAAATAGTAACGATTCTATAATCACTAACAATCATTTAAAGTTGAACGAAAACGGAAGTTCTATTAAGCTTTTTTATAAACAATTAAATTGGCAAGTGATAACGCGTTCTGGTCAATATTATTTAAGAGTTTGGGATACAAAAAATCCTGCAGTGGAAGCATTTCAAGGTTTTGAACGATTTAAACTTGACCCTGAATTTATTTACGAAGGACAATTTACGTACTACGATAAAGTTAAAACCGAAGAAGTACATTCGCAATTAGGTGTAAATGCGACAACTAATTTTATTGGAGAAGTCTCATTTGAATATAAAGGAATATCTTATAATTTAGATGTTGGAAATAGTGGATTTACAATGGTAAGTGACAAAACTACGGGCGATGAAACCTATGGAGGCGGTCGTTATATTTACTTAGATCTTCCTGAAACCGATGGTTTGGTTACATTAGACTTTAATTATTTGTACAATCCACCTTGTGCGTTTTCAGATTTTACGACGTGTTTGTATCCTCCAAGACAAAATAATTTAACGTTTATAATTTTGGCAGGTGAAAGAATAGATTTTATAGATTCTGACCTTAAAAATAAATAACTTAATTTAACAATATAAACTAACAATCATGAAACTATTCCTAGCATTACTAATATTATTAAGTATTTCATTATCAATACAATCCCAAGAAACACAAACAACTGATGTTGTTGACATCATAAAAAAGCATGGCATTGACAATAGCCAAGTTATGGAAATTGCCAGTTGGATTACAGATGTTCA
>RDRZ01000033.1 GCA_003709165.1 Flavobacteriaceae bacterium PRS1
TTTTTTGTCTTTTTTTCATAACTTCTATTATTAACTACTTTAGATAATACTAATTTTATTTTAGTTATACATTTATTTTAATTCCATTTTCATCCGTTAAATCAAAGGTTGAAATTAATTTGTGTATTGCTGGATTCTTTCTGTAAAGTATAGACACATCCTTTTCAGCATCCGTTATTATTTGTTTTGCTTCTCGCTGTGGTTCTCGCTGTGCTTCTTTCTGTGGTTCTCGAAATAATAAACCCCTTTCTAAATAATCAACCAAATCACTACCATCAGGTAGATTAGTATTTTCTAAAACATCGGCAACCGAAATATTAAAGCCTCTTTCTTTTAATGATATGGCTACTTCATTCCAATTATTAAATTCGCTTTTATCTGGGTAGCATATAATAGTTCTACCATATAATGATTTCAATAATTCATATTTAAAATTCCCTTTGCTGCCAGTAGCTAACCATATCTTATCTGGATATAAAATACTCATATATGATGCAGTCTTTTCGGCTTCTACAATAGCAACTATCTTATTAGGAAATTCATTTACAAGATGCTCACCAAATAGACATTGTTTTAGGTTAAAATGAGGTGTTTTAAGTACCGTATGCACCCAATTAATGTGATTATATGGCTCTTGTACTCTTTTGCCATTAGAAGCATTATAAAGCATTATTTTACCGCTTCTTACTCTCTGGAATTTGTCTATTTGCCAATAGATAGTTGCACCGTTCCAATGGTTATGTGAACCTATCAAATAACGCTTAATAGTATCTTGTACTTCTTCATCCTTAAATTTAGATTTTAACCATTTTATAAAATTATTATTCTTGAAGTCTCTACAATATTTAATCACTAAATCATAATCGTGTTTACTTGTCGGTGCTGGTGGTGTGTATATTGGTTTTACTTCTTTCTCTATTTCTGGAAAGAAAGTAGTATCACAAGAATGACAATATCCTTTATTGTGATAATCTTTAAAAGGTGCAAACTTACCATCCTTATTAGATTTTCCGCATGGACAATACATAACTCGTTTTCTATTTTTATCAAACTTTAATTCTCTCATAGCTTCTTTTTCCAAATTCCGTGTTTAACATCAATAAATAATTTCTTCTTTTTAAGAAAATTGTAAATTGATGTTCCTGTAACTCCATGAAAAGTGAATTTTTCAATTTCATCTTTTACAGTAAATTCATCGTTTAAATCGTGATAAAGTTTTCGATATATTAATGGTAAGTCGTCTAATGGATTAACACCGTTTTCAATTATATCTTTAACCTTGTCAGCATTTAGTCTAAAATATTCCACTAATACTATTGCCTTTTCGATTGAAGTATAATTAATTACAGTTCCAGAATCGTTATCTTCAATTTTTTGAAGCATATCTATCACTAATGTTAATCGTGGCAAATAGGTGTCGAGCTTTGCTTGTACTGAACATGAACCATATTTATTAGTAGAATTGTTATACCACTCGCGGTATATTTGTTCGCCTGCCTTATCAAGCGTATAAACTTTATCATTTGTTTGTGATAATTTTTCAAGCATTCGTTGCAAACTCTCTTTATTACGCTCTTCTGGTCGCTTAAACGTTTTTTTAGGTGGAGTAACCTTATCAGGATAAACAAATAACATGCGTTCCATAAACCCATCATCATTTCGACCGTTTTTAGACAATGCAAATAGTTTTTTTATTTGAATGCCACCAATAATATTAATGCAGCTGCTTTTTGTTAATATTGGCTCTTGCGTTTTTCTTTCAACTGTGATTCCGTGTCCGTTAAACAATTCCAAATAATCCTGCTGGTCGCTACCTTTATTATATTGGTTAAAGGAATTTATCCAACCCATTAACTCATCACGATACAATAAAAGATTAGGGTTGTATTGTAGCTTGTTGGCAAGTGCTTCGATTGTGAAGTTTTTTAAAATATTCGATTTATAAACTGGCTTACTCCCTGCTCTTTCGCTTTGCTCCCAATCTTTCATCAATGATTTATAATTATCATATTCAGCTTCATCAATGTTTTTAAAATATTTTAGAGCCTCTTCGATTGGGTGTGTTTTACCATCACCAGAATTACCCACAATAGCAATCCATAATATTGGTATTGCGGTGTACTGTTTTATATCAATCTTATTACTTCCACCTATTGCAGTAGCGCAAACAGATAGTATAGATGCTGAAAAAAAGTCTTTATGATAACCAATCGTTTCGTGTGCATTTAAAATTAATTCTGCTATTGAATCAGGAAAAATATTAATAGGAAATTCAGTACTATTTGAGATAATATCCATATCTTTATCTTGTGAAATAATTAACGAATCTGGCGTTATATCTTTAAGATGTACGCCATTTTTTGTTACTTCCATGATACAAGACTAAATAATATTATTACTTGACTCTTGTAACCATTCTAAAAGAGTGTTTCTATTAAATAGTAGTTTCTTACCTCTTTTCATGTGTGGGATGGTGTTGTTCTTTACCTTGCGGTAAATCGTGATTTTTTTGACTTTTAATAAATCACACGCTTCATCGATATTAAGAATTTTATCGATTTGTTTTTCATTTTCTGCAATCTCTTGCAAGTAGGTTAATTTACTGTCAATTTGTGACAGTCTTTCATTCATTTCGTCGAATGGATTATCCATAATTTAATAATTTTTAAATTAATGGCTGTTCCAGTAAATGAGAATAATATTTTTTTTATTACCTTTGAAGAAGTATTTAGGTCTGTGAAAATTTAAATACAACTAAAGGGCTTTCTCATTTATCTGGGTTAGCCTTTTTTTTTGGCGACCTAACGCTATTTTAGATAAAAGTACTACTATGAATATAGATACAAAATATTTCTTTAATACATTATTAACAGTTAGTAATGTTAATAAGTCATAAACTTGATAACATACTACTTGTTAATCAATATAATAAAATCAAATTACATAAATTACACTTTCAATTTGTAATTTGAACGCCTTTAACTACTTGTAAATCAGTATAATAAAATCAAATTACATAAATTACATAAATTACACCCCTATCTATAATCCAGCGATAATATTAACAACCATTTTGGTTAAAACTTTCTTATAATCCAGCGATATTATAATTATCCATAGCATTTCTTTTGTCTTTATCAAGAATGTGAGCATAAACCATAGTACTCTTAATATCTCTTTGATGTAATAGCTTCTGTAATAAAAATATATTACCAGTATTCTTTAGCATATGAATAGCAAATGTATGTCGTAACTTATGCCAAGTAATTCTTTTATTAATTCCAACAGCATTACACCATTGCACTAATTCCTTTCTTAATTGTCTCTCTTTAAGTTCATCAAATACTAAAGTATCATCATCCAATCTTTTACCCATCAGTTTTAATGCTTGATTAGTAATAGGTTGTTCAACTGGTTCATCATTTTTTTTAATCCTTATCCTAATGAAATAATATCCGCTTTCTTTTATTAAATCACCCCATTTTAATTTTAATACATCACTAATTCGTAAACCAGTTAATATCATAAAAAAAGTAACCCTATACAATAAATCATTATCACATTTATTTTTAATCAATAATTGCATTTCATCTTCATCTAAATAAACTGGAAGGCTTTTTTTTATTGTGATCGGTGTAACTTTCCTGTATAAAGATTCTTTTATCAATCCAATATCAAAAGCATATTTCAAAGTTGATTTAAATGTGTGTAGATAATGTGACGCAGTTGTATTGCTCAATTTACTATCATGGTTTCTTAATGAATTAGCATTTAATAAATATCTTCTAAACCGTTCTATATATTTAATATTTACATCTTTCAACTTCAAAACATCAGAACCATTAAAATCTATTAATAATAATACAGTTGCATTGAATATATATATACTTGATGGATTGGGTTTTGAATCACTATGCTCACGCATTAAATCAATGAAATTTATATTTCCATTTTCTTTAATTTTTAATCGCTCTAACTCAAAAGGATTGTAGATTTCCTCCTTTAGAAATTCATTCTCAATTTTATTTTTGATTTTTTGACATCTATCTAACGTAACTAAATTATGTTCCTTTTCAAATGGTGTTGAGGGTTTTTTATAAATCCATTCATCAAGTGCTTGAAAGCGTAAAGTCTTACCCTCTTTTTTTGGATGTGGTATCTCTGGTGCATATTGTAAATACACACCTAACTTTTTCTTGTCTTTTCGTGGTCTTTTATAAATTGAAATTTTCATTTTAAGTAACTAAAATCTAAATGTTACATCAAAGTTACATAAAATATATTAGAAAAGTTACATCAAAGCTATTTTATTGATAATTGTAAATGAAGTTAATTTGTCTTCAAATTGACATTTCTATCATTATATATAACAATATATAATTTAATAACTTAAAACGCCTTTAAGTTCCATATTAAGCAAGATTGAAGCAATTCTAAAGGTTGGCATATTACATTTTAAAGCAATCATATCTAATAGTTCTTTTCCGTTGTCTTTTAAAAAATTATAAACCACTTTTTCGTCGGCATCAAGTTCTACAAACAATCTTTTTTGTATTGGCATTTTTTTGTTTTCAATACCCCAATTTAAAATATATGGTACATCTTCAGGTTTAGTCAATACGTGTGCTCTTTGATGCTTTATCAGGTTATTACAACCTGCACTTTGCGTATCAGTAATACGACCTGGAACTGCAAATACTTCTCGGTTATATGAATTTGCAATATCTGCAGTGACTAAGCTTCCGCCTTTTTCGGCAGATTCTATTATTATAGTCGCTTCGCTTAATCCAGCAATAATTCTGTTTCGTTTTAAAAAATTATTCCTGTCAAAATCATCTGTACTCCAAAAATCTGTAAAAAAACCCGCCATGTCGTTCAATATCTACCACATACTTCTTATGAACTTTAGGGTAGATTTGATTTAATCCATGTGCCAAACAGCCTATAGTTTGTAAATTATGTTTCAACGCTGCTTTTTGTGCAGTAATATCTGTACCATAAGCTAAACCAGAAACTATTACAGGATTGAAAGGAGTTAAGGCTTCAACCAAGCTTTCACAAACAGCAATGCCATGGGTTGTTATTTTTCGGGTTCCAACAATACTTATGATGCGTTGCTGTTTAAGATTAATATTCCCAGATTGAAACAATATTATCGGGCCATCAACACAATGTTTCAATTTTTCAGGATAGGCTTCATCTGTAAAATAATAACAGACAATCTTATTCGCGCGAATAAATTTCAATTCCTGTTCGGCTTCGATTAAATGATGTTTGCTAAACAAATCACCTATCAAAATACTGCCAATACCATCAATTTTAAGTAAATTATTTTTCTTTTCTTTTAAAACGGCTTCTGCAGAGCCACAATGCTGAATCAGTTTTTTGGCTGTTATATCTCCGATTTTGGAAACGTTTTGAAGTGCTAATGCATAAAGCAATTTATTTTCAGTCATATATACTTTGTTTTACAGCATACAAGAAACTAAAATTTAGAGTGTTAATAAATACTTCTGTCATTTTTTTTTTGGTACATAAAAATTTTTAACTTTGTTTATATGCAATTAGAGGCTTACATAAGCGATTTATTATACAGATACGAATGTGTTATTGTGCCAGAATTCGGTGCTTTTTTAACGCAAACCACTTCTGCAAAAATTAATGAAAGGACTCATTCTTTTTATCCTCCAAAAAAAGTGTTGTCTTTTAACCAGCAATTAAAACACAACGATGGGCTTTTGGCAAATTATATTGCTGATGTTGAAAAAACACCTTATGAAGATGCTGTTAAAAAAATTGCAAAAAGAACAAAGGCTTTAAAATCTTCTTTACTTGAAGGGGAGATAATCCGTTTTAAAAATATTGGTAATGTGTCTTTAAATAAAGATGGGAATCTGACTTTTGAGCCTTCATATCACTTAAATTATTTAACTAATTCGTTTGGTTTAACGCAATTTGTATCACCTAACATAACTCGTGAAGTTTACAAAAAAGAGGTTGAAGCCATTGAAAACGTTGTTCCTATAACAATTACTTCAGAAAAAAGAAAAGCAAGACCTTATTTAAAATATGCTGCAGTAGCAGTTATTGCTTTATCCATTGGAGGTTTTATGGCTTCTAATTATTATGTTGGGCAAATTGAACAACACAACCAATTAGCTCAAGAAGAAGCCAATACACAGCTTGATAACAAAATTCAGGAAGCTACTTTTATTATCAATAATCCGCTACCAACTATAACATTAAATGTTGCTAAACAAAGTGGGAATTATCATATTGTTGCTGGTGCGTTTCGTATTGAAGAAAATTCTACTAAAAAATTAAAACAACTAGTGGCTTTAGGCTACAATGCCAGAAAATTTGGTAAAAACAAATACAGCTTACACCAAGTTGTTTATTCCAGTTACGAGACGAGATTAGAAGCGCAACGTTCTCTTTATAAAATACGCGAAGAACACAACAATGATGCTTGGTTATTAGTACAAAAACTTAATTAACTTTTTGGTCTTAAGTTTTTAAAAGCACCTTACCTTTACTCTTTATTTTCAATTTTAAAATGATGAAAGCAAAAACTCCGAGAGACTCTATAACTATTGTTACCGATTCGGTTTTACCTAGCGAAACCAATCCTTTGCACAACTTATTTGGTGGCGAATTACTTGCCAGAATGGATCGCGCTGCTAGTATTGCCGCACAACGTCATTCGCGTAGAATTGTAGTAACCGCATCCATAAATCACGTCGCTTTTAATCATGCTGTTCCTTTAGGAAGTGTAATTACTATTGAAGCAAAAGTTTCTCGCTCTTTTACAACCTCAATGGAAGTTTATATGGACGTTTGGGTAGAAAACCGCAAATCTGGGGGAAAAACAAAAGCTAACGAAGCCATTTATACTTTTGTTGCTTTAGACGACAATGGAAATCCTGTTAAAGTCCCTGTTTTAAAACCAGAAACGAAAGAAGAAATAGAGCGTTTTGAAGGTGCTTTACGGCGTAAACAATTAAGTCTTGTGCTTGCTGGCAAAATGAAACCCAACGATGCAACCGAATTGAAAGCTTTGTTTATAGGTTAATACCTATTTAACCACAAAGCATCATAAAATTGTAATTGTTAGTTGTAGTGTGGTTAAAATTAATTGCTTTAATTCATTTTAGAAATCCAATGTGCAGGATTTTGAAATTTACCGTCTTTATAGATATTAAAACTTAATATGGCCTCTCCTGAAGCCCTGTTGGTCAATACTTCTCCAATAAGTTGTTTGGTCTTAACCTTATCGCCATTTTGCACATAAATTTTTGAAAGATTTTTATAGATGGTTATGTAATCACCATGCCTAATCAATACTGTATTGTTTCCGTTTTTAGGCGTTATAATTCGCATTACTGTCCCTTCAAAAACAGCTCTAACTTTTTCTCCTTTATTGGTCGCAATACGTACGCCATTGCTTTTTATTGGGATGCTTCTATCAATTGGCGAACGTTGTGTACCATAACGTACTTTTACAACGCCGTATTCTACTGGCCAAGGTAGCCTCCCTTTGTTAGAAGTAAAATTAGCAGCCAAAATTTTATCTTCAGCCGTTAAGGCAAATGTTGCTGAAGATGGTGATTTCCCTGCTTTTTTATTAGACTTTGCAATAGCATCACGAATGATTTTTTCAATTTCTTTGTCTATTTTATCAGACTCTTTTTGTTTTGATTTAATTTGAGAAGTGTATTTGTGTAAATTCTGTTTGATAGAGTTTATTAAAATTTCGTGCTGCTTTACCTCTTTTTCAAGTTCGTTTTTTGCTATTCTATTCTCGTCAATAAGTTTTTGTTTGTTTCTTTTTTGAATTATTAAATCTTTATTTAATTCCTGAAGTGCTATGGTTTTAACTCTTATTTCTTCACCTTGCTTTTTTTGATAGTTTGCATATTGCTTAATGTATTGCAGCCGTTTATAGGCTTGTTGAAAGTTACTTGATGACAATAAAAACATCACTTTGCTTTGTTCGGATTTGCTTTTATACGATTTTACAACCATCGCTGCATATTCTTCTTTTAGTAGTTTTAACTTATCTCTTAAACTGGTAATATTTTTTTGGTTGTTATTGATTTCTCGGGTTAACAAATTTGTCTGCTGATTTGTAATTCTAATTAAGTTTTGCCTAACAGTTATTTTATAATCTAAATCTTCAACCCTTGATAATACAGATTTCTGCTGTTTTTTACCTTGAAATAACAGTATGTTTAATAGCTTCATTTCTTGTTGAATTTCTTGACTTCTGTTTTCTAATTCTTGCTGGTTTTTACTTTGCACTTGTGCGGAAATACTTAAAACTATTAGAAACAATAGCAAAAAAAAACAATATTTAGATGGATTGTGTTGTGTCATTTAATAACGATTTCTTGAAATCCTGAAGGAATACGAAACGGAAATCTTAAATCTCGATTTAGATAAACGGATTTAAACTCCATATTAATAATAGTTTCCTCATTGTTTTCTAAAGCGATAATTTTAATGTGTCGTGGCAATACTTGGTTTTTTACTTCCTGATAATTTTCGTAATCAATTTGAAGCATTCTTCTTTTTAACGGTTGTGATAATTGTTGGGAGTCCATTTTAAAATGTTTAGGATTTAATAAAAAGAAAATCTCTAACAATGTACTCTGCTCTTTGGGCTTTAACAAATAAGAAGACTCGTGAATGTTTGCGTCATACAATTCGCTTTGTAAATCGAATAAGGCTTCACCAAGAAGCAAATTTTGAGCTTTATTAAAATCGATTTCTATGCCTAATAAATCGCTAATTAAAGAGAAGTCTCCTTCAAAAAAAATATTGTCCAACTTATTATAATAGCCTACTTTTTCTGGAGTAATTTTAATTCTAATCACATTTAAAAAAGAATTTATCCAAATGGTCTTATCTTTTTCTATTCTTAAGCTAATGGTATGCATTTGAGATTTATTTCCTTGAATATATTCAACTTTTACTCTCGCTTGTAAGGTTTTAAAATTGGCTTTCTGTTTATGGTGCTCTTTAATAATTAGCTTTGAAGACAATCTGGTATTCGGTTCTCCTGAAGATATTATGATCTTAGTCGATTTGCAACCAGCGAAAAATAAAATTAGAAATAATATTTTAAATATCTTCATTAGTACTTTTTTAATAATTGTTCAGCTTTTTTAGAAAACGCCTGAGACTTGGTAATATTATTATCTAATTTGTATGCTATACTTAATTGCTTGAAAAAATCTGCTTCCATTTTAATATTATCAATTACATAATCTATTCCTGTTTCTAAGGTATTGATAGCTTCTTTTGGGTTGTTTAAATGGTTTAATGCAACGCCATTTACTAAATATAAAATAGGTTGAGCAGGATAGGTTTCTAAAGTTTCTTGGCATAAGGAAACAACTTTGGTGTATTTCATTAAATCTATTTGTAGCAATAATATATTCTTAATAACATCAAAATTTTCGTTTTGGTTTTCGTACGCAAATTGATAATGTTTTAATGCTTTCGTTTTATTTCCTTTACTTAAATAATATTGAGCCAATTCTACATGAGATTTCCAACCTTCGGTTAATGCTACTGCTGTTGTAACTTCGACTAAATCATCTTCGTACTTTGGATTTTTCAGAACAAATTTCACAAAATCGTTTAACACTTTAGCTTTTGCTTCTGGTTTAATTTTTGTGCTTTTAAGTACAATCTTCATCGAAGATATGGCATTTTCTGGTTCATTGTCATCGAGATAAAATTTATACAATGCTAAATGTACCAATTGCGAATTGGGGTTTTTCTCGAGCAAACTCATTGCTGTTTCGTACGCTTTTTTTGTGTTTCCTTTTTCGCTATATCGATAAATAAGAGATAGGTAATTTGCTTCGTTAGTTGGATCGTTTTCTACGCGCTCTTCTAAATTTTCAATTCTATTTTTTTCTTTCCCAGACGCATTGTATATTTTATTTCTTATAAAATCTCGCGATTTAGAAATACCATAGTCGGCATCTAATTCGTCAAGCACTTTAAGTGCAGCTTTATATTTTTCATTTCTAAAATATAAGGATGCTAAATCTTCTTTATAATCCGGATGAAATTTTACCAGCTGTTTAACCGTTTTTAATGCTTTATCGAAGTCGTTTAATTCATAATATACACCATAAAGTTCGTCAAGATACCATTCGTTTTCTGGTTCTTTAGACACTGCTTTTTTTAAAGCTTGTTCTGCAAGTCCGAAGTTTTTTAACTGGACGTAATTTTTGCCTAACTCAAAATATATTACCGATTCTGAATCGTCTAACTCAATACATTTCAACAGTGCTTTTATAGCTCTATCGTAATTCTCTATTCCCTTTTGTTTTAAGGCTTCAAAGAAATGTTCTTGAAACACGTCTTCAACATTACCCAAATCATCATCAGGTGTTTTATTAAAATCTACTTGAGCATATAAATGCGGAAGTAGTAATACTCCTAAAATGATAGATGTTATGTAACGTTTAATCTTCATAAGAATGAAGCTCTAAAATAGTTTTTTAAATTGAAGGTTGGGTTTATATTAAACTATTTTTAACAGATTATAAGAATGTTTTTTTGAATATCAACTAATTTTCCTTACAGCTTTAAGAATTTGTTTTTTTACAGTTCCCCAAGTAACATTGTTGAATAATTTTAAGTCAGCATCTAAATCTGCATCATCAAAATAAGTTAAACTCTTCATGACTAAAAATTCTGAACCATCTTCATATTTTTTGTTGTAGAATTCTAAAATCTCGTTCAATGTGTAGTATTTTAGAATTTCGAAAACGTCAAAAAAATCTCTTTTTTTTCCTCGCCCAGCAATTGCAGCTATATCTTCGATAGCTACTAACCTCAAATCATCTTTAAATATCACTTTCTTCAAAAGCGGATAATTATAGTTTACAAAATCAACTTTTATATCGTTTATATTTAATATTAAAATGTTTTGTGTTTGGTGTATTATTGTTGGTTTAGCTATTAACGAAATATTGTTTAAAATTTCAATACTATCAATCTTCTTCTGTCCAAAAAAATCTAAATCGTAAGACAATCGATGTCCTATTTGTAAAGATAAAGAAGTTCCTCCAGCTAGCGCAAATTCATTAAAATAGTCTGTTGCACTTATTTGCTTTAAAAGTTCCAATGTTTTTGGATAGATTGTTTTGTAGTATAACATCTAAATTCTTTTTTTGGGATATTAAAAAACATACTTAAATAAGATAATGTTTTTTTATCTAAATAACGCATATTTATAACTTCAGCTTCTAAACGTTTTGTTGTATAATGATTTTTTATAATGTTCCAGTCTTTTAAGTTCCCATATTGAACAACTTTTGATATAATATAATGTGCATTTTCTTTCCAGCATAATGATTTTTGATCAGTATCCCAAAATATAACTTTAGACAATTCTAAAATAGTATTATTCATTATTATTTTTGCTGTGTTTATAAAGTTACAAAATTATTATTTAATTCCTGTACTCCCAAAACCACCTTCTCCACGAGAGGTTTGGGTTAATGTTTCTACTTCTATCCATTCGGCACGTTCGTGTTTTGCGATGACTAATTGTGCTATACGTTCACCATTTTCTATAGTAAAATCTTCGTTAGATAAATTAACAAGAATCACACCAATTTCGCCTCTGTAATCAGCATCAATAGTTCCTGGAGCATTGAGTACTGTTATTCCTTTTTTTGCTGCCAAGCCACTTCGTGGTCTTACTTGGGCTTCGTAACCAATAGGCAATTCTATAAACAAACCTGTTTTTATAATTACTCTTTCCAATGACTTTAAAGTCATTGGGTTTTTTAAATTGGCTCGTAAATCCATTCCTGCTGAAGCAATAGTTTCGTAATTTGGTAAATCGTGATTGGATTTGTTTATTATTTTTATGTTCATTAGCCCTTCTTCAGTCTTCCCAAAGGGAAAAACTTTGTTTTTAATTACTATGTTTTTCAATTTCTGATTCTAATAAACTAATAATAAACACCATTTCTTCTCTTAAAATAGGGCCTTCTATAAAAATTTGGTTCATCCACGCTCTTAAAAAGAGCATTAAGTTATTATATTCAAAAGATTCTATAATCTTAATATAGTTTTCTTTTATTTTTTCTTCATTATCAGTTCTTCTATTAAATTTCCTTAATGGGTGTTTTAATAAAAATGGGTATACGTTTTGTGTTAAAAACCTTCTTACTTCATCTTCATCTTCTTGGTAATCCATAATAAGATCTTGGATTCTTGAGATTTTATTATTTAAAACATCATTATAAATTAACTCAATTTTACCAGAATTAATTATGGAATTATAAATACCCTGAAAAGGATCGAAAGTATAATTTATATTTGTACTGGTCATTAATAATACCAAGCTATCTCCTGACATACTTTTTGTTTCAATAGACATTATTGTTTCTATATCTATATTATTATTTAAAATGAATCTTATATACTTTATCAAACTTAACAAGGTTTTCGCTAAACTCTTGATGAAGACTTTTCATTATTTTAAGCTCTTCTTTTTTTAAGGCTCTATTTTGGTTCCAATTATTAACTTGTAAAGCCAAGAGAATGCCTATCATTACTAAAACAATTTCACCAATAGCATATTTTAAATACCTTCCTGTTTTGTTTTCGTCCAAAAGTTGTTTCCTTATTTTATTAAATACATTTATCATAAAATTACCGTTTTAATAGTTGTTTGATTTGATCCTTTTCTGAAAAGCAAACAATTCCTAAAAATGCTATTAATAATGCTATTCCTACCATATAATTTTCTCTAAAATAATAGAATGATACTATTGAGAACCCAATTGATAAGCCAAAATATAGTCCTATTTTTTTTAGATTATACGGAATTGGATAGTATTTTTTACCAAAATAATACGATAAAAACATCATCGTAGCGTATGCAATTAATGTTGCAATCGCTGATGCTTTATAGCCATAGGTTTTTATAAACAGTATATTTATAGCTAATGTTACAATTGCTCCAAATACCGAAATGTAAGCGCCAAATTTTGTCCTGTCTGTAATTTTATACCAAACTGAAAGATTGTAGTAAATTCCTAAACAAAAGTTGGCTATTAAAATAATTGGCACAATCCACATGGCTTCCCAATACACTTCACTTCTTACAATAAGTGGTTTCAATACATCTACAAAAACAACAACTGTTAATAGTATTACAGAACCAAAAGCCACAAAAAACTCTAATATTCTAGCATAATTTTTTTGTGGGTTTTCACTCTTTGCATGACTAAAAAAGAAAGGTTCTATACCAAGTTTATACGCTGCTGCAAATAAGGCCATAAACAAGGCAATCTTGTAGCAGGCAGCATACATTCCTATTTGAGTTTCTGCAATATCTTCTGGTAGTAATTCTTTTAGTAAAATCCGGTCGAAAGTTTCATTAATTGAAAACGCAACACCTGCAATTAAAATAGGAAATGCATAACGAAACATACTTTTCCATAATGCTGAATTAAACACATATTTAATTTTAGTGTAAAACCGAAACATAAGTAATAATGTAACTCCACTTGCGATTAGATTGGCTATAAATATGTAACTGATTTCAAAGTTTGGTTTGTAAATACTCTCGAATATGGAATCGTTTGCTGCTAAATTTTTTAATGCTAATAAGAAAAACACATTCAATCCTAAATTAATAGCAACATTCAGGATTTTAATGACTGCATATCGTGTTGGTTGTTGTGTTGCTCGCAACCAAGCAAATGGAATGATAACTAAAGCGTCTAAAAGTAAAATCCAAATGACTAGATTAATATATTTTACATCAATATCTATAAAATGTGCTATTTGATTTTGAAACACTAATGCTAAAACAAAAAAGCCTAAAGATGTTACAATTAAAGATATTGTTGAAGTGCCAATAACTTTAATCTTATCATCTTCTTTATTAAAGAATCGGAAAAATGCAGTTTCCATTCCGTAGGCTAAAACCACATTAAAAATAACAAAATACGAAAAGATGATAGACACTTTTCCGTAGTCGGCAACTGAAGATAAAACGCCTTTTGTGGTGTATAAAGGCACTAATAAAAAACTCAACATCCTTGGCAGTACAGTGGCCAAGCCATAAATAAATGTTTGTTTAAAAAGTGTTTTAAAAGTACTCAAGAGTGGTGTTTTGTTCTGCTAAAAATACGTTTTTATAAAACGTTTTGCAATATGATTTATTATTGCTTATTTGGTGGAGCACTTGGATAAGGAATAAGATCCTTTTCTACAATATTACTAACTTTAAAATATTTTGTTTTTTTACCTTCTTTATAACTAATAACACATTCGTTATCTTTTAATTCAAAAGGAATCTTTGGTGGCATTTTTGGCATTTCATTGCCAAATTCAGTATTTGGCTCATTACTCATAACTATGTCTTTCTTTTTATTAAAGTCGCTGATGAATCTTCCGATATAAATTATTCCGTTTTGATTTTTAAATTCAAGTTTTGCAGCTTTCCCTCTAAAATATACGCTGTCTAATTCTATTGAATTGTCTTCTGTTGGAATATAGATATTTAATCCAGCTCCACCACCTTCAATACCAGCAATCCATGCTTGGTAATACACTTGACCCAAATCTAATGGTACTGTTTGTTGTATTTTTTTTGTGCTTGAGCATTGTGAAAAACTTGCCATAACGATTAACGTTAGTATTGAAAATGATATTGTTTTTAAAGTTTCCATTTTAACTGTTTTATTGAACTCATCTTGATTTTTTCTATTTCCTAAAAAACGACTAAAATTCGTCCATACTTCGTTACTTTTCTCGTATGTAATAATACTATATCCTTTAAAAAGTGCCTTATCTGTACAAATTTTATCTCATTTTCGGTTAAAAACAAAAAGTCAAGATGAGTTCTTTCTTATAAAGATAGTAAATCAATTATTGTTCCATAAAAAAGCCTTACTAATTAGTGAGGCTTATCTATATTTCGAGAGATTCCTGCCTCTGCAGGAATTTATTAATTATTCAAAGCTTCAGCGCTATTGGAAATTTGATTTCGCTTCGCTACATCTAATTGTTAAGCGCCTCTTGCAATATTGGAAATTTGAAAAATTCTTTAAATTTTCCTAATTGTTCATTGCTTCCGCTCCACCAACAATTTCTAAAATTTCATTAGTAATTGCTGCTTGACGTGCTTTGTTATACGTTAATTTTAATTCGTCTCTTAATTCGGTAGCATTATCTGTTGCTTTGTGCATTGCTATCATACGAGCGCCATGCTCGCTTGCAAAAGAATCTCTTACCGCTTTATACAATTGTGTTTTTAAAGACTTCGGAATTAATGTTTCAACAATTTCAACTTTTGAAGGTTCAAAAATGTAATCTAAATTTAGATTCGTTTCACTTTCAGCAGGAACAATTGGTAAAAATTGTTCAGTCATAATAATTTGAGTTCCGGCATTTTTAAATTTGTTATAAACCAATTCGATTTTATCGAATTCGCCTTCTTCAAACTTGTCCATTAGCGTCTGCGCAATTTCAGCAACATTATTAAATGTTAAATCGTCAAAAACGTCGCTATGATTAGAAATCACATTGAAATTTTTAGATAATGCATCGTTAGCTTTTTTACCAATAGCTACAAAAGAAACGTCTTGATTTGCATAAACGTCATTAGCTAATTTAACAGACTCTTTTAAAATGTTAGAATTGAATCCTCCACACAAGCCTCTATTAGAGTTAATTGCAACAATAAGTACTTTTTTTACTTCTCGTTGATTCGAAAATTTGCTTACAGAATCGCCATCGAGAGTTGCACTTAAACTTTGAAGCAATTCTGTGAGTTTATTAGCATAAGGACGCATTGCAGTAATAGCATCTTGTGCCTTTTTTAATTTGGCAGCAGATACCATTTTCATGGCACTTGTAATCTTCATCGTTGAAGATACTGATGATATTCTATTACGTATTTCTTTAAGGTTTGCCATAAGCCTCTCATAACCTCTCCAAAGGAGAGGGATTAATTAGTTATATTTCTCCGATAAATCTTTAGCAACTGTAACTAAAGTATCTATAGCTTCATCTGTTAATTTACCTGATTTTAACGTTGCTAACACATCGCTGTGTTTCGCTTTTAAGAATTCGATATAATCTCTTTCAAATTCTTTTACTTTATTTACAGGGACATTTCTTAATAAATTATTAGATCCTGCATAAATTATTGCAATTTGATCTTCAACTGTAAACGGATCATTTTGAGCTTGTTTTAAAATTTCTACGTTGCGTTTCCCTTTTTCAATTACACCTAAAGTTGCAGCATCAAGATCAGATCCAAACTTTGCAAATGCTTCCAACTCACGGAATTGTGCTTGATCCAGTTTTAATGTTCCTGCTACTTTTCTCATCGATTTAATTTGCGCATTCCCTCCAACACGAGATACCGAAATACCTACGTTAATTGCCGGACGAACACCTGAATTAAATAAATCTCCATCTAAAAATATTTGTCCATCTGTAATAGAAATTACATTTGTTGGAATGTATGCTGAAACATCGCCTGCCTGTGTTTCAATAATTGGTAAAGCTGTTAAAGAACCTCCACCTTTTACTATAGGTTTTAAGCATTCTGGCAAGTCGTTCATATCTTTAGCAATAGCATCATTGTTTATTATTTTAGCTGAACGCTCTAATAAACGTGAGTGTAAATAGAATACATCTCCAGGATATGCTTCACGTCCTGGTGGACGACGTAATAATAATGAAATTTCACGATATGCAACCGCTTGTTTTGATAAATCATCAAATACAATTAGTGCCGGACGACCAGTATCTCTAAAATATTCTCCAATAGATGCGCCTGCAAAAGGTGCATAAACCTGCATTGCAGCAGGATCTGATGCGTTTGCAGCAACTATTGTTGTGTATGCTAAAGCGCCTCTGTCTTCTAATGTTTTTGCAATTCCTGCAACTGTTGATGCTTTTTGTCCTATGGCTACATAAATACAATATACAGGTTCGCCTGCATCATAAAATTCTTTCTGATTTAAAATGGTATCTATACAAACTGTTGTTTTTCCCGTTTGACGGTCACCAATCACCAACTCACGTTGTCCACGACCAAGAGGAATCATTGCATCAATAGCTTTAATGCCTGTTTGTAATGGCTCGGATACTGGTTCGCGAAAAATAACTCCGGGAGCTTTACGCTCTAAAGGCATTTCAAATAAATCTCCAGAGATTGGTCCTTTACCATCTATTGGATTTCCTAAAGTATCAACAACACGACCAATAATACCTTCACCTACTTTAATAGATGCAATACGTTCGGTACGCTTTACCGTTCCTCCTTCTTTAATTTCTGTTGAAGCTCCTAACAATACAACACCTACATTGTCTTCTTCAAGATTAAGTACGATACCTTCAAGTCCATTTTCAAACTCTACTAACTCTCCGTATTGCGCATTAGCCAATCCATAAACACGGGCAATACCATCTCCTATGGTTAATACTGTTCCTACTTCATCTAATGAAGCTGATGCTTCAAATCCTGCTAATTGTTGTTTTAAGATTGCTGATATTTCAGCTGGTTTTACTTCTGCCATTTCTATTTGTGTTTAAATCTTATTTTTGTTTGCATTTCGACTGCTCTCAATGTGACAAAAAACTATTCTAATTTAATGTAAATTCTCTTTTTAATTTATTTAATTGGTTTGCAATACTTGCATTGTATTGAATGTCTCCAATACGCAAAATAAAACCACCAATTATACTTTCGTCCACAATGTTTTTAATAGCGATATCTTTTCCAGTAAGCTCTTTTGCTTTGGCTAACACCTTAGATTTCAAATCGTCTGTTAACGGAACTGCAGTAGTTACTGTTGCTTCTTCACTGCCTCTAAATTGATCGTATAAATGATTATACGCTGAAGCGACATCGCTTAAAATATTGATTCTTTTGTTGCTTATCAATATGTCTATTAAACCAACTGTTATAAGGTTTAAACCTTTAAACACTTCTAATAATGCTGTTTTTTTTAATTCAGAACGCAGTATTGGACTTTGCAACATATCACTTAAGTCTTTACTTTTAGCAACTGTATTAGCGATTAGCTCCATATCATTATTTACAGTTTCTACTGTATTTTGATCTTTTGCTAACCCTAAAACTGCTTTTGCGTAACGTATTGCCGCTCTTCTTCCTGCCATAATAATGTCCACGAAAGTGGGTATCTCTTTAAATTAGTAATGCCTTTTAGTTTAAAGTTGCTTCTTCTAATATATCTTCAACCAATTTTAGTTGCCTGTCTTTGTTAGATAATTCTGCGCGTACTACTTTTTCTGCTATATCAACAGACAATTCTGCCACTTGATTTTTTAATTCGGCCATAGCCGCTTTTTTTTCGCTTTCTATTGCTGTTTTTGCTTGCTCAATCATTTTACCTGCTTGAATTTGTGCCTCATCTTTAGCATCAGAAATCATCTTGTTTTTTATTTCACGTGCTTCTTTAAGCAAAGCCTCCCGTTCGGCACGCGCTTCTTTTAAAATGCGTTCGTTATCTGCTGTAAGATTTTCCATTTCAAGCTTCGCTTTTTCTGCGGAAGCTAATGCATCTTTAATTCCTTCTTCACGTTCAGTAATAGCACCAAGTATAGGTTTCCAAGCAAACTTTTTTAAAATGAATAACAAAATTGCAAAAGATAGTGTAGTCCAAAATATAAGACCTAATTCGGGGGATACTAACGGATTGTCCATATAAAATTTTTTATGTTAACTATTTCAAAATTAATTAAGGTGCAACCAACCGTTGCACCTTAACTTTAGTTTTAGGTTGCAAGAAACGCAACAACAATTCCGAAAAGTGCAACTGCCTCAATAAAGGCAATAAGTACGATTGCAGAACCTTGTAGTTTACCTTGCATCTCTGGTTGGCGTGCCATAGCTTCCATAGCTGCTGCACCAATTTTACCAACACCAATACCGCCACCAATTGCTGCTAAACCCGCTCCAATTGCTGCTAAAGGACCAAAATTAATAGTCGCTTCTTGTAATAATGCTAAACTCATAGTTTGAAATATTTAAAAATTAATTAATGTTCTTCTTCTAATGCTTGTCCAAAATACAATGCAGAAAGCATTGTAAATATGTACGCTTGTATAGCTACTACTAACACTTCAATGACACTTATAAAGAGTGAAAATAAAACTGAAAGTGGTGCTACCCAAATTGTATTTAATATAAATATTAATGATATAAGACTTAAGATAATAACATGTCCTGCCGTAATATTTGCAAACAAACGTATCATTAACGCTATTGGTTTTACAAACATTCCTATAATCTCTATAGGCATTAAAAACAGTTTCATTGGCACGGGTAAACCTGGCATCCAAAGTATGTGTTTCCAGTAGTACTTTCTACTACTAAATAATGTTATTATAAATGTTATTGTCGCTAGTGTAAACGTAAATGAAATATTACCGCTTAAATTACTGCTAAACGGGAAAAAAGGAATTAATCCCATTACATTGTTTATCCATATAAAGAAAAATATTGTCAATAAAAAAGGCATATACTTTTCGTATTTCTTTTCTCCAATATTTGGAATGGCGACTTCATCTCTTATAAATACAATAATTGGCTCCATAAATTTACCAATGCCACTTGGCATATTAGATGATGATTTTTTATAAGATCGTGCAGCAGTAATAAATATAAACAGTAACAATATCATCGATAAAAACATAGAAAATACGTTTTTAGTAATCGAAAAGTCTGCTGGTCTTGCAGCATTTGTTGGGTGAGTTTGTTTATCGAATTCGACTACACTTACTCCATCATTAAGCTGATAAATTTTTTCGTGAAGATTGATGAATTTTAGTCCTTTTCGTTCTACTATAGTTTTCCCTTCTACATCATGATGAAATTCACTCGACATAAACGTTACCAAACCATTTTCTGTCCATAATAACACTGGCAAAGAAATAGTAAGTGCTTTGGGGAAATGGTCTTCAGTATTTCCATATACATGAAAACTATGACTATCTGTAATATGATGAAATATTAAATCTTTAACATTGAAAGGTTTTTCATCTTCAGTCTTATCTATGTTTCCTTCTTTGATTTCAACAGCATATCCAAAAAAAGATATGGTTAAAAAAAGGCTTAATAAAAATGTCTTAAAAGTATTGATTTGCATCAGTTTTTCAATTAAAAATACCTTGTGTAAAATTCGGTGCAAATATACATTCATTAAATTAATTAACAAACTAAAATAAATCAATGTTTAGTCTTTTTGAAGAAATTTATTTAAGCTGAAAATTTCAAAGGCTAAAAACAGAAAATATGGTATAAAGAAATTGATAACTTCTAATTGGGAATGATCAGATTTACCAAAGAATAAAGGGAGTAAAAACACTATTGCTAAACCCATTTTTAACATGGTTAGACCTAAAAATAGTTCGTACATCTTTTTGCTTCCGTGCCTGACTTTGTAATTTAATATGAAATATACGATACATACTAAAACCGCATTAAAGATGTAAATAGTCCAAATTGGGAAATAGAGTTGTTCTTCAAAGAATTGATAAATAATATAGGTGTGAATTAAAAAAAGCAGGATGGTAAAACCAATAAGTCTTATTAAAAAACTACTCGTTTCTTTGTTCATTTTGAATTGTCTTTTTCTGAAAGTTTGTAACCTTATTTATTCTCTTTGTTTTTTGAGAGAAATGAATTTATAGAAGTGCCTTTAGGCTGTCCTTTCGGTTTCTGTTCTTGGTCTTTGTTGTTGCTCACCTTTATTAAGTTCTTTTACTGCACCTTTCATACTGCAAACGGCATTAAAAGTCGCTCCTTGTTCTACTGCAAGTTTACCAACTTCTACTTCGCCTTCAATATGTGCTGAAGATTTAAGAGATAATGTTCCTGAAAGTTTAAGTTTCCCAGAGAACTTTCCTTCAAAATCAGCATTTACGCCTTCTAAAGCTCCTTTTATTGTGCCTGCTTTTCCTACTACTACCTTTCCAGTAGTTTTTAACGTTCCTTGAAGCGTTCCGTCGATTCTAAAAGCTCCCTTACTCGTAATATCGCCAACTATTGTCGTGCCTTGAGCTATGATATTTTGTTGAGAAGTGTTGTCTGTTGTCATTTTTCCTTTTTTAGTGTCTGAAAACATGATTGTTATTAATTTAGTTATTATAGAGGGTTTAAATATTCGTCCAGATTTTTATGAAGCTGGATGGTTTGATAGTTAGGAGACGAAATTGCAAAAAACTCTTTAAGTATTGGATTTTTATAGTCTTTAAGTATTTTGCCAAATTCTAAAGCTCCATCAATACTTTTAAATCCGTGCACGACCACAAAAAAAATGTTTTTATTATACACGTCTTTTGATGTTTTTACATAATAGTAATTTAAATTTTCAACTGCTTCGTCCAGATTTTTAATAAATCCATCAACATCTTCTGCTTTGGAATCTTCAAACTGATAAATTGCTTTGAATTTTTTAGCCTCTAAATCATCTACAAATTCTTTTTTTGCAAGTAATGGCAATACTGTTTGCATCATATCTTCGGCTTTTTTTCCTTGCGGACTGTTCGGATAATTTAGAGCTATAAAATTTATAGATTCTTTATAATTTTCATAACCATAAAGCCTCGCTTTAGATACGGCTTTTAAAAATTCGAATTTGGGAACAATGTCCTCGCCATCAAAAGAAGTAATGTAGGTGTCGCATTGCGAAATAACTTCTGAATATTTCTGATTTTCAAACTGTTTATACAGATTTGTATATATATTTTCCGGGCTGCTTTCATCTTTTCCCAAAACCGTTTCCGGATTTAATAATATTGTAGCATATCTTGAATCAGGATGTGTGGAAATAATATCGTTTTTAGCAATTTCAGCTTCGCCTTCCAAACCTAAGAGCACATATATTTTATATAAATTGTATTTTGAAGGCAATATTAAACGTTCCTCCGGATTGCTTTTTAACAAGATTTGTAGTTTGTCTTTCGATAAATGGTATTCCTTAAATTTGTCCTTATATATCAGTCCTAATTGGTAATAGGCAAAGTTTCTGTCTTTTGCCAGACTATCTATTTCTTTTTCTTCTGAAGGAATTCTTGCTATATAAAATTGCGGGTCGAATAGTTCTTCTTCAGTTGCATTTGCAAGTGCTTCGTCTATTACTTCTGCACCAAAATTTGAAGTACTCTTGTTAGACCATCTCCAGTTATCTTCTAATTGTCGTTCTCCCCAGGTTTTGATAAACTCGTTCTTACCAAAAGCTACGGTTATAGGGTTGTAAAAATAAAATGATTCTGCACTATTTCTTTCTCCAAATCCTATTTTAGAACTACTTCTTTCGTTGGTTATTAATCCCGTAGAGCGTTTTGCTATTTCTTCTTTTTCTTTTAGCTCTTCTGCTTTTAGCTTTAAAGCGTTCGTGTAATCTGTAAATAATGCTAACCTTTCTTCTTCAGGCATGTTTACCAGCGTTAAAATACTATCGTTTCTTTGGGCAACATCTTCATAATAAATAACGTCGTCCAGATTATCTCTCTTTCTTTTAATTATTCTAAATATTTTGCTGTTCTGCCGCACATTAAGCATCGTGCTATCGTAATAAGCTCCAGCATTTCTGTATTCAGAATTATCAAAACTCATATTTCCGAGGGTTTGATAACTCAATGCATTAAGATATTTGTCTTGAGAACTTGACCGTAACGATTTGTTGTAGTATGCAATCGCTAAGGTATCGGAATTATTTTCTTTGTGATATTCGGCTATTTGATAATAAATTTTATCAAGATAAGGTCGATTTTCTCTGTCTTCTTCTAAATCGGTTAACAGTTCTAAAAACTCAAGCTTATTGCCTTCTTCAAAATTAAAGTTTTTTGCTTTCGCCACATGTGCCGCAATTAAATAGATTCTTGCTGTTTTTCTGTTAAGCTCAATCACTTTATTGAAGGCGATATTTGCGCTATCCTTGTCTCCTAATCGGTTATAAAGCTGTCCTTGAATAAATCGATAACGTCCTCGTTCGTCATTACTTTTTGTAACATTTGATGCTATTTCCAATTGCGTGGTTGCACTATCAAGATACTTCTTATTAATATATGCTTGAGCTAACATTGAAGTTGCATCAGCCAAATCCTGTTGTTTAAGTTCTTCCTGATATAACAAGCGTTTTAAGTTTGAAATCGCCAATTCATCGTTTTCTAAACGAATGTTTACTTTTTCTCTCCAAATTCTGGCTTGATTTATCTTATCACTTGCAGGATATTTATAAAGAATAAAATTAAAAGCCTCCAAAGACGGAACAAATCGTTGGTCGAAATATCGTGCCTTTCCTAATAATAAATAGGCTTCGTCAATTTGAGGGTTTTTTTCTTTCCCATTAATATTCATTGAATGCATTTGAATTGCCTTAACGGCTTTTTCTTCGGCACGTTCAAAATTTTCATTTTTGGTTTGTCCTGGAAGTAAAACCTCATCAGATACTTGCATACGCTCTATTGGTAAAATTTCCCAATAATTATCTACATAATCACTATTAAGGTTTTCTCTACCTTGCTCTAAAGCATTATACCCATTATACAACACATTAAATTCGGTAACTACAGCTTGAAGGTTTCGAGTTACAAAAGTGTCCTTTTTACGCGAACATCCTGCAATGAAAATAGTAGAAATAAGTAGAAATAATATAGCTTTAAAAAATGTTTTCAACGTTGGTGTTATTTAGTAAATGAATAACTAAAATCACTACATAAAAGTATGTAGAAACGTAAAAATAACCATCTTTTTTAATTTAACTACAAATTTGATCAACTTTTAGCTTAATACCGAACCTGTAAAGTAATCTTCAAGCTCTTTTAAAGTGGCATCACTTGTTGAAATATCTTTAATCACATCGCCTTTTTCGAGTACAACAATGCGCTCACAAACTTCGGTTATATGCTGTAAATCATGGCTCGAAATAAGTACAGTAACATCTTTGTTTTGTGTAAGTTCCTTAATAATTTGCTTTAATCTAATTTGTGTGGTTGGATCTAAATTCGCAAAAGGTTCATCAAGAATAATTACTTCAGGATTACCAATAAACGTTGCAACAATACCTGCTTTTTTTTGATTTCCTTTACTTAAATCTCGCAAATACTTATTCTGTCCAAGGATTTCTCCGTGAAAAAAATCTTCAAATTGAGAAATTAAAGTGTCTACATCTGCTTTGGTTTGACCGCGAAGTTCTCCAATAAAATAAAAATATTCTTCGGCAGTTAAGTAGCCTATTAAAAAACTTTCGTCAATAAATGATGATGTAAAAGGCTTCCACTCTTCACTTTCGTTTACTAAAATTTCTTTGTTTTTAATCTGTCCTGTCGTTGGTTGTATTAAATCTAAAATCAAGCTAAAAAATGTAGTTTTCCCTGCGCCATTATTTCCTACAAGACCAAAACTTTGTCCTTTTGGAATTTCCATATTTTCTATATTTAATACTCGTATTCCTTTATAAGATTTTGATAAATTTTTAACTGATATCATAATTTATTATAGTTATTTTTTTTCGGCAAAAGCTGCAATTGTTTTATATTTCCCTTTTTGATAAATTCTTTCTATTTTATTTAAAAAGAAGTTTTTAAACACGATCCCTAAAACACCACTTAATGCTAACACGATAAGTCCTGCATTAAAACTAACCAACTTATATGGAACATAAAAAAGAATCATTGGAAGCACTAATTTTGGTAAACCAATAAGCATTTGTGTGAGATTAAACCCGTTGGTGTTACTAAATGCCTTCGCTTTAGTATTTAACTCTATTGGCACTCTATTTAGTGCGCCTCCCAACAATGTTATAAACGTGTTTAAACCGATGTTAAATAATGCTCCTGCTGCTATCATTCCAAATATTTCCCAGCCAAAATATATGTATGGCGTACTTAATACAAACGAGATGGCTACTGCAACTACCATTAAATACCATTTAGATTCCAAATATTTTTTATATGAAATATTCTGACTCATAAATAGTTTATAATATTCGCTATCCCAAGATGGTACTAACTGCCCAAAGGTCATTAAAAAACCTCCAGTTATAAACATTGATGCGAAAGCTAATATTGCAGGCATATCGTAATAAACATCCGAAGTAAAGAAAAATAAGCCATAAAATAAAAAGAAGAACGACATCATTACAACTTGTTTTGGTCTTGCATTTCGCGAAATTAATTTCAC
>RDRZ01000034.1 GCA_003709165.1 Flavobacteriaceae bacterium PRS1
ATCTCAAAGTTAAATTATTATCTAATAACTTATCAACTTTAATTAATTAATCTTTATTAATTCAGTTTATGGCAAATGAGAATATGCAAGAGTGGGGCATTCAATGGTAGTAATTGATGAAACCATTAAAGTAGCAAAAGAGTTTTTGGAGAATGATAAACGATTTTTAGTGGGTAAAAGTCGTTCTAAACATAATCCAAGATGGGATGGACAAGCATCAGGCGAAGATATTGCAGACTTTTTAGGATGGGGAAGTGCTAAAAATGCTGAATCATTTATAAACATTGAATAAATACTTTTTTTAATGAAATACGATTGCTTTAAAAGAGCAAAAAACGGACTTATTTTTGTTTCGTTGGGGAATAGTTGGGAAATTACTATCAAAAAAACCGTAACACTTTAATAATAAAGTAATTACGATTTTCTATTGTACTGAAGGCGGGACTTGAACCCGCACGGCCTTACAGGCCATTGGATTTTAAGTCCAACGTGTCTACCAATTCCACCACTTCAGCATGGTATATTTTAAACAGATGTAGAGCGAAAGACGGGATTTGAACCCGCGACCCCCACCTTGGCAAGGTGATGCTCTACCCCTGAGCTACTTTCGCAGTTTTTAATGAACGTGTAACTTAATATTACGCATCTTCCTGACGGCGAAATGCAGGTGCAAATTTAAAACAATAATAATAATACCAAAGGGTTTTTGTTAAAAATCAATTTTTATGCTCGCTTCTTTTTTTGTAGCATTCTCCTAATTTCATTGAGTTTCATTAGAGCTTCTACAGGTGTCAACGTGTTAATATCTAAATGTAAAATTTCATCTTTAATTTCTTCAAGTAAAGGATCATCCAAATTAAAAAAGCTCAACTGTATTTCGTCTTTTAACGATTTTACTTTATTTGTTAATTCTTCACTCGAATGCGATTTTTCTAACTGTTTTAAAATTTTATTAGCACGATGAATGACCTGCTGTGGCATTCCTGCCATTTTTGCTACGTGAATACCAAAACTATGCGCACTTCCGCCGGCGACCAGCTTTCTTAAAAACAAGACATTGTTCTTTAACTCTTTTACTGAAACATTAAAATTTTTGATGCGCTCAAAAGTTTCAGACATTTCATTAAGTTCGTGGTAATGTGTTGCAAATAAAGTTTTCGCTTTTGCAGGATGTTCATGTAAATATTCACTAATTGCCCAGGCAATTGAAATACCGTCATAAGTACTTGTACCACGACCAATTTCGTCTAACAATACCAAACTGCGTTTAGAAATATTATTTAAAATAGAAGCAGTTTCATTCATCTCTACCATAAAGGTGGATTCTCCCATCGATATATTATCGCTGGCGCCTACTCTTGTGAAAATTTTATCGACCAAGCCTATTTTTGCCGATTTTGCAGGCACAAAACTTCCTATTTGAGCTAACAATACAATTAATGCTGTTTGACGTAATAATACCGATTTACCAGACATATTTGGTCCGGTAATCATAATAATTTGCTGCGTTTCACGATCTAAAAATAAATCGTTTGCAATATAACTTTCACCAAGTGGTAATTGCTTTTCAATAACAGGATGTCGTCCTTCTTTTATATCTAAATCGAAAGAATCATCAATTGTAGGATATACATATTTATTGGTTTTTGCCAATTGTGCAAAACCACACAAGCAATCTAATTGTCCAATTAAATTCGCATTTTGCTGTACTGGTTTTATAAAAGCGGTCATCCAACCTACCAATTCTGAAAATAATTGTTGCTCAATAGCTAAAATACGTTCTTCGGCTCCAAGTATTTTGGCCTCATATTCCTTTAATTCTTCAGTAATATAACGCTCTGCACTTACCAATGTCTGTTTACGTATCCAATCTTCAGGGACCTTATCTTTATGTGTATGACGAACTTCAATATAATACCCGAAGACATTATTTGAAGCAATTTTTAGTGAAGTAATTCCTGTGCGTTCGCTTTCACGCTTCAGCATTTTATTGAGATAATCTTTACCTGAAAAGGCTAAATCTCGAAGTTCTTTTAACTCGGAAGAAAACTCGGAAGAAATAGTATTCCCTTTTAAAATATTTACAGGAGCATCTTCATTTAAAGTTTCCTTGATTTTTTCACGAAGAACTTCACAACTTTGTAAACTATCACCAATTTGCTTTAATGCATCCTTTTTACAATTTGAAGCCAATACCTTAATTGGGACAATCGCTTCCAAAGAATTTTTTAATTGAATAACTTCTCTCGGGCTTACTTTAGCAGTAGCTACCTTAGAAATTAAACGTTCAATATCACCAATTTGCTTTATGTGATGCTGGTTTTTTTGCAACAATGTGCTTTCATCCAACAAAAACTGAACGACTTCGTGGCGTTGTTTTATTTTATCAATATTTTTCAAAGGCAAAGCCAACCATCTTTTCAACAAGCGTCCTCCCATTGGAGAAATGGTTTTATCAATGACGTTTAAAAGCGTCACAGCATTTTGATTGGTGGAATGATATAACTCTAAATTCCTGATGGTAAATTTATCCATCCAAACATATTCGTCTTCGGCAATTCTATTTATAGTAGTGATATGCTGCAATTTATTATGCTGTGTTTCAGCCAGATAATGCATAATTGCTCCAGAGGCAACAATCCCTTCATACAAATCGCTAATCCCAAACCCTTTTAATGTTTTTGTATTAAAATGATTGCATAAAGTTTCATTCGCATAATCGTCTTGAAACACCCAATCTTCGAGATAAAAGGTATGGAAATCATTGCCGAACGTTTCAGAAAATACCGTACGTTTCTGTTTTTCAATCAATACTTCGCTTGGATTAAAATTTTGCAACAACTTATCGATATACTCTGCATTTCCTTGTGAAATTAAAAACTCACCTGTAGAAATATCGAGAAAGGAAACTCCGAGATATTTTCCGAAATAAACAGCCGCTAAAAAATTGTTGGATTTAGAATGCAGCACTTCATCGTTAAAAGAAACGCCTGGTGTAACGAGTTCAGTAACGCCACGTTTTACAATGGTCTTCGTTAGTTTTGGGTCTTCTAATTGGTCGCAGATAGCAACACGCAAACCCGCTTTTACCAATTTCGGCAAATAAGTGTTTATAGAATGATGAGGAAATCCGGCAAGTTCTATTTCGGTTTCGCTTCCTGCGCCACGTTTGGTTAAAATAATATCGAGAATTTTTGCTGCTTTTATCGCATCTTTACCAAAGGTTTCATAAAAATCACCAACTCTAAATAACAACAATGCGTCAGGATACTTTGCTTTAATAGCATTGTATTGCTTCATTAAAGGTGTTACTTTTTTTGCCAAGAGAATGTTATATTAAATCTTATTTTTGTAAACTGAACAGGATTGCTAATGTACTTAATATTTGTTTTTTTATAAAGCAGATAAAAGATAAGTTATCTACAATTGTTTATAGATTTTAGTATGCGAAAGTTAAAAAACAGTGAATTAGAAAGATTGAGTGTTCAAGAATTTAAGTTATCGGCTAAAACACCTCTGATAATTGTTTTAGATAATATACGTAGTTTAAACAATATTGGCAGCGTTTTTAGAACTTGTGATGCCTTTTTAATTGAAAAAATTTATCTCTGCGGAATTACTGCAAAACCACCTCATAAGGATATTCATAAAACAGCTCTTGGAAGCACAGATAGCGTTACTTGGGAATATATTGAAGATACACTTGAGTTAGTTGAAAGATTGAAAGCCAAGAACATAAAAATAGTTTCTGTCGAACAAACCGAAAATGCAACAATGCTTAATGACTTTACTCCTCAACAACAAACGACCTATGCAATTGTTTTTGGCAACGAAGTAAAAGGTGTATCTCAAGACGTTGTTAATGCAAGTAATATTGTTGTTGAGATCCCTCAATTTGGAACAAAGCATTCTTTAAATATTTCGGTAAGTGCAGGTATTGTGATTTGGGATTTGTTTTCAAAGCTTAAAATATAAAGCGAAGAGTTTATTTCGACATATAGTTTAGCTTGATTCTAAACCTTAAAAATGCTAATTTCGCTTATCAGACGTTAAAATTTATTAAAACAGAATGTTATCTTGACCAATAAGCGTAACCATAAAGTCACTTCTCACAAATCTTATCCAAAATACTCAAATAATCTTGTCGGTTCTCTACAAAATCTTTATCAGAAATATCTA
Organism: Flavobacteriaceae bacterium PRS1; assembly: GCA_003709165.1. GTDB lineage: Bacteria > Bacteroidota > Bacteroidia > Flavobacteriales > Flavobacteriaceae > PRS1. The sequence continues at coordinate 4,180 of RDRZ01000034.1, forward strand.
TAATCTTAACATTAAAGTCGGTTTGGCTTTTTAAGAATTCTAAATAACCAGCGTTAATTTTATCAAGATAATCGTCTTGGATATCCTGCTCATAATCTCTACCTCGTTTTTTAATATTTTGCTGGAGCCTTTCAGTGTTTTGGTATAAATAAATATATAAACTAGGTTTTGATATATCTTTATACATTAAATAAAAGAGCTTTCTATACAATTTAAACTCTTCTTGAGAAAGTGTGATTTTAGAAAAAATAAGTGACTTAAACACATCGTAGTCGCTCACAATAAAATCTTTGAACAAATCGAGCTGCGATAAATCATCACTAATTTGCTGATAACGGTCTGCCAGAAAAGACATTTCTAAAGTAAAAGCATATCGCTTGGCATCTTGGTAGAATTTTGGTAAAAAAGGGTTGTCGGCAAAACGTTCTAAAATTAGTTTCGCATTAAAATCGTGAGAGATTCTGGTCGCCAGACTGGTCTTTCCTGCGCCAATATTTCCTTCAATGGCAATGTAATTATACTTTGAAAAATCATAAGCCTTACTCGGATTCTTTAGCCAAATATTAACAGGTTCTAAAATACTTTTATCTTGACATTCTTCTAATAAAACCGACACTTCCTTTTCACGGTTTGGATGCTGTTTATTAGGTGCTATATCGCTTAAGGGTTGCAAAACAAACCTGCGTTTATGCATTTCAGGATGTGGAATTTGAAGCGTTTTGGTATTTACAATTTCATAGTCAAAAAAAATAATATCCAAATCAATTACTCTATCTTGATATCCTTTTGCTTTATCCCGATAGTTATCGGGACGAATTCGTCCTAATGATTTTTCAATCTTTAGCAATTCTTTTAAGAGTTTTTGAGGCTTGTAAAATGTTTCAATAATAAGACATGCATTAAAAAAATCGTCGCCTTGAAACCCAAGAGCTGGTGAAGAATAGACTTTAGATATGATACTTATGTTATCAATATTAAGGTGAATGGCACTAATAGCATCCTGTAAATTCTTGAATTTATCGCCTTTGTTACTGCCTAATGATATGTAAACTTTCCTTAAATTGTTCATATATAGAATAGCAAAATAACTAAAAGAAAATTTATTACTTTATATTTACTAAAGTATTTATCGATAATTTAATTCTCAAACTTGACTCAATTAAGCAAGTTCAATAATTACTGTAAAAAGAGCAACAATAGGCAACTATTCAATACTTAAATTGCGCTAAAGTTATAAGTACTTAAAGTTATTCTGACATGAAAAATCGAGATATTGGTAAATTATATGGCTTACCCAATCAAGTTGTGCATAATTTTTTTTTGCTGAAAAATAATGAACAATTTCAAAAAGAAGTTCTAAAGTTTAATTTTAATTGAAAAATATTCACTTTAGTACACTCTAAATATTTTTTAACTTTAGACCCTGAATAATTACAACAATATATAATAACTGTTATCTCACTAAAAAAGATTCCTGCCTACGCAGGAAATAAGTATGAAATTAAAAGACAAACTTGCAGCACAACGTATTTACTTACTTTTAGGGTCGTTGTTTGTGACATCATTAGTTGTTTCTAATTTAATTTTTCAGAAGTTTTTTTATTGGTATCCTTTTAATATTGAAATTTTTGGCACCAAACTATTTGAAATTTCGGTTGGCATTCTACCGTATCCGATTACCTTTTTAATTACCGATTTAATTAGCGAAATTTATGGTAAAAAGAAAGCCAATCATGTTGTTGTAGCTGGAATTTTTGCATCCTTTTTCTCTTTAATAATCATTTATATTTCCAATGCAGTTCCTGCTACAAGTTGGTCTCCTGTTGGAGACAAAATATTTTCAACCGTTTTTGGAAATACTACAATTGCTGTTTTTGCAAGTATGATTGCGTATTTATTGGCTCAATTTATCGACATACAGATTTATCATTTCTGGAAACGTTTAACGAGAGGAAAACACTTATGGTTACGTAATAATTTTTCAACTTTTTTCTCTCAATTTATAGACACCTTAACTATTTTGCTTTTATTGTGTTCTTTTGGGATTATAGAGTGGAGTAGATTTAAAGGATTGCTTGTTGCTGGATTTTTGTTTAAAGTAATGATTGCAGTTTTTGATACTCCTTTTTTATATTTGGGTGTGTTTCTCTTTAGGAAACGTTTTAATTTAAAAACAAATGAAGAAATAAGTTTAGACTAACCCTATCTGTACCACCAAACCTTCATTGGTTCTTATATTAAAAACGGTCTGGTCTTCAAAAATTAAATATTGCCCTTTTATACCAACAAGTTTCCCAATAAACTCTTTTGTTTTTTCTATGTTTAAACTTTTAGGCTTATCTGGATATTGCAATACTGGAAAATCAATATGTGTTTCGCTGTTGTTTTCAATAAAATAATCCTGTGCTTCTTCAGGAATATATGTTTTTAGCTTTTGTTTCCAAGCTTTAAGGCTTTCATCAGCAATATCGTTCTTCAACATTTTTCGCCAATTTGTTTTATCGCTTATATGTTCTTTCAAAGCCACTTCAGTAATTCCTGCGAGATATCGATTTGGTACTTCTACAATTTCGATAGCTTCATGTGCACCTTGGTCTATCCAACGTGTTGGCACTTGGTTTTTTCTAGTCACTCCAACTTTTACATTACTTGAATTTGCGAGATACACAATATGTGGTTGTAATTGCGCTTTCTTTTCGTATTCTAAATCTCTATCTTCTTTATCCAGATGTGCTGTGCTTAACTCAGGACGCATAATCCAATCGGCAGCTTGTGGGATTTCAAAAAAACAACTTTTACAAAATCCCTGCCTGTAAATCGGTTTGTCTAAACCGCAGTTTAAACATTGGTACTTTACAAAATGAATTGTAATGGTTTTATTCAGCAATTGATTCATATTTAAAAAATCGTTTTCAAATATTAAAAAGTATTGAATAGGTTGTCCAAATTCGGTATCCATTTTTCTTAATACACCTTGATATTTCATAAATTTATTTTCGCTATTTTAGTTCTCGTAAATAGTGTCTGGTCGGAAACAGGCTAATTTTACAAAATGAATTATTTTTGATAAGATTTGAGTTTACTTTTTATGATGTGGTGCCTTCGCATCAGGCGATTGAAAATAAATTCAAATATTGCAAAAATAAACATTTTTAATTTTGTAACGTTTCTGTTCAGATACTAAATATAGCCAAACTATGCCAATTCCTTTAGTAAATTCTATTGCATCATGGTATTTAAAAAAACGATTCCATCAAATAGAATTGTTTTTAAAATACCCTAACGATGTTCAAAACGAATTACTTTTAGACCTTATAGATATTGCTAAAGACACACAGATTGGTAAGCAGTACGATTTTGAATCCATTAATAATTACAGAACATTTAGCGAACGAATTCCTGTGTCTACTTATGAGGAATATCAAGATGCTATTGAACGTTCAAGAAAAGGAGAACACAATATATTTTGGCCAACACCAATAAAGTGGTTTGCTAAATCGAGTGGCACAACCAATGCAAAGAGTAAATTTATTCCTGTAAGTCCAGAGTCGTTGGAAGATTGTCACTATGCAGCTGGTAAAGATTTGTTGTGTATGTATCTTAATAACAATGAGGGCTCACAAATGTTTACCGGGAAAAGTTTACGCCTTGGCGGAAGCAAAGAACTTTATAGAAAAAACGGAACTGTATTTGGTGACCTTTCGGCTATTTTAATTGATAATATGCCTTTTTGGGCAGAATTTAGTAGTACACCGAGTAGTAAAGTGTCCTTATTGAATGATTGGGAATATAAAATGCAAACCATTGTAGATGAAACCATAAATGAAAATGTAACGAGCCTTACCGGAGTACCTTCGTGGATGTTGGTACTTTTAAATAACGTTCTTGAAACTACGAATAAGCAAAATCTGTTTGATATTTGGCCAAACCTTGAAGTGTATTTTCATGGTGGTGTAAGTTTTACGCCATATATAGATCAATATAAAGCAATTTTACCTAAAAAAGAATTTAAATATTACGAAAGTTATAACGCATCAGAAGGATTTTTCGCCATTCAGGATAAAAATGATTCCAGTGAGTTATTGTTAATGCTTGATTATGGTATTTTTTATGAGTTTATTCCAATGGAAACTTATGGTACTTCTGAAGAAAAAATAATACCATTAAGTGAGGTTGAAATTGGTAAAAACTACGCTGTTATTATTACCACCAATGCTGGATTGTGGCGTTATAAAATTGGAGATACTGTTCGGTTTACATCCATAAATCCTTATAGAATAAAAGTTTCTGGAAGAACCAAACACTATATAAACGTTTTTGGTGAAGAACTCATTATTGAAAATGCTGAAAATGCTTTAAAACTTGTTTGTAAAAAAACCAAAGCTGAAATTGTAGATTTTACTGCTGCACCAATATTTATGGAAGGCAAAGAAAAAGGTGCTCACGAATGGTTAATAGAGTTTAAAACTCCACCAAAAGACATTAACTATTTTAACGAGTTGTTAGATAATGCGCTAAAATCGTTAAACTCCGATTATGAAGCAAAACGCTACAATAATATAACACTTAACAAACCGAAAATTAATATCGCGAGAACGCATTTGTTTTACGACTGGTTAAAAGAAAAAGATAAACTTGGTGGACAACATAAAATACCCCGCTTATCGAACACAAGAGATTATATTGAGGAGTTGTTAATCTTGAATATTAAAAAACATTAGCTTTTTATCGAAAATAAATTAGCCTTTATCTAAAAACAGCCTAAACCATTTTTATTTTTCGGTTTTTATATTACCTTTAAAGAGCAATTAAAAACATAAAGAATCTAAATCGCGATATTAATTAAGTACATCCAAAATAAAAACCACTCTAAAATTAAAATAGAGTGGTTTCCTTTTTTGTAAACAGTTATCTTTCTTACTCGTTGTGCATTAATAAAGATTTATTGAGTTATTAACACACATTCAGTATCTTGTTAAGATTAAATATTCAAGATATGGATAAATTTAAAGGGCAAAATATACTAAACTTTACTCGATGTGCATTAATGAAAGATATATATAAAAGTTGTTCATTGCTTTAAAAAAGTGTATATTTAGTTGAATATCAAACAATTAAATATATTAACAACTTTAAAGCAAATTACAATAAAATTTTAGAAGTCTTATCCTCAATTACAAAAAGAGAGCAGTAAAAGACCTCCAATTTCAAAAATTGTTCATGTTGATGAGTTTACTGTTGGAGGAAAAGAACAGGGCAAACAAAGAAGAAGTTATGATTCAAAGAAAAAGAAAGAAATCATAGCTGTAGAAGTAACAGATAATTACAAAGCTAAACGTGTTTATGTAAAATCTATAAAAGATTATTCTTGTAAATCGTTAACACCAATATTTGAAGAGGATATCAGCACATCTGCTAAAACATTTACAGATAAGTGGAGAGGATATGAGCTTTTAAAAGAAGTGTGTGACATAACTCAAATAAAAAGCAATAATGGCAAGAATTTTAAAACATTACATATTATTATTCATCAAATTAAAACATGGCTAAGAACCATACCAACTCATATAAGTGAAAAACACATTCAAAAGTATTTTGATGAATTTTGTTTAAGGATTAATCGCTCACAAAGCAAACAATCTGTTTCCCATAAAACTATAGAAAGAATGATGCAAAATGATCCCTTTTATCATAAGTAAATAATACAGAAACTAAATTAATAACTCAATAAATTTAATATGAACAAAACAATATTAGTTATTGCTTCACTTTTCGGCTTGTTAAGTATCGCTTTTGGAGCTTTTGGAGCGCATAGCTTAAAAGCTTTAATTTCAGTTGAATCACTACAGACTTTTGAAACCGGAATACGCTACCAAATGTATCACGCACTTGTACTTTTATTTGTTGGTAGTACGACATTAATTCAGCAAAAAAATAAAAAGATAATATTCTATTTAATAGCATTTGGTGTAATATTTTTCTCAGGTTCAATCTATGGTTTGGCTACCAATAATCTTACAAGTTTCGATTTTAAAACTCTTGGATTTATAACTCCAATTGGTGGATTGTTGCTAATAGCTTCATGGATTTTATTATTGATAAACTTTATTAAAATGAAGTCTAAATAATGATATCTTTAAAATAATGTTTAGTTTTGTACAATAATTCTAATTGAATAATTATGGTAAATGATACCCAAACTGCGAAATCAATTTCGTTAGAACAATATGGTATTAAAAACGCTAAAGTGAATTATCAATTATCTCCCAGTAATCTTCATGACATAACAATAGCAAAAGGGCAAGGTGTTGAAGCCTCATCTGGAGCATTGGCTGTAAATACTGGCGAATTTACTGGGCGCTCACCTCTAGATCGATTTATTGTTAAAGATAGCATAACAAGTGACAAAGTTTGGTGGAGTAAAATAAATATTCCGTTTGAAAGTGATGCGTTTCAAAAATTGTACAACAAAGTCGTTGATTATTTATCGAACAAGGAAATTTTTGTTCGTGATAGCTATGTTTGTGCTAATTCTAATTATAAAACAAATATTCGTGTAATAAATGAACATCCTTGGAGCAATATGTTTGCTTACAATATGTTTTTACGTCCAACTGATGAGGAACTGGAAACCTTTGAACCAGAATGGTTAATTGTAAATGCTCCAGGTTTTATGGCTATTCCAAACCAAGATGGTACACGACAACACAATTTTGCTATTTTAGATTTTACTCGAAAAATTGCTTTAATTGGAGGAACTGGATATACTGGAGAAATTAAAAAAGGAATTTTTTCGGCTTTAAATTTTATACTTCCTGTTTTTAAAAATACGTTGCCTATGCACTGTAGTGCAAATGTCGGCAAAGATGGAGATACAGCAATTTTCTTCGGATTATCAGGAACTGGGAAAACAACACTTTCTACAGACCCAAACCGAAGTTTAATTGGTGATGATGAACATGGCTGGACGAATGAAAACACTGTGTTTAACTTTGAAGGTGGCTGTTATGCTAAAGTTATAAATCTTACAAGAGAAAACGAACCGGAAATATACGATGCCATTAAAAAAGGAGCAATCTTAGAAAATGTTATTTTGGATGGTAAGGGTGTTGTGGATTTTGAAGACGCTTCTATAACTCAAAACACCAGAGTAAGTTACCCAATTTATCATATTGACAATATTCAAAAACCATCCATTGGAAAGAGTCCTAAAAATATCTTTTTTTTAACAGCAGATGCTTTTGGAGTGTTGCCTCCAATTTCTAAATTAACACCAAGTCAGGCTGCCTATCATTTTATTTCTGGCTATACTGCTAAAGTTGCAGGAACCGAAGCTGGAGTTGTGGAACCTGTACCTTCGTTTTCAGCATGTTTTGGAGCACCTTTTATGCCTTTACACCCAATAAAATACGCTGAAATGTTAAGCAAAAAAATGAAAGACTCTGGAGTTAATGTATGGCTGATAAACACTGGTTGGACTGGAGGCGCTTATGGAGTTGGCACCAGAATGAAGCTAAAGTACACACGTGCCATGATTAGTGCTGTATTAAATGGAGATTTGGATTTATATACTTACGACGATTATCATATTCACTCTGTTTTTGGTGTTTCTCAACCAAGATTTTGCCCTGGAGTTCCTACCGAAGTTTTAAGCCCAAAAACTGCATGGAATGATGATGATGCATATTATAAAACCGCCTTTAAACTATCGAATGCGTTTCGTGAAAATTTCAAAAAATTCAAATCCTATGCTAGTGAAGAAATTAGGCGTGGAGGTCCGCAACGCTATGGATTCTAAATAGTGTCTGGACGGAAACGTTCAAAATAAAAAAAGTGCGATTTAAGTTTTAAATCGCACTTTTTTATAACTTACCTGTTTCTCTAACTTTTCTTGCATTTGCTTTTTCAATATACTTTTCTAAAGCCATTGTCATCGATGGAGTTTCTGGTGTTGGAGCAGAAATATCTACCCTCAAACCTCTACTTTCTACAGCTTTAATTGTCGTATTCCCAAAAACTGCTATACGTGTATCGTTTTGCTTAAAGTCCGGAAAATTATGAAATAAGGAATCTATTCCTGAAGGACTAAAAAACACTAAAATATCATAAGAGACATCAGACAAATCGGATAAATCACTAATTACCGTTTTATAGAAAGTAGCTTGTTTCCAATTAATACCAAGTTCGTTTAAAATACTCGGGACTTCCGGTTTAAGTTTGTCTGTACAAGGCAATAAGAATCTTTCATCTTTATATTTTTTTATTAAAGGAGTAAGTTCGTTAAAAGTACGTTTGCCGACATAAATTTTACGTTTTCTGTACACAACATACTTTTGCAAATAAAATGCTACTGCTTCAGACTGGCAGAAATACTTCAAAGCATCCGGAACTTTAAATCGCATTTCTTCAGCGACTCTAAAAAAATGATCTACAGCATTTCTACTGGTAAGTATTATTGCTGAATAATTATTTAAATCCACTTTTTGCAATCGTATTTCTTTAGAAGCAACACCTTCGACATGTATAAATGGTCGAAAATCAATTTTTACTTTTTGCTTTTTCTGAAGGTCAAAATACGGGGAGTTTTCTATTTTAGGTTCAGGTTGAGAAACCAATATTGTTTTCACTTTCATATAACTCTAATTGTTGTTTCCTCTTGTCAAGGTTAGTTCAAAACCTTATACAAAATTATATATGGTGCAATTTCAAGAGCGCAAATATACAAAATAAAATAAAATAAGTTATTTAAAATTAACTTTTGATGTATTTTAAAAGATGTTATAAAGCCAACTAAATTTATAACCAATATTAACCCTGCTACAATATAAAGTATCGTTTTGGAAGGATTTACTGCAAATATTAATAGAATATTAATAGGCAAAAGCACTAAACCAATATAGTTTTTATAATTCGTTTTTTGAAAAACATAAGAATCTATTAATGAGTCTATTTCAAAAAGGCTTCCAATTAAACGCTCGATAAGTATTTTAATTAAAATTAATGAGCCAATACCTATAAAGAACTTGAAAAAAAGAATTAAATCGAAAGCTATAGACTCAATAAAAGTATTATACCAAATAAAATAGAATAAAGCTGAAGATATAATTAAATTTAAAAACAAAAGCCCATCAAACTGGTCTATAAATTTTTGATCTCTGGAGTAAATTTTTAAATATTTAGAGTTCCCAACAACCCACAAAAAATCATTAAATCTATTAGTAAACCTAGCTTTTGCAAAAGCTAAAATGCAAACACATAAAACAACTAAAACAGTAAACCATTCATTAGATATAATTTCTCGTAACATGTATGCTAATTTATGAAGAATAATCTATAAATTTAATCCTGCAAATAACGAATTGTTCAGTGCCTAAAGTTATAAGTATTTAGAGTGCACTAACCTGCCTGACGGTAGGCAGGAGTAAGTGCTTTTTAACTAAAATCATTAGTGTTTAACAAAAGACGTAAGACTCCCGCAAATTTCGGGACAGGCTGCTTTGCTGTTAGACTTAAGACAAAAGACTTTCTTTATAACTAACTAATAAACAATGATTCAAATTATAATAGTTTCTGTAATTATCTAAAATTCAAAAAAGTAAAAAAGCAAGGTGTTTCTTTTTATAAAAATATTCAATCTATTTTATACATAGCTTTTAAGTGTAGTACAAACTTTAATCGGACATCAATAAACTAAAATTAAACTTTAGAGCTTCTTTTAGAAATTGTTTCTGCCTTTTTTCAGTAAAAAGATATGTACTCAATTTGATTGGGTATTTATGTTCAACTTGATTAGGTAAACCATAATAATATGTTAACATCTCGATTTTTCATACTTGACTAACTTTAAGTACTTATAACTTTAGAGTACTTTAAGTACTGAATTAGTTACCAAAATAACTTATTTTTGCTAAAATTACTTTTTAATGAGCGACGCTATTGTCATTATCCCAACTTTTAACGAGATTGAAAATATTGAAGATATTATTAGAGCCGTTTTTAGCTTAGAAAAACCGTTTGATGTCCTTGTGGTAGATGATAATTCTCCCGATTTGACTTCGCTTAAAGTTAAAGAGTTACAAGACCAATTTAAGAGCAGATTGTTTTTAGAAACTCGATTTGAAAAAGCCGGAATTGGCACTGCGTATATACATGGGTTTAAATGGTGTTTGTATAACGAGTATAATTATATTTTCGAGATGGATGCCGATTTTTCGCATAATCCTAAAGACCTAATTAAACTCTATAATGAATGCCATATAAATAATGCAGATGTTTCTATTGGGTCTCGTTATGTTAAAGGAGTAAACGTAGTGAATTGGCCAATGGGAAGAGTGCTTTTATCGTATTTAGCTTCCATTTATGTTCGTGTTATTACTGGAATGAAAATTCATGATACAACTGCTGGATTTGTATGTTATAAACGACATGTTTTAGAACAAATCGATCTTGATAAAATTAAATTTATTGGTTATGCATTTCAAATAGAAATGAAATTTAAAGCCTATTTAAAGAAATTTAAAATTGTTGAGATTTCTGTAGTTTTTACGGATAGAACAAAAGGAGAATCAAAAATGAGTGGTAGCATAATTTCTGAAGCTATCTTTGGAGTCATTTCAATGAAGTTTAATAGTTTATTCGGAATAAATTAAATGGAGAACAAAACTGTACTTATAAAAAACGCTAAAATAGTGAATGAAGGTACTATTTTTAATGGCGATATTCTTATTGAAAATGAGTATATAAAAAAAATCGCAGAATCTATTAGTGCAAAATCGGCAGATGTACATGTTTTTGATGCCGAAAACAACTATATATTTCCAGGTGTTATCGACGACCAAGTTCATTTTAGAGAACCAGGGCTTACACATAAAGCAACTATTGAAAGTGAATCTAAAGCTGCTATTGCAGGAGGTATTACGTCTTTTATAGAAATGCCAAATACCATTCCGCAAACTACTACTATTGAAGAACTTGAAAAAAAATTTCAAATTGCTTCTAAAACCTCACATGCTAATTATTCCTTTATGTTTGGTGGCACTAACGATAATCTTGAGGAAATTTTAAAATTAGATCCTAAAAAAGTTGCTGCTTTAAAATTGTTTTTAGGTTCTTCTACCGGAAATATGCTTGTAGATAATCCAGAGGTTTTAGAAAAAATATTTTCGAGTACAGATTTATTAATTGCTGTACATTGTGAAGATGAAGCAACCATACAATCAAACCTTAAACAACATATTGAACAATTTGGTGAAGACATTCCTATTAAATATCATCCTGTTATTAGAAGTTCTGAAGCTTGTTATTTGTCGTCTTCAAAAGCTATTGAACTTGCAAAAAAAACTGGAGCGAGATTACATGTGTTTCATATAACCACAGCAAAAGAAACTAAATTGTTCACTAACAAAATTCCTTTAAAAGACAAAAAGATTACTGCCGAAGTTTGCATTCATCACCTTTGGTTTTCGGATGAAGATTACGAAAAAAAAGGGGCTTTAATTAAGTGGAATCCAGCAGTAAAAACTAAAAACGATAGAGCAGAACTTTGGAAAGCATTGCTCGATAACCGCATTGATGTAATCGCTTCTGATCATGCGCCTCATACTTTAGAAGAAAAAAAAAGTATCTATACCAAAGCGCCATCTGGCGGACCTTTAGTACAACATGGTTTAGTAGCTATATTAGAAGCCTATCATAATGGTAAGGTTTCTTTAGAGAAAATAATAGAGAAAATGTGCCACAACCCTTCTATATTATTTGAGATAGAAAAACGTGGATTTATTAAAGAAGGCTATTTTGCTGATTTAGTTATTGTAAACTTAAATAATCCCTGGACGGTTAAAAAGGAAAACATTCTTTATAAATGTGGTTGGTCTCCTTTTGAGAACACAACTTTTAAGTCCAGAATAACACATACATTTGTAAATGGGAGTTTAGTATATAAGAATTTTAAATTTTATAATGTTAAAGCTGCAAAGCGATTAACTTTTAACAGATGATAAAACAACTTAAATATATTATATTTGTATTATTAGTTATTTCATGTAAAAATAATAGTATAGATAAACCCAAAAAACCTGATAATCTTATATTAAAAGACAAAATGGTCGAGGTAATTTATGATATATCTATAATTAATGCAGCAAAAGGAACAAATAGAAAATTAATTGAGAATGCAGGCCTTGTCCCAGAAGACTATATTTATAAAAAACACAATATTGATAGTTTGCTATTTGCTTTGAGTAATGAATATTATGCCTATAATTTAAAAACCTATGAAGATATTTATAATAGTGTTAAAATAAAACTCGAAAAAGACAAAAATCATTTTAAGACAATTATAGAAACCGAACAAAAAATTAAATATTCTTTAAATAAAATTAGAAAATCAGAACGAGATTCCTTAAGGAAAATAGGAAAATTATTGCCTAAGAAAAAACTGAATAAAGATTATATTTTCCTAATTCCGATAAAAAAAATTGACACGTCTGGTTTATTGATTCGTCAGTAGATTTGAATTTTATACCCAAATCTTCAATAACTTTCTTGTTACTGTAAAAATGATTTTCAGTAATGCTTTTTGCCATTTGTTTCGAGAGTTTACGACGTTTTCTTCTAATAAAATGATTTAACCAATCTATTCGCCAAACAATTTGCAGTAATATTTTTGACACTTCTTTTTCAGGAGGTTTAACTTTAAATGCCTCTGCAGTTTTTGTTGCAAATTCTTTAAACGACAAATTTTCAGAAACTAAAATATAACGTTCATTTTTAATAGTGCTGTCCATTAATAGTAGCATCGAATTTACAACATCATCTATATCTACATATCCGGAAACACCATTAGTATAATATTTCAATCCTTTATAGATTTTTTTAAATAAATTTCCACTACTTGTTTTCCAAAATCCTGGTCCAAAAATAAATCCCGGATTTACAATAACAACATCTAAACCTTCCTGTACACCTCGCCATACTTCAATTTCGGCTCCATATTTTGTGATTGCATAAACGTTATGGTCATCTTCTGGAAACCAATTTGTGCTTTCGGTAATTATATTATCATTTGGTTCGCCATGACCAATTGCTGCAATAGAACTTACATAACACAACTTTTCAATATTATTTGCAAGACATAGATTAACAATATTGGCCGTACCTTCAATATTAACTTTTCGCAAAGTGTAATACTCATTTGGGTCAAAAGACACCAATGCAGCACAATGATACACTTTAGTGATATTTTTAAAAGCTTTTGTTAAAGCAGGAATATCATTAAGATGTGCTTCTACCCAATCAATTTTAGAAAAAATAGCTTCAACTTGATTTGAATAATAAGAAAACACATGTCTTGCTGCATCTAACTTTTTTTTCGATCTATAAATGGCTCTAACTTTAAAGCCCTTTTTAACAAGTTTATATAGCAAATGACTGCCAACCAATCCTGTTCCTCCTGTAACTAAAATCATAAGACTAAACTAATGATTTTATTCTGAATTATATTCAAAATCTAAAAGTCTCGAAATTTTATAATAGCCTTTCCACTTTTATCTTATAAACAATTATCTTTGTTTAAATTATAATTATAAATGTCTAAAGATTTTATTGAAGAGTTGCGTTGGCGAGGCATGATTCATGATGTTATGCCAGGAGCCGAAGAACATTTATTGGAAAGCATGCGGAGCGCCTATATTGGTTTCGATCCCACTTCAGATTCTTTACATATAGGGAATTTAGTGCCTATTATGCTTTTAGCACATTTTCAGCGTTGTGGTCATAAACCAGTGGCGTTGATTGGAGGAGCAACTGGTATGATTGGAGATCCCTCAGGAAAATCTAATGAACGTAATTTATTAGACGAAACAACGCTTCGACATAATCAAAACGCAATAAAAAAACAATTAACACATTTTTTAGAATTTGAAAGCAGTGCCGATAATGCAGCCATATTAGTAAATAATTATGATTGGATGAAAGACATTTCGTTTCTTGATTTTATTCGTGATGTTGGTAAGCATATAACAGTAAATTATATGATGTCTAAAGATTCTGTTAAAAACAGGATCTCTTCTGAATCTACTGAAGGAATGAGTTTTACAGAATTTACATACCAATTGGTGCAAGGTTACGATTTTCTGCATTTATTTAAAGAATATAACTGTTCAATTCAAATGGGAGGAAGTGATCAATGGGGGAATATCACCACAGGAACCGAATTAATTCGCCGTATAGAAAAAGGAAAAGGCTATGCAATTACCTGTCCTTTAATTACTAAAAGTGATGGTACTAAATTTGGAAAATCTGAAGGTGGTAACGTTTGGTTGGATGCAAAGAGAACCTCTCCTTATAAGTTTTATCAATATTGGCTTAACTCGAGCGATGAAGATGCCGAAAAGTATATTAAAATCTTCACGTTTTTAACCTCGGAAGAGATTATTGATTTAATAAAAGAACATAAAAACACACCACATTTAAGATTTTTACAAAAGCGTTTAGCAAGCGAAATTACGACTATGGTGCACTCTCAAGATATTTTTGAAAATGCTGAAAAAGCCTCTAATATATTATTTAGTAAAACATTTAAAAACGATATTAAAACACTTGATGAAGCTACTTTTTTAGATGTATTTGAAGGTGTTCCTCAATCCGAAATTTCTAAAACAGATTTTGAAAATGGACTGGATATGATCGCGGCTTTGGCAGCTAAAACAAACTTTTTAGCTTCAAATGGTGAAGCTAGGCGTGCATTAAAAGAAAATTCAGTTTCGGTAAATAAAGAAAAGATAAATGAGAATTATATAATTTCTACTGAAGATTTAATCAATGACAAATACATTATTTTAAATAAAGGAAAACGGAATACCTTTATTATTAAAATTGTATAAAATTAACGAAGTCCGCCTATTATAAGGATAATAAGCAGACTTCTATAAAACTAACCAACCTAACTTTTCTTTTTCAAAAGAATTTAATCTATAATTTTTAGGTCTTCACAATTTTTGTCGGTTTTTTCTTGTAAACCTTTCACTCCTTCTTTTAACCACATCTCTAATGTCTTTATTCCCCATGCGTTATATAAAAGATAAAGTTTAAATTGTAGTAAAATGAAAAAATCATTCACTTGGGAGTCTGCTAGAAAAAGAGCAGAGCACTTTAAAAAGTTAGGCAGTTGTTGGAAAGGTAGATATAGATTCTAATCAAGAATATGCAGCTAAATACGGTGTAAGAAATATCCCAACAGTTTTAGTTTTTAACAAGGGTGAAATAGTTACAAGACAGGTAGGTGTAGCTCCTAAAAAAACCTATACAGAAGCTATAGACAGTTTATTATAACAGCATGAAGTTATAGTATTGCTCTTCAATTAATTAAATCAGTTAGTATTAATTTTTGTACATTTCACTTTATTATCAAATGAAAAAGATATTACTAAATTTTCTGTTTTTTTTATTTTCCATACTCTGTTTTTCTCAGAGTATTGATTTAGTAAGATTTGATGATACTAAAACATATAACCCAGGCTCTGGTGTTTCAATGCACATTAATCCAACTGGAATATTCGTTCTCGATGATCCATCTAACTTGTCAGCTGCAACAAATAATGCTTTTCATCTAGAGCTTTCTGCTCCGGGGGGAGATTTTACTAACCCAATTAGTTTAGGAACAGTATATGACTTTTATACGCCACTTATGAATGGTGTGATACCTACAGGAACAGCATCTGGTAATTATAAATTACGAGTTAGATCAACTCAGCCAGTTACCAATGTAGAAACAGCCTCATTTACTATTGATAATTCCGTAACATCAGCATTGCCAACAGTTCAAACCACAATGCAGAGTAATACCAATTATTTTGAATGTTTAAATGATGGCGCTAATACGACTAACCCTTATTTTGGATCTCTTAAGCAGTCTTATGATGCTGTGACTGCTGATATGCCTTCTAGTTACAAATTTCTTCAAGTAACTGCTTCGGATTCATCATACTCGTTAAATGTTAACTTAATTGATATTGATGCGGGAACTACTACAGCACTTACAGCAACAAGTCCTGGAGTGTATTCTATACCAGACACACTATCTGTTGGAGCTTATAATATTGAGATTGAGGAAGTAGATTTATCTGGAAATTCAAGTTTCTTTAGTACTACTTTTATATTTCATGCAAGTGCTACAATTTTTGGTAATGCATCTTCTGAAATAGTTTGTGTAGGAGAAGATGTAGTATTTAGTATAGATATTACCAACTTGGGTATAGGCAGTAACTATATGGCCTCTTACTATACATTTGATTTTGGTGATGGAACAGCCCCTATTATAAAAACACAGGCTGAGCTTTTAGAAGATTATACTGCACCTATAAATCCAATAATACATATTTTTTCTCAAGCTTCGTGTAGTACGCTAAGCACAAACTTTGACATAGAAATGAAATTGTACAATAAAGGATTGTCTGTTGGAGGTTCAACTCCAGCTTGTGATGAGTATATTGCCAATGGATCTGGTACAACAAAACAGGTTGCTACAAGCAGATCTCCAGAAGCTTCTTTTGTCTTAAATTCAGAACAATGTATTAATGAAAATATTAGTGCTATAAACACATCTATAGCAGGTTCTTATCCAACACCTTCTGGGGAATGTACTGAAGAACCAAATTATTACTGGTATTATAAGCCGCCAACTGCTACCGCTTTTATTCCAGTATTTGCAGGATCACCATGGCTTGTTGGAAATGATTTAATTATTCCAGCAGCTGACATTACAATTCTAGGTTGTTGGGAGATTAAACTAACAGCTGTAAATCAGGATTATTGTCAACAGGAGTCAGAGTATACGGACACCATCAATGTTGAAGAGGTTCCTGAAGCAGATTTTAATATAATAAAGGACAATCAAGAAGTTAGCCAGATATGTGTTAATGATACAGTAACTTTAACAGATAATTCAAATATTGTTGAGGCCGCTTGTGATGAGACCTTGCCTAATGAAGATCCTACTTACCAGTGGACAATATCTCCAGATTCTGGATATACTCTGCAAAACAGCACAACTTTAAACTCTCAAAATCCTGAAGTAACATTTACTACAGAAGGAACATATACAATTACTTTAGTAGTAACAACAGATTGTGGATCTGATAGTCATGCAGAAACTCTTGAGGTAATTGGTAATCCTACTGTAGCATTTCCTGTTGAGTCACAGACTTATTGCTCAACAACAACCCTTTTAATTGATTTTGCAAATCTATTAACACCAACATATTCTACGGGATTAAATGCCCAAAGTTCTTATACTTGGACAGTTTCTGGAACAGGAATAACAGGGGCAGACTATTCATTTGCTAACTCCACAACAGCTTCTGATGCACTGCCTACAATTCAATTAAATTCATTTGGCACATATAATATAACTGTAACTCTTGGTTCAAATTGTGATACTCCTGCTTCTGATACAGTATCAATAAGCTTGGGTCAAACGCCAATAATAACAACCACAACTACATCTCAGGCAATGTGTTCTGCAGATTCTTCAACTGAATTTACTGTAACCGCTGACGCAACAGGGACAACATTTTCATGGATAGCTACTGATAATAGCAATCTGTCAGGATATACATCTTCTGGAACAACAGCAGCTATTCCAGCTCAGACAATAACTAATAATACTAATTCTGATCAAGATTTAGTGTACACTATAACTCCAATTGCAGATGGATGTGCTGGCACACCATTTGAGTATACCATTACAGTAAATCCTGTACCACTTATTGCCGATAAAGATGAAACTATTTGTTCTAGTGGCACTTTTACTATTACACCAGTTGATGATTCCCCTACTGAAATAGTTCCTTCTGGAACTACTTATGATTGGGGAATACCAGTTAGCAGTCCTGTAGGAGCAATTACAGGAGGAAGTGCAGCAGACGATCAAACATCTATAAGTCAAACATTAACCAATATTACTAGTGAACCTGCAACTTTAACTTATAGTGTTCAGGCTGATGCAAATGGATGTAAGGGTGATGGATTTGATATTGTGATTACTGTTAATCCAAATGGTCAAGTTAATGCAGTTGCAGATCAGACACTTTGTAATGGTGATTCAACATTGGCAGTTACTTTTGCAACTACAAATACTGGATCAGGAACAACAACTTATAATTGGACAAATGACAATACGACTATAGGGCTTGCAGCTAGCGGTACTGGTGATATATCAAGTTTTACAGCTACGAGTTCAGCAGTTGCTCCAATTGTTGGAAATATTACAGTAACTCCAGTTTATGAAAATAATGGGGTTAGTTGTACAGGTACAACAGAAACTTTTTCAATTACAGTAAACCCATCGCCATTAGTTAACTTCTCAGAGGCGGATCAAGTAATAGCAACTGGTGAAACAACTACTGCAGTTAATTTAACAAGTCCAACAACAGGTGTAACATTTGCTTGGACTGTTTTTGTTCCAACAGGAATTACTGGGGTAACCACTTTAACAGGAACTGATAACATTCCAGCAGAAACTCTGATAAATTCAACTACTGAACCTCTGAATGTAGTATACACTGCTATTGCTACTGGGGATGTAGGTTTTGATTGTGAAGGATTACCTACTCGTTATAAAGTTACTGTTAATCCTCAAGCACAGGTAAATCCAGTAGATAATCAAGTAGTTTGTAATGATGAGAATTTGACTATAGAATTTTCAACTATTGTTACTGGAGGAACTACAACTTTCTCTTGGACAAACGACAATACAGCAATTGGATTAGATGCTACGGGTACTGGAAATATTGATATAACTGCTATAAATACTACAGACGAACCTCTAACAGCAAACATAGTAGTAACTCCAAGTTTTGAAAATAATGGAGATATAAATACGGGTGATTCTATAACATTTACAATAACAGTTAATCCAACAGCACAAGTGGAATCAATTGATAGCCAAGTGCTATGTAATGGGGAATCAACTG
>RDRZ01000035.1 GCA_003709165.1 Flavobacteriaceae bacterium PRS1
TAGAATATTCTAAAGATGGATTTGTATCTGACACCAATACCATAACTACTTCAACGACAGACGACGGTTCTTATGACTGGACCATTCCAAACGATCCTAGTTCTACAGTAACCGTTCGTATTTCTGATGCTTCGGATGCAAGTATAAATGATGTTTCAGATGCAGATATAACAATTTTAAGTGGCCTTTCAATAGATGAGAACACCATTGAATCTATGCGAATTTATCCGAATCCAACAAAAGGTATGATTTATATTGAAACAGTTGATACTGAAAAGATAATAAGTGTGAAACTGTATGACCTACTTGGTAAAGTCATCATGGTTTCTGAAACAAATAACACCGTAGACCTTAAATACTTGCCGTCAGGAATATATTTTATAAAAATTAAAACGCAAAACAATCATATAGTTAGGCGTATCATAAAAGATTAGAACCGCAAACACTAAAATAAAAAGTTATGAAAGCTTTTAATTTAATTATTTCGCTTTTATGTATGCTATCTGCTTTTTCTCAAAGTGGTTCCCCAACAAGTGCTGAATCTTTATCTCGAGATAGGTTTACACTTGTTGATATAGAAAATGAAGATTATTGGTATGTTCAAGCTAAAGATGTGGTAACTTTTTCAACCGGTACACAGGGAACTATTTCAGGACTCCTTGATGATTTTGGGTTTGGTATAAGTAGTGGACGTGCCGATGTTGTCCAAATTTAAGGATCTATCTATGCAGTTGTATTTAGAGGTATCGATAATGATGGATTTTTGAGAACATTTTCTGTAGATTCAGATGGAAATGTTGTTGTGTGGAATATTGACGAATTCGAATTTGATACAAATTCGGCGTCTCTTCCTCAAATTATTAATATTTCAGGGGATATCTATGCCATTACTTACTCGGATGCCAATAGTGATGGTATCCTTATTACGGTCAATATTGATAGTTCAGGAGCTATTTCTGGATCCACTATTGATAGTCTTGAATTTGACACGACTCAAGGTAAGTATCCAAAAATCATTAATGTTTCAGGAGATATTTACGCCATTACATATGAAGGCCCTAATGATGACATTTACGTAAGTTCTTTTCAGATCGAGAGTGATGGAAGTATTAATACAACCATAGTTGATACCTATAACTTGGCAGCTTCAAACTCCTTTTTTTAAAAGGAGTTTTTTTTTGACTAAATATGAACAATAATACTGTAGAATCGTATTTTTGCAAAAAAATCACATAAAACAAATTAATGATTCTACCAATTTTAGCTTATGGAGACCCAGTACTTAAAAAGAAGGCTAAAGCAATACATCCGGATTATCCCAAACTAAAAGAGCTTATTGATACTATGTACGAAACCATGAATAATGCTTATGGTGTTGGATTGGCAGCACCACAGATAGGATTATCCATACGAATGTTTATTATTGATACTTTGCCTTTTTCCGAAGACGAAACACTTACCGAAAAGGAAAAAAATGAGCTCAAAGATTTTAAATGCACTTTTATTAATGCTAAGCTACTTGAAGAAGAAGGAAGCGAATGGCCATTTAACGAAGGCTGTTTAAGTATTCCTAACATAAGGGAAGACGTACTTAGAAAACCACAGATAAAGATTGAGTATCAAGACGAAAATTTTGAAACACATATAATTGAATTTGAGGGTTTAATTGCTCGTGTTATACAGCATGAATACGACCATATTGAGGGAATTTTATTTACCGATAAGATATCTAATTTTAAAAAACGCTTAATTAAAGGAAAGCTAAGTAACATTTCAAAAGGGAAAGTAAATGTAGATTATAGAATGCGTTTTCCGAATCTAAAAAAGAAAAGATAATACTTTGGTAATTTTTCAGTACTTAAAGTGTGCTAAAGTTAAAAGTACTTAAAGTTATTTAAATATGAAAAATTGAGAACAGATTATTGGGTAAGCTCTAAAGTTTAATTTTAGTTAAAAAGTGTTCACTTTAGTACACTCTAAATACTTTTTAACTTTAGGCACTGAATACTTACACTTTGATTATATTTGCCACTTCAAATAATATAACAAAACAATGAGTTTAGACAGTATTTTATCAATTTCGGAAAAACCAGGATTATTTAAATTAATTACAAAAACAAAGAATGGTTTTATAGCAGAATCTTTAATAGATGGGAAGCATTTATCTGTAAATTTAAGGGGTAATGTAAGTTTGTTAAGCGAAATTGCTATTTATACATTAGCAGAAGAAGTGCCTTTAAGAGAAGTGTTGAAAAAGATTAAAACAAAAGAAAACGGGAATAAAACTAGTATAAGCCATAAGGACAGTAAAGTTAATTTAGAAGAATACTTTTTTTCTGTTTTACAAGATTATGATGAAGACAGAGTCTATGCCAGCGATATAAAAAAAGTGATACGTTGGTATAATATATTACAAGAAAATGATCTGTTGCATTTACTTGAAGAGGATAATAAAGATGAAGAAGAGTAAAAATTAGTTTTAAAAATTGTCTTATAACAAAACAAAAAGGGGGAAAATCCCCCTTTTTTAGTTTGAAACTTTTTTCAAAAGTATTTTTAAATCCCTCTAAAATATAATAGCCAAAAGTCTCTAATAATAATGTAAAGTATAGCTAACAAAAGTTATTAATATAAACTTTACATTATGTGTGATTTAATTTTATAAAGATAGAATATTTAATCGTTTAAAAATGAAGCTGTTGGAAATATTTATTAACAATTTTGGTATTTATTTAATTTTCTATTAAAATTCGTAATTCCAAAATCTAAATTTAACTTTGTACTTCTTTAAATTATTTTAAGTGCTATCCGACTATACCAAAGAATTTAAATACAATTTTAAATTAGCTTCTCCAGTAATGTTAGGTATGTTAGGTCATACTTTTGTAAGTCTTGTTGATAATATTATGGTTGGGCAATTAGGAACTGCCGAATTGGCTGCAGTGTCGTTAGGGAATAGTTTTATTTTTATTGCTATGTCATTAGGTATTGGATTTTCTACAGCAATTACTCCTTTAATTGCGGAAGCAGATTCTGGAAATGATTTTGAAAAAGGAAAGTCTTCGTTTAAACATGGATTATTTTTATGTACGATTTTAAGTTTTGCCTTATTTGGGTTAATTCTGCTTGCAAAACCCTTAATGCATCTTATGAAACAGCCTGAAGAGGTAGTTACACTCGCAATACCTTATTTAGATTTGGTAGCCTTTTCGTTAGTGCCTTTAATTATATTTCAGGGATTTAAACAATTTAGCGATGGATTGTCGATGACCAAATATCCAATGTATGCTACAATTCTGGCTAATGTTATTAATGTGATTTTAAACTACCTTTTAATATTTGGAAAGTTTGGATTTCCCCAAATGGGAATAGTTGGCGCAGCTGTTGGTACATTAGCTTCTCGGTTTATAATGCTATTCTTTTTATGGTGGATGCTAACACAGAAAGAAAAATCAAAAGCTTATGTTACTAATATCAAGTTGTTTGTACTCGAAAGCAAAATGATAAAAAAGTTATTGAATCTTGGTTTTCCAAGCGCTATGCAAATGTTTTTTGAAGTAGCTATTTTTACTGCTGCCATTTGGTTAAGTGGTACTTTAGGTAAAAATCACCAAGCAGCTAATCAAATTGTACTTAACTTATCGTCTATGACCTTTATGGTTGCTATAGGATTAAGTGTTACCGCAATGATTAGAGTTGGAAACCAAAAAGGATTACAAAATTTTAAAGAATTACGTCGTATTGCGTTTTCTATATTTTTACTAGGATTAGGTCTGGCGTTTGTTTTTGCACTTTTCTTTTTAGCATTTCACAACCTACTTCCAAATATGTACCTTAATTTAGACGATGTAAATAATTTTACGGATAACTCCGAAGTTGTTAAAATAGCATCAAAGATATTGTTAGTGGCTGCAATATTTCAGTTGAGCGATAGTATTCAGGTTACTGTTTTAGGAGCGTTGCGTGGCTTACAAGATGTAAAAATACCAACCTTAATTACTTTTATTGCCTATTGGCTCATTGGTTTCCCAATAAGTTATTTTTTAGGTAAAGAAGAAGTCTATGCCAGTTTTGGTATATGGATAGGCTTATTAGTCGGACTTACGTCTGCAGCAATTATGTTGTATATTCGATTTAATTATTTAACTAAAAAATTAATTAGAATTGGAGAATTTAAAATAAGCTAAAATCATTCATGATTTTATTTTAATTTTATTACTTAAAACTTTAGCTCACTTTAGACACTTATAACTTTTAAATTTTAATATGAACCTTCCAAAATTTATACTTGGTGATAATACTGATTTACCAAATGCTATTTTTGTAATACATACTGAATTCCCTCGATTTATTATAAACCTTGAGAATGATGACATAGAATGGTTAGAAGAGTTTGATGAATATGATGAAAACCAATTACTAAGCGAAACAGAAAATGTTATTAAAGAAGCTTCGGCATTTTACGATAGAGAAGTTGGGAGATATAACGATTAATGAAAATATATGTTAGACCAACTTCTTCAATACGATAAAGAGCTTTTCTTATTTTTAAATAATTTAGGAATGACAGCTTGGGATAATTTTTGGTTGGTGGTTACCAATAAACTCACCTTTATTCCAATGTATGTCATATTACTTTATCTCATTTACAGGAAACTTGGTTTAAAATCATTGTTATTGTTACTATTAATTATAGTTGTAATGATAACCTTTACCGACCAAATCACTAATCTTTTTAAACACGGTTTTGAACGTTTGCGACCTTGTAGAGAAGATGGTGTAAAGGAGTTTATGCGTTTTATTGCGCCTCGTTGTGGTAAATATGGTTTTTTCTCTGGGCACTCTTCTAATACAATGGCTGTTGCCGTTTTTACTGGTTTGTTATTAAAGCCTTACTATAAAAAATTAATCTTTCTTTTATTATTTTGGAGCGCTTTGGTTGCATATAGCAGAATATATGTAGGGGTACATTATCCTTTAGATATTATTTGCGGAATGACCTTTGGCGCACTTTCAGGTTTTGGATTTTATAAACTTCAGAAGTATTTAAGACAACGTTTTATTTCTTAGTTAACACGTAATAATAACTCACCAATCTTTTTTTATGCTTTTTTGATTCAGGTGCAGAACGGTTTAAGTCGAAAGTGTCAAATTGTACTATGGTATAATTTTCTTTAAGTACTTGAGTGTCAGTAGTACTAAAACCATTAACGAGTATTCCAAATCTGTTTTCTTTAGGAAAGTTGTAGGTAGAATCGTTAACTTTTATTTGCGGAATTTTATCACCAAAATCCCAAATCATTTCTGGAGAAACAGGACCAAAACTATAAACTTTAATATTTTCTTTTTCGGCCTTAGTTTTTAATTCTGAAATACTTTTATAAGTATCACTTTGTAATCCTTTTGAAAGTGGTAAAACAAATACAAAGACACTGATTATAAAACCGATAGTTAAGTAAAAAACGGTCTTAATATTTTTCCGTTTCAACTGAAAAATGATACCAATACCAATATTTAGCATTACAAATGCTGCTGTAGAAAATAAAATCCAGTTTACATTTGTGTTGTCTTTTAAAAACACATATCCAGCTATGGGAGATCCAAACCCAATAAGTGCGATTAAACAAAAGCTAAAATACACAGGAAATGTTTCTCTTTTGTCTTTCAAATCTCTAAATCTTCTGATAAGATATTCAATATAAAACCCAGTATTTATAGCTAAAGGAATTAAAACAGGCATTAAATAACGTGACTTCTTTTCAGGAATTATAGATAGTAAAATAACAGCAAAAATAGTCCAATAAAAACTAAATCTGTAAGCCTTTAAGTTGCTTACACGAGATTTCATATAAGGGTAAAGTAAACTAATAAAAGCAGGAATTGTCCAAATTCCGCTTTGCGTAAAAAAGCTCCAGTAATAATAAAACGGTCTTACATTGTAACTTCCCCAATTTCCGGTTTCCTTGTGTGCAATACTTAAAAAAGTTTCTGCATCTTCTAATCTCACATATAAAAACCACCAACCACCTACGAGAAGCATAAGTATTATTATCGAAAATACAGAAAAAAATTTTGCTCTAAAATGCTTGTATTTATAGGTCATTCCATACGAAATTAAAAAGGGTAGCAATAAGGCATAAAAGGAAACAGGTCCTTTACTCATCATAGAAAAACCAATGAAAAATCCTGCTAATAACGTATGTTGCCAATAGTTTTTTTGTTTTTCGAAAAGCTGAAACAAATGAAAAATAGCAATACCCATAAATCCATGAGTAAAAACATCCCAAGGAGCTTCAATTATAATACCTATAACATAAAATGAAGTAATTGTGATCAGCCCATTTATTAAACTGTGTGTTTTATCTTTTAATAATTTGTTGCTTAATAAATAGGAGAAAATCCCAATAATAATTACCATAATTAATCCGGGAAAGCGCAAAGCAAGTATGTTTTTTATTCCAAATAGTAATCCAAAAAGTGCTGTAAACCATGTTGGTAATGGAGGCTTTTGGTAACGTGCTTCACCATTCATTGTTGTTAATAACCAATTGCCATCGGTAATCATTTCTCTGGCTGTAATAAAATTTCGAGCTTCCATGATGCTCACATTCAAAACATCAATATTAAAGCTTAGCATGATTAATACTACAGTTACTATTGTAAGTATAGGATTGTTTTCAATTGCTTTAATCATCGTATTTATGTAGTAAAATTAAATTTCTGACATAGATTATAGTACCTAAAATATGTCCTGTAAATAAAACTGGATCTTTTCTAAATACAGCGTAAGTTAAAATCAAAAGTGAGCCAGCCAGACTTAATAACCAGAATCCCAAAGGCAAAACAGACTTTCCTTGTTTTTCAGAGTATAACCATTGGTACACAAATCGTAAGGTAAATACAACTTGAGAGACGATGCCAAGGACTAATAACCAAATAGGAATTGCTTCATTCTTAAATAACAATTCTACATCAATCCTGTTATTATTAAAGTAATATATAATAATAAATGTAGGTGTTAGAAATAGAAACCAACGCATTAACTTCGGAAACTTTTGCCATTCATTTTGTAATTGAAGATTCCGTATATAAATAAAATAAGTGAGCGATTGTCCTAACATAATAGCAAAATCATTTCGTAAATACCCATAAAGAAATAGTAAAAATGAAGCTATTAAACTTAATATCCAGAATAGAGTAGGAGTGGAGACTTTGCGTTGTTTTTCTGAAGTAACCCATTGAACAACTAATCTGGAAGAGAACAAAATTTGAGCAATAAACCCAATAGCATATATGATCCAATTACTCATTAACTCTTTTTAGAAATGGTGTAATTAATATACTTTTTTTTCATCCATAAATAAGCAAAGCAATCCAATAAAGGTCCTAATAAACGATTCCATAAACCAAATTTTGCTTCTCCGGCAATACGTGGAAAATGCTGTACAGGAATTTGAATAATTTTTCCTTTCTGTAATAAAATCATAGCAGGTAAAAATCGATGTAAGCCTTTAAACATAGGAATACGTTTGGCATATTCAGTTTTTATAACTTTTAACGGACAGCCTGTATCGTCCATTCCGTCGTGAGTAAATGTTCTTCGGATGCCATTGGCAATGGTAGAGGACATATTTTTTACAACCGAATCTTTTCTATTGGCTCTTACTCCAGTCACTAAATCATATTCAGTTATATGTTCCAACAGTAAATTAAAATCTTCAGGAGCAGTCTGAAGGTCAGAATCTATATAGCCTACAAATTCAGTTTCAATAGTATCAAAACCAGCTTTAATAGCAGCGCTTAAGCCACGATTTTCTTCAAAAAGAATATAGTCAAAATTTTCATTTCTATTACAAATATCATCAATAAGAACTTGGCTTTTATCTTTAGAACCATCATTCACAAATAAAACAGCTGTTGGTAAAGTTGCGATTTTAGTATAAGCAAGAAGTTCTTTTTCAACACGTTCCAAATTATCTTCTTCATTATAAACAGGAACAATAATGGTGAATTTATAATCCATATACTAAAAGTTAGTTATTACAAAAATATTCTTTTTTAGTTTAACATTACAGTTTCATATTAATTATAAAAAAGATGTTAAATTGCAATAATAAATTTTAAAACGTGAATATTTTAGTTACTGGAGTTGCGGGTTTTATTGGCTCACATGCAGCAGAACGATTACAGAATTTAGGTCATTCCGTTATTGGTGTTGATAATTTTTCTGATTATTATGATGTAAAGTTGAAAAAATTAAATGCCAAAGCAGTTGAAGATAGAGGTGTGAAAGTAATTACACTTGATTTGCGAACTTCTAATTTAAGTCAAGAGCTACCAAATAATATTAATTATATTTTTCATTTTTCAGCGCAGCCAGGAATTTCTGTCAGTTCTACCTTCGAAGATTATTTCAGCAATAATATACTTGCAACTAAAAACTTGATAGATTTTGCACTTTCATGTCAAGATTTGAAACTTTTTGTTAATATAGCAACGTCATCAATTTATGGATTAGAAGCAACTTATCCTGAAGATTTTCCACCAAAACCAGCATCCTATTATGGTGTTACAAAATTAGCTGCTGAACAATTAGTACTTCAAAAGAGCAGGGAAAAGAAAATGATTTCTTGTTCTTTGAGATTATATTCTGTTATAGGACCAAGAGAACGACCAGAGAAAATGTACACAAAACTTATTGATTTAGGTTTAAAAGGTAAAACATTCCCTCTTTTTGAAGGAAGCGATAAACACCTGCGTAGTTTTACTTATGTTGGCGATATTGTTGATGGTATTGTGAGCGTGTTGGGTAAAGAAGCTATTGTTAATGGAGAAATAATTAATTTAGGAACAGAAGTAGAACATACAACGCAAGAAGGTATCGAAGCTGTGGAAGAAGTTTTAGGTATAACCATTAAAATTAATGTTATCCCAAAACGTATTGGTGACCAATTACGCACAAAAGCAAATATAGATAAAGCAAGATTGTTGTTAAATTACAATCCCCAAACTACATTGTTGGAAAGTGTTAGGCATCAGGTAAAATGGTATAAAGAGAATTTTTTATAATTTCAACAAATATTCGGCAGCAGAAAAAGGTGTGGTTTTTTTTGTTTCTATAAGATGTAGTTGATGTTTCAATTCTTTTTTTATTTCTGAATTGTTAAAAAAGTCTGATTTTAACTGTTCTTCAATAGTCTGAATAAGCCAAAATTTATTTTGTTTTCTACGATTAAATTCAAAATATTCATTTTGTTTGGTAAGTGTTTCATATTCTAAAATCATGTTCCAAACATCTGTTACGCCTTCGTTTTGCATTGCACTACAAATAGAAACTTTTGGCATCCATTTAGAATCTTTTTCAGGATATAAGTGAAGTGCTCTGCTAAATTCAACTTTTGCCAATTTTGCAGGTTTTATATTATCGCCATCAGCTTTATTAATTACAATGGCATCTGCCATTTCAATGATACCCCGTTTTATACCTTGTAATTCATCGCCTGCACCAGCAAGTTTTAATAATAAAAAGAAATCTACCATACTATGTACAGCAGTTTCACTTTGTCCAACACCAACAGTTTCAATAATAATGGTATCAAATCCGGCTGCTTCACAAAGCATTATAGTTTCTCTTGTTTTTCTGGCAACACCTCCTAATGAGTTCCCTGTTGCAGAAGGACGTATAAAAGCATTTTTGTCTTTTACCAAATCTTCCATTCTGGTCTTATCACCTAAAATGCTACCTTTTGTAATTGTACTGCTTGGGTCAATGGCAAGAACAGCCACTTTTTTACCTAATCCGGTAAGATGTTTTCCAAAGGCTTCAATAAAAGTGCTTTTTCCAACTCCAGGAACTCCAGTAATGCCAATTCTTATGGAGTTATTTGCATGAGGTAAACAGGCTTTAATGATTGCATTGGCTTTTTTTATGTGTTTTGAATTTTTACTTTCAACTAAAGTAATGGCACGACTTAAAGCAGTTATATCGCCATTTAAAATTTCGTTTATAAGTTTTCGGGTATTTGGTTGTGCTTTCCGTTTTCCTTTTAGTTTAGAAATTGAAATGCTGTTAGTAATTTCGGGTTGAGAAAATCTTTCTTGTTTTTGTAAAGCTAATTTATGTATTTTATTTTCTGCCACGAATTGTTCGAATATTTTTTTAAAATCTAAAATTATTTACTGCAGACTGCTAACTGAACACTGCTAACTGAATACTGTCAACTGAATACTGCCAACTGAATATTGCCAACTGTATGTATACTTATTTAAGCGGAATAACAATTTTCACTTTATCCCAAGCCATGGTTAAAGATAGATTATCTGTAGAATTATCAAAAGCAATTGTGAATTGTTCTACAACAGTATGTAGTTCTTCTACTGGAATATCAATATTTATAACATCAAATTCTGTTTCACGCATTGCTTCCATAGCATCATTAACTCCCCAAGGATATTGTTTAGAATTAAAAATAATCTGCCAGAAATCTTTATTTGGAATTGTCCATAAAGTATAAATTCCTGAAGCTAAAGAATCGTTTCCAATTTTTAAAGCTTGGTTTGTTTCGAATGTAGTTGCTTCATTGGCACCAGTTCGCCATACTTTATTATAGGCTACCAAGCCTCTAAAAATGACACGCTCTCGTTTTGAAGGTCTGTTGTAAAACACTTCCAACTCCAAATCGTTAAGTCTAAATTCTACGGTGTCTTTTGGACTTAATCGTTTTTTAAACAAATCAGTATAGAAATAAAATAATACGCTTTAAGAACATAGTTAAATGGTTGTTTTAAAATACAAAGATAGATATTAACGCAGTTATTATTTTAATGAAACGTTAATTTGTAAAGCTTTGTTTTATTTCTTTGAAAAAAATAATTATCTTTTTGCAACATCTTAAATTATGTATCGTCTTTAAGATGAAACCAAAATAATTGAAGTAATTTTTCAGCTGAATTTAAAATTAATTAATTTAATTTTTGAGGTTTAATTAATCCTAACCAAAACACCAAAATTGAGTACGCTAACAATAGAGATCATTGAAAAATGCAAACAGAACAATCGCAAAGCACAATTGCAATTGTATAATCAATATTGTGATGGGATGTTTGTTGTAGCTAATCGCTTTGTATAGGACACTCTTGAAGCTGAAGATATTGTTCAAGAAGCCTTTATTAAAGCATTTGAAAAACTTCATCAATATAAAGCTGAAGTGACTTTTGGTGCTTGGTTAAAACGTATCGTTATTAATAAATGTATTGATTTACTTAAATCTAAAAAACAACAATTGTTGGAATTAGATGAAGTGCACTTAAAAGTAGTCGATTCTAGTTATGAAGACGAATGGTTAGTTGATGATGCAATTACTTTAGACGAAGTAAAAGATGCAATTAGTAAATTATCAGATAAGTACAAATATGTTGTGATGATGTTTTTAATAGAAGGTTACGACCATCAGGAAATTGCCGAAGTATTAAACATTACAGAAGTCGCATCACGTACACAATTATCGAGAGGTAAAGCTAAATTAAAAGAACTATTAACATTAGAGCAAAATGGCACAAGATATTAGAAAACTGTTCGAAAATGAACCAAAGGTATTTAAAGATAAAATGCCTAAAGGTCATGAAGCTATATTTTTGAAAAAGCTGGACAAAGAACTTCCAGTAAAATCTAACAAAAACAATTTTACATTTTTAAATATTGAGGCAAGTGTTGTCTTATTTATTGGTTTCAGTTTTGGAGCTTACCAGTTTTTTGGTTCAGAAGTAGAAGAGCTTCCAACAGAAACAACAGTAGTAAGAAAATCTTTGGGAGATATTTCTCCTCAATTTAAGAAGGTTGAAGACTATTATTTGGCAAATATCAATTTAGAATTATCTAAAATGAAAGTTACGCCAGAAAGTAAAGAGCTTTTTGATGGCTATTTAGAGAAACTAGACGAATTAAATAAAGAATATATTCGTTTGGAAGAAGAGTTAACTCAATCTGGACTTAATGAACAAACAATTAATGCATTAATTGATAATCTTAAATTACGTTTAAACCTATTGTATCGTTTAAAGGAAAAATTAAGCGAACTAAATAAATCTAATAACAATTTAGAAGAAGTACAAGCGTAATTCTTTTAAATATTAAAATTTTAAAATACCAAAAAATGAAACAGTTATAAATTTATAACAATAGCGTTAGTTTTTTTAGCTTCATTTAGTGTAAATGCACATCAAAAGCTGCAAAAAACTTCGCAAACAGTTAAAGCAAATAAGGACGTTACCTTAAATTTAGATACAAGTTATACGAATATAGAAATAGATACTTGGAATAAAAACGAAGTAAAAATAGAAGCCTATATCGAAAGTGAAGAATTATCAAAAGCAGAGCTTCAAGATATTTTAGAAAGTTGGGAAGTAGAAGTAACAGGCTCTGGAGCTAATATATCTATTTCAACTGGAAGTGATTTTAATCCTAATTATAATTATAATTGGAATTTTAATTCTGAATTTGATGAAGATGCTTTAAGAGCACTGGAAGAGTTGCAATTTGTAATGGCAGATATTCCAGAAATGCCAGAATTACCAGAAATGGACTTTGATATACCAGAAATTGATTTCGAAATGCCAGAGATGCCAGAGATGCCAGAATTGCCAGAAGGCGTACATAATGTAAACTTCGATTTTGATACATATAAAAAAGAAGGAGAGGCCTATCTTGAAAAATGGAGTAAAGAATACGAAGAAAAGTATGGCAAAGAATATAAAGATAAAATGAAGGCTTGGGCAAAGGAATTTTCTAAAACAAATTACTCTAGTATGCTTTATTTCGGCATGTTTTTTTTATGTAAAAAAGATGAAAAACAAGCAGATGTAAACATATATGCAGAGTTTATAGACCAAATGTATGATCGTGGCATTGCAACAGGAAATATTTTAGTTTATAAAGAAGGAGAAATCATTTATCAAAACTCTCATGGTTTAAGAGCTATCAATCCTAATGATTCTTTAACCTTAAGTTCTCAATTTCGTTTGGCATCAGTAAGTAAACAATTTACAGGAATGTCTATAATGAAGTTAAAAGAAGCTGGTAAATTAGAATATGACCAAAAAGTAAAAGATATCCTTCCAGATTTTCCTTATGATAATATAACTGTAAGACATTTATTAAATCATGTTTCTGGATTAGCGGATTACGGAGGTTTGATTTATGAGTATTGGAAACCTGAAGATTCTACTAAAACATATATTTTAGGAAACGATGAAATTATTAAGAAATTTCATAAAGTAAGTCCTGAACTCAAATTTCAACCTGGTGAAAAATGGGAATATAGCAATACAGGCTATTTGTATTTGGCAACAATTGTCGAGAAAATTTCTGGACAACATTTTAGAGAATTTTTAAAAGAAAACATTTTCGATCCTTTAGAGATGACTAATACAGTATTGTATAAGTATCAAGTTGAAGCAGACACTAATATGCCAAATCGTGTATTTGGTTACAGCGTTACTCTAAATCAGGTAGATTTAATACTAATTGATTATAATATTGTTAACGATGTAAGAGGATGTGGAGGGATATATTCCACTTTAGAGGATTTGTATAAATGGAACCAAGCACTCGTAAAATACACCATTATTTCTAAAACATATTTAGACGAAGCCTGGACACCTGCAAAACTAAATAATGGGGAATTAACAAATTATGGTTTTGGATGGCGTATTAGATCTAAAAATAACGAGCCAAAAGTGGTTAATCACGCTGGACGTTGGATGGGTTTTACAACCTTTTTGCATAATGAAGTTGAGGCTAACAGTGGTTTTATTATACTTACTAACTATGGTGGATATAATTTTAGAGATGTTTTAAGTTGTGTATCTAATATTATGAAAGAGAAACCATACGAAATGCCAAAGTACAAAATTGTAAAAGGTATGGCTAAAAGGATACTTTCTGAAAATGTTGATAAAGGAATTGCTTACTACCTTGAGTTAAAATCTGACACTACAAATTATGATGTTTCAGAAGCAAGTATAAATATTTTAGGTTATCAATTAATGGGAAAAGATTATTTGGATGATGCGCTTCGTATCTTTAAATTGAATATCGATGAGCATCCCAACTCTGCAAAACCCTATGATAGTTATGGGGATGCATTGCTTATGAAAGGTGATTCAATCAATGCGCTTAAAAATTTCAAACGCTGTTTTGAAATGGATAGTACCTTAAATTATGCTTATGATAAAGCAGTCAAGTTAGAAGCTGCCTTGAAAATGAATTAGTTAATTTAATTAAAGTTAGTGTTTATGAATTACACCATGATTATGAAATAAAAGAATCCTAACATCAATAATATTAGGATTTTAAATCCATAAGATTCCTGTTTTCGCAGGAAGTTCTTAGTCTTCAACCAAAACCCAATCACCTTTTGTAATTAAAGGCACAGCTTGTTTGTATTTAAGGGTTTTGTTTTCGCCACTCATAACGTGTTTTATAACAACACGATCGTTACGCCCAATTTTTGGTCGCTCTCTTACAATGGTTTCCACAACTTGTTGTTGACGTTGTGTGTTAGCTCCTGCTTCTCTACTTTCTGCAGCACGTTCGTCAATATTCTGGATTTCTTCTTTGCTGGTATTTACATTGTCTTTTCTACGTGCTTGTGCTTCGTGAATAGTGTTTGCCGTTTCTTGAGGTAACTCGCCTTTAAATAAAAATGAAATTACATCTTTATTGACTTGATCTATCATTGCTTTAAACAATTCGAAAGACTCGAATTTGTAAATTAATAAAGGGTCTTTTTGTTCATGTACTGCCAATTGAACCGATTGTTTTAATTCATCCATTTTACGTAGATGTGTTTTCCAGGCATCATCAATAATTGCTAATGAAATATTTTTTTCAAAATCGGTAATTAGCTGTTTTCCGTTTGTTTTGTAAGCTGTTTCAAGGTCGGTAACCACTTGAATACTTTTTACACCGTCGGTAAATGGAACAACAATACGCTTAAATTTATCACGTTGCGTTTCATAAACATTTTTAATAACAGGAAAAGAAAGATCAGCATTACGCTCCATTTTTTCTTTATAATGGTCAAATGCAGCATGATATACTTTACCCGAAATTTCTTGAGTAGAAAGTTCTCCAAATTCATTTTCAGTAATTGGCGAACTCATCGAGAAATAACGGATTAGCTCAAACTCAAAATTTTTGTAATCATTAGCTTCTTTGTTGGTTTCAGTAATTATTTCAGAAGTATCATAAATCATATTGGCTAAATCCACACGAAGACGGTCTCCAAATAGGGCATTGTAACGCCTTCTGTAAACTACTTCACGCTGCGCATTCATGACATCATCGTATTCCAATAATCGTTTACGAACACCAAAATTGTTTTCTTCAACTTTCTTTTGTGCTCGTTCAATAGATTTAGAAATCATGGAATGTTGTATCACTTCACCTTCTTTTAACCCCATTCTATCCATCATTTTGGCAATACGTTCACTACCAAATAAACGCATGAGGTTGTCTTCTAACGACACATAAAATTGAGAGCTTCCAGGATCTCCTTGACGTCCTGCACGACCACGTAATTGCCTGTCTACACGACGTGAATCGTGACGTTCGGTACCAATAATGGCTAATCCACCAGCTGTTATTACTTCTTTTGTAAGTTTAATATCTGTACCACGTCCAGCCATATTTGTTGCAATGGTTACCTGCCCTGGTTGTCCGGCTTCAGCAACAATATTGGCTTCTTTTTTATGAAGTTTTGCGTTCAGTACATTGTGTGGGACTTTTCTGATAGAAAGCATTTTACCTAAAAGTTCGCTAATCTCAACATTGGTTGTTCCAATAAGAACAGGACGTCCTGCATTTGATAGTTGCGTTACTTCATCAATTACTGCGTTGTATTTTTCACGCTTTGTTTTGTAAACTAAATCTTCTCTGTCATCGCGTATAATTGGTCTGTTGGTTGGAATTTCAACTACATCTAATTTATAGATTTCCCAAAGCTCTCCAGCTTCGGTAACAGCAGTTCCTGTCATCCCGCATAGTTTACGGTACATTCTGAAATAATTTTGAAGTGTAATGGTTGCAAATGTTTGTGTAACAGCTTCAACTTTTACATTTTCTTTGGCTTCAATGGCTTGGTGCAATCCATCACTATAACGACGACCATCCATAATACGCCCAGTTTGCTCGTCAACAATCATTACTTTGTTTTCCATCACTACATATTCTACATCTTTTTCAAACAACGTATATGCTTTTAGAAGTTGACTTAAAGTATGTATGCGTTCAGATTTTACTCCGAAATCACGAAATAATTCTTCTTTAAGTTCAGCCTCTTTTTCAGGAGTGAGTCCTTTTGCCTCAATTTTTGCAATTTCAAGACCAATTTCTGGCATGATGAAAAAGTCTGGGTCGTCATTTCCCGAAAGGAATTCAATACCTTTATCAGAAAGTTCTATTTGATTGTTTTTTTCTTCAATAACATAATACAGTTCTGCATCTACTTTTGGCATCTCTCTATTATTGTCCTGCATGTAGAAGTTTTCCGTTTTTTGAAGTAAATGTTTTACACCTTCTTCACTTAAAAATTTTATTAAGGCTTTATTTTTTGGAATCCCTCGATAGACACGAAGTAGTTTGAAACCCCCTTCTTTAGTGTCACCAGAAGCAATTAACTTTTTTGCTTCGGCTAAAACACCAATTAAATATTTACGTTGAACATTAACAATATCATTAATTTTTGGTTTTAGCTCGTCAAATTCGTGTTTGTCGCCATCAGGTACAGGTCCAGAAATAATTAATGGTGTACGTGCATCGTCAACTAAAACAGAATCTACTTCATCTACAATGGAATAGTTGTGAGGTCGTTGCACTAAATCGTCAGGCGAATGTGCCATATTATCACGCAAATAATCGAAACCAAATTCGTTATTTGTACCGTAAGTGATGTCTGCATTGTATGCTTTTTTTTCGTTCAGCCGAATTGGGTTGATGATAATCTATACAATCCACACTCAATCCATGAAACTCGAAAATAGGAGCCATCCAGGCACTGTCACGTTTTGCCAAATAATCGTTAACAGTAACAAGATGAACACCTTTTCCTGTAAGTGCATTTAAGTACATTGGTAATGTGGCAACAAGCGTTTTACCTTCTCCTGTTTGCATTTCGGCAATCTTACCTTCGTGCAGAGCAATACCACCAATAAGTTGTACATCGTAATGTACCATATCCCAAGTAATTGGCTTTCCAGCGGCATCCCAAGAGTTGGACCAAACCGCTTTATCACCTTCTAAAGAGACATACGATTTAGTGCCAGATAATTCTCTGTCGAAAGTTGAGGCAATAACTGTAATGGTCGGGTTATTTACAAATCGTTTTGTGGTTTCTTT
Organism: Flavobacteriaceae bacterium PRS1; assembly: GCA_003709165.1. Classification (GTDB taxonomy): domain Bacteria; phylum Bacteroidota; class Bacteroidia; order Flavobacteriales; family Flavobacteriaceae; genus PRS1. The sequence continues at coordinate 17,396 of RDRZ01000035.1, forward strand.
TACAACTGCAAAAGCTTCAGGAAGAAGATCGTTTAAAAGTGTTTCGGTTATAGTGTACGATTCATCTTTTAGTTTGTCAATTTCTATATAAATATCTTCTTTTCTATCAATATCTTCGGTAGTATTTGCTTCTTCGTTTAGTTTATCAATTTCGTCTTCAATGTCTTTACGAACATCTGCGATTTTAGATTTGAAATCTGTGGTTTTTGCACGTAACTCATCGTGAGTTAAGAGTTCTATTTCAACTTCGAAAGATTTTATTTTTTCTACTAAAGGCATCATAGCCTTTACGTCTTGTTTGGATTTATCTCCAACAAATACTTTAATTATCGCATTTAAAATACTCATCTATATCGATTTATTTTTAGTCTTTGATACTTAATTGTCAAAGATACTATTTGTTGTTTTGTTTTTTGAAAAAATCAGACACAAAAAAAGTCTCGAATGAGACTTTTAACTATTTATTAATATTTTCATTTTTTTAATATTCATCCTCATTCCAAAGAAAATCATCATCAGTTGGGTAATCAGGCCAAATTTCACTAATTGAGTCGTAAGAATCTCCTTCGTCTTCGATCGCTTGTAAATTTTCTACAACTTCAAGTGGTGCGCCTGTTCTAATAGAATAGTCTATTAGCTCATCTTTAGTGGCTGGCCAAGGGGCATCGCATAAATAAGATGCTAATTCTAGTGTCCAATACATTATTTAATAATTTAATTTTTTGCAAAAGTAATTTTTTAACTGAAATAGCCAAGCAAAAAAACAATTATTTAATCATTAATTTTAAGAACGTCTGTTTTACTTCAAACTTTTAATACAAAAGTGATTTTTCAGTTTTAAATAAGTACAATGAAATAGCTTATAATTCCTTTTTCGGAATCCATTTAATTTCATCGGCTTGTAAGTCTTTAGACAACTTTCGTGCCAATACAAAAAGGTAGTCAGATAAGCGGTTTAAATAGATAAGTGTGTTAGGTTGAAAAGGCTCAGATTCGTTAAGTGCAGTGGCTAATCGTTCGGCTCTTCGACACACACATCTAGCAATATGACAAAATGACACCGTTTGATGACCTCCTGGAAGCACAAAATGTGTCATTGCAGGAAGTTGTGCATTCATTTTATCCATTTCTTTTTCTAGAAGCTCAATATCTTCTTCAGAAATTTTAGGAATTGTTAAGCGATCTTTTCCACTTTTAAGTACTGCTTTTTTTGGATCTGTTGCCAGAATTGCACCAACTGTAAACAGTTTATCTTGAATATTAATTAGAATATCTTTAAAAACCGAATCAATTTCTTGATCTCGAATTAAGCCAATATGTGAGTTGAGTTCGTCAACAGTTCCATAACTTTCAATACGAATATGATGTTTTGGAACTCTTGTGCCTCCAAAAAGAGCAGTAGTGCCTTTGTCCCCTGTTTTGGTGTAAATCTTCATGCTACGCAAGTTAGAAGTTAAAAGTTAAAAGTTAAAAGTTTTTTACCACGAATTCACTAATGTTTATTTTCTGTCATTCTGAACGAAATTGGATGAAGTGAAGAATCTTTAATATTGAGATTCTTCACAATGCTCAGAATGAACTCGTTTAAACTTTTATTACAAAATGTTCCTTTTTTTGTTCTTTTCTAAAAAATATAAATCCCCAGAAAAAGGCATCAATACTCACAGTTATTTTTGGATGTTGTATGATAGTTTCCCAAGCTTCAGTCATGCCTTTGGACCAATAAATATCATCAAATATAAAAACAGAATTATTATGAGCTGTTTGTAAAAGTGTTTCAAAATAATTTATGGTAGCTTCTTTTTGATGATTGCCATCAAAAAAGATAAGATCGTAACTATTGTGTTTTAGAGTTTTCATTTTATCAGAAAAATTTCCAGTTAAGATATCAATGTTTTCTAAATGGAATTACTTGAAAGTTTCTTGAGTAAATTCAGAAATATTAGGGCAACCCTCAATAGTTGTAATGTTTGCTTCAGGATTCCCTAAACTTATGGCATGAGTTGCAATACCAAGCGAAGTTCCTAATTCTAAAATAGCATTGAATTGAAAATATAGAGTGAGCCTGAATAATAATTTTGCTCGATTAGCTGTTGTACCTGCAATTTTTGCAATATGAGATATAACTCTAGTGTTGCTTTTTAAAATTTGTGATCCAGCCCCAAGATCGGTTACTTCAATCGTATTTTTGTTTGTTAATAAAGCTTTTTTATAGATTTTAATTTGCTTATAAGCTGAATAGTTAGTTTTATCATAAAAACATTTACTAATAAGGTTATACACAAAAGGGGAGTGCACACTATACTGATTTTTAGACTTCCACCAAAATTTAATATATGTAAGAATTAGTTTTCTCATTTATTCAAGTTTTGATGAGAGTTGAAACCAACGTTCTTCTTTAGTTTCAATATCTTTTGTAATTTGCTGTAATTGTGAAGATAGCTCGTTTATTTTATCTGTTGATAAAGTTGTATCATTAAATTGCGTTTCTAAATGTTTTTTATCGTGTTCTAAAGATTTGAGTTTGCTTTCGATGTTTTTGAGTTCTTTTTGTTCGTTGTAAGATAATTTAATGTTGTCGTCTTTCTTCCAGAGTTTCTTTTCTCCTTTTTTTTCTGAATCTACTTTAGTATTAATGATGCTGTCTTCATAAATTCTGAAATCGCTATAATTTCCCGGAAAATCTTCAATAACGCCTTGCCCTCGAAAAATAAACAAGTGATCTATAATTTTATCAATAAAATAACGATCGTGAGAAACCACGATAAGACAGCCCGGAAAATCCAGAAGAAAATTTTCGAGGACGTTTAAAGTTACAATATCTAAATCGTTTGTAGGTTCGTCTAAAATTAAAAAATTAGGGTTTTGAATAAGTACTGTACATAAAAATAAACGTTTGAGCTCGCCACCACTTAATTTTTCGACAAAATCGTAATGCTTTTTACGGTCGAATAAAAAGCGTTCCAGTAATTGTTGCGCACTAATTTGTCGCCCTTTTTTTAGTGGAATATAATCGCCATATTCTCTAATCACTTCAATTACTTTTTGACCTGGTTTTATCACTATTCCGTCTTGCGTGTAATAGCCAAATTTTACGGTTTCTCCTATAATTACCTTTCCTGAATCTGGAGTTATGCTTCCAGTAAGCAAGTTTAATAAGGTTGTTTTTCCAGAGCCGTTTTTCCCAATAACACCAATGCGTTCTCCTTTTTTAAATACATAATCGAATTTATCAAGAATTATAGTGTCTTCAAAAGATTTTGAAACATGGTGCAGTTCAATAATTTTACTGCCCAAGCGTTCCATATTTATTTCCAATTGAATTTCATAATCGTTGCGACGTTGTGAAGCAAGGGCTTTGATTTCAAAAAAATCATCAATTCTTGATTTAGATTTTGTTGTACGTGCTTTAGGTTGGCGACGCATCCAGTTAAGTTCCTTTTTATAGAGTTGTTTAGCTTTTTTTGTTTCGATGGATTCGAGTTCCATTCGAGCCTCTTTTTTATCGAGGTAATACGAATAATTGCCTTTATAACTATAAAGTTTTCCTTGGTCTAATTCTACAATTTCAGTACAAACACGCTCTAAAAAATAACGATCATGAGTAACCATAAAGAGCGTCATATGTTCTTTGATAAAATACGATTCTAACCACTCGATCATTTCCAAATCGAGATGGTTTGTAGGCTCATCAAGAATTAACACATCAGGTTTGTGTATTAGCACATTAGCGAGATTCAACCTTTTTTTCTGCCCACCAGAAAGTGTACTTACTTTTTTATTTAAATCGGTTAATTTAAGCTTGTATAGAATTTGTTTGTACTGTGTTTCAAAATCCCAGGCATTTTCTCGTTCCATATCCTCATAAGCCTTTTGGTAGGTATCAACGTCTTCAGGATTTAAAAGCGCTTCGTGATATTGGTTAATAATTTTTAGCACAAAACTATCGGAAGCAAAAATAGTTTCTTCTATCGTCAGAGTTTCATCCAATTCAGAGACTTGAGTTAAAAAAGCCGTTTTAAGTCCTTTTCTATAAACAACTTGCCCAGAATCTGGAGTATCTATTTTAGCGAGGATATTTAAAATGGATGTTTTTCCTGTACCGTTTTTTGCTACAAAAGCTATTTTTTTATTTTTATGGATACTAAACGAAATATTCTGGAAAAGATTTAATTCTCCATAAGATTTTGATATATTTTCGACAGTTAAGTAATTCAACTTTTTTATGCAAATAACGTAACTATTCAGTATTTAAAGTGTATTAAAGCCTCTAAAGTTTTTAAGGCAGAAAAAGTTTAAACGAATTCAGAAAGTTCTTCATCTGTAATATTGAAATTAGAATAAAATATTTGTGTAGATTTGTGATAAATCAATTCGCCTTAATATGAAGAGATACATTGTTATTATTGTATTAGTTATAAGTGTTTTAGAGCCTTCTTGTATTCCGCATAAGGATACAGTATATATGCAAAATAAAACAACTGCTTTGGACAGTTTGCAGGTTATTACTGAAATGCAAACGCCTTATCGTGTTCAAATTTATGATATCTTAAGTATAATAGTAAAAGCACTTGATCAAGAAAATGTACAAATAATAAATCCTATTGGTGATGGTAATTTGACTGCAAGTAGTGAAGAACGTGCTTATTTTGATGGATTTACCGTGGATTTACATGGTGAAATTAGAATACCTACATTAGGTAAGATTAATCGTTATTAGTTATTTAACCTTTAAGACTGAACACTGAACACTGAAAACTAACTAAAAGAAATTGTATTTATACTAATAATATATTAAATGAAGGATAAAAATATTATTGCAGTGATTGGTCTGGGATATGTGGGTTTACCGCTTGCCGTTGAGTTTTCAAAACAATATCAAGTTATTGGATTTGATATTAAATCCAGTCGAATTCAAGAATTACTGAATGGTATAGACAGTACTTTAGAAGTTGAAAGTAATGTACTTAAAAAAGTCCTTTTAAAGGGATTAGAAAGCAAAATAGGTTTACTTGTTACAGATAACTCAGCAGACATTAGCAAAGCAAATATTTTTATTGTTACTGTGCCAACTCCAACCGACGATTTAAACAAACCAATACTTACGCCTCTTATTAAAGCGAGTGAAACTGTTGGGAATGTTTTAAAATCTAACGACATAGTTATTTATGAATCCACGGTATATCCAGGAGTTACCGAAGACATATGTGTGCCTATTTTAGAACAATATTCCGGATTAAAATTCAACATCCATTCTTTTGCAGGTTACTCTCCAGAACGTATCAATCCGGGAGATAAAGAACATACCATTACTAAAATACTAAAAGTTACATCTGGCTCCACAGCTGAAATTGCTAAAGTTGTAGACAATCTATATCGCTCC
>RDRZ01000036.1 GCA_003709165.1 Flavobacteriaceae bacterium PRS1
GGCGGAATTCTTTTCGACGGATTAATTATTCCATTATTGTTATTTAAGCGAACAAGAAAGTGGGCTTTCATTATATCTGTTTTCTTTCATTTGTTTAATTCAATAGTATTTCAAGTTGGTATTTTTCCCTATTTATCATTAGCCTTTGCAGTATTCTTTTTTGAACCAAGAACTATTCAGAAACTATTTTTAAAAAAGAAACACTTTTATGATAAAACTGAAGTAATAATTCCTAAATATAAAACCCCTTTATTGTTAATTCTTTCGGGTTATTTAATAGTTCAATTATTATTTCCTTTACGTCACCATTTAATACAAGACAACGTGCTTTGGACCGAAGAAGGTCATAGAATGTCTTGGCGAATGATGTTAAGAACAAAAGGCGGAATAGTAAAATATAAGGTTATAGATAAGTCTAATTATAGCGAGATTCCTGTAAAATTAAGCGATTATTTATCCGAAAAACAAAGTGTAATTGCATCTACAAAACCAGATGTAATCTGGCAGTTTGCACAATATTTAAAAAAAGATTTTAAAGCTAAAGGAATAGATGTTGAAGTTTATGTAAATTGTAAAATAAGTGTAAATGGAAAGCCTTTAAAACAATTAATCGACCCTGAAATAGATTTGGCTTCAGTAAAATGGAATGCTTTTAAACATAGTGATTGGATTTTGCCTTCAAAACAGGATTAAATATCTTTGGAATTCCATAAATTTGTAAACTAAAATACTTCGAAGTTTTATTTAACGTAGGAGTGCTTAAATTTTAATATATGCTGCAAGTACCTTTTATAAGAGAACATAAAGATTTAGTAATAAAACGTTTGGCAAAGCGAAATATCGATGCTACCAAAATGATTACTGATGTAATTGCTTTAGATGAAGAACGAAGAGGTCTGCAAACACAACTCGATAATGCTTTGGCAGAATCTAATACCTTATCGAAAGAAATTGGAATGCTTTATAAGTCTGGTGAAGTTCAAAAAGCCAATATACTAAAAGAGAAAACAGCAACATTAAAGGAAGATACAAAACAGCTAAACGAACAGCTTAATCAAAAAGTTGAAGCCTTACAAGAACTGCTTTATAAAATTCCAAATGTACCTCACGAATCTGTTCCAAAAGGAAATACTGAAGACGATAACGAAGAAGTTTTAAGAGAAGGCGACATTCCCGTTTTACATGATAAGGCTATGCCACATTGGGAATTGGCTAAAAAATACGATATTATAGATTTTGAGCTTGGTACTAAAATTACAGGAGCAGGTTTTCCGGTTTATAAGGATAAAGGTGCAAAATTACAACGTGCACTAATCAATTATTTTTTAGATAAAAATACGGCTTCTGGTTACATCGAAATGCAAGTGCCACATTTAGTTAACGAAGCATCAGGTTTTGGGACAGGACAATTGCCAGATAAGGAAGGGCAAATGTATCATATAAATGGAAATGGAGATAACTTTTATTTAATTCCGACTGCCGAAGTGCCTGCAACAAATTTATTTAGAGGAGATTTGTTAGCCGAAAACGAATTACCTAAAGCAATAACAGCTTATACACCTTGCTTTCGACGTGAGGCCGGAAGTTATGGCACACATGTAAGAGGACTGAATAGATTACATCAATTTGATAAAGTTGAAATTTTAAGAATTGAACATCCAGATAATTCTTATAAGGCATTGGATAAAATGGTGACTCACGTAAAAACGTTGCTTCAAGAATTAAAATTACCATATCGAATTTTAAGACTTTGCGGTGGAGATTTAGGATTTACATCTGCATTAACCTACGATTTTGAAGTATTTTCTACAGCGCAAGACAGATGGTTAGAAGTGTCTTCGGTATCAAATTTTGAAACATTTCAAGCTAACCGATTAAAACTTCGTTTTAAAAACAGTACTGGAAAAAGCGAATTGGCACATACTTTAAATGGTAGCTCTTTAGCATTGCCTAGAATTTTAGCAGGAATATTAGAGAATTACCAAACTGAAAAAGGAATTGTAATTCCTGAAGTTTTAATTCCATACACAGGGTTTTCTATTATTGATTAATTGTAGCTTTTCTCTTTCTAAATAATTTAAAAATCAACGATAATACCGATTAAGTGTTAAATATTAAAGCTGTTAAGCGAATTTATTCAATTTTCCTTTGTTTTTTAAAATATATTGTTTTAAGTTAGTACCACCAAAGCTAATTAACCTACAATTTTGAAAAATATTAAACGCATTGTATTATTAGTGTCCCTAGTGATGCTGGTAATAAAAATATTTTTATAATTGTTGTTTTGAATTTGCCACAAATCGAACTACAATTATTTCACACTACTAAAGAAAAGCCAAAGCCGAGTACTTGAATCGTATTTAATAACATGATTAATAGCACATTTATTTTGGTTGGTAATGCCTGAACGCTTGTTCAGGCATTTTTTTTATAAAAACATTAGTAAAAACTCACAAACACATTTGCTATATTTACAAAAATCATAGTTATGAGAGCTTTATTGCTAATAGGTATATTTTTTTATTCTCTTTTTGTTAACTCACAAAACGAGCAAAAGGCGTTACAATATTTTAATAATGGTGAGTTCGAAAAAGCATTAATTACTTATAATAAACTTTACCAAGTAAATAATGGCAATACCAATTACCTATTAAAAATAATAGAAGTACATCAACAATTAGAGCATTTTGATATTGCTGAAAAGCTACTCCTTCAATTGATTGATAGAACAAAAAACCCACAATATCTAGTAGAGTTAGGCTATAATTTTCAATTAAAAAATGAACAGGATAAAGCCAATGACTATTATAATCTAGCAGTATTAAAGATTGATGAAAACCCTGTTTTTGCCTTTAGCATTGCCAGACGTTTTGAAAGACATGCACTCATAGATTATGCTGCTACGGTTTATGAAAGAGCCATGAAATTAAAACCAGAATATAACTATTATATTCAGTTAGCACGAATTTATGGAGAACAAGGTAAGGTTGAAAAAATGTTTAGGAGTTATGTTAATTTTATAGATAGAAATCCATCATTTATAAGTCAATCAAAACGAATATTTAGTGATTATATTTCAGAAAATGCTGAAGATGAAAACAATATATCACTGCGTAAAGTTTTACTTAAAAAAATTCAGGATCAGCCTAATATAATATGGAACCAATTGTTGAGTTGGTTATTTATTCAGCAACGAGACTATACTAAAGCATTTGCTCAAGAAAAAGCAATTTTTAAACGTGAACAAGAAACTATTTTAGGCATTACCGATTTGGCTGCGATTACAATAAAGGACGGAAATAGAGCCATTTCTGAAGAGATTCTTAGGTTTGTAATTAACAATGCTTTTGATTTAGATACTGTTCTAAAAGCACATAAAGATTTGTTGGAGTTAGAGACTAAATATGCTTTAAAAAAAGATTATTATAAAATAGAGCAGCAATATAAATCTTTATTGAAAGACTTCGGAATGCTTCCGCAGACCATAGATTTTCAGATATCGTATGCTCATTTTACCGCTTTTTATTCAAATAAACCTGAAACAGCAATCGTCTTTTTAAAAGAAACATTAAAAATAAAAGCCTCACAATTTCTGTTGGCAAAAGCGAAATTGAAATTGGGTGATATTTTGGTGTTTCAAGAAAAATTCAATGAAGCATTAATTTATTTTTCTCAAATTCAAATTAGTTTAAAAAACAGTACAATTTCTCAAGAAGCCCGATTCAGAGTAGCAAAAACAAGTTATTATAAAGGCGATTTTAAATGGGCAGAATCTCAACTTAAAATTTTAAAATCATCAACATCGCAACTCATCGCAAACGATGCTTTAGATTTAAAACTTCTAATTTCCGATAACAAATACGAAGACTCTTTACACACTGCTTTAAAATTATATGCCAAAGCTGATTTAATGGCATTTCAAAATAAAACTGCTAAAGCGATTTCGCTGTTAGATAAAATTTTACAAGAGCATAAAACCGAAACTATAATAGACCAGGCATTGTACAAACAAGCACAATTATATGAAAGCAAAAAGCAATTTGAAAAAGCAGAAGACAACTATCTTAAAATCATAGCCAATTATAAAGAAGATATTTTAGCAGACGATGCTTACTATGCTTTGGCAGAATTATATCTAAATCATTTAGCACAACCGGAAAAAGCCAAAGTCTTGTACGAGCAAATTATCTTTAACCATGAAGATAGTATCTATTTTGTTGAAGCCCGAAAAAAATATAGAGTATTGCGTGGCGATGCTATTAATTAATCTGTCATTCCTGCGATTTATGCTGAACTTGTTTCAGTAAGGCAGGAATCCATAATGTATCTTAGCAAAACAACTTAAAACTTTAAGTACTTATAACTTTAAATACTTTATATTATTATTTATAACGTAACAATAAATGTTGACGAAAGCATCCACGACGAGTGGTTAATCTGGATAAAAGAACACATCCCGAAAGTTTTACCAACCGGAAAATTTACAGAAGCAAAACTTACCAAAGTTTTGGTTGAAGAAGAAATGGGAGGAACAACTTATTCGGTGCAATACAGAGCAAAATCTCGTGAAGCTTTAGATGCTTATTATAGAGAAGATGCCGAAAAATTAAGAACTGAAGATTAAAAAAGTTTGCAGATAAAATGTTAGATTTTAGAACCGAACTCGAAATTATTGATGAGTATTCAGTAACATAAAAATGAAAATAACTCCTTGATATTTTAATCGAGATTCAATTTAAATTGTCTTTCCCGTGAAACATGTACTCAACTCGATTGGGTAACGGGAATCCATTTAAATCTATTCAATGAATTCCAACTTAAGAATCCATATCTTCGTGCTTTAAGCATTAAGATTCAAAATCTAAAAAAAACATTCGTGAATTCGTGGCAAACAACTATAAAGTAAGAGCAAAAAAAACAGTTAGGTCAGCATTTTTTAAAAGATGAGAATATCGCTAAAAAAATTGCAGACACATTATCTTTAAAAGGCTACAAGAATGTATTGGAAATTGGTCCTGGAATGGGAATTCTTACCAAATATTTACTTCAAAAAAATATTACAACTTACGTTATTGAAATAGATTCAGAATCTGTAGAATATCTTAAAGCAAACCATCTAAATCTTGCAAATAGAATCATAGAAAAAGATTTTTTAAAATACGATTTAAACCAAGTTTTTAAAGAAGAACAGTTTGCTATTATTGGTAACTTCCCATATAATATTTCTACACAAATAGTATTTAAAGCATTAGAAATGCGTCATCAAATCCCAGAATTTTCAGGGATGTTTCAAAAAGAAGTTGCGCAGCGTATTTGCGAAAAAGAAGGCAGCAAAAAATATGGCATACTTTCTGTATTAACCCAGGCATTTTACAAAGCAGAATACTTGTTTACTGTGCCACCACAAGTTTTTAATCCACCACCGAAAGTAGAATCTGGCGTGTTAAGACTTACCAGGAAAGAGAATTATAAATTGCCTTGCAATGAAACCTTATTTTTTAAAGTTGTAAAAACAGGATTCCAGCAACGCAGAAAAACACTTCGCAACAGTTTAAAAACATTCAGTTTAAGCGATAATTTAAGAGAAGATGTTATATTTGGCAAGCGTCCGGAACAATTGAGTGTATTAGAGTTTATTAAACTAACACAACTTATTGAGAATGACGTTAATTAACTTGTCATTTCGAGCATAGCGAGAAAACGCATCACATTTTTTGGTTTAGTGAAAGAAAACAAAGAAAATATCAAATTTCAAATAAGCAATAAGCTTATTAAAAACGTAGAACAATTAATAAATTCTAAAAACGACCAGGCTACTTTAGAGTTATTAAATGAATTCCACCATGCCGATATTGCCGAAATTCTTGAAGATCTTAATTTTGATCAAGCCATTTATGTCATAAAACTTCTGGATAGTGAGTTGACTTCAGATATTTTAATGGAGCTTGACGAAGACGATCGCGAAAAAATCCTTCAAAGTCTTTCAGCAAAAGAAATAGCCGAAAAAATTGAAGAACTCGATACCGATGATGCAGCAGATATAATTGGCGAACTTCCCGAAGAACGTCAAGAAGTCGTAATTGCTCAAATAGAAGACGAAGAACACAAAGCAGACATAAAGGAACTTTTAACCTATGACGAAGATTCTGCTGGCGGATTAATGGCAAAAGAGCTTGTAAAAGTCAATGAAAATTGGACAGTTACTCAATGCGTAAGAGAAATGCGCGAGCAGGCTGCCGAAGTTACAAGGGTACACTCCATTTATGTTGTAGACCATGATGATAAACTTATTGGAAGACTATCGTTAAAAGATTTGTTAATCGCTTCGGAAAATGCACATATTTCAAGTGTTTATATACCTAAAGTAGATTATGTAAACGTAAGTGAAGATGTAGTAGAAGTAGCCAAAGTGATGCAAAAGTATGATTTAGAAGCTATTCCTGTTGTTGATGATAGTCAGAAACTTTTAGGGAGAATTACTATAGATGATATTGTGGATGTAATAAAAGAAGAAGCCGAAAAAGATTACCAACTTGCTGCTGGTATTATACAAGATGTTGAAGCCAGCGATAGTATTTTCGAATTAACAAGAGCACGTTTACCTTGGCTGTTTTTAGGATTAATAGGTGGTGTTGGTGCAGCTTATATAATGGGAGGATTTGAAGACATGTTAACAGACCATGCAATACTCTTCTTTTTTACACCATTAATTGCAGCAATGGCAGGAAATGTTGGAGTACAATCCAGTGCTATTATTGTTCAGGGTATTGCAAACGATGATGTAAAAGGAAGCATCAATAACAGGTTAATTAAAGAAATGCTTCTCGCAGCATTAAATGGATTTATTCTGGCATCAGTTTTGTTTTTATTTGTTTGGGCTTGGGAAGGAAAACCAGATATCGCTTTAGCTATTTCGGTTTCATTGGTTATTGTTATTATTGTTGCGGGCATTATAGGCACATTTATTCCTTTGTTTTTAAATAAAAAAGGGATCGATCCAGCTATTGCAACAGGTCCGTTTATTACTACCAGTAACGATATTTTCGGAATACTGATTTATTTTTCGATTGCCAAATTGATTCTTAATATTTAATAGTTGGGTTTAGTCCAATATAACTTTATGTGTAGTTGGGCGTTCCCTTTCAGGTCAGGCTTTCGCAAGTCGCTCTTTTCAAGGAGCTCCAACAATTGCTCAATCCTTAACGCAAAACTCCGTAAATTTACAATATGAAATCGATTAATATCACAGAGAAATTTTCAAAATTTTCAAAGAACTGGCATCCTCATAAAATTGCTGTTGTCGATAATATGCAAGTCCTTTTAGCTAAACTTATTGGTGAATTTGTTTGGCATAAGCACGAAAATGAAGATGAACTGTTTCAGGTTATAAAAGGAACATTATACATGCAATTTAGAGACAGAACCGAAATAGTAAAAGAAGGCGAAATAATTGTGATACCAAAAGGCGTAGAGCATAACCCAATGACAAAAAATGGCGAAGAAGTGCATGTATTACTGTTCGAAAAACTTTCTACAGCACATACAGGAAACGTGAAACACAAAAAAACACAAACACATTATCCCGAAATCTGACATTTGTTATGCTTTCCAGATAGCTCCCGATAATTATCGGGACGGGATTGTTTCAGTATTTTTTAATATCTAAATTTGGTTTAAATTGTAAAAAGTATTTGCTTTGTCTGGTTTAGCGTAGTCAAAACTTATTTTAATAGGAAACTAAATAAAGAGATTCCTGCCTTACTGAAACAAGTTCAGCATAAATCGCAGGAAGTAAACATGAAAATCCTTCACCTCGATACAAATCATCCACTATTAATAAACCAACTAAAAGATTTAGGGTTCACTAATGATGAAGACTATTCATCTTCAAAAGAAGAAATTCAAAATAAAATCCAAGGATATGAAGGCATCATAATTAGAAGCCGTTTTACAATAGATAAACGGTTTTTAGACAAGGCAACAAGCCTAAAATTTATCGGCAGAGTTGGAGCTGGATTAGAAAATATAGATGTTGTTTTTGCCAAAGAAAAAGGTGTACACCTAATTTCTGCACCAGAAGGAAATCGCAATGCAGTTGGCGAACATACTTTGGCAATGTTGCTTTCTCTTTTCAATAAATTAAACAAAGCAAATGCCGAAGTTAGGCAAGGTAAATGGTTAAAAGAAGAAAATCGAGGTATTGAACTCAACGGAAAAACTGTAGGAATTATTGGCTACGGAAACATGGGAAAAGCGTTTGCAAAAAAGCTTCGTGGATTTGATGTTGAGGTAGTTTGTTACGACATTAAAGACAATGTTGGAGATGAAAATTGTAAACAAGTATCATTAAAAGAGTTTCAAGAAAAGTTAGATGTGGTTAGTTTGCACACACCAGAAACTCCTGTAACACTCAATATGATTAACGCAGATTTTATTAATCAATTTGCAAAACCATTTTGGCTACTCAATACAGCTCGTGGTAAAAGTGTGGTTACAAAAGATTTGGTTGAAGCCTTACAATCTGGAAAAATTCTTGGAGCAGGTTTAGACGTTTTGGAATATGAAAAATCTTCGTTTGAAAATTTATTTGAAAATAAATCAATGCCACAAGCCTTTCAATATTTAATAAAGGCTGATAATATAATATTAACGCCACATGTTGCTGGTTGGACAATAGAAAGCAAAGAAAAATTAGCACAAACTATTGTGGATAAAATTAAAGATAGATTTTGTTAACTTTAAACTGTGTCAAAATTATTAAAAAGATTTCCGTTTTCACGGAAAATAAACATGAAGAAAACTATTCTTGTATTTGCGTTGTTAATTGTTGCCCTTTTTACAATTTTTAAGATTAGTAAATATTCTATTGTTTTTGGAAATACATCTATAGAATATATAATTGCAATTATTGCAGTTGTGTTTTTTATCATTGGAATTTATATCAACAAAAAAAGTTTGCATCAGCCTTTGAAATCGGCCATAGAAATTGATGCTCAAAAAATTGAGGAATTGGAAATAAGCAAACGAAAATATGAAGTCCTTAAAGGAATTTCTTTAGGATTATCAAACAAAGAAATTGCAGATAAATTATTTATCTCAGAAAGTACTATAAAAACACATGTCTCTAATTTGTTGTTAAAACTCAATGCAAAACGGCGTACTCAAGCCATTCAAATTGCGAAAGATCATAATATTTTATAGTTTTAGTACTTAGGTACTATTATCTTGGTACTTTAGTATGAGTTCATTTTTTAAATACATTTGTAGTTTTGTCAAAAACAGTTATTTTTTACATTATGAAAAACACAATAATAAAATTTGGAATTTATGCTTCTTTAGTAGGTGGTTTTATTTTTATTGGAGGGCATTTCTTTGATTGGAATATAGATTTCGGGGTACTGGAAATTTTTGGTTATGCATCAATTTTTGCATCTTTATCTTTTGTTTTTTTCGGAATAAAACATTTTCGAGACAACATTAATGATGGCATAGTTTCATTTAAAAACGCATTGCTCATTGGCTTAGCTATTTCAGCGATTGCAGGATTGGTTATAGCGTTTCTTGATGTTATTTATGTTACAGTTATCAATCCGGATTTCGTAAGTGAATATCTCCAATATGCTTTGGATGGAATGAAAAACACCTTACCTCCTGAAGAATTTGAAACACAAAAAGCAATTTTAGAAGAACAAATGAAACTTTTTGAAAGCCCGGTAATTGCAGGATTAATTATGTTTGTTACTGTATTTGCCATCGGAATAATTATATCTTTATTATCATCATTAATTTTACAACGAAAACGTTAAAAATTATGACATCTAATGCATCAACACCAGAGGAATATATAAACGAACTTCCGGAAGAGCGTAAAGAAGTTATATCAAAATTAAGAGACGCAATAAATAAAAATTTGCCAAAAGGCTTTGAAGAAGGAATGGGTTATGGCATGTTAAGTTATCACATTCCACATTCGATTTATCCGTACGGTTATCATTGTACACCAGAATTACCATTACCTTTTATGAATTTAGCTTCACAAAAGAATTTTGTGGCAGTATATCATATGGGAATGTACGCCAAAAAAGAAATTCTAAATTGGTTTACATCAGAGTATCCCAAACATTGCAAAAGAAAATTAGATATGGGAAAATCCTGCGCTCGATTTAAAAGAATAGATGATATTCCTTATAAATTAATAGGTGAATTGGCAGCAAAAATGACTTCAGAAGAATGGATAGATATTTATGAAACCGTTATAAAAAAGAAATAATATTGATTGTCAGGTTGAGCGCAGTCGAAACCCATTTGATGTTAAATAGTTGTCTTTCCGCACTTGATGCGGAATCTATTAAAAACATTTGTGTCCCGATAGCTACCTGGATAGCGACAAAAAACGAATAATATGTTAACTAAATGAGATTCCCTTCTTCGAGGGAATGAAAAAAATATTTTTCAATAAAAAAACGTGTAACAGGAATTGGTGGATTATTCTTTAAGACCAAAAACCCTAAAAATCAAAAGAATGGTACAGGAAACATTTAGGTTTGCCTGTTGATGATTATGGCTGCACCTTTTGGTGGAAAGACAAAAAAGGTAAAGACAGCTCGACGCAATGGAGTCCATTTACTGAAGACACCAAATATTTCAATCCTCCAAAAAAAGACTTTATGTTTAACTATCGTGTAGAGAATTTACATAAATTATTGGCAATTTTAAAAAATGAAGGAGTTTCCATTGTTGATAAAGTAGAAGAATACGTATATGGCAAGTTTGGTTGGATTCTTGACAATGATGGTAATAAAATTGAACTTTTGAAACCTATTAATAGCGCATTTCTGTAATTCTATTTTTCAAATTATTATCAAAATATTACAGAGCATCAAAGCATCAAAGCATCAAAGTATTAAATAACATCACAATTTGAAAACACTAATGTAAATGGGAGCAACAAAACTTAACATTCATTCTAAAGACATCAATGCTATTGCTGCGATCGCAAAAGTTTTTGCACATCCAGCAAGAGTTTCAATTTTGCAATATATAAGCAAGCAGGAAAGTTGTATTTGCAATGATATTGTTGACGAAATTGACTTGGCACAACCAACCATTTCTCAACATTTGCAAGTAATTTCCAAAGCAGATTTGCTTAAAGGAAATTTTAAAGGTAATAGCCTGTGTTATTGTTTAAATTTAGAACGTTTTCAGGAATTTCAAGAGTTATTTAATTCATTTTTCAATGCAACAAAGTTTAACTGCTGTTAACTAAAATTTATAAATATATACATATGAGAACACAAGAATTATTTAAAGTATTAGAAGATTATCAAGATAAATTTTTATTATTTGAATACGAGCTAAACAGTTTAGTTGGAGCTAATTATCATATTACTGAAGTAAAGCATATTTCTATCGATTCAGTAGATTGTGGTGCAAGAACTGATACCTGGAAAGAAACCATCATACAACTTTGGGAAAGCCCTTCGGAAATCGGTAAAACAGAATATATGTCTGCATACAAGGCATTAGGAATACTTGATAAAGTCGGTAAAATGAAACCTTATGATTTTGATGCCGAAGTAAAATTTGAATATAGCAACGCTATATTTCATACTGCCCAACTCTTTGTAAATGATTTTGAAATACAAGGAAATAATCTTATTATAAAGTTAGGTGTAGAAAAAACCGATTGCAAAGCTAAAAGTACATGTGGCGTTATTGAGAAAGTAAAAGAAGTTGTACTGATTGATGAACTATGTTGTTCGCCAGATGGAAATTGTTGTTAAAATTTGAAGTGTAATTAAAAAGATACTCGCTTTCGCGAACATAAAATGAAAAACATACTAGTACTATGTACAGGAAACTCATGCCGAAGCCAAATGGCACATGGCTATTTAGAGCAATTCACTAAAAACAAAGCAACTATTTATAGCGCAGGAATTGAAATACATGGTTTAAATCCTGATGCAGTAATAATTATGAGAGAAGATAATATTGATATTTCCCATCATACCTCTAACCACGTTGACGAATATGCTAATATAGATTTCGATTATATTATTACTGTTTGTGACCATGCAAAAGAGAATTGCCCGTTTATACCAAGTAAAAATGCAAAACGATTGCATCATAATTTTTTTGATCCTTCAAAGGTTGAAGGCATAGAAGTAGAAAAGCATCTCGCTTTTTTAAAAGCTAGAAATGAAATAAAAGATTTTTGTAGAGAATTTGTAAAAGAGAACATTAGTTAACAACAAATTACCTATCCTGATTTTCCATAAACTTACGCTCCAACTCTACTTGAAACTCTTCCATAACTGGGCGAACGGTACTTTCAGGCAAGTCGGAAATTTTTATATACATTAATCCGTCAACAGCATTATTAAATAATGGGTCAACATTAAACCCGATAAGTCTGCAATTTTGTTTAATATACTTTTTAAGTAAAACAGGCATACGAAGAGGTCCTGGTTCTAATTCATCTATAATTCTATCAAATTTGTTGAGGTCAGCTTTTGTAGCATCAAACACAAAATCTTTGTCAGCATCTTTTAATTTTACTTTAAATTCTTTTTTGGGATGTACATATTGTGCCACATAAGGATCGTAATAATGAGATTTCATAAACTCAATCATCAACGATTTTGAGAAATTTGAAAACTGATTACTAATACTCACGCCACCAATTAAATATTTATGCTCTGGAAAACGTAATGTAGAATGTATTATGCCTTTCCACAGTAAAAAAAGCGGCATTGGTTTTTGCTGAAATTCTTTAATTATAAATGCGCGTCCTAATTCTATTGATTGACTCATCATTTTATAAAGTTCAGGTTCAAACCGAAATAAATCTTGCAGATAAAAACCATCTATGCCATATTTTTCAAAAATTTTAGAGCCAATTCCCATTCTATAAGCTCCTGCTATGACGCATTTTTCAGTATCCCAAAGAAATATATGGTGGTAATAAGTATCAAACTTGTCAAGGTCAATAGCTTCATTTGTGCCTTCGCCAACTTCTCTAAATGTTATTTCGCGTAATCTGCCAATCTCACATAATATATTTGGGAGCTTACTTGCCGGAGCGAAATAAACTTCGTAGTTTTTACTTTTTAGCAGTCTGTAATCGCCTTCATTTAGTTCTTCAATTTCTTCTATCATAATTTCTTTTTTTACAGGAGTTACAATCCTTTTCGGAATTTTATGTACTTTTAAAGTGGAAGAAATATTATCTAATATTTTTGACTTTTCTTCAAATGTTTTAGACAGCATATAGGTTTTTTTTCGTATAAATTCTGAAAAATCATGAAGCTCTTTATACTCTTGCTGGTCTTTTACCGAAATTGGTCTTCCGATTCTAACTTTTATAATACGGCGTTTTTGTGAGAGTACTTCCGAAGGCAGTTTGGCAGTCCTAAATGTGTCACTTATTTTTGATAGTTTGTAAAACAGCTTACTGTTTTTTGCATGGAAATAAATAGGTACTATAGGAACCTGAGCTTTTTGAGTTAGCTTCATTGCAGCTTCTTCCCACGGTTTGTCCACTACTAATTTGCCATCTCTATACGTTGAAACTTCACCAGCAGGAAAAATCCCTAAAGGTTTACCAGCTCTTAAATGTAGTATGGAATTCTTAAATCCTGTAATACTAGATTTTGCATCCTTTTGGTTTTCAAAAGGGTTTACAGGCATAATGTAAGGTTTTAAAGGCTCAATGCGATGCAAAATAAAATTGGCTATAATTTTAAAATCACTACGTTGTTCTAACATGAGTTTTAATAGCAAGAGGCCATCAATACCTCCAAGCGGATGGTTAGATACAGTTATATAAGCACCATCTTTAGGTAAACGCTTTAAATCTTCTTCAGGAATTTCGAATTTAATTTGAAACTCATCTAAAATAGCATTTAAAAAATCAAGGTCTTTAAGATGTTTATTCTTGGTGTAAAACTTATTTATTGTAGAAATTTTTAAAACCTTCATTAATAACCAACCAATAAAAGTTCCTATAAAACCAAACTTGTCTGTTTTTATAGCTTTTGAAACTTCCTTTGCCGTAACTAATGCCATATATTATTTTTGAGCGAAATGTTTACATTCACGAACACAATATTATAATAATAAACCGTGAGTAATTACAAATATACTTAAAAACAAAACTCAAGATCTATTTAGTCACAATCTGAACAGTTTCCTGATATAATTGTTTTAGTAAAACGGTTTTATTTTTCTCTAAAGTTTGAATAGATTCTTTAGTGTAGTGCCTAATGGTGTAAAGCGATACATTTTCATGATGGGTAACCTTAAATTTAGCTTTTAAATGCAAGAGTAATTTTTCTAAATTATTATAATTGTTATCTATACAAACAGAAAAACTAATTGCAGAATTTTGTATTACATCCACCTTCATTTTGTAGAGATGTAGTAAATTAAATATGTCGCTAATATTATCTTCCATAATGAACGAAAAATCTAAGGAAGACAATGAAATTAGTACCTGATTTTTCTTCACTATAAGGCAAGGTATTTCGGGTTCTAAATGAATGCCTTTGCCAACACAAGTGCCGTCGTTTTTTGGATTTAAAAACGATTTTACAAACAAAGGAATCTCTTTACGCTGTAACGGTTGCAAGGTTTTTGGATGAATAACCGAAGCACCATAAAACGCTAATTCTATTGCTTCGCGATACGAAATTTGATTAATTAGTTGAGCGTTTTCAAAATATCGAGGATCGGCATTTAGTATTCCTGGAACGTCTTTCCAAATAGTTACACTTTGAGCATTTAAGCAATAAGCAAAAATTGCTGCTGTATAATCGCTACCTTCTCTTCCGAGAGTTGTTGTAAAATTATTGGAATCACTACCTAAAAAACCTTGAGTAATATTAAGAACGTTTTTATTGATATTTTTTGAAATAAGAGTTTGCGTTTTATCCCAATTTACTTTAGCGTTTCTATAATAATTATCGGTTTTAATAAGATTTCGAACATCTAACCAATTGTTTTTAATTCCGACATGATTGAGGTATTCACTAATTATTATAGTTGAAAATAACTCTCCAAAACCAACCACCTGATCGTAAATAAAATTGTAATCGGGCGATTTGTTTCTGTCAAAAAAGATGCTTAATTCATTAAAAAACTCTGAAACTTTATCAAAAACAGGATGATTTACACTCCGATAGTTATCGGAATCAAAAAGTTCAAGTAAAATTACATTGTGAAACTTCTTCACCTCTTGAATAGAGCTTTGAAGTTCTTTTTTGTTATTAAAATAATTATCGATTACCTTTTCTAAAGCATTGGTTGTTTTTCCCATTGCCGAAACCACAACAAATGTGTTTTCGTAACCAACGGCTTTTAAAACTTTAATCAGGTTTTTTACACCTTTGGCATCTTTTACCGATGCGCCACCAAACTTAAATATTTGCATTAATTAATTTTTGATATATAATTTTTTATTCCTCGTTCATCAAGTTGTACAACTTTCCAATCTTTTAATATTTTTGCTCCTTTTTTTTCATAAAAAGTAATAGCTCTCTCATTCCAATCCAATACTTCCCAACTTATACGTTTTACTCCTAAATGATGACCATATTTAACAACCTCGTCTAATAATGCGTTACCTATACCTAATCCTCTCATTTTAGGATTTACCACCAAATCTTCTAAATGTAAAACGACACCTTTCCATGTTGAATACCGCATATATACCAACGCTATACCTTCAATCGTATTATTTATTTCGCCAACAAAACATTGAAAAGCAGGATGTTTTCCGAAGCCATCTTTTTGCAAATCGGTAACAGTAAGCTCAACTGCATTTGGTTCTTTTTCAAAAATTGCTAATTCTTTAATTAAATTTAGCACTTGAGGCATATCTTTTTCAAGAGCTTTTCTAATGGTAAAATTCATATTTTTCAAAATAATTTCAAAGATAGTTTAAAGTTGATTATTATAGGCTATTATTCTTTTACGAAAACGTTGTAGTTGATTAAAAAACACGATATTTGCGACAAATAATCGCGCAATTTAAAATGTCTCAAAAAAACCAAACTCTGGGTGAATTCATCATAGAAAATCAAACCTCATTTAAATATACTTCTGGTGAGTTATCGCGATTAATTAACTCTATACGATTAGCAGCAAAAGTAGTAAATCACGAAGTTAATAAAGCTGGATTAGTTGATATAATTGGCGCTTATGGAGATACAAATATACAAGGAGAAGAACAGCAGAAGTTAGATGTTTATGCCAACGAGAAGTTTATACAAACACTAACTAATAGGAATATAGTTTGTGGTATTGCCAGTGAAGAGGAAGACGATTTTATTACTATAAACAGTCAGGATGAAAATAACCAAAACAAATATGTTGTTTTAATCGATCCTTTAGATGGTTCTTCAAATATAGATGTTAATGTATCTGTAGGTACAATATTTTCGGTGTATAGGCGAGTAACACCAATTGGTACTCCTGTAACTATAGATGATTTTCTTCAAAAAGGAAACCAACAAGTGGCAGCAGGTTATATTATTTATGGCACTTCCACAATGTTGGTTTATACAACAGGAGTAGGAGTAAACGGATTTACATTAAATCCGGCAATTGGTACTTTTTACTTATCGCATCCGGATATGAAGTTTCCCAAAGACGGTAAAATATATTCGGTAAACGAAGGGAACTATATTCATTTTCCGCAAGGCATAAAAGATTATATAAAATATTGCCAGATGGAAGAAGGTAACAGACCTTATACATCAAGATATATTGGGTCGTTGGTTTCCGATTTTCATCGAAATATGATAAAAGGAGGCATTTATATTTATCCGAGTACTTCTAAAAATCCTAATGGAAAATTACGCTTGTTATATGAATGTAATCCAATGGCTTTTATAGCAGAACAGGCAAATGGAAAAGCAAGCGATGGTTTTACGAGAATTTTAGATATACAGCCTACCGAATTGCATCAACGTGTGCCTTTTATCTGCGGAAGCAAAAGCATGGTCGAAAAAGCTGAAGAATTTATGCAACAAGTAACCGTTAGTACTTAAAATTTTAAATAAACTAAAATTATATATTCACTAAAATACTTTGTTGAACTCACTTATTTTTACTTTAAAATAGACTTGTTTTTAATGTTATTTAAAAACTTAAGGCACTTATAACTTTAACGTACTTCAAGCACTTTAAATCATCTATTCATATTTTTTATCTCGTAAATAAAAGTGCTTAAGTCCACACGCTCATTCACTAAAGATAATGCTTTGTCCACAATATATTTTACGTTTTCGGTTGAGAATCCTAGACCAATAGCTATTTTTCGTAATAAAATTTCTTTGTGATCACCTTTTATATGATCTACAAAAACCATACGTGATAAATCGTATAAACGCTCTAAACGTCTGTTATATGAAGTTGGTGGATTAATAGGATGTGAATTAAAATCTTTTAAAATTGTTTTATATTTAGCTTCCGAAATATCTAAATTTCTCGCTAACCGATCTAAAAATTCTTTTTCTTCATCCGAAATTTTACCATCATCCATTGCTACTTTTACAATTGTTGCAAAATGGTCTTCATTTCGTTTTCTAAATCCTATATTGAATAAATCTAAAATTGACATAAATTATTTTATTTTTAATGTATTACAAAGATATGATTAATAAAGATTTTAGTATTATAAAAGTTAAAATTCTAATCAACTATTATCATATATTTGCATCTTAATACATTGAGAGTTAAAGCAAAAATGCATAAATTATTTTAGGTGAGTAAAACACTTCTCTTGCAAACCTATGCACAGTCTTTGCAAACGCAAAAACTGCAAAATACTATTGCTCTCCCGATAGCTATCGGGACAAGTAAAACGCATATAAGAGGACTTGTAGGATCCTCTTTTTCTTTTGTTATTTCTAATGTTTTTAAGCAAGTAGAAAAGTCTTTTTTGTTGATTTTTAACGACAAGGAAGAAGCTGCGTTTTATCTTAATGATTTAGAACAATTATGCGACGAAAAAAATGTTCTTTTCTATCCTGGAAGTTACCGCAGACCTTACCAAATAGAAGAAACCGATAATGCAAATGTTTTATTACGAGCCGAGGTTTTAAATCGAATAAATTCACAAAAAAAACCTGCTATTATTGTAACATATCCAGATGCGCTTTTCGAAAAAGTTGTAACCAGAAAAGAATTAGAACGAAATACATTAAAGATCGTTCTTAACGATAGTTTGTCTATAGATTTTATTAACGAAGTTTTATTCGAATATCAATTTAAGCGCGTTGATTTTGTAACCGAACCTGGTGAATTTTCGGTTCGTGGTGGCATTGTAGATGTGTTTTCGTTTTCGCACAATGAACCTTATCGTATTGAGTTTTTTGGTGACGAAATTGATAGTTTACGAACTTTTGATGTAGAAACACAACTCTCAACAGAACAAGTAAAAAGGATAAGCATAATTCCAAACGTAGAAAATAAATTTTCAGATGAGAAGCGACAAAGTTTCTTAAAATATATTGCATCAAAAACAGTTATTTTTATAAAAAACACAGATTTTTTATGTTCAAGAATTGACGATTTTTTCAGTAAAGCAGAAGACACTTTTAAAACTCTTTCAAAGGAACTACAACACAGTTCACCAAATGAATTATTTTGTACTTCAGAAGTATTAAAAAAACAGCTTTCAGACTTTACTTTGATTGAGTTTGGCATTTCGTCTCAGTTTATCTTGAGTGGAGTCAAAAGGTTCAGCAATCAAAATTCTACTGTCACGTCGAGCGCAGTCGAGACGTATCATAAGATAGAGTTTTACACAACTCCTCAGCCATCATTCAATAAACAATTCGACAGATTAATAGAAAACCTAAACACAAATCATAAAAACGGATTTACCAATTACATAGCTTGTGTAAGCAAACAACAGGCAAAACGCTTTCATGATATTTTTGAAGATGTAGAACAGGACGTTCATTATAAAACAATAGTGTTGTCCTTATATCAAGGGTTTATCGATAACGACAATAAAATTGTGTGTTATACTGACCATCAAATTTTTGAGCGCTATCATAAATTTCATCTTAAAAATGGTTATGCTAAAAAACAAGCCATTACTTTAAAGGAACTTACTAATCTTACAATAGGCGATTATGTAACTCATATAGATCATGGTATTGGTAAATTTGGAGGTTTGCAAAAAATTGATGTAAATGGCAAAAAACAAGAAGCTATAAAATTGGTTTATGGCGAACGAGATGTGCTGTATTTAAGTATTCATTCATTACATAAAATTACCAAGTTTAGTGGTAAAGATGGGAAGCCACCAAAGATTTATAAATTAGGAAGCAAAGCATGGAGAACCCTTAAACAGAAAACAAAATCGAGAGTTAAAGAAATTGCGTTTAACCTCATTAAACTCTATGCCAACCGTAAAATGAGAAAAGGCTATCAATATCTTCCAGATAGTTATATGCAGCACGAGTTAGAAGCCTCTTTTATTTATGAAGACACTCCAGACCAAATTACAGCAACTGCCGATATAAAAGCCGATATGGAAAGCGAACAACCAATGGATAGATTGATTTGTGGCGATGTTGGTTTTGGTAAAACCGAAGTGGCTATTCGCGCAGCATTTAAAGCAGTTGATAATGGGAAACAAGTAGCAGTTTTAGTACCAACAACCATTTTGGCTTTTCAGCATTTCAGAACCTTTACCGAGCGTTTAAGAGATTTTCCTGTAACCGTAAATTATATAAATAGATTTAGAACAGCCAAGCAAAAACGAGAAACTCTAGAAGGTTTAGAAAAAGGTCATGTCGATATTTTAATAGGTACACATCTGCTGGCAAATAATAAAGTTAAATTTAAAGATCTAGGTTTACTTATTGTTGACGAAGAGCAAAAATTTGGTGTTGCAGTAAAAGAAAAATTAAAAACCATAAAAGAGAATGTTGATGTTTTAACCTTAACAGCCACACCAATACCAAGAACGCTTCAGTTTAGCTTAATGGCAGCACGAGATTTATCGGTAATAAATACAGCGCCACCAAATCGTTATCCTATTGAAAGTAATGTTATTCGCTTTAGCGAAGAAATTATTAGAGATGCAATTAGTTATGAGATTCAACGTGGAGGACAAATATTTTTTGTGCATAACAGAATCGAAAACATAAAAGAAGTTGCAGGAATGATTCAACGTTTGGTGCCAGATGCCAAAATAGGAATTGGTCATGGACAATTAGACGGCAGAAAATTAGAAGATCTTATGTTAGCTTTTATAAATGGTGAGTTTGATGTGCTAGTAAGTACAACAATTATAGAAAGCGGATTAGACATACCTAATGCCAATACTATTTTTATCAATAATGCGAATAATTTTGGCTTGAGCGATTTGCATCAAATGCGCGGACGTGTAGGACGAAGTAATAAAAAAGCTTTCTGTTATTTTATCACTCCCGAATATTCTGCTATGACGGCAGATGCTCGAAAACGTATTACGGCGTTAGAGCAATTTACAGCACTTGGTAGTGGTTTTAATATTGCTATGAAAGATCTCGAAATACGAGGCGCAGGAGATTTACTCGGCGGAGAACAAAGTGGATTTATAAACGAAATCGGCTTTGACACCTATCAAAAAATATTGAATGAAGCCATTGAAGAATTGAAAGAAAACGAATTTAAAGATTTGTATAAAGCGGATAGCAACAAGTCGAAAAACTATGTAAAAGATATTTCAATAGATACAGATTTTGAGCTTTTATTTCCCGACGATTATGTAAACAATATTACAGAACGCCTAAATCTTTACACAAACCTTAATAATTTAAAAACGGAAGAAGAACTTCTA
The DNA here is from genome assembly GCA_003709165.1 of Flavobacteriaceae bacterium PRS1. GTDB lineage: Bacteria > Bacteroidota > Bacteroidia > Flavobacteriales > Flavobacteriaceae > PRS1. Next base: position 20,843 of record RDRZ01000036.1, read on the forward strand.
AAATTCGAAAGCGAGATTACAGACCGTTTTGGCGAACTGCCAATACAAGTTGTTGACTTATTTAACACAGTAAGAATTAAATGGGTTGCAACCAAAATTGGTTTCGAAAAAATAATTATGAAACAAGATAAACTAATTGGTTATTTTATTAGTGATAAAGAAAGTGGATTCTATAAAAGTGAAAACTTTACAAAAGTGTTACAGTTTGTACAAATGCATCCCATTGTTTGTAAAATGAAGGAAAAACAAACACGAAAAGGTTTACGTTTATTGCTTACTTTTGAAGAGATAAATACTATTGAAAAAGCCTTAAAAGCGATTCAGCCTATTTTGGCTTAAAAATTGTAATGTTGTCAGGCTGAGCGCAGTCGAGTTTTCATGAATTAATGTTTTAATGTCAGGCTGAGCGCAGTCGAGTTTTCAT
>RDRZ01000037.1 GCA_003709165.1 Flavobacteriaceae bacterium PRS1
AAAAGAAAGAGGTATTACAATTAATACAGCTCACGTTGAATATTCAACAGAAACGCGTCATTACGCACATGTTGACTGTCCTGGCCATGCTGATTATGTAAAGAATATGGTTACTGGTGCTGCCCAAATGGATGGTGCAATTATTGTTGTAGCTGCTACAGACGGACCAATGCCTCAAACAAGAGAACATATATTATTAGGTCGTCAGGTAGGTATTCCTAGATTAGTTGTATTCATGAATAAAGTGGATATGGTTGATGATGAAGAATTAATAGAACTTGTTGAAATGGAAATTAGAGAGTTATTATCTTTCTATGATTACGATGGAGATAACACTCCTGTAATTGCAGGTTCTGCTTTAGGAGCTCTAAACGGAGAAGAAAAATGGGAAAATACAGTATTAGAATTAATGGATGCTGTAGATACTTGGATATTATTACCAAAACGTGACGTAGAAAAAGATTTCTTAATGCCTATCGAAGATGTTTTCTCTATTACAGGTCGTGGTACTGTAGCAACAGGCCGTATCGAAACTGGTATTGCCAATACTGGAGATGCTGTAGATATAATTGGTATGGGAGCAGAAAAACTAACTTCAGTAGTTACTGGAGTTGAAATGTTCCGTAAAATATTAGATAGAGGTGAGGCTGGAGATAACGTAGGTATCTTATTAAGAGGTATTGATAAAGATGAAATTAAAAGAGGAATGGTAATCTGTAAACCAGGTTCAGTTACTCCACATGCTAATTTTAAAGCTGAAGTTTATATCCTTAAAAAAGAAGAAGGTGGACGTCACACTCCATTTCATAATAACTATCGTCCACAGTTTTATGTGCGTACAACAGACGTAACAGGTAATATTATTTTACCTGACGGAGTTGAGATGGTTATGCCTGGAGACAACTTGACAATTACAGTAGAATTACACCAAGCAATTGCTTTGAACGTTGGTTTACGTTTTGCAATTAGAGAAGGGGGAAGAACTGTTGGAGCTGGTCAAGTTACTGAAATTATAGACTAATTAAAATTTGTAATTATAGAGTTAAGGTATTTCGATTTTTACGGAATACCTTGACTTATATTTACGGGTTTAGCTCAGTTGGTAGAGCACTGGTCTCCAAAACCAGGTGTCGGGAGTTCGAGTCTCTCAACCCGTGCTAAACAAAACACGAGATGAGAAATGCTAATAGAGCTAAATTTAATCTCTACCTAGAAAATTAAAAAAAGATGGCAGGAATAATAAATTACATTAAAGATTCTTTTGAAGAATTAAAAAGTCATGTAAGCTGGACATCTTGGGCAGAAGCCCAAAATTTAACAGTTTTAGTTGCTTTGTTTTCAATTATTTTTTCTTTGGCTATTTGGGGTGTTGATACTGTTTTCAGTAGAGTTATAAAAGAATATTTTAACTTTATTAACTAAAAGCTTAATAATGTCAGAAAATAGTGTTGAAAAAAAATGGTATGTTGTTAGAGCTGTAAGTGGACAGGAAAACAAAATTAAAACCTATATAGAAAATGAAATTTCTAGATTGGGCTTAGAAGATTTTGTCGAACAAGTTTTAGTCCCTACCGAAAGAGTGATACAAATTCGTAACGGCAAAAAAATTCATAAAGAAAAAGTTTTTTTCCCTGGATATATAATGATTCAAGCCAACTTAACTGGTGAGATACCTCATATTATTAGATCTATTACAAACGTAATTGGGTTTTTAGGAGAGGTAAAGGGAGGAGATCCTATACCTTTAAGACAATATGAAGTAAACAGAATGTTAGGTAAAGTAGACGAATTAGCTGTTCAGGCAGATTCTAATGTTGTAATTCCTTTTATTAAAGGAGAAACAGTTAAAGTAATTGATGGACCATTCAATGGATTTGATGGAACTATCGAAAAAATTAATGAAGAAAAACGTAAACTCGAAGTAATGGTTAAAATTTTCGGAAGAAAAACACCATTAGAGTTAAGCTATATGCAAGTAGAAAAAGTATAATAATTGTTACACAAATATTATAGATAAGATTTTAAAGCTTCCAATTTTTAAAATCATATCAAACTAAATTATTAAAATGGCAAAAGAAATAAGTAAAGTAGTTAAACTACAAGTAAGGGGAGGTGTAGCGAATCCGTCGCCACCGGTTGGACCCGCTTTAGGTGCTGCTGGAGTTAATATCATGGAGTTTTGTAAGCAATTTAATGCTAGAACTCAAGATAAACAAGGTAAAATTTTACCTGTTGCTATTACTGTTTACAAAGATAAATCTTTCGATTTTGTAATCAAAACTCCACCTGCAGCTGTACAATTATTGGAAGCGGCCAAAACTAAAAAAGGTTCTGGAGAACCAAATAGAGTTAAAGTAGCAAAAGTGTCTTGGGATCAAGTACGAACCATTGCTGAAGATAAAATGGTTGACCTAAATGCTTTTACAATAGAATCTGCAATGAAAATGATAGCAGGTACCGCAAGGTCTATGGGTATTAACGTTAAAGGTGGTCAAGCCCCTAATTAATCTAAAAATTTTAAAAAATGGCAAGATTAACAAAAAAGCAAAAAGAAGCAGTATCAAAAATTGATAAAACTAAACTTTATAGTGTTGAAGAGGCTTCAGTATTGGTAAAGGAAATTAGTAACGCAAAATTTGATGCATCTGTAGATTTAGCAGTTCGTCTTGGAGTAGATCCAAGAAAAGCAAATCAAATGGTAAGAGGCGTAGTTTCTCTTCCTCATGGAACAGGTAAAGATTTAAAAGTTTTAGCATTAGTAACTCCAGATAAAGAAGCAGAAGCTAAAGAAGCTGGAGCAGATTACGTTGGTTTAGATGAATATCTTGATAAAATCAAGAATGGTTGGACAAATGTTGATGTTATTATAACTATGCCGAGCGTAATGGGAAAATTAGGACCTTTAGGTAGAATACTAGGGCCGCGAGGCTTAATGCCAAATCCTAAAACAGGAACAGTAACTATGGATGTTGCTAAAGCTGTTACCGAAGTGAAAGCTGGTAAAATAGATTTTAAAGTAGATAAAACAGGTATTGTTCATGCAGCAGTTGGTAAAGTATCATTTACTGCGGATAAACTTACAAGTAATATTAATGAGCTACTTTCTACTTTAATGAAGTTAAAACCATCAACAGCTAAAGGAACTTATATGAAAAGTGTTTTTATTTCTAGCACAATGAGTCCTAGTGTAGCAATTGACCCTAAATTTAGTAGTTAAAGATTTTATTATGAAAAGAGAAGAAAAATCATTAGTAATTAAAAAGTTAACTGCTCAATTAACAGCGAATACAAATATCTATTTAGCAGATATTTCAGGACTTAATGCAGGTGCTACTTCAAACTTGCGTCGTGCTTGTTTTAAAGCAAACGTTACTTTAGAAGTAGTTAAAAACACCTTGCTTGAAAAAGCAATGATGGCATCAGACAAAGATTTTGGAGAATTACCTTCTGTATTAAAAGGAAATACTTCAATCATGTATTCCGAGACTGGTAATGCACCGGCAAAAGTAATTAAAGCTTTCAGAAAAAAATCTGATAAACCTCTATTAAAAGGAGCGTTTATAGAAGAAGCAATTTATTTAGGTGATGATCAGTTGGATTTACTTGTAGATATTAAATCTAGAGAAGAGCTTATTGGAGATATTATTTCATTATTACAATCTCCAGCTAAGAATGTAATTTCAGCACTTCAATCTGGAGGAGGGAAACTATCAGGTATCCTAAAAACCTTATCTCAAAGAGAGGGATAACATAATAAGTACGCACTTTTTACAAAATATAAATTAAATTAAAATTATTAAAACGATAGAAAATGGCAGATTTAAAAGATTTCGCAGAACAGTTAGTAAACTCAACAATAAAAGAGGTTAACGAATTATCTGGTATATTAAAAGAAGAATATGGTATAGAGCCTGCTGCTACTGCAGTAGCGGTTGCTGGACCTACTGATGGTGGTGTAGAAGCCGCTGAAGAGCAAACAGAATTTGATGTAATCCTTACTGCAGCTGGAGCTTCTAAACTTGCAGTTGTAAAACTAGTTAAAGAATTAACAGGTTTAGGATTAAAAGATGCTAAAGGATTGGTTGATAGCGCACCAAGTACTATAAAAGAAGGTGTATCTAAAGATGAAGCCGAAGCGCTTAAAACTTCTTTAGAAGAAGCAGGAGCAGAAGTTGAGCTTAAATAAGCCCAACTAAACTACTACATATGGTTTAGGTCTGTCACATTTTGAGCGTGATACGACCTAGGACACTTATGTGTATATAAAAGTAATATACACGCAAAAATAATTTTTAATCAAAATTTCGTTCATCGATGTTAGCAACACAAGCTGAAAGATTAAATTTCTCATCTATTGTAAATAGAACAGAATATCCGGATTTCTTGGATATTCAGATTAAATCCTTTCAGGATTTTTTCCAGTTAGAAACAAAATCAGAAGAAAGAGGTTCCGAAGGGTTATTCAATACCTTTATGGAAAATTTCCCAATTACAGATACTCGTAATCAATTTGTATTAGAATTTTTGGATTATTTTATAGATCCACCAAGATATACAATTGAAGAATGTATAGAAAGAGGTCTTACGTATAGCGTTCCGCTAAAAGCAAGACTCAAATTGTACTGTACAGATCCCGAACATGAGGATTTCGAGACCATTGTTCAAGATGTGTATTTAGGCACAATTCCATATATGACACCACGAGGTACATTTTGTATCAATGGTGCAGAACGTGTTGTAGTTTCACAATTGCATCGTTCGCCAGGTGTTTTCTTTGGACAATCCTTTCATGCAAATGGCACAAAATTATATTCTGCAAGAGTTATACCTTTTAAAGGGTCTTGGATAGAATTTGCTACAGACATCAATCAAGTGATGTATGCATATATAGACAGAAAGAAAAAATTGCCTGTAACAACACTTTTTAGAGCTATTGGTTTTGAAAGAGATAAAGATATTCTTGAAATATTTGATCTTGCTGAAGAAATTAAAGTATCAAAATCAGGATTAAAAAAGGTGATTGGTCGTAAACTTGCTGCTCGTGTGCTTAACACTTGGCATGAAGATTTTGTAGATGAAGATACAGGAGAAGTTGTATCTATCGAAAGAAACGAAATTGTTTTGGACAGAGATACAGAATTAGATAAAGAAAATATTCAGGAAATAATTGGTGCTAAAGTTAAAACCATTCTTTTACATAAAGAAGATGGACAACTCGCAGACTATGCAATTATTCACAATACATTACAAAAAGACCCTACAAATTCCGAGAAAGAAGCTGTAGAACATATTTACCGTCAATTACGTAATGCAGAACCACCAGATGAAGAAACTGCAAGAGGTATTATTGATAAATTATTCTTTAGCGAACAACGTTATAATTTAGGAGAAGTAGGTCGTTATAGAATGAACAAAAAGTTAGGACTTAATATCGATATGGATAAAAAAGTTCTTACTAAAGAAGATATTATTACTATAGTAAAATATTTAATCGAATTAATAAACGCTAAAGCAGAGATTGATGATATCGATCACTTATCAAATCGCCGTGTTCGTACAGTTGGAGAACAATTGTCTTCACAATTTGGTGTAGGTTTAGCTCGTATGGCACGAACAATTCGTGAACGTATGAATGTTCGGGATAATGAAGTATTTACACCAATCGATTTAATTAATGCTAAAACATTATCATCGGTAATTAATTCATTCTTTGGTACAAACCAATTATCTCAATTTATGGATCAAACAAATCCATTAGCAGAGCTAACTCATAAACGTCGTTTATCGGCATTAGGACCAGGTGGATTATCCAGAGAAAGAGCAGGTTTCGAGGTTCGAGATGTTCATTACACACATTATGGACGTTTATGCCCAATAGAAACACCTGAAGGACCAAACATTGGTTTAATATCTTCATTAAGTGTTTATGCCAAAATAAATGGTATGGGATTCATCGAAACACCATATAGAAAAGTTGAAAACGGAGTTGTCGATATTAAGGGAGAGCCAATTTATTTAAGTGCTGAAGAAGAAGAAGAGAAGTTAATCGCTCAAGCTAATATTCCAGTTGACGAAAATGGTAAGATTTTAAAAGATACTGTAATTGCGCGTCAAGAAGGCGATTTTCCGGTAGTAAAGCCAAAGGATCTACATTATATTGATGTTGCACCAAACCAAATCTCATCTATTTCAGCGTCTTTAATACCTTTCTTGGAGCATGATGACGCAAATAGAGCATTAATGGGATCTAATATGATGCGTCAAGCAGTACCATTATTAAGACCACAAATACCAATTGTTGGTACAGGGCTCGAACGTCAGGTAGCGTCAGATTCTAGAGTATTAATTAATGCTCAAGGGAATGGATTAGTACTATATGTTGATGCAGACGAAATTATTATTGAATACGATCGTACAGATGAAGAAGCAATGGTTAGTTTTGATAGTAATATTATTACTTATAAGTTAACAAAATTCAGAAAAACAAATCAAGGTACTTCTATTAACCTTAAACCAATAGTTGTTAAAGGTGATAAAGTTACTAAAGGACAGGTATTATGTGAGGGTTATGCAACTCAAAAAGGTGAATTAGCCTTAGGTAGAAATTTGAAAGTAGCCTTTATGCCTTGGAAAGGATATAATTTTGAGGATGCTATTGTTATTTCAGAAAAAGTAGTAAGTGATGATATTTTCACTTCCATCCATATTGATGAGTATTCTTTAGAAGTAAGAGATACAAAACTTGGTAATGAAGAATTAACGAGTGATATTCCAAATGTTTCAGAAGAAGCTACAAAAGATCTTGATGAGAACGGAATGATTCGTATTGGAGCCGAAATTAAGCCAGATGATATACTTATTGGTAAAATTACTCCTAAAGGAGAAAGTGACCCAACTCCAGAAGCAAAATTGTTAAGAGCAATTTTTGGAGATAAAGCTGGCGATGTTAAAGATGCATCTTTAAAAGCATCTCCTTCTTTACATGGCGTAGTAATTAATAAAAAATTATTTGCTTGTGCCGTAAAAGACAAGCATAAAAGAGCTCAGGATAAAATAGATATTAACAATTTAGAAGATATTTACGATAACAAGTTTGATAGTTTACAAGAAATATTAGTTGAAAAACTTTTTGTAATTATTGGAGGTAAAACTGCACAAGGCATTTTTAACGATTTGGGAGAAGAAGTATTCCCAAAAGGGAAGAAATTCACTTTAAAAATGTTAAATTCGGTAGATGATTATGCGCATTTAGTTTCTGGAAAATGGACAACCGACAAGACTACAAATGCTCTTATTTCAGAACTCATCCACAACTATAAAATTAAAGAAAATGACCTTCAAGGGTCGTTAAGACGCGAGAAGTTTACCATTTCTGTTGGAGACGAATTGCCTGCAGGAATCATCAAACTTGCTAAAGTTTATATCGCTAAAAAGCGTAAACTAAAAGTTGGAGATAAAATGGCAGGACGACATGGTAACAAAGGTATTGTTGCTCGTATTGTTCGTCAAGAAGATATGCCGTTTTTAGAAGATGGAACACCAGTCGATATAGTATTAAACCCACTTGGTGTACCTTCTCGTATGAACATTGGACAGATATACGAAACCGTTTTAGGTTGGGCAGGTCAAAAATTAGGACGCACATATGCGACACCAATTTTTGATGGAGCAACTTTAGATCAAATTAATGAATTTACAGACGAAGCTGGAATTCCAAGATTTGGTCATACGTATCTGTACGATGGCGGAACAGGAGAACGCTTCGATCAACCAGCAACAGTTGGAGTAATATATATGCTGAAACTTGGTCACATGGTTGACGATAAGATGCATGCACGATCAATAGGACCTTACTCTTTAATTACACAACAACCACTTGGTGGTAAAGCACAATTTGGAGGGCAACGTTTTGGAGAGATGGAAGTTTGGGCACTAGAAGCTTATGGTGCATCTGCAACATTAAGAGAAATTTTAACAGTAAAATCTGATGATGTAATTGGTAGAGCTAAAACCTACGAAGCTATCGTAAAAGGAGAGCCAATGCCAGAACCAGGATTGCCAGAATCTTTCAACGTACTTATGCACGAATTGAAAGGTTTAGCTTTAGACATTAGATTAGAAGAATAAAAATAGTTAGTAGTAACCAACAATCAGTTGGCACTGAATACTGAACACTGAATACTAGAAAAACATGGCAAGATATCAAGATAGGAATACAATATTGAGATTTAATAAAATCTCAATTGGTTTAGCATCTCCAGAGGTTATTTTAGGCGCCTCACGCGGAGAAGTTTTAAAACCAGAAACTATAAATTATAGAACACATAAACCAGAACGTGATGGATTATTTTGTGAGCGTATTTTTGGTCCAATAAAGGATTTTGAATGTGCTTGTGGAAAATATAAACGTATTAGATATAAAGGCATTGTTTGCGACCGTTGTGGTGTTGAAGTTACCGAAAAGAAAGTACGTCGTAATCGGGTTGGACACATAAATCTTGTGGTTCCTGTAGCACATATTTGGTACTTCCGTTCTTTACCAAATAAAATTGGATACCTTCTAGGATTACCATCTAAAAAGTTAGACATGATTATTTATTATGAGCGTTATGTTGTCATTCAACCAGGGAATGCAATGAATGCTGAAGGTGAACCAGTTCAAAAAATGGATTTCTTAACAGAAGAAGAATACTTGAATATTCTAGAATCTCTTCCGCAAGAAAATCAATATTTAGACGATTCTGATCCAGAGAAATTTATTTCAAAAATGGGAGCAGAGTGTTTAATAGAATTGTTGTCAAGAATTGATTTAGATGCCTTGTCTTTTGAATTGCGTCATAAAGCAAATAATGAAACTTCTAAACAACGTAAAACCGAAGCATTAAAACGCCTTCAGGTTGTTGAAGCATTAAGAGAATCTAATAAAAATAGAGAGAATCGTGCCGAATGGATGATTATAAAAGCTGTTCCGGTAATTCCGCCAGAATTGCGTCCGTTAGTACCTCTTGATGGAGGACGTTTTGCGACTTCCGATTTAAACGATTTATACAGACGAGTAATTATTCGTAACAATCGTCTTAAAAGGCTTGTAGAAATTAAAGCTCCTGAAGTAATCCTACGTAACGAAAAACGAATGTTACAAGAATCTGTAGATTCATTATTCGATAACACTCGTAAATCTTCAGCAGTAAAAACAGATTCAAACAGACCATTAAAATCCTTATCCGATTCACTAAAAGGTAAGCAAGGACGTTTCCGTCAAAACTTGTTAGGGAAACGTGTTGATTATTCTGCACGTTCGGTTATTGTTGTAGGCCCAGATTTAAAATTATTTGAGTGTGGTATTCCTAAAGATATGGCTGCCGAACTTTACAAACCTTTTATCATTAGAAAACTAATTGAAAGGGGAATTGTTAAAACCGTTAAATCTGCAAAAAAATTAATAGATAGAAAAGAGCCAGTAGTTTGGGATATTTTAGAAAATGTTTTAAAAGGACATCCAGTCCTTTTAAATCGTGCTCCTACTTTACACAGACTCGGTATTCAAGCTTTTCAACCAAAACTTATTGAAGGTAAAGCAATACAATTACATCCTTTAGTTTGTACAGCATTTAATGCCGATTTTGATGGCGACCAGATGGCTGTTCATTTACCTTTAGGGCCAGAAGCAATTCTTGAGTCGCAACTATTAATGTTAGCTTCTCATAATATTTTAAATCCAGCAAATGGTTCTCCAATTACAGTACCTTCTCAAGATATGGTGCTCGGATTGTATTATATGACCAAATTACGTAAATCGACACCTGAAGCTAAAGTTATTGGTGAAGGTCTAACGTTTTATTCTCCAGATGAGGTAACAATTGCATATAATGAAAAGAAAGTAGATTTAAATGCTGCAATAAAAGTTAGAACCAAAGATTATAATGAAGAAGGAGAATTAGTTCTTAAAATTATAGATACAACAGTTGGTCGTGTTTTATTTAACGAAACCGTTCCGGAAATTTCTGGATATATTAACGAAGTCTTAACTAAAAAATCTTTAAGAGATATTATTGGAGATATTTTAAAAGCGACAAGTGTACCAGAAACAGCAGAGTTCCTTGATAAAATTAAAACATTAGGATTTAAATTTGCGTTTCAAGGAGGTTTATCATTTAGTCTCGGAGATATTATTATACCACCAGAAAAACATGAAATGATTGCTGCTGCTAAAAAGGAAGTGGATGCTATTAAAGCAAACTATAATATGGGACTTATAACCAATAACGAGCGTTATAATCAAGTTATAGATATTTGGACATCTACAAATGCAGAACTAACCGAGTTGTCGATGAAGCGAATTAGAGAAGACCAACAAGGCTTCAATTCAGTATTTATGATGCTTGACTCAGGTGCTCGTGGATCTAAAGAACAGATTAGACAGTTAACTGGTATGCGTGGATTAATGGCTAAGCCGAAAAAATCAAGCTCAGGTGGAGGTGAAATTATTGAGAATCCTATTCTTTCTAATTTTAAAGAAGGACTTTCAATTTTAGAATACTTTATTTCAACACATGGTGCTCGTAAAGGACTTGCAGATACAGCTCTAAAAACTGCTGATGCTGGTTATTTAACACGTCGTTTAGTAGATGTATCTCAAGATGTTATAGTAAATATTGAGGACTGTGGTACATTAAGAGGTGTAACTGTCGAAGCACTTAAAAAGAATGAAGAAATAGTAGAAACTTTAGAAGATAGAATTGTTGGACGAACTTCATTATATGATGTTTATAATCCTTTAACTGAAGAATTATTGGTTGCTGCAGGTGGTCATATTCATGATGATGTAGCTAAAGCAATTCAAGATTCTCCTTTAGATGCTATCGAAGTGCGTTCAGCTCTAACTTGCGAAGCAAAGAAAGGTATTTGTGCAATGTGTTATGGACGAAATCTTGCAACAGGTAAAATGGTGCAACGTGGTGAGGCAGTTGGAGTAGTTGCAGCACAATCTATTGGTGAACCAGGAACACAATTAACACTTCGTACGTTCCATGTTGGAGGTATTGCAGGAAACATTTCAGAAGAAAACAAACTTCAAGTTAAGTTTGATGGTAAAGCTGAAATTGAAGATTTAAAAACTGTTAAAGGCACTGATAATGATGGGAATGAAATAGATATTGTAATTTCCAGAACCTCCGAACTTAAACTTTTAGATGTTAATACAGGAATTGTTTTAAGCACAAATAACATTCCTTATGGTTCAACCATTTACGTTAAAAATGGTAAAAAACTTAAAAAAGGAGATGTTATTTGCCGATGGGATCCATACAACGGAGTTATCATTTCAGAATTTTCAGGTAAGATTCAATATGAGAATATTGAACAAGGTGTTACGTTTCAAGTTGAAATTGATGAGCAAACAGGTTTCCAAGAGAAAGTTATTTCTGAATCCAGAAACAAAAAACTAATACCAACTTTACAGATTTTAGATACTAAAGGCGAAGTAATTCGTTCTTATAATTTACCAGTTGGTGCGCATTTAATGATTGATGATGGTGAGAAGATAAACATTGGTAAAATTTTAGTAAAAATTCCTCGTAAGTCTTCTAAAGCTGGTGATATTACTGGTGGTTTGCCACGAGTTACTGAGTTGTTTGAAGCTCGTAACCCTTCTAACCCAGCAGTAGTAAGTGAGATTGATGGTGTGGTTTCTTTCGGAAAAATTAAAAGAGGAAATAGAGAAATCATTATTGAATCAAAAACTGGAGATATAAAGAAATATTTGGTGAAATTATCGAATCAAATTCTTGTTCAGGAAAATGATTATGTAAAAGCTGGTATGCCTTTATCTGATGGTTCAATTACACCTAATGATATTTTAAATATCAAAGGACCTTCAGCAGTACAACAATATTTGGTTAATGAAGTTCAAGAAGTGTATCGATTACAAGGTGTAAAAATTAACGATAAACATTTTGAAGTTGTTGTGAGACAGATGATGCGTAAAGTTATGATTGTCGATTCGGGCGATACTATTTTCTTGGAAAACCAGTTGGTTCATAAATCAGATTTTATTGAAGAGAATGACGGAATATTTGGAAATAAAATAGTTGATGATGCGGGAGATTCCGAAAATCTACAACCTGGACAAATGGTTACTGCCAGAGAGTTACGTGATGAAAATTCTATTTTACGTCGTGAAGATAAAAAACTTGTTGTAGCTATAGATGCAAAGCCCGCTACTGCAATGCCAATTCTTCAAGGTATTACAAGAGCATCATTGCAAACTAAATCATTTATTTCGGCTGCATCCTTCCAAGAAACCACAAAGGTTTTGAATGAAGCTGCAGTTGCTGGAAAAATTGATTATCTTGAAGGACTTAAAGAAAATGTTATTGTTGGTCATAGAATTCCTGCAGGAACAGGAATGAGAAACTACGAAAACATTATTGTTGGTTCTAAGCAAGAATTTGACGAAATGATGCAGGTAAAAGAAGAAATGAATTTATCTTAAAAAGATGTTGGAAATTCTGTTGCAGATTAATGGATTGAAAATCAAATCTATGCTGATTTTATTTAAGTATATTAATAATTAAATTATGGCTGAAGATAAAAATAAATCCAAAAAAGGTCAGATTAATATTGAATTAGACGAAAAAATTGCTGAAGGAATTTATTCCAACTTAGCAATTATAAATCATTCTGTTTCTGAATTTGTATTGGATTTTGTGAATATAATGCCTGGAACACCAAAGAGCAAGGTGAAGTCAAGAATTATCTTGACACCACAACACGCAAAACGTTTAGCTAAAGCTTTAAATGAAAATGTGAAGCGGTTTGAAAATGCTCATGGCGAAATTAAAGATTATAAACAGCCACCAATTCCTCTTAATTTTGGACCAACAGGTCAAGCATAAAAATATTCCCTTTGATTAATTTCAGAGGGATTTTTTTTTGCATAAGATTATGCACTAACCTTTTTAGTGTTAAGTTTATATTGTAAAGCACCAGAAGGGCAACGATTTATTTGTTCAATAATTCGTTTAGATTTTGATGCATCCAGATTAATCCATGGAATAATAGAAGTCCTGAAAACTTCAGAAAGTTCTTTAGCACAGTTTTCTGCGTGAATACAAACACAAGGTTCGAAGGTTACAGTAATATTCTCATTACTGAAAACATTTGTTAGAGTTTCCATAAGTAGTTCATCTTTGGGGTTATGAATCTGTCGATAAATCTATTTAACAAAATTAATTAATAATCAATATATCGTTCAAATGTATAATAAATCCGATTAAAAACAAATAAATACTCATAAAATCGATATAAATATTAGATTTTCACTTTAAAAAAACTTTTTTTACTTGAATTCGGATGTTAAATGGAACTTGATAGTAGGATATTTTTCTTCGGTAAGCTGTAAAGTGAATAATGAATCTGCCAAAAACACCAATTGATTTTGTTTGTCTTTTGCTAAAAAACGTTGTTTTACACGTTTAAAGACAGCGAATTCTTCGCTTTTAACATCTTCAGGTTCAACCCAACATGCTTTATGTACATTCAGATTTTCGTAAGTGCATTTTGCACCATATTCATGCTCCAATCGGTATTGAATCACTTCATATTGTAAAGCACCAACAGTTCCTATTACTTTTCTGCCATTAAGCTCTAAAGTAAATAATTGCGCAACACCTTCGTCCATCAATTGATCAATGCCTTTATTTAGTTGTTTCGATTTTAAAGGATCAGCATTGTTAATATACCTAAAATGTTCTGGTGAAAAACTTGGTATGCCTTGGTAATTTAGTATCTCCCCTTCGGTTAAAGTGTCTCCAATTTTAAAATTCCCAGTATCGTGCAGTCCAACAATATCGCCAGGAAAAGAAACGTCAACAATTTGTTTCTTTTCAGCAAAAAAAGCATTTGGACTTGAAAACTTTAATTTCTTGTTTAACCTTACGTGTAGATATGGAGTGTTTCGCTTAAATTCTCCCGATACAATTTTTATAAATGCTAAACGATCTCTGTGTTTAGGATCCATATTGGCGTGAATTTTAAAAACAAATCCTGTAAACTTTGTTTCCTCAGGATTTACCAAACGTTCTTCACTTTGTTTCGGTCTTGGTTTTGGAGCAATTTCTATAAAGCAATCCAACAATTCACGTACACCAAAATTATTTAGAGCAGAACCAAAAAATATAGGTTGTAAAGTTCCATTTAAATACTCGTCTTTATTAAATTTTGGGTAAACACCTTCAATCAATTCTAATTCTTCTCTTAGTGTATCTGCCGAAGTTTTACCAACAAGTATGTCTAATTCTTCAGTGTTTAAATCTGAAATCTCTAAAGTATCTTCTATATTTTTTCTACTATCTCCACTAAAAAGATTTATATTCTTTTCCCAAATATTGTAGATGCCTTTAAAATCGTAACCCATTCCAATAGGGAAACTTAATGGCGTTACTCTCAATCCTAATTTTTGTTCTATTTCATCCAACAAATCGAAAGCATCTTTACCTTCACGATCCATTTTATTGATAAAAACAATAATTGGTATGTTCCGCATTCTACATACTTCTACCAATTTTTCAGTTTGTTCCTCAACACCTTTTGCAACATCAATGACCACAATTACACTATCGACAGCAGTTAGTGTTCTAAAGGTATCTTCAGCAAAATCCTTATGTCCTGGCGTGTCCAAAATATTAATTTTTATGCCATTGTATTCGAACGCTAAAACTGAAGTTGAGACAGAAATACCACGTTGACGCTCAATTTCCATAAAATCGCTCGTAGCTGTTTTTTTAATTTTGTTACTTTTTACTGCACCAGCTTCTTGTATTGCTCCACCAAAAAGTAATAACTTTTCGGTCAGCGTAGTTTTTCCAGCATCAGGATGAGAAATAATACCAAAGGTTCGTCGTCTGTTTATTTCACTTATAAAACTCATATTCTTTATTGCAAATCGGTTGCAAAGATACTATTATTAGCCTCATTTGGAATTATAGATTAAAGGTCTTTTTATTTTTATGAAGACATTGACATATTTTAAAATTTTACTTGGTATTTTTACAACATGATAGAAGAAAAAGTCATTCTTGTTAATGAAAATGATGAGCAAATAGGATTGATGCCTAAACTTGAAGCTCATGAAAAAGCGATATTGCATCGTGCTTTTTCTGTATTTGTATTTAATGATAAAAATGAATTGTTGTTACAGCAACGGGCATCAAGTAAATATCATTCTCCTTTGCTTTGGACAAATACCTGTTGTAGTCATCAACGAGATGGAGAACCTAATATTGAAGCAGGAAAGCGTTGTTTAAAAGAAGAAATGGGATTTGTTACCGATTTAAAAGAATCTATTTCATTTATATACAAAGCACCTTTTGATAATGGATTGACTGAACATGAATACGATCATGTGCTTTTAGGAACATATAATGATGAACCTGAAATTAATAATGAAGAAGTTGTAGATTGGAAATGGATGTTATTAAAAGACGTAAAGCTTGACATTGCTTTGCAACCTGATATTTATACCGAATGGTTTAAAATTATTTTTGAAAAATTTTACGAACATATAAACATTTTATCCGATGAGAGTAACAGTTAGCAGGAAAGCGCATTTCAACGCAGCACATCGATTGTACAGAAAAGATTGGAGTGATGCTAAAAATATTGAAGTTTTTGGCAAGTGTAGTAACCCAAATTATCATGGACACAACTATGAACTTATTGTAAGTGTAACGGGTAAGATTGATACAGAAACAGGTTATGTTATAGATATTAAAATATTAAAAGACATTATTAAAACCGAAGTTGAAGATTCTTTCGACCATAAAAACCTTAATGTTGAAGTTCCAGAATTTAAAGAATTAAACCCAACTGCCGAAAACATAGCAGTAGTGATTTACAATAAAATTAAACCGAAATTGGAGAGTGCATTAGATGTAGAAATCACGCTTTTTGAAACACCTCGAAATTTTGTAACCTATTCAGGACAGTAATTTATGATTAAGATTTTATATCCATTAAAATTCAAGCCCATTTTAAAAGAAAAAATTTGGGGAGGACAAAAATTAAAAGCACTTCTCAATAAACAAAATGATTTGCCAAATATTGGCGAAAGTTGGGAAATTAGCGATGTGGATGGTGATACTTCAATAGTTATTAATGGTGAATTAAAAGGAAAAACTTTAAAAGAACTTTTAGAACTGTTTAAAGGCGATTTAATTGGAGAGAAGAATTACAAAGTCTTCGGAAATAAATTCCCGTTACTAATTAAGTTTATAGATGCCAAAGAAGACTTATCAATCCAGCTACATCCAAATGATGAATTGGCAATAAAACGTCATAACTCATTTGGAAAAACCGAAATGTGGTATGTTATGCAAGCAGATGTAGGCTCAAATTTAATTGTAGGTTTTAACCAAAAAATTACTCCAGAAACGTATTTAAATTATCTTGAAGACAAAACACTTCCTAAAATTTTAAATTTTGATAAAGTAAAAGATGGCGACTCTTATTTTATTGAAGTTGGTCGTGTTCATGCCATTGGCGCAGGAATAATGCTTGCTGAAATTCAACAAACAAGCGATATTACCTATCGCGTTTACGATTGGGATAGAGTAGATGATGAAGGAAACTCAAGAGACTTACATAACGATTTAGCGATTGATGCCATTGATTTTAATATGAAAGACGATTTTAGGATCTCATATTTAAAAGCAGAAAACCAATCTAACCAAATGGTGAGTTGTCCTTACTTCACAACCAATTTTCTTCCACTTGATGGCATTATTCAAAAACAAAATGAAGAGGACTCATTTATAATTTATATATGTGTTGATGGTGAAGCTGAAATTTCAACTGATTTATTTTCAGAAAAAATAAAAAAAGGCGAAATTGTCCTGCTCCCTTCAGCAATAAAAACCTATCAAATAACTGCAAGAAATGCTAAACTTTTAGAAGTTTATGTGTAATTTTGCAAACTAAATAAATTAGATTCCCTCCCGATAGTTATCGGGATTCTTGGGAATGACAAATAAATAATGTAAAAACTATGGGAAACGTAAGAAACCTAAAGAAAGATATCAATTATGTTTTAGGAGATATCATTGAGGCGGTTTATGTATGGGAATATTCAAATACAGATAAAGACACTAAAAATAGCGAGGCTATTATAGATGAAGCTATTGCAGTTTTTGATGATCTCATTGCTAAAGTTAATGATAGAAGTGTTGAAAATAAGAAAGCACACTTTAAGGCTATTAACAATGAACTTGAAGATAAAGGCAGAGTTTTAATAGAAAAAATCAACAAATTATAGTAAACAAAAAACTCGCTTTAAGCGAGTTTTTTAGTATTAATTATCTTCTTCTTTACGTTTTTTAATATGAGTATTTAATGCTTTTCCATATTTAGAATTCGCAATATCTTTTGGCAATGAATTGTAAATAGTATCTAAATATTTAATATTGGCGTCATAAATTTCTGTAAGTGTTACGTAAGGAGCAACTTCACTGTCAATATTATTTAAGGCAAAATTAACTGTATATAAATACTTTCGTTTAATAAGGTTATCAGCATCAAAGTTTGCAGCTTCAATTAAAGAATCATTTCCACTTTGTTGTGCTTCAAATCTACTTTTAATTAAATCTAATTGTTGATTGTTGAATTTTGAAATAATACCAGAATACTCTTTATACAACTCTTGTTGTGCAGAACCTTTAATTTTTGCATCATAAGCAAAACGTTTCAGTGTTGTATTAATTTCGGTAATACCTTTATTGGCAAAAAATGATATTCTATGGATGTTAGAACTGTTTTTATCAAGAGTTAAATACAATACTTCGGGTTCATCCAAATCGCTGTGTAATTCAAATTGAAGTTCTCCAATTATCTCTAATGAATCTAAAGTAACTAAAACAGTATCCTTTAGTTTTTGAAGGTATAGCGTTCCTTTTTTTAATCCTTTTATATTACCTGTTACAATTAAATCAGGTTCTTTTTTCGTACATGAAAAAGTAAATATAATTACGAGTAGAAGAAATGTTTTTTTCATTTAATAAAATTTATGATGCCAAATATCATATAATTATGGTTTTAAAAAAATTAAGAGAATACAATATTTACAATTAACTTACAGCAACCAACTCCATTAATATGGTACATAAAATGGCAGCTACTGTTCCAATAGCATAACCTACAACAGCTAATAGCACACCAACAGTAGCCAATGATGGATGAAACGCCGAGGCAACAATAGGTGCAGAAGCTGCTCCACCAACATTAGCTTGGCTACCAACAGCTAAAAAGAAATAAGGAGCTTTTATAAGTTTTGCAACACCAATTAATAAAGCTGCATGTATAGTCATCCAAACTACACCAACAGCAATCAATCCTGCATTATCAAATATTTGAGTTAAGTCCATTTTCATACCTATAGTTGCTACTAAAATGTATATAAAAACACTGCCAAACTTACTGGCTCCAGCACCTTCATAATTTCTTGCCTTTGTAAATGATAGGAGTATAGCTATAATAGTAGCGATACTTATCATCCAAAAGAATTTTGATCCTAAAAAGGTAAAGATGTTTCTGGTTGAAGCAGATTCAATATTTGCAACAAAATCGTCAAAGAATGGAGCTAAGAAATTAGAACACAAATGCGAAAAACTTACTGTGCCAAATGCAATAGCTGCAATAATCATTAAATCGGTTAATGATGGGTTTCGCTTTACTTTTTCAGCAAAAGTTGATACTTTTTCTTTTAAGGTTTCAATAGCAGAAGTATCAGCTCCAAGCCATTTGTTAATTCGTTTTCGTTTTCCTATTCCAATTAATAATAATGCCATCCAAATATTAGCAACTACAATATCAACAAATACCATATTTCCATATTTTGTTGGGTTATAACTGTAAATTTCCAACATTGCAGTTTGGTTAGCTCCTCCACCAATCCAACTTCCTGCAAGCGTAGATAAGCCTCTCCATACAGCATCTGGTCCAGCACCTCCAACGGTTTCTGGTGATACCATTGAGATTAGAAGTATAGCAATTGGACCTCCAATTACGATTCCAATGGTTCCTGTAAAAAACATAATCAATGCTTTCCAACCCAAATTAAAAACAGCTTTTAAATCAATACTTAAGGTCATTAAAACCAAAGCGGCTGGTAATAAATAACGACTTGATACATAATAAAGGCTTGTACTATGTTCAACAATATTTCCAGATGCGTCTGTAGTTTTCCATTCAGGGGCAATGAGTCCCACAGTTGTAAAAAGAGCAGGAATCATATATGCCATAAAAAGTCCTGGAACTATTTTGTAAAATTTAGGCCAAAACCCTGTTTTTATAGATTCAGTATAAAAAATCAGCCCTAAAGCCAACATTAATATGCCAAATACAATAGTGTCATCAGTAATTAAGGGAGCGTTTTCCATTTTTTAAATATTAAGCCAATATGTTAATTTAACATTAAACGAACGCACTCTAGGCGCAAATACATTATCGGTAAAATAATTATCGTTGTAAACTACAAATAAATCTGATAATGGTGCAAAACGCCATTGCAGTCTTGTATTTATGCTAAAATTATCACGTTGACTGCTATATTGTATAAAAGTAGCCCAAAATAAATTCTTATTAAAAGTTATGTCAAATTTTGGCCCTATTAACCAAATTTTAGCATCTGGATATGGATTTGGTAAATTAATATTATCGTAATTAATTAGAATTGAGGTTGAAAAATGTGGTTGTATACGCCAAGTTAAAAAAGCTCTCATAGAGTATTTTTTACCGTTAAAAAAAGTACCAATAGAAGTGTCTAAACTATAAAAAAACGAATTTCTTCTGTCTGAGCTGTATTCAATGCCATAGCTGGTATAATAATAATCACCAATTGGAAGAGATATTCCATCATCTGTGCCCGTTGGATCAAATTCTTCGTAAAGATGTGTAAACCTATTAAACATCTCAACCTCAATTCTAATTAATTACGATAATATTAATTTACCA
>RDRZ01000038.1 GCA_003709165.1 Flavobacteriaceae bacterium PRS1
ATGTCAGGCTGAGCGCAGTCGAGTTTTCATCAATTAATGTTTTAATGTCAGGCTGAGCGCAGTCGAAGCCTCATAAATTATTATTTAAAAATGTATTTTTATTACGTTTACATATTAAAATGTTCGGACAATTCTTATTATACTGGAATTACAAATAATGTTGACAAGAGGTTTAAAGAACATCAATTTGGGAATAAAGAAGATAGTTATACATTTAAAAGAAGACCTTTAGTTATGGTTTTCTATCAAGAATTTAATGATGTTTTACAAGCTATTTATTTCGAAAAGAAAATAAAGGGCTGGTCAAGAGCCAAAAAAGAAGCATTAATTTCAGGTAATTTTGATATGCTTCAAATATTATCTGAATGTAGAAATGCTTCACATTATAAATATAAGTAACAATATGTTTCCATTGCACTTCGACTTTAGTTTATCTTGAGCGAAGTCGAAAGGCTCAGTGTGACTGTCAGATTAGATAGGATGTTTTATTTAAGCTATCAAGGGAAAGTGAAATTATCACAAAGAAATAAAAAAGAGTTTATGTTTAAAAACATCGTATTTGCAATTGTATTAATGCCAATGCTTCTTATGGCACAACATACCATAAAAGGCACTTTTTCTCCTGCTGAAGATTACAAATGGGTTATTTTGTATGAGCTCACTCCAATAAGTTCACTTTATATAGCAAATACAGAAGTAAACGAAAAAGGATATTTCGAATTTCAGTTAGATTCAACCGTATCTCAAGGCATGTACAAGTTAGTATATGCACTGCCACAGGAAGACAATAATTTCGATATTATTTATAACGCCAAGGAAGATGTAGAATTAGATTTTAATCAGGAAACAGGAATACAATATCAGTCTTCAATCGAAAATCAATTGGTGGCTTCATACTCTAATAGTATGGCTTTAATAAGTAATAGTATTGGTAATTTTTTTGAGCAGCAAAGTACAGATACTTTGGCATTAGCTTCTATTTTTAAAACTCAAAGTGAGACACAAATCAATTTTGAAGCAGCAGCAACCAGCACTATAGCTTTACATTTTATTAAAGCCAATAAACCGTATATCCCAGAAGAGTTCGAAGATATTAAAACCTATATCAATAACTTAAAATATCATTTTTTTGATAATGTAGATTTCAATGATGAAACACTTCAAAGTTCAAGTTTTTTAATAGAAAGAATGCTTAATTATGTGTTCGGATTGGCTTCTGAAACCGAAGATAATACAACTGTTTATAAACAGAATATCAACGCAGTTTTTTTGGCAATGAAAGATGCCAATCCTGTAATTAAAAGTACCTTATTGGAAGTGTTATGGCAGCAAATGGTTGATTCTAATTTCGAAGAAGTTGCCAACTATATCGCAGATAATTATTTAATTGCTTTAGCTGAAAAATTGGAGGATAAAGAACTTGTAGATGGACTAACACTTTTTAAAAGTTTATCTATTGGTAACAAAGCTCCAGATTTTTCTTTTGAAATTGAATACAATGAACAAAAAATCTCTCAGACACTTTACGGTTTAAATACAGCACAGCACTATGTAATTGTGTTTTGGAGTAGTACTTGTTCGCATTGTTTAAAAGAAATCCCTCTGCTTCAATCGTATATAAAAACTTTAGAAACCGGGAAAGTACAAGTCGTTACAATTGGATTGGAAGACAAACCAAACAGATGGCAAAGAGAAATTTTAAAATACCCAGAATTTATACATGTTTTAGGACTTGGAAAATGGAGTTTTCCTTTAGTACAAACTTACAATGTTACAGTAACACCAACCTATTATGTGCTGGATAAAGACAAAAAAATCAGTGCAAAACCTTATGATTTTGAGGCTTTGAAGAAATTTTTGGAAAAATAATTTATCATTCGGTCCCCGATAACTCCCGATAATTATCGGGATGACCAATAAAAAACAATAGATATAAACACATGAAAACACTTCAGATTACTGGGTACGGAAAAATTGAAAACAACTTAGCTTTTGCTGAAGTTAATATTCCTAAAGTTGGGAATAACGATATATTAATCGAAATCCACGCAGCATCTGTAAATCCGATAGATTATAAAATAGTTGAAGGCGCTTTAAAAAGAGCAATTAAATTAACTTTTCCTACTCCAATTGGTTATGATGTAAGCGGAATAGTTATAAAAAAGGGAGAAGATGTCACCGATTTTGAATTAAATGACGAAGTATTTGCAAGAGTACCCAGAGAAAGAAATGGAACTTTTGCCGAGTATATTGCGGTAGATAGTAGCGTAGTTGCCAAAAAACCTAATAATCTTAATTTTGTAGAAGCAGCAAGTATTCCGTTAGTAGGTCTTACAACTATTCAGGTGTTTGAAAAAGCAAACATGAAATCTGGCGATAAGGTATTAATTCATGCAGGTTCTGGCGGAATAGGCACGTTTGCCATTCAGTATGCAAAATCAAAAGGAGCTTATGTTTACACGACAACGAGTACAAAAAATGTAGATTGGATAAAAAATTTAGGCGCCGACAGAGTTATAGATTATAAAAAGGAAAACTATTTAGATATTGTAAAAGACATAGATATTGTGTACGATACACTTGGGAAGAATTATACCATCGATGCTTTTAAAGTTATAAAAAGTGGTGGAAAAGTAATTTCTATTATAGGTGAGTTGGATGATGAAACAGCTAAAGAGTTAGAACTAAATTCTTTTATTCGTTTTTTATTATCCTTAAAACGAATGAGAATTACCAAACAGGCAAAGAAAAAATCGGCTATGTATAAATTTGTCTTGATGCAACCCAATGCTTCACAATTAGACGTCATAACCGTATTAATTGAAAAACAGTCGTTAAAACCTATTATAGATAAAGTTTTCGATCTTGATAAAGCAATAGATGCGCTTCTTTACTTAAAAGAAGGCAGAGCAAAAGGGAAAGTGGTCATTAAGATGAAATAAAATAATTGTTTTTTGTGCAAATTTCCTCCTGATAACTTTCTGGAGAATTCGGGAAGAAATCACACCTCCTTTAAAAATATGAAAAAATAATTCCTTCCCTTTTGAAGGGAATGTGGATTTAGTGAAACTAAATTCGGAAGGGTTAAAAGTGATAAAAAGCGTTTTCTAAATGCTCTATATTATAACTATTACCTTGTCTTACAATCGCAATAATATCAAAACGAACTTCTACATTTAGTTTATTTAAGTTTACATATTCATCTACCGCTTTTACAAGACGCTGAATTTGTTTTGGTTTTACAAAATCTTGCGGATTTCCAAAATCTACAGTAGAACGTGTTTTAACTTCCACAATAGCGAGTGTATCTTTTATTTGAGCAATAATATCGACTTCAGCTTTTTGAAAACGATAGTTACGCTGTACAATGGTATATCCTTTTTTAATAAGATAATCCACTGCAAGCTGTTCGCCTTTTTTACCGAGTTCGTTGTGTCGTGCCATGCTCACTTCCCACGAATCCCGATAATTATCGGGAGGGAATCTTTTTAATTTTTAGTATTAGATAAGGAATCTAATCCTACTTTCTATTTTTATCATTATTTAGAGCCTACTTTTTATAAAAAGTATCAATATAATCAATTGTTTTTTGCTGAATTAATCCCTAAACTTAAAACGCCATGAAAGAAGCAATTTACGATGTAAAGAACATGGCCAATTACATTTCTAAGGCTTGGATAAGTGCGGTAATATCACTTTCATTATTGTAAGGAGCAAGAGAAACTCTGATTTTCCCCCCACGTGAACTACAGAAAATATTGCGATCAACCAGTATTTTCATTGTTTCATCTATCGTTTTTTCTTGATGAGACAGAGCAATAATATGAGAAGAAGCTGCGGAGTCACTCAGGGGCCTAAAGGGAGACCAACCATAATGTGAAACACCCTCAATAAGGAGTCTTGCTAATTTTCTTGAATGGGTTTCTATTTTTGTTATGTTTAAGGCCAACAATTGTTTAATTGCAGTAGTCAGACAAGCGATAGATGCATAAGACATGGTTGATTGCGTATAGCGTCGTGCATCGTTTGCCATTAATATTGATTTTGCGTTGAAGTTGAAAGGATCAGGCGCACCCATCCATCCCGGTAAAGGAGGGATATTTTCTAGAAAACGAGGGGACATCATTGCCAATGCAACTCCACCATGCCCTCCCAGCCATTTATAACCACTGGATACAACGGCATCAACATTCCATAAGCTCACATCCAAAGCACTTGCTCCTGCTGCTTGAGTTACATCCACAATAAGGTAAGCACCGACTTGTGAAGTGGCTTGACTTAAGCGGTTTATGTCTACCATTGTCCCCGTAGCGTATTGCACACTGCTGACTGCCACAACAGAAGTGTTTTCGTTAATTGCCTCAATGAGTCCATCGGTTAGATTCTCTAATGGGCTATCTTCAACGAAGATAATTTGACAATTTTTAAGAGCCTCTTGACGAAGCCATGGACGAGTAATTGCCGGAAAGTCGGACGATACAGCTACAATAGTACTGTTGGCTTTGAGCTGAATCATTAAAGGAATCTGAGCTAATATTTCACTGGCTCCCGACACTATTGCCATATGAGTTGAAGGACAGCCAAATAGTGTTGCAGCAATTGTACGCAGTGAATTGAGATAGGCGACTTCATCCTTATCAGACATAAAGCAATTGCCATGACGAGCGAACCCGTCAATAAATTGATGCATCGCGATCACTGCTGGTTGTCCAATCAGCCCGAGTGATGCCTGATTTAAGTATATATTTTCATCTAAAGTCGAAAAATTACGACGATCAAATAAAGAGTTAATCATAAGTCATAGTTCATGTGGTTTTTCTGTGCTTTGTATGTTTTAGAGACATCCGGCATCTCAAATTGTTCTCATGCTTTTATTGCTTTCTGTCTTGTAGTATTCAGATCAACAGTCATAAAATCAGAAATAATATTTTTATGCCTGCCAGATGGTATACAAGCAAAACTTCCTTCTGTTCGATTAAACTTCATATATTGTTTTACCAAGTTTCCAGTATTAGTAAAGATATCTGTTGACTGCTATTACTAACTGAATATTATTTTCTAATCATTAAAATTAACTTCAGAAATGTCATACCCAACACTTAACTCAATTGTTCGTCCTAAAATTAAAGCACGATTATCATCTTCATGTCCGGCAGGAAAATTAAATAACACAGGAAAATTATAATCTGCAACAACATCGAGAATAATTTGCTCTACTGTACGTCCAAAAGGCGTAGTGTTTTCTCTAACCTTGCTTATAGAACCAACAATAAGACCTTTACAGTTTTCAAAATATCCAGCACGTTTCAGGCTTTGCAACATACGGTCAATATGGTAAGCGTATTCACCAATTTCCTCAAAAAACAATATTTTCCCATTGGTGTCAATACTGGTTTTTGAGCCTAACATGCTGTGTAATAAAGTGAGATTTCCACCAACTAATTGCCCTGAAGCTGTTCCTGTTTTGTTGTATTTTGAGCCTTCAATAGAATAAGCTAAAGGCATTCCAAAAATAGCATCCTTAAATGTAGATACATTCTCCTTGATTTCTTCCAGATCATCAGTTAAACTTGTAGCCATTAAAGCATGTATAGATTCTATGCCTTCGTTATTTAGTTGATTGTGTAGCGCAGTAATATCAGAGTAACCAATAATCCATTTGGGGTATTCTTTAAATGTAGTGTAATCTAATTTATCTAAAATCCGAACTGTTCCATAACCACCACGAGCAGCCCAAATGGCTTTTATATTTGGGTTATCTAATGCTTTTTGAAAATCTTCGGCACGTTCATCATCAGTACCTGCAAAATGCCCGGATTTACTAAACACATGTTCGCCCATAACAACGTTTAAACCCCAACTTTTAAGTAACTCTTTGGCATAGTTAATTTCTTTTTCACGATGGTTTAAAATCCCTGAAGGTGCTACTATAGCAACCGTATCACCAGCTTTTAAATAAGGAGGTTGAATTAGTTTTTTATTTATAGAATCAAGATAATGAGACGAGATTGAGTCTTGTGCTATTACAGTTTTTGGAGTTCCCAAAACTAATAGAAGCATACAGCAAAAGAAGTGTTTAAAAATCATAAAAAAAGGCTTTTTGTAAATGTACATTTTTTTTCAATAAAGCTTTATAAATGTGTATTTTTGTGTCTTCAAACAAAACAAAATAGACTTTTTTGTCTCCTCGAACATTACTGAAGCAATTATATTTGCTAAAAGTAGTGAGTGCAGCTCAACGAGAGGTTTTTAATTAGGTCTCGACTGCGCTCGACCTGACTTAGTTTTCAAAATAAATGAACACACCAAAAAGATATACAATTACAGCAGCTTTACCATACACCAATGGTCCGATTCATATTGGGCATTTGGCAGGAGTGTATGTGCCTGCTGATATTTACGCACGTTATTTACGTTTAACCGGAAACGATGTTGCGTTTATATGTGGCAGTGACGAACATGGTGTGCCTATTACAATTAGAGCCAAAAAAGAAGGTGTTTCGCCTCAAGATATTGTAGATAAATACCATAAAATTATTAAACAATCGTTTATAGACTTCGGAATTACCTTTGATAATTATTCGCGTACAACTGCTAAAATACATCATGAAACGGCTTCAGAATTTTTTACAACCCTGTACAATAAAGGTGAGTTTATTGAAGAAGTGACCGAACAATTATACGATGCCGAAGCCAAGCAGTTTTTAGCCGATCGCTTTGTGATTGGGACTTGCCCTAAATGTGGCAATGAAGAAAGTTATGGAGATCAATGTGAAGTGTGCGGAACAAGCCATAATGCAACCGATTTAATCAATCCGAAATCGGCAATTACAGGAGCAACACCAACTTTAAAAAAGACCAAGCACTGGTTTTTACCATTAGACAAACACGAAGCGTTTTTAAAAGAATGGATTCTTGTAGGACATAAAAAAGATTGGAAATCTAATGTTTATGGTCAATGTAAATCATGGATTGACGATGGCTTACGACCTCGTGCAGTAACTCGCGATTTGGATTGGGGAATTCCGGTTCCGCTTGATGATGCCGAAGGTAAAGTGCTTTACGTGTGGTTTGATGCGCCAATTGGTTACATTTCTGCAACCAAAGAATGGGCAAAACGTGTTGGTAAAGATTGGAAACTGTATTGGAAAGATAAGGACACCAAATTGGTTCATTTTATAGGCAAAGACAATATTGTATTTCACTGTATTATTTTTCCGGCGATGTTAAAAGCCGAAGGCAGTTATATTTTACCTGATAATGTTCCGGCAAATGAATTTTTAAATTTAGCTGACAGCAAGTTTTCTACGTCAAAAAATTGGGCAGTTTGGTTACCTGACTATTTGCAAGACTTTCCAAATCAGCAAGATGTGCTACGTTATACATTAACAGCAAATGCACCAGAAACAAAAGACAATAATTTTACCTGGAAAGATTTTCAGGCACGAAATAATAATGAGTTGGTCGCCATTTTCGGCAATTTTATAAATCGTGTGGTAGTGTTGACACACAAATATTACAACGGAATTGTTCCAACTCCAAACGAATTTACAAAAGTTGATGAAGAAACTTTAGCAAAACTAAAAGCGTATCCAACACTTATTTCAAGCTCCATTGAACGTTATCGTTTTAGAGAAGCACTTGGCGAACTTATGAATTTGGCGCGACTCGGCAACAAATATCTCGCTGATGAAGAGCCTTGGAAAGTTATAAAAACAGATGAAGCACGTGTACAAACCATAATGTATGTTGCGCTTCAAATTTCAAGTGCTTTAGCTATTTTAAGTGAGCCTTTTTTGCCATTTACGTCTCATAAACTTAAAAAAATCCTTAATGTCAGTTCGAGCGCTCCCGATAGTTATCGGAACGAGAACAATTGGGAAGACGTTTCAAACAAAGAAACATTACTTTCTGCTGGTCACCAAATAGCAAAAGCAGAATTACTGTTCAGCAAAATTGAAGATAAGGAAATACAAGTCCAATTAGATAAACTGGAAGCCACTAAAAAGGTAAACGAAGCCGATAATAAAGTAACAGAACCTCAAAAAGACACCATTACATTCGACGATTTTAAAAAACTCGATATTCGTGTAGGCACAATTCTGGATGCCAAAAAAATACCTAAAACCAATAAACTTCTAGTCTTAAAAGTAGATACAGGAATTGATGTACGCATTATTGTATCTGGAATAGCAGAGAGTTTTACTGCTGATGAAGTGATTGGAAAACGCGTTACGGTTTTAGTGAATCTTGCTCCAAGAACATTGCGAGGAATAGAAAGTGAAGGTATGATTTTAATGACCGAAACTCCTGAAGGTAAATTGGTGTTTGTAAATCCAGGTAATATAAAAGTTGGTAATGGATTTAAAATAAGTTAAAAAGATATAAAATTTCATTTTATAATTGTCGTTAACTTTATAGAATAGTTTTTTAAAAACATTTTGACATGAGAACTCTATATTTAAATAAGCAATATGTCTTTTAAAACCATATCGATAGATCCACTATACATTACAACTTCAAATTTTGCATCTGCATAAGCTTGAGACATAAATTTTACATGTCTTATTGCTGCCTGATGTACTTTAGCGTCACTGCTTGTAATAATCTTTTTTATCCATTACTTTTTAGAATTCCCAAAACCTGAAACCAACTGGCCAAAAAATCCTTTCGGAAATTCATCTTCATCAGGGAAACCTAATTCAATGGTTCCACTATCTTCAGGAATATAATTGGTTTTAAAAATATAATCCCACAGACTTAAACTGATTCCATAATTAATTCCATATTTACCTTCAGGCAGCACATAGGCATGGTGGTATAAATGCATTACCGGATTATTAAAAACATACTTTAATGGTCCCCAGGTAATCTTAATATTTGCATGGTTTAGATGGCCAATAGCAATAGCAAAAAAGTGAACTATGAAGGCTTGTTCAGGCTCAAAACCACCTAATATCATAACGCCAAAAGTTTTTAAGGGTTTGTATAAAATATTTTCCATCCAATGGTATCTTAAATGTGCTGCAAATCCCATTTCTTTTACACTGTGATGTACTTTGTGAAACTGCCATAAAAACGAAAATTTGTGCAGCATAATATGTGTAAACCACTGTACAAAATCCAGAATAATAAAGAAAACTACTAATTGTAACCACATTGGCAAATTACTGATATCTACTATTACTAAACTTTTTGAGCTAATGTTAATATCGGTAAATAGTAATTCCAGAATTTTATAAATACCACTTATTACAATTGCAAAAACGAAAAAATTGAAAAACATATAAAATCCATCTAACCAAAAGTCTTTTCGAATAATGGATTGATTTTTACGCCAGGGGAATAAAATTTCCAACAACCAAACGATTAGCGAAATAACAATCAATCCCCAAAAATAGTTTGAGTACCAAGGCACTTCAAAAAGCATAGATTTCCATGTCCAATCTACAGTCCCGTTAAAAGCATTGACAAATGCATTAATATATTTTTCCATTATCCAGTTTTAATTTTTCAAAGTAACACAAGTTATGGTTTTAGTTCGTTATATATTACAAAGTTGTAAAAAATAATGAGGTTGTCCAAAAAGCTATTTCAATTGTTATATTGAATTTTTTAAGACAACCTCAAGAGGCTATGAACGGTAACTAATTTTATTGTTTACCAAGCATTAATAAAAACCGGACAACACTAATCAGGAAAGTTTATTTTTTTAGGGAGAGATTGTCCGCCCGATACCGTTACGGTAGGGGCCAGGCCACAGTTGTCATTTCCATACCTCCTTCGCAAAGACGTCTTAACACCTGCCTGCTGTAAACAGTAAATCTTTGTAATAAAGAAAAAGATGGGCAAAGAAGAATACCGTTTAATTCTTAGATTTACGGCAATAAAAAAGCCAAAAGCAAAAGGCTTTTGGCTTTTTAAAAACAAATTTTTACAAATTTATGCTATAAACAGATTTTGCCTTAATGGCTTCAGTCGAGCGGGTTCAACTTACTAACCTGAGTTCGACCTAAGATTTAATTTACAGAATACAAAGAAAAGGTAAGATTTGAAAGAATATCTAGATATTTTAAAAATTTCACATAAAAAAAATTATTTTTCTTTGGATTTCCTTTGGATTTAGTGAATTTTCCCCAATTCTCGCCAAATTTCCTCAAATTAACCAGTTAGTCTTTCAAAAATCTGACTTCGAATTGAATAAAAATTCATCTAAACTGTGAACAAATATTAGGTCGAACTCAGGTTACTAACTGCTCCGCGCACCTTTAAAGAAGATATTATAAAAGACTTTAAAAAAATATTTGACATCTGTTCTAAAAGGATGTTTTTCATAAGCTTCTAAATAACGCATTTCTGAAGCTATAATTTCATCTAAATTTTTAGGCATATCCGCATAGTAGGGTGGCACAAGCCCCGGTTTGTGTAAGATGCGCTTTTCTTGGAGCTCTTTGGTATATAAACTAAAATAATGAGTACTCAAAGGGCGTACACCTACCAATTTCATATTGCCTTTAAGCAAATTGATGAGCATGGGCAATTCGTCCAACCAAAATTTTCTAAAAAATTTACCCTCTGTTGTTATTCTAAAATCATTTTTAAATTTACCGTTTTCTTTTAAGCTGTTATGTTTGTGCACATATTCTTGTAAATATTCTGAATAAGCGTACATGGTACGTAATTTATAAACATTAAAAATTGTGCCGCCTTTACCAATACGTTTTAATCTCACTATAAGACCATAACTGGGGTTGCTATCAAAAACAGGCTCTTTAATCTTTCTGGCTACAAAATAGAGTTTATTATCAATGATCTCTTCGTCTATAATTTCAAAGCCACAAGAATACAGCCGCCCAAAAGTTTCGGCGCGGGTCAGGACTCTATTTCGGCCTTTGGTTATAAAAAAATAAATATTTTTGGCAATGAGTAACTTTGGGAAAACCCGCATAAAGACCACATCTGCAGTATAATAAAACCAGTTAAAAGGACGTATATATTTTTTTAAAACACGTCTGCGACGCGTGTTATAGGCTTCTACACAATTAATATAGAGACCTCCTTTGTCTAACTTGGTATTTATCGACTCAAAAAATTTATTGACGTAACGCGAATCATTTATTTTTTTGAGGTTAACAATGTTATTATAGGTATGCTGAGGCAGTTTGTCTATGTTAAAGCGTGTTGCCGTAGCTGTTAAAAAATTGGTATTTTCTGTTACATCTAAATGTTTGGTTATAAATGTAAATACCGAAACACTCGTCTTTCCAATAATACTCTTTTCTGAAAATTGATTTGCTTGTTGGTTAGAAAGATCTTTACCGGTCAAACCAAAACCCTCTTTGGGTAATTTCTTTACTTTTGGATATTCTTTTCTAGTTGATAGTAGCCCCATATATTAACTTTAATTTGTTACTATATTTAATAAAAATACTTAAGGGAGAGTTGTACGAAGATAGCGATTTATTTTAGTTAAATCAGTTTTATTAATAAATCAGATTGGAGACCTAATAATATAAGATTCCTTTAATTCTTACATTAATCGTTTTTTTATCTGATTTTTAATGTTTTGCAAGACCAATTCTTTCAACCAAGGAAACATTTTATCATGCCATCTTTGCGGGTGAAAAGTAAACATTATTTGATTTGGAAGACGATTTTCATCAACGGCTCTTATTATATCGTCAGTTGAGTGATAAACAAGACTCCGTTTTATCCATTCTTCTTGCTGTGGTACTTTATCGCGTACACTTGTTTTCCAACCATCCCAACGGCGACCCGTATCGGTTAAATAAAATACGCTATCAAAATCTATATCAAAATATGGTTCGCCCATAATATCTAAACTGCGGTAATCATATTTCTTCCAAATTTCTTTATTGTCAAATTTTGAACGAGGGCTTCCATGCATACAGATGGTCTTTACTTCAACAAGCTTTCTAAGCTTATCTAAATGGAATCTAAAATCATCCCAAGCTTTATCAACATTTCCTTTGCAGGTATCCATATTTTCGTAATGGTAGCCTATCTCATGACCTAAGCCTTCAATTTCTTCTGTAATTTTCTCAACCCAAGATTCTGGGACTGCCCTAAAATAATAGCTACCCTGTTTACCCATATCTGCTTGTGTTTTTTTTGCAAAACGCAAAGAGTTTTTTTTGGTAATAGGTCTACATCGTGTCGGAATATAATACTATTCTTTTTTTGTTTATTAAAAACTCTTCAAAGCTCTGAAAATCATATTTTAATGTTTGAAGAGTTTTGACCAAAGATTTATATTTATTGTAAAAACCATAAACTAAGAATTTTATATTATCGTTTCGCAAATAAATTCTGCAGCCTTTCCATCTCCAAATATATGTGGAAATTCAGATTTATCTAAATTGATAAGAGTGTCAAATGCGATAAGGATTTTCTTGTAATCTGCAGAGACGAGTTTTGCTTTTCCCGTCTCAAGTATTTCTATCCATTCTGTTTCCGGTCGTAATACAATGCAGGGTTTATTGAAAAAATATGATTCTTTCTGTACACCACCTGAATCAGTAATAATTAAAGACGTATTTTTCTCTAACTGAATCATATCCAGAAATGAAACAGGAGGAATTAGGAGCAGATTATTAGATTTCTTAATCTTCCTTAGCAATTTTTTTTGTTCCGTTGATTGAAGTATTTTTTTAGTTCTGGGATGTATAGGCAAAACAACTTTTAACTGTCTAGAAATTGTTATAAGTGCTTCAAATATAGACATGAGATTTTCAGGAATATCTGTATTATGATCCCGATGAATAGTTGCAAGAACATATTTATTTGAGGCTAACCCATTTTCGGCTAATATATTTGATTTGTTTAAAGCTAAATCAGCAAAGTGCAGAGAGTTATCATACATGATAACTCCATAATGAAAAATCCCTGGATTATCTGCAGAGAAAGGGGCTTGATTAGTTGAGTTAAATCCTTCATTGATTAAATTCTGAAACCCTGATTGCGTGGGTGAAAACAATAAAGAAGAAAGGTGATCACAAACAATACGATTTATTTTTTCTGGCATTTTCCGGTTATTAGATCGGAGCCCAGCCTCTACATGTACAATAGGAATATTTAGCTTAGATGCTGCAATGGCACCAGATAAGGTTGAATTTGTGTCTCCATATAATAACAAATAATCTGGATTTTCACTTAGTAATAATTCTTCTAAGCCCTCAATCATACGAGCTGTTTGTTTGCCGTGACTACCAGATCCAATTTTCAAGTTATAATTGGGTTTAGGAATATTTAAAGCTTTAAAAAATGTTTTTGACATACGATTATCATAATGTTGACCGGTATGCACTAAAACATGTTCAATTCTATCCTTTGCTAAAATATTATACGTATTAATTTCTTTTATAAACGGTGCAATTTTCATAAAGTTTGGTCTTGCCCCAACTACTGATATTAATTTCATGACTTATCTAAAATTATATTGATAATCAGGTTTTTCTTTCATAATTTTTACACTTCTGGGGTATTCTTCAATAAACCAAACCATTAATGCTGTAATATCAATTTTTTCTTTCAACATAACGTCTCGTCTTATATTCCATTGATTTTTCAAGTTGTCTATTTTTAATATTTCAATTGCTTTTTCCATTGCTTTTACTTGATTATCTAATGATTCAGTAAAATTAAACACCAAATTATATTTTTCTTCCTCTTCATTAGTATAACCCCTACCATTGTTGTCAATAAAAATTGCTGGTGTACCTAGTGCTGCACATTCTGATGCCATAGTTGCACTTTCTCCAAAAAGTAATGATGCAAAAAAAAGAGCATCGTGCATTCTTTCAGGTGGAATTTCAATTTGATATTGTTTTAATTCACTAGGGAGTTTTTTTTCTGAAGAAATAAAAACTTTAGAATATTTGGATATTTCTTTGACTGCTCTAATTTTATTTTCTAGTGTAATTCCTGT
This sequence comes from Flavobacteriaceae bacterium PRS1, assembly GCA_003709165.1. Taxonomy (GTDB): domain Bacteria; phylum Bacteroidota; class Bacteroidia; order Flavobacteriales; family Flavobacteriaceae; genus PRS1. The sequence continues at coordinate 13,949 of RDRZ01000038.1, forward strand.
ATGACCTACATCATGACTTGCTCCCCATGAAACAAACCTCAAAATAGCATATCTTTCATTTTCCTTAATACCAAGTATTTTTAGAATTGAATTTTCAGGCGTAAAATAGTTTTTATGCAAATAACATAATTCCATATAACTATCAAATCTTATATGTTTTTCCCCGAAATCTTTCCTAAAACAATTAGGTGTTAATATAGTAGTAGCAAATGATTTATATGATAAATGTGCTAGTTTTGCATGTTCTGTATCATCCAGTACAATTGAAGGGATTCCTAATACTTTACCTGCATGAGCAATATGAGTTCCTGAAAATCCCATAAAAATATCAGGATTAAATATTCTTGCTTTTTTAATAACAAATAAATCAGTTATAGGAATATTCCATAATTTTCCCAATATAGATGAAGGGTAATCCTTACGCTTAATAAAAGGAATATCGTAAAATTTCAACAATTTAAAAGTAATATTACGATTTTTTGCAATAATTAAAAAAGAGTGTCCTTTTTTTTCCATTATCTTAATAAAATTTCTAAAATAATGTACATGGGCTGGGTGCCCTATATCTATTAATATTCTCATAATTATTATTTAGTCTTTCCTTACAACATTAGTATTTCTAAGATAAATTTTTGTTTAGTGAACTAATCTGAAGAGCTATTGAGGGGTATCATTAGAACTGTTTAAGCTGTTCTTAATGTATTTTCTTGCCTCCTGTTTCTTTACTTGATTTTGAAACATAAAATCGGATGGCTTCTTCATTTTAGTATTGTCCTACCGTATTTACATAATACCCACTTGTCCAAAATTTATCTCCCATAACATTTCCTTTATCTCCAGATGAAGACGAAACAACTCTTTGGAGGTGATACTCTTTAACATCCTAACCATCTTTGATACAGAATAACTTGGAACACTCTATACCAAAAAATGAACATGATCTGATTCATATCCTATTTCAATAAACTTAACCTCATAACGCTCTGTAATCCCAAAACATATCGCCTTGAGAGTTTCTCCAACTTCTTTGTTCATAACTTTTTTCCTATATTTCAAAAGAATTACTATATGATATAACAATAACGAATTATTACTCCTCTTTATCTTATGATTACTCATAAAACAAATTTGATTTTCATCTTGCAATATTGCTGACACTTAATCAATTATTTTTTACAAATCATAACTGAACTCTCTACAGGTATAGTCCAGTTATACTAGTATTGTGTATATGCGACGAATATTATTTATGTTACGATCTTTCCGCTTCATTTGGTGATTTACCCTATCTCAATAACTATATACCTTTTGTCAAACAAGATATCCTTAACTTAAGCCACTATTTTTACTTATAAACTTTATATCATACTATCTGTTCCAATATAGAGTTCAAATCTTTCACAACTTTTGCAGATACGCCTGCAACTAATGTCCTTGGAGGTACGTCTTTAGTCACTACTGAACCAGTAGCAATTACCGCTTCGTCACCAATAGTAACGCCTGGAGCAATTATAACAGCTGGTATTATCCATACTCCCTTACCAATTTTTGTAAGCATTATTCGTCTAGGGTATATTTTTTTAATACCGTATTAGTTGGTATATTGGCGTGGGCTGAAACATTTGAATCTAAAACCAAAAAGCGGTTTTGCCCATCAAAATATAAGGAATGTTCAGCAGTATCAAATAAGGGGTTATTTATTAAAATTGGTGATACAGCATTGTTTCTTCCCACCCTGTTTAACCATTTTTGGACTCTAAGATTTGTATCAAGAACAACACCTTTATCAGAAGACAACCATATCTCTAAACTATCTAATTGCGAGGGAATAAAACAATAGAATTTACAAGAGATAGACCAATTGGAAAGTTGATTTTTCGAGTACGACCGAACATGAAAATAATAAGTTGATAAACTTAAATTAATTTTGTTCGATACAATATTATTAGAATCTATTAGTAATGATTGGAATAAACTATCGGTTGCTATTTGAAACTTGTAGAAGGAATCAATTAAATCCTCATTCCAAATAAAAACGATATTCGTATCTTCTAGATGCTGATTGTTTTTAGGGTAAACTGATTGATTACTTTGTGAAAAAGCATCATTAGAAAATATTATTACTAGAATAAAAAATAGAAACCACATTAAACTAATCTAATAATTTACTTATATCTTTAAGAACCTTTGCAGGTATACCTCCTGCAATTACCTTTGGTGGAATTGATTTCGTAACCACAGAACCAGCAGCAATAACACTATATTCACCAATAATCACCTCTGGTAATACAATTGCACCAATACCAAGCCAAGCCCTTTTTTTAATATGCACTGGAGCAACAAACGACTCAAAAACATTTGAAAAATGAGGATAAGGATTCGAATGTGTTAGTATATAATTATTTCCTGCTAATGAAACATCATCTTCAATTGTAATCATTTCTGGATAAGAATGGTCTAATGTCACCTGTAATCCAATCATCACATTTTTTCCAATTTTCACACCTCTCAACTTATGGAATTTTACTCTTAAACTATTGAATGGACAATTATAGGCCAACCTTTCTAATAAATAATTTTTAAGCTTTGCCATCAAAAAAGAAAACATATTAGAGTTTTTTCTTCTACTTCCACTTTTTACTTGATCACGAATATTTTTAGTGACCTCATAATATGGCTTGGATATTTTTGATTTTTCCATACTAGCTATTTTGGTGGTATAACTAGGGCTTTCCCTTCAATCACAATATTATCTTCTATGTAACAATTGGTTTCAAGAGATAGCCAGCCCTTAGAATCAACAGTAATGATTTTAATAACAATGGTTACTTTATCTTCCAGATAAACAGGCTTCTTAAAACTCATATTTTGGTTAAGATATATTGTCCCATTTCCTGGAAAATCATTTCCTAAAATAGAAGATATAAGACCACCTAATAACATTCCGTGAGCAATCCTTTTTTTAAAAATGGTTTTATTCGCATATTCCTCGTCAAGGTGGACTGGATTTTTATCCTTACTAACCTGAGCAAAACCAACAACCATATCTTCGGTTATTGTAAATGATTTACTAAATTCATTGCCAACATTCCATTCCATAATTAACTCTCCTATAATTTTAATTTATAATAATCATTACATGTTATGAATTTATATTTATGAGCTTTAAAAAACTGCAGTTCTTTTTCTAAAATCGGAATTGCGGTAACTCCAAGGTTTTTTGTTTTTAATTTATGTCTTAATACATCTCCTAATAAATAGGAAAAATAGTTTTTAGCTCTTCTTTGAATTTTATTAAAATCTCTTACTTCATCAATAAATTCATTAGGATGAGTTAAAAAAACAAAAGGCCTATTATTGAATATTGTTTCTAGATGAAGTAAATATCTTGTCATTTTAAATGTCATTGGTGCTATCCTCATAACAGTGCCAATATAAGGGAATACAAATGCTGAAATTGGAATTTCCAATAATTTACTATCACCTTTTTTAAAAATATTATGTTGATTCGTATAATATGGTAATCGTGGGGTTATTAACCAATTTAATTTTTTTAACGCTCCAAATGACATAAACATATCTAATCGCTGAGAAGAAATAGAACTGTCAATTTTAAATCCGGTGTCAATCAAAGCTTTAGCTATATTTCTATTTACTCTTGCAGCTGGTGCCCTAAATGAAATTACTTCCTCTCCTGAAATATCTTCTAGAATAGCTTTTGACTTCATTAAATGTTCTTTTTGTTCTTCAAAAGATAATATTTCGAATGCTTGATTCACTTCATGCGTATAACCATGAGAACCTATTTCATGACCATAGGGAATAACCATTTTCACTACTTCAGGCACAAGCTTGGCAATATGAGCTGTATAAAAAAAAGTTGCTTTTACATTATATTTTTCATATAACTCCAATAATCTTGGCATTCCTTCTTTTAGTACAAACTCCGCTGTTTTATCATCTAAACGATGATTTAATATAGAAGTGGTTTCTACATCATTGGTTATTAAACAATATTTTGTTTTCTTCTGATTCATCTAATAAATTTGAAAGGGCCACAAACATCCAAGTATCAGACCAACGCATAAAGGATGTCGTAAATTTATAATATTTAAATTTTATAAACCAAACAATTAAATAAATTTTCCAATTTATCATTCTCTTTCACCATATTAATATTTTCATTGACAATTCCATATGCAGAATCGACATCAATTTTTACATTTTGCTGAATTATTTTGATTATAAGCTCCGCTAGTAGCAAGACATCAAATTGTGAAGTTGGTTTATATGGCTTCTGGAATCTTCTACCTGCTTAAAAATGCTTATTATTTTACTATCTGATTTCATAGAGCTATATAATTAATTATCAGTATAATATACAAATAATCAATAATTTAAACGACTATAATTCAATTAATTATCTTGTCTTTTTTGGAAAAAAGTATGAGTTTGACCTATCGCTATGTTAATAAAGAGACTAATTGTAGTAGAATCTACGATTTTTAAATTTTTAACAGGAGATTTTAATGGGCTGCTGTCCGATAAAAATGGTGCATAGCGCTTAAATAATTTTGCATAAATAGCACCAAAGAACTTCGCTAGTTATTTTCTTGTTGGCATCTGATAAAGTGCTTCGCTTTGGAAAATGTTTTAGGTTTAAATGACTGATACGACCTACACAAGCAAGCAATACAATAGAAAGTTCTCTAAGTGAGGATACACCACTCATTGTAGCGTAAAGCATCGTTAATAAATGGTCTTTAGACTTTAAATTTTTAACGACATTTTTAAAATAATGCACATGCCCTGGATGACCGATATCAATTAGGATTTTCATTTAATTTTTTTTAT
>RDRZ01000003.1 GCA_003709165.1 Flavobacteriaceae bacterium PRS1
ATATAACTAAGATTTATTTTGTTGGGAACTTTTTAGACTATTCAATTGAGTTAGGTGAAAGTAGTGCAAACTCTGGTGGTGTTTTAACAATAAATAATAAATTAGAATGGAAGTCTTTTAAGAATCTTCCTTTACGAGCAAATTTAAATGCAAGAAAAATTTTAAAAATAGATGATAATCGTTTTTTGGTTATTTCTAATAATGACAAATCATATATTTTCACTATCCCTGAAAAATAAAAGATTATGAAAAATAAATTAAAGAAAAGTTGTTTCTCAATAATAATAGCAAGTGTCTTATTATTATTTGGTTGCCAAGAAAATACTGCCTATAAAGAAAAGCTTAAAAATCCAGAGTTGTTTCAATCTGCAATGAAAAAATTATCTGATGTAATCGTTTACGATGTTTTTTCTCCTCCAATTGCTTCAAGAGTTTACATGTACCCTAGTGTTGCATCCTATGCTGTTATGCAAAAAGCATATCCCGATAAATGCAATACACTTGAGGGTCAAATTAAAGATTTATCAGCTATCCCTGAACCCACTAATGAAAACATAGATTTTCATTTAGCTTCTTTTCATGCGTTTACTGTTGTAGGGAAGCAACTCATTTTTTCTGAACAAAAAATTACAGATTTTCAGGAATTAACTTATCAGCAATTGCAAGATGCAGGACTTCCAAATAAAGTTCTAGATGCTTCCAAAGAATATGGAAATCTTGTAGCACAACACATTTTAAAATGGTCCAAAGGGGATTTGTATGATCAAACACGAACTTATTCAAAATACACCATATTGGAGGAAGACAAGTTTTGGAAACCTACACCACCCGATTATATGGATGGTATTGAGCCACATTGGGATAAAATAAGGACTTTAGTTTTAAAATCTTCCAATCAGTTTCCTCCTATTCCACCTTTAGAATTTGATCTTACTGAAGGTAGTGAATTTCAAAAGCAATTAATGGAAGTTTATGAAAAAGGAAATGGTGCTAATGCAGATTATAGAGAAATTGCTAGCTTTTGGGATTGTAATCCATATGTAACACATCACCGAGGTCATGCCATGTTTGCAACTAAAAAAATAACACCAGGTGGTCATTGGATTGGCATTACGGCTATAACCACCAGAAAATCCAACGCCACTTTTGACGAAACCATAAATGCTTATACAAATGTTTCCATTGCACTTTTTGACGCTTTTATAAGCTGCTGGGAAGAAAAATGGAACAGTTTATTAGTACGTCCTGAAACATTGATAAATCAGTACATAGATGAAGAATGGGTACCATTATTACAAACCCCTCCATTTCCCGAATATACGAGTGGGCATTCGGTAATTTCTAGAGCAGCAGCTATTGTTTTGACTAAATTATATGGAGAAGATTTCAGTTTTAATGATACTACAGAAATGGAATATGGATTGCCTGCAAGAGATTTTAAATCATTCATTCATGCTTCTGAAGAAGCTGCAATTTCACGATTATATGGCGGAATTCATTATATGATGGCGATAGATGAAGGTGTTAAACAAGGTGAAAAAGTAGGAGAATATATCGTTGATAATCTTCATACATTAAAAATTAAATAAAACGATACTTATTATGAAATTTAGTTCTCTAAAAAATGTAACATCATAGAGGTAATTATTTTATTTAGAATGCAGGAATATATCTGCCTATAATAAATTAGCCAGTGTCAAATCAGCTAAATATACTTTATAACGATTCCCTTAAATTATTAAGGCAATTAAGCACTTCACAAGGTATTCTAGCTAGTACTTTAGAGTCTGATAATTATAAGCGTATTTGGGCTAGAGATAGTATAATTTGTGGGATTGCAGGACTTTTGGCAGAGGACAAAACTATTGTTCAAGGATTAAAAGCCTCATTACTAACATTGGCCAAGTATCAAAATAAGCAAGGTATTATTCCTTCCAATGTATTAGAAAAAGAAAATGATGTAGACATTTCTTATGGAAGTTTAGTAGGCAGAGTTGATACTAATACTTGGTTTATTGTTGGGTGCTGTTTATATTATTTAAATACAAAAGATGAGGAAACTTGGGTATTTCTAATCCCTTCGATTTTTAAAAGTAGAAACTATTTAAAAACTATCGAATTAAATGGTAAAGGTTGGATTTACACACCTTTAAGCGGTAATTGGGCCGATGAATATCCAATACATGGTTATACCCTTTATGATAATATGTTACGGTTATGGGGAGAATCATTATGGTTAAAAACTCAAAAAAAAACAGAGGCTGAATTTGATAATTTAAAAGCAAAAACTTTAATTAATTTTTGGCCTGAAAAAACAGCCAATCAAGGACGTGTTTATCAAAAACAATCATTTACTAGCGTTTTAGACAAATCAATTCAACATTTTTGTTCTAGTATCTTACCTGGAAAATATAATACAAGATTTGATGCTGCTGGAAATGCCCTTACATTATTGATTTTTAAATTGTCGGCAACTCAAAAAGAAAGCATTAGAATATATTTATCATTTTTAAAAACTAATATCTCTAAAATGTTAATACCAGCGTTTTGGCCAGTTATTAAAAAAAATGATGCTGAATGGGAAGATTTAAAAGAAAATTATTCTTTTTCTTTTAAAAACAAACCCTATAATTTTCATAATGGAGGTATTTGGCCTGTTTGGATGGGACTCTTTTGCCTTGGCCTTTCGAATAATAGTTTAATTAAAGAGGCTGAAAAAATAATTCAAGATTTTATATCAGTTATCGCTTCACAAAACTGGAATTTTAATGAATATATTTCTGGAAATAATTTAAAACTCGGTGGAAAAGAACAAATGGGTTTTTCGGCATCAGGAATTGTATTTATGTACTATGCATTAAATTTTCAGAAATGCAGTAAAAAATTAGGGTTGTGATTGGAGATGAAATTATATACCATAAGGGATATGAAAAAATTACAGATTTTGTAATTGAAAAATTAGCATCTATTCAAAAGTCTGGTTCAAAACTGTGTATTTCTGTAGGCGGCGAATCCGGATGTGGTAAAACATCTCTTGCATATGCTCTACAAAAAGACATTGAAAATAACACAGGATTAAAAAGTTTTATTTTTCATTTAGATGACTATTTTAAACTACCTCCAACAGATAATCACTACGCAAGACTTAATGACATTAGTAAAGTTGGGTCGAATGAAGTTAACTTAGATTTATTAGACTCTCACTTGATTCATTTTAAAGAAAAAAGTAGAATTTTAAATAAACCTCTTGTTGATTATCATCAAAATAAAATATTAAAAGAACATATTTCTTGCAGTGAATTTGATTTTTGTATTGTTGAAGGAACTTACGCAAGTCTTTTAAAAAATCCAGATTATAAATTATTTATAAAAACTACTTATCTTGAAACACTAAATTCAAGAATTGAACGCTCAAGAGATATAATTAATGATTTTAATAAAAAAGTTCTAGAAATAGAACATCAAATAATTAGAAACCATAAGGGTTTGGCAGATGTTATTATAGATAAAGATTTAAGAATTAGTAAACCTAAAAAACAAAGCAATGATTAAAAAACCTAAACTTTCGTTTTGGCAAATTTGGAATATGAACATAGGATTTCTAGGAATCCAGTTTAGTTTTGGCTTACAACAAACAGCTATTAACCCTATTTTTTCTTTTCTAGGTGCAGAGTCACATGATTTACCTTTGTTAAATATTGCCAGACCTGTAACGGGTTTAATTATTCAGCCGTTAATAGGTGCAATTTCAGATAAAATCCGAATTTGGGCAGGTCTCCCAGCCTATAATAAAGAACCCATAGAGCTTAAATCTGGTAAGCACACTATTCGCTTAATGGATAAATTTGGAAAGTTTGAAGGGAAATTTATTGTTCAGTTATTTGATAAAGACATACTAATAGATGAAAACATTATTGAAATCAAAGCAGGTACACCACGACTGGCAAGTATCGTTGAAAAAACTTCTGGGAAAACGAACTTAAAAGGCATGATAAAAATACCTGCTGGTTCTTTCATTTTTAACTCTAGTAATGGCGATCAATTTATTCCATATCCGAATTTCCAAAAAGGGAAACAATTTCAAATGGAAAGTTATTATATAGATAAACACCCTGTTACCAATGCTCAGTTTGATAAATTTCTTAAAAAAAGCAAATATCAACCCTTAGATACAGCAAATTTTTTGAAACATTGGAATAATGGAAAAATTCCAAAAAGACAAGAAAATTTCCCAGTAGTTTATATAAGTTACGAAGATGCTAAAGCTTATGCAAAATGGGCTAACAAAAGACTGTCTACAGAAATTGAATGGCAATATGCTGCCCAAACACCAGACGAAAGAACGTGGCCATGGGCAAAAAATACTGGAGATATTTATAGAGAAAAAGAAGAAATCACAGGGTCATTGACCGTGTATAAAATTAAAGGAATAGATGCTGTTTATTGCAATTTAGGCAATGGCACACCTGATGCCATTGGAACATACCCTAAAGGAGCAAACCCCTATGGACTTGAGGACTTAGTAGGGTCTGTTTGGCAAATGACCAACGACCTCTATAAAAGTGGCTCTTACGATTATATTATTATGAAAGGAGGCTCCTATTACAACCCAACCTCAAGTTGGTGGTATGTGCAAGGTGGGCCGCGTGAACTACATTACCGACAACAATTATTAAGAGTTTCTCAAGGTTTTGAAAGAAATGCAACCGTTGGCTTTAGATGTGTTGCCGATTAAAATAAATGACTATAAATAACCAAACTGAAATGAAAAAAACAGCAACAATTCTATTACTACTTCTAGGCGTTACTTTAAGTTTCGTAAGATGTACTCAAAGTTCTAAAGAAAATTCATCAAAAATAGGCCTGATAATGGACGTTCCAGAAGCCGAGGCAAAAGCAGTACATGAGTTTTTAGGAAATCAGGAAGCTTTGAAAAGTACAATACTTAATAAAGATGTTGACTTGGAATCTCTTGATTTAACCCATATCTGGATACATCAATTTTCCAAAAACAAGCAATCTGCTATGGAAGCTTCCATTAAAAAATTCGTCAAAAATGGAGGGAATTTAATTCTATCTATGGAAGCCATGCATTTATTGAATACATGGGGAATTGAAAAAAATAATCTTGAATCTAAAACAGACTCTATAGTCGATGAAGGCTTTGGGAGGCCATTAGGCTTCCACGGATTTAAAGACCACCCTATTTTTGATGGACTTCAAGGTGGTGCTTACCCTTGGAAAAGTAAGGAAGACCATAAAGTTAAGAAAATCGGTTTTTTTAACGAACAATTACCTGATACTACCATTGCAAAGGTTTTAGGTATAGAATGGACTTATATTACCTTTCATGAAAACAATAAATTGGTGCTAGAATACGATTACGGAAAGGGAAAAATAATTGCCGTAGGTGCATATTCCTATTTCTCTAAAGAAAATTATAATACGCATGAGTTACATCGATTTTATACAAATATTATTGATTACATGGCGGGAGATACTAAAAACATTGGCTTAAATTATTGGAAATATGCCCCTCAAAAGGTACTTCCATTAAAACAACAATTCTCTTCTTTAGCCATCTCTAATGCCACTAAATGGCAACTACCAAAATTAAGCCTTAACCTAAAAAGGAAAGAAGCAAGTAATAATGCCACCCTGATGACGGGAAGACGTATGATGATTGGTGGCGTGGAAAAAGGAGGTATTGAAGAAATATGGACAAACCCGTTTATGTCCTTTCGCGATATTGAAACAGGAGTTTTATTGAAAAACAGCGACTCTGTAACGTGGTTAAGCGATTTAACTCCGTCCATTACCTCCTCTCCTGAATTGCTTATTCGGGAATACAAAATTGCAGGTACTGTTTTAAAAGAAATAACAACTGTTTCAATGGATAAACCAGTGGGAGTAGTACACTACGAATGGGAAGGCAATGATTTCTCTAAAATAATGATAAAATATACTTCCAACCTACGTTATATGTGGCCTTATTCAGAAAAGGTAACGGCTTCCATTTCTTATAAATGGGTTCCAGAAATAAACGCTGCCGTGAATATTGGTCAATCCGGTGAGCTGGCAAGTATCATTGGATTTAGCAGTAAACCCGATTCATTTTTAATGGGGCAATACGATGATTTTAAATACAATAAAGGAAAATTTACCCCCTCTAAAACAGATTTAATACAAGTAAGCGGTGTTTTTAGTTTTGATACCGAAAAGGCAAATGGAAAACTAAATACATATTTAGTTGCTGATGATAGTGGTATTCAAAATGCCATTGATATCTATAGTTCTGAATCCAAAAATTTTAATCAACTTTACTTAAAAACTTCAGACTACTATACTAAGTTATTAAACAATAGCTTAATGCTTACCACTCCCGATACCAAATTTAACACAGGTTATAAATGGGCGATGGTTAGAACAGATCAATTTTTTCAGGAAACACCGAACATAGGAACAACCATAGTGGCTGGACTTGGAACGACTTCACGAGGATGGGACGGTAACCAAAAAATAAATGGCCGCCCAGGGTATGCATGGTATTTTGGTAGAGATGCACAGTGGTGTGGTTTTGCTGTGAATGCCTACGGAGGGCACGAAATGGTAAAAAAAATACTGGATGTATTTATTACCTATCAAAATTTGAATGGAAAAATATTTCACGAATTAACCACCAGTGGTGCTGTTCATTTTGATGCTTCCGATTCTACACCATTGTATATAATATTAGCCGCTCACTATTTGAAATATTCAGGAGATTTAGAATATATCAACAAAATATGGCCCTCACTAAAACGGGCAATGGACTTTTGCTATAGCACAGACACAGACAATGATGGTTTAATTGAAATAACCAACGTGGGTCATGGATGGGTTGAAGGAGGATCTCTATTTGGTACACATACTGAAATTTATTTAGCAGGGACTTGGGCTGCTACTTTAGAATCTGCTGCTTATATTACAAACCATTTAGATAAAAAGGGATTATCAGAGTCCTACAATAAAGATGCTCAAAAAGTAAAGAAAATTATTGATACAGATTTTTGGAATGAAGAAGGACAGTATTTTTATAATGGGAAAATGACTGATGGCTCATTTATGGATGCTGAAACTGTTTTGGCAGGAGTTCCTGTCTATTTTAATGCAGTTACAGATCCTAAAAAAGCATTTAAAACTGCTGCTGCTTATGCTGGAAACATGTACACCGCAGATTGGGGAGTACGGATTATACCCGAAAGTAGTGAAAAATTCCACCCACGCTCCTATCACGGAGGCATGGTATGGCCATTATTTACAGGATGGGCATCGCTTGCTGAATACAAAACTGGAAATTATACAAGTGCCTATAGCCATATAATGAATAACGCATTGATATATCAGCACTGGAACTTGGGAGGTGTGGAAGAAACTTTACATGGTGCTAAATTTGAACCAGCAGGTGTTTGTAGTCAGCAAGGGTGGTCGGAAACCATGGTACTTCAACCTGTTTCAGAAGGCATGTTAGGGATTGTTCCTGATGCTCTTTCCAATAGCATTTCATTATCACCTCATTTTCCATGGCATTGGAATGAGGTAAAAGTGGATAATATCCTATTCGGAAATCACCGTATCCATATGAGCATGTTAAAAACACCAACTACCACTACCTATGAATTTAAGGAAGTATTAAAAGAGGGTAGTAAATTGAATTTCACCCCTTCTTTCCCATTGGGAACTATTATCAATAAGGTGTTGATTAATGGTAAAAATACTGAATATAAAATTGTTGAAAATGCTGAAAGTATTGAATTGGTATTGGGTAAACAATTGCTTAATAGTATAATGACTATAGAAGTTAATCATAAAAACGGAATTGGAGCAATACCTTTAATAAATGAACCTCAGCCAGGAGACACTAACAAAGGCGCAAAAATTATCAGTCAACAATTAAAAAACAATCAGTTTAAAGTAGTTATTGAAGGATTACCAAACACAGCCTATCAATTTGAAATTATGTCTAATCTTGAAATCAAGAATTTGACCAATGGCACAATTGTCAATAAAAAGGAAAATGTATATACTATTCAAACAAAGACTAAGGTATCAGGTCAAAAATATGCAGAGCAAATTATTACCCTAACATTAATAGATTAAACAATGAGAAAAATAAAAATAGTTTGTTTTTTATTAGGTATAATAATTGTTATTGGAAGTTGTAATTCTGAAAATGATCGTGTAATAACTGATACTAAAAATTTAAATCAAATTCTTACGCCTGTTCCATTTAATGAAGTCACTTTAAAAGATCAATTTTGGCTACCCAGATTAAAAACACAAAAGGAAATCTTAGTGCCATTTGCATTAGATAAAACCATTCCAGCAGTTGAAAACCTCGAAAAAACAGCAAAATATTTAAAAGGAGATATCACAGACCTCCCTTTTCCTCACAGATATATTTCTTCAGATCTATATAAAGTTATGGAGGGTGCAGCACTGCTATTACGGGAGCAACCAGACCCTGAATTGGAAAAGCGTATAGATGGAATAATTGAGACTATTGCAAGAGCACAAAAAGAAGATGGTTATTTGTATGTAGCCCATACCACGGGAGTTTCTAAAGATGCTTCGCATTGGGGAGGTGACGGAATGGGAGACAAACCGTACTCGTGGGTAATACATAGCCACGAATTGTATAATATGGGACACATGTATGAGGCAGCCGTTGCATATTACCAATCTACAGGGAAAGATAAATGGCTCAAAGTGGCAGAAAAAAACGCACAGCATATAAACAAGGTGTTTTTTGAAGGAGATCCAAATTATAATAATGGAATTCCTGTAAATCAGGCTTCTGGACATGAAGAAATAGAACTAGCACTAGTTAAATTATATCGAGTTACCGGAAATAAATTATATCTCGATATGGCAAAAAAATTTCTGGATATTCGGGGTGTAACCTTTACACCTGTGGGTGATGAATATATGTCACCAACGTATTCGCAACAACATAAACCAATTACTGAACAAACAAAAGCCGTAGGTCATGCAGTTAGAGCAACCTATCTTTATTCAGCCATGGCTGATGTTGCTTATCTAACTGGAACAGATGCATACAATAAGGCATTAGATAAAATATGGAGTAATATCGTAAATACGAAAATGCACATCACTGGTGGATTGGGTGCTATGCATGGTATAGAGGGATTTGGACAGGATTATGAGCTACCAAATAAGGAAGCCTACAATGAAACTTGTGCAGCAGTTGGAAATGTATTTTTTAACTATCGTATGTTTTTGCAAACAAAAGAGGCTAGATTTATGGATGTTGCTGAAGTGGCGCTGTTTAATAATGCACTGGCAGGGGTAAATATGGAAGGCAACAAGTTTTTCTATGTTAACCCATTGGAAGCCGATGGAATTACGCTTTTTAATCATGGTAAAAAAGGCCGATCTCCTTGGTTTAATACAGCCTGCTGCCCATCCAACATTGCAAGATTACTACCCCAAATTTCAGGAATGATGTACGCTCATAATTCAGACGAAATTTATGCAATGCTTTATGCTAGCAATTCAACTATAATTCCTTTGAAAAAAGGTAATGTTACTATTGATCAGTTATCTAATTATCCTTTTGAGGATAAAACAACATTTATTTTAACGCCTGAAAAAGAACAACGTTTTGCATTAAAACTAAGAATTCCGACCTGGGTAGGAGCACAATTTGTTCCAGGGAAATTGTATAATTATATAGAAAGTACTAATGAAGAAAGCTGGAGTGTAACAATAAATGGAAAACCTGTAACAGCCTCTTTAGAAAATGGTTTTGCAGTTATTAAAAAGTTATGGAAGCCAGGCGACAAAGTGGAACTTATACTACCAATGCCCGTAAGATTCAATACCACTATTGATGTTGTTACAGCCAATAAAAATCGAATTTCTATCACAAGAGGACCTTTGGTTTATTGTGCAGAGGAAGTTGATAATAACACCCCAGTACAAAATTTATTTATTGATGATGTATCTCAAACAACAAGCAAAACAAAGGTGATTTCAGAAGGATTATTAAAAAATGTAACTCAAATCACTCTATCTGGAAAGATGTCTGATTCTAATACTATTAGTGACAAAAAAATAAAATTGGTACCTTATTATTCGTGGAATAATCGTGGGGATTCTACCATGATTGTATGGTTTCCAACTGCAGCGGACATGATTCCAAAATAAACAAATAAAACATGAAAACAACTAACCAAATATTACATCTGAAAACAATACTATATGTACTTCTTTTATTTTTTATTTCCTGTAGAACTAATCAAAAAAAGTCTATCCTAGAAGCAATAATTGTTGAGGTTCCATCTACTTCTCAAAAAAACAATCACTATATAAGTAATAGAGCTCCCTTACAACCTAGTGTGCTCATTAAATTACCAGTAGGCTCGATTGACCCAGATGGTTGGCTTAAAGAATATCTGCACCGTCAAAGATCAGGATTAACAGGCAATCTAGGAAAAATTAGTGCATGGTTGCAAAAAGAAAATAACGCTTGGTTGGATAAGGATGGAAAAGGCAACTGGGGTTGGGAAGAAGTTCCATACTGGCTGAAAGGTTATGCCAACATAGGTTATATTTTAGATGATCCCGAAATGATTAAAGAGGCTAAAATATGGATTGATGGAGCAATAAATAGTCAGAAACCAAATGGCTTTTTTGGCCCTGGGTTTGCATGGGAAAGCTATATTTCAGAAGAAAATAGAACTGCTGAAAGATTGGCTAAAAAACTTAAAAAGCAAGATTATTGGGCCAATATGATTATGCTCTATTGTCTGCAATCCTATTACGAATACACTGCCGATGAACGGGTCATTACTTTAATGACCAATTATTTCAAACATCAATTGGGGGTTCCTGATGAAGATTTTTTATCAGAAAGTCAGTACTGGCAAAGAATCAGAGCTGGAGATAATTTACATAGTGTTTTATGGTTGTACAATCGTACGGGAGAATCTTGGCTGTTGAAACTTGCAGAAAAAGTACATAGAAACACTGCTCCCTGGAGTAAACGAGATAATACTCTAGAGGCTATTGGAAGTCCAAAGGAAATACGAGAAGGTATGGAGTGGCCTGAGTGGTACGGTAAATTAATCGATTGGCATAATGTAAACATAGCACAAGCATTCAGAGAACCTGCACAGTACTATTTGTTAAGCGGTAATAAAAAAGATTTACAGGCTACCTATGATAATTTTAATATTATTAGAAAATATTTCGGACAGGTTCCTGGAGGAATGTATTGTTCCGATGAAAATTGTCGTCCTGGGTACGATGATCCAAGACAAGGGGTAGAAACTTGTGGGATGGTAGAGCAAATGAATTCGGATGAACATTTATTGAGAATTACCGGAGATATTTTTTGGGCAGATCATGTAGAAAATGTTGCTTTCAATACCTACCCAGCAGCTGTTGCTCCCGATTTTAAAAGTCTCCGTTATATCACCAGTCCTAATATGGTAATCAACGACAATAAAAATCATAGCCCCGGCATTGACAATCCAGGGCCACATCTTATGATGAATCCTTTTAGCTCACGTTGCTGTCAGCATAATCATGCTCAAGGATGGCCTTATTTTGCCGAAAATCTGTGGATGGCGACTCCTGATAATGGGCTAGCTGCAGTGATTTATGCGTCAAGTAGCGTAACAGCTAAAGTAGGTGATGGATCAGTAGTTACCATTAAACATACGAGTAACTACCCTTTTGAAGATGCATTGAACTTTGAAATAACTCTTCAAAAATCGACTGCGTTTCCTTTGTATTTTAGAATTCCAGGATGGGCTAACGATGCTTTTATTAGCTTAAACGGAGAAAAAATTGATATAAAACTAGAAGCTGGAAAATATTTAAAAGTAAATAGAGAATGGAGTAATGGTGATAAAATCCAACTTCAATTACCTAAAAAAATACAAGTAAAAACCTGGGAAGCAAATCATAATAGTGTAAGTGTAAACTATGGACCGTTGACTTTTTCTTTAAAAATTGGAGAAAACTATATTAAAAAAGACAGTGATAAAACTTCACTTCACGACTCAAAATGGCAAAAAGGAGTGAACGCAAAAGAATGGCCATCTTACGAAATTCATCCAACAACAGACTGGAATTATGGATTGATTTTAAATGAAGATCCAACAACATCCTTTGAAATTGAAATCAAACCATGGCCAAAGGACAATTTTCCTTTTACAACAGCATCTGCTCCTATTGTACTAAAGGTAAAAGCAAAGAAAATACCTGACTGGAAAATTGATAAATATGGTTTGGCAGGAGAATTAAAAGATAGTCCTATAAATTCAAACGAGGTAATTGAAACTGTAGAATTGATACCAATGGGGGCTGCACGATTGAGAATAAGTGCTTTTCCTGTAATAAAGAAAAAATCAAAAGGAACAGATTGATAATTTTAAATATTCGCACAATATTAAATTTTAAAAAATGAAATACTACTATATCCCAATCGCTATATTTATGTTATTAAACGCATGTCAAAAAGCTACAAAATCAGATATACTTATAATTCCTACTAAAAATTTCGATAAAGTTATCAATGGAAAAAAAGTTTCTCTTTTCACTCTTAAAAATGATAGAGGAACCATTACTCAAATTACAAACTATGGAGGGAAAGTCGTTTCTCTTTGGGTAGCCGACAAAAATGGGACTATGGATGATATAGTTATGGGATATGACAATATTGATGGGTATTTAACTGCAAAAGAAAAATATTTTGGAGCATTAATTGGGAGATATGGCAATCGTATAGGAAATGGAAAATTTTTATTGGAAAGTAAGGAGTACACCCTTGCAACCAATAACGGAGCCAATCACTTACATGGAGGAGATAAAGGTTACGATGCAGTGGTATGGGATGCTAAGCTATTAAATGAACAAACTTTAGAGCTAAAATACCTCTCCAAACATTTAGAAGAAGGCTATCCTGGTAATCTAACCATTAAAGTTCTATACCAGTTGACCAACGACAACGAGCTGAAAATAGAATATTGGGCAACTACAGATCAAACTACAGTTGTAAACATGACCCATCATTCCTTCTTCAACCTGAAAGGAACAGGTAAAGGAGATATAAACAATCATTTATTACAAATTAATGCAGCGCAATATACCCCAGTAGATAAAGGATTGATACCTACAGGGGTCATTGCACCTGTTGCAAATACCTCATTTGATTTTCAGCAATTGACAGCTATTGGAAAAAGAATAAATGATGATGTTGAGCAGTTAAAATTTGGTTTGGGATACGATCATAACTGGGTATTAAATAAAAATAAGGAAGGGTTGAATTATGCTGCCAAAATAATAGAACCTACATCTGGTAGGTCTCTGGAAATTTACACCAACGAACCAGGTTTGCAATTTTATGGAGGTAATTTTTTGGATGGCACTATCATTGGAAAAAGGGGAATTACCTATAAACACAGAGAGGCTTTCTGCCTAGAAACACAACATTTTCCAGATAGTCCAAACAAGGAGGATTTTCCTTCAACCATTTTAAAACCAGAAGAAGAATATTATTCTATTTGTATTTACAAAATGTCAATCACTAATTAAAAATAGAAATCTTATTTTCTCTACTTTACAACCAATTTATGATGGAATTACTACCTTCATTCGGACATAAAAGTTAAGGATGTTTGTTAAAAAACAAAGCAATGATTAAAAAACCTAAACTTTCGTTTTGGCAAATTTGGAATATGAACATAGGATTTCTAGGAATCCAGTTTAGTTTTGGCTTACAACAAACAGCTATTAACCCTATTTTTTCTTTTCTAGGTGCAGAGCCACATGATTTACCTTTGTTAAATATTGCCGGACCTGTAACGGGTTTAATTATTCAGCCGTTAATAGGTGCAATTTCAGATAAAACTTGGTCACCGAAATTTGGGAGACGTAAACCATTTTTTTTAATCGGAGCAATTATAGGAAGTTTATGTTTGTTTGCTTTTCCTTTTAGTCCAGTTTTATGGTTTGCTGTTGGATTACTTTGGATTTTAGACGTTGGTAATAATACAGCAATGGAACCTTATAGAGCATTTATTGGAGATAAATTGCCTGAAAAACAATTAGGTTTAGGGTTTCAAATGCAAAGTTTATTTGTAAGTGCAGGAATAGTTTTAGCTAACTTATCTATATTTCTTTTTCAAGATTGGTTTGGAGGTGGAACTGTAGAAGAAACCAATATAATACCAACATGGCTTTATTATTCCTTTTTTATTGGAGCTGTTTTATCCGTTGCAACAATTCTTTGGACTGTACTAAAAACTCCTGAAATACCACCTACTGAGGAAGAATTTATTGAACTCGAAAAGCACAAAAAACTTCCATTTACAATTAAAGTTTTTGAACCCATAAAAGAAATTTACAATGCTATTAAAAACATGCCAAAATTCATGTGGAAACTGGCTGGCGTTTATTTATTTCAATGGTATGCCTTGTTTTGTTATTGGCAATTTGTTTCCCCTATGTTTGAAGTAACTATGGGATTTGGAAAAAGTGATGCACTTTCACAAGCCTCTAAAATGAATTTAACCTATAATTTAGTAACCATGGCTGTAGCATTAGCATTAGTTCCTTTAGCAGCCAAACTAGGAAATAAAAAAATATATGTTGCAAGCTTATTTGGTACAGGTATAGCGATGTTATGTATTCCTTATATAACCGATCCGTATTTAGTATTAGTACCTATGGTATTATTTGGTATAGGCTGGGCAGCAATGATGGGAATTCCCTACACTATGGTTTCTAAAGTAATACCTCAAGATAAACGTGGAGTTTATATGGGTGTTGTTAATATGATGATAGTTATACCAATGTTTATTCAAACCTTAACCTTTGGTCCCATTATTAAACATTTACTTAATAATAGTGCTGTTAACGCTATTTTATTTGGAGGTGTTTTCTTTGTTATTTCGGCTATTTTGGCTACTAGATTAAACACAACAGAATCTATTAAAACTTAAAATCATGAAAAATATAGGTATTAAAATCTCTCTTTATCTTAATTACTTTGTTTTTGCAATTCTGTTAAACAGTGTTGGTATAGTTATAGCTAAATCTATAAATGTTTATCATGTAAGCGAATCACAGGCTTCGCTTTTGGAAGCATTTAAAGATTTGCCTATTGCCATAGTGTCCTTTTTAATTGCATCTTTCTTGCCCAGATTAGGTTATAAAAAAGCAATGCTAATTGCTTTAGTGATTGTGTTTTTTGGTTGTTTACAAATGATATTTGGTAATACATTCTTATATACTAAAATATTATTTCTAACCGTAGGAGTAAGTTTTGCCTTAATCAAGCTTTCTGTGTATTCTTTGATTGGTATCGTAACTTCTTCAAAAAAAGAACATGCTTCAATGATGAGCTCTATCGAAGGGTTTTTTATGGTAGGAATTGCATTAGCGTATTTTCTGTTCCCAGCATTTTATTCGGACACTAACGTAAACGCATGGCTAAATGTATATTATGTGATCTGTGGATTAATAGTTATTTCCTTTGTTTTTTTACTTTTTTCCAAAATAGAGTACACCGTAGAAGTTATTGGGTCAAATTTAAAAGAAGATTTATTAAAATCAATAAAATTGATAATTATCCCATTAGTTTTAGTGTTTTTAGCATCAGCTTTCTTTTTTGTAATGATTGAACAAGGCATCATGACATGGTTACCCACATTTAACGAAAAGATATTTAATTTCAGTGAACAATTAAGTGTTCAAATGGCAAGCATTTTAGCATTATCACTTGCATTGGGAAGATTTATTGCTGGATACCTTACACGATTTATTTCTTGGATGTATTTAGTTATTATTTGTGTAATAATTTCAGGTATTATATTGTTAAGTGTTTTGCCTCAATTAAAAGTAGATGTTGAATCATTAAATGGAATTACTAGAATTACTGATGTACCTACACTTGGATTTATTTTACCCTTAATAGGTCTGTTTATAGCACCTATATATCCTTTATTAAATTCTACTGTTTTAAGTTCTCTTCCCAAAAGTTTGCATTCTCCTATGTCTGGATTAATAATAATATTTTCTGCTTTAGGTGGAACTATTGGTTCAAGAATAATTGGGGAATTATTTGAAAGCATTGGAGGTGCAAATGCTTTTTATTTCCTCTTAATCCCTATGGTTTTATTAATTGTCTTTGTTTTATTGATAGAAAAGCTATCTAAACAAAGTGTTGTGCAACAATTATGATCTTTTCTTTAAATATAGAAGCAACACTTAAAGAACTACTTCTTCAAGAAGATACCGACGGTGATAAAAAAATAACTATTGAAGACAAAGGACCTAAAACCTTTAGCCTAGTTTCTTCTGAAGGGAAATCATACATCATTAAAGGTACTTACTACTTGTCAAATTTATTGCAAGAATTAGTCATTGCTAAAAATGAAGGCAAGCAAATAGCAAAAATCCCTTTATCAAAAATTGAGGAACTTCCTATAAATAGAATATCCCGAATGATTAGAGATTATTATTGGAAAGGACTTACGCGCACTATGGATGCAAAAGGTATTGAAGGATTGATTCATGATACAAAAAACAAAAACCTTGTATCAAGTATATTGAGAATTTATGTCCCCTTTAAAGATGAGTTAGCATTAAATTATTATAAAAATCTTGAAAATAAATATTCAATTAAAGTGATTCAGCTTCCAGAACATATTACACCTCAATATGTTAAAGAAATGAATAATAAACCAGGTATTCTGTCCTTAAAATTAGAACCAGATGGTAATAAAATAAAAGGGATTCCATTTGTTGTTCCAGGTGGACGATTCAACGAAATGTATGGTTGGGATAGTTATTTTGAATCTGTTGGGTTGTTAATAGATGGAAAAGTAGAGTTGGCGAAAGATATGGCAGATAATTTTCAGTATGAAATTGAATATTATGGCAAAATTCTTAATGCCAACCGTTCCTATTATTTAACCAGAACACAACCACCATTTTACACAAGTTTAATAAGAGAAGTATTTGAAATTACACAGGACAAAAAATGGTTAAAAAAGCATCTTAAAACAGCAATAAAAGAATACCAAACCGTTTGGATGGTTAAAGGGAAACGACTTACTAAAAACGGACTAAATAGATATTTGGCAGAAGGCATTGGCTTTCCACCCGAATGTGAAGAAGGTCACTTCGATTCAATAATTAAACCTTATGCCGAAAAGATGCAGATTTCGGTTAGAGATTATGAAAAAGGATATTCAGAAGGGATTATATTAAATCCAGAATTGGATGACTATTTTGTACATGATCGAACAGTTAGAGAATCAGGACATGATACATCTTACCGAATTGAAGGCGTTTGTGCCGATTTGAATCTTGTAGAGCTAAATGCTATGCTCTATAAATATGAAACTGACTTTGCTGAATTAATACAGAATGTATTTAATGGGGATTTCAACTCATATTCTTATCGTTATTGGCAGGATAAAGCTGAAGCCAGAAAACTCGCAGTTAATAAATACTTGTGGAATGAAGACAAGGGATTATATTTTGACTACAATGTAAAAACAAAAAAACAATCCAATTTTGTAGCAGCCTCTACTTTATCACCATTATGGGCAAATTTATGCTCTAAAGAACAAGCAGAAAAACTTGTTACTACTGCCTTACCATTATTAAAAGAAAAAGGTGGAATTTCAGGATGCACAGAAGAAAGCAGAGGAAATATATCATCCAATCGTCCACAACGACAGTGGGATTATCCTAATGGTTGGGCACCACACCAAATGATGATTTGGAAAGGCTTAAACAATTATGGTTTTTTTGACGAAGCACAAGAACTGATTTACAGATGGCTGTTTATGATTACAAAAAATGCTGTTGATTACAATGGTACAATTCCCGAAAAATATGATGTCGTTGCAGCTACACATAAGGTATTTGCAGAATATGGCAATGTAGGAACCGATTTTGAATATATAACCCAAGAAGGTTTTGGGTGGATGAATGCATCCTATCAATATGGATTATCGCTAATAGAAAAAAAATATATTGATAAATTAAATATGCTTATAGAGCCCTAAATGTACATTAGAAAATCAAACAATTTCTGCACTCAAACCTGCTTCTAGAAGTTTTGAACATCGCGGTTTTAAATCTTCTATATCTCCTGTTTTAACAGTACATTTCCCTTTATAATGTACAATAATAGCACATTGTTCTGCCTGTTCGGAAGTGTGCTCACAGGTATTTATGAGCATTTCTATAACATGATCGAAAGTATTAACATCATCGTTAAACAATACGATTTCGTTTTGTTTGACCACTTCCTCTTCTAATAATATTTCTTCCGATATTTTTTCCTTTGTACTCATAAGTCTTTTTTCTTTCAGACATTTTTCCAAAGTGAAAGTAATAATTTTTATCTAATTTATAAATTTTAAGTCAACTTTATTACTACTTTGCTTGTTTTTCGACTATCAAAACGCATTGACAATTGCATAAAAATCTATGGCATTTAATGCTGCGCCTCCTATTAATCCGCCATCAACATCTGGTTTTGAAAATATTTCTTTAGCATTATTTGGTTTTACGCTTCCACCATATAAAATGGAAACACTATTAGCAGTATCGACTCCATATTTGTTATCTAAAGTTTCTCTAATAAACTTGTGCATTTCTTGTGCTTGTTCTGGACTTGCTGTTTCTCCAGTACCAATTGCCCAAACAGGTTCGTAAGCCAAAATTATATTCTTCCAAGCGCTTTCTGGTAAATGAAAAAGTGCATTTTTTATTTGACCTTTTACAACATTAAAATGATTATCTGTTTTTCTGTCATTTAATTCTTCACCAAAACAAAAGATTATTCTCATATTGTTTTCTAAAGCAGCATTTACTTTTTCCGCAAGTAACGCGTCTGTTTCTCCAAATTGAGCACGACGTTCGCTATGTCCTAAAATAACAGTTTCAACACCAATACTTTTTAGCATACAAGCACTTATCTCTCCTGTATATGCCCCGTTTTTTGCAAAGTGCATGTTTTGTGAAATGACTTCTATATTGGCTTCTCGTAGTGCTTCACAAGCACTGTAAAGATTTGTAAATGTTGGTGCAATCATAACCTCCGCATTTGAGGTTTGTGTTTGTTCAACTAAATCAGAAATTAGAGCTTGGGTTTGCGCTAAATCGTTATTCATTTTCCAGTTTCCAGCTACTATGTTTTTTCTCATATTCATTTCCTACGAAGGCAGGAATCTTATTAATTAAGCCTATCCTAAATCCTTTCTCCCGATAGCTATCGGGAGAAAGGACTTTTTTTTTAATTGTTTTTAATATCTAACTCCAAATCTTCTAAATCGTTCCAATGGAGTTTTTGCATTATGGTGCCTTTATTAAGTTGTAAAATTCCCGGATTAGAACGCACTATGGTTTTTAATGCTGTCTCATCACAAAAATAAAAGTCGAAATTAAGTCCATATTGTTCAGACATTCTTTGTTGTTCTTCTGGTCCAGAAGCGGTAAGCCCAATTACTTTATAACCTTTTTTAGTAGCTTCATTTGTTACTGATTTCAATTTATTTAAACCATCAGTTTCTGCTTTTGCGAGGTTATAAGAGATAAATATTAAAAGGTTTTCTTCATTTAAAAGGGCTTCAGTAAAATCTTCATCTTCACGTTCCATAGAAAAATCGTGAATAGGAGCTTCGTAACCTTCTTCAATAGTTTCAGTTTCCACATCAATATATTCACCATCAACACTTGGATAACTTCCTCTTGTTGTAATTATTTTTTCTTCGCCGTCAATAATAAATTTCCAATGATAATCTATCACAGCTTTTGGAGAATCGTCTGGAACTGTCATATTCTCCTGAATATTATTACCTATTTTATATGGTCTAAAATCTTTAACTGGAAGATGCATTAACACATGATATATTAAGCCAAAAGAAAAAATAAAACTCACTAATATAATTACTGTTAGGCCCAATTTATTTAGAATGGGTTTAATGTGTTTTACACCAAAAAACAAGACTAAAATTAAAGCTAATAAAATAATATCTTTTGTAAATGATTCCCAAGGTGTGAGTTTTATGGCATCGCCAAAGCAACCACAATCGGTTACTTTATTGAAATAGGCTGAATAAAATGTTAGGAATGTAAAGAACACAATCATTCCTAATAAACTCCAAACAGTAAATTTTAGCTTGTATCCAATGAGCAGAAAAACACCCAAGAGTACTTCAAAAACTACAACTAAAATTGAAATAATAAGTGCGTAAGGTTCAAACAAAGGAAGGTTTAAAACGGTAACGCCAAAATATTCTTCGAGCTTAAATGAAAACCCTATTGGGTCGTTTAATTTTATAAGTCCGGAAAAAATGAATAATCCTCCAACTAATAATCTGCTAATTTGTATTATGTATTTCATAATTTTTTGTCATTCCTGCGAAAGCAGGAATCTAAATTAATTGTAATTTCCTATATAATAATGGATTCCTGCTTTCGCAGGAATGACAGTTACTTTTTATTTAAATGTATTAAAGCAAAAACCGCATAGTTAATCATATCTTGATAATTTGCATCAATGCCTTCGCTTACTAAAGTTTTTCCAGCATTATTTTCAATTTGTTTCACGCGAAGTAATTTTTGTAAAATTAAATCGGTTAACGAACTCACTCTCATGTCTCGCCATGCTTCACCATAATCATGATTTTTATCTTGCATGAGCTGTTTAGCAATAGCTACTTGTTCATCATACAATTTTGTTGCTTCTTCAACTTCTATATCTGGCTGTTCTACAACACCTTTTTCCGACTGAATAAGTGCCATAATACTGTAATTAATAATGCCGATAAATTCGCTTACTTCGTCTTCATCTACTTTTCTAATCTCATTTTGTTGCAAACCTCTAATGCGTTGTGCTTTAATAAAAATCTGGTCTGTAAGTGAAGGTAAGCGAAGAATTCTCCACGCACTTCCATAATCTTTCATTTTTTTATTAAACAAGTCACTACACATAGAGATTACATCATCGTATTGTTTTGAAGTGTTTTGCATAAAGTAATTTGAATTTTGCGTAAATTTCGCATAAAAAAGTTTAATGTTCAAGGTTTCAGGTTTAAAGTTTTTTCTTTAACTATTTTAGCCACGATCCCGATAATTATCGGGACACGAATATTTTTTATTAAATACCTTAACAAAAATTAAGTTTGCAATACATTTTCCTAATAAATAGTTTTGGAATTTGGAATTTTAAAAATTGATATTTTTTAGTTATGACTATAAATTGCAAAGGACAACTCATTGATTTAACGTCGCCAAAAGTGATGGGAATAATAAATATTACTCCAGATTCTTTTTACGATGGAGGTTTATATAATTCTGAGAAAGAAGTCCTTCTTCAAGTCGAAAAAATGCAGAATGAAGGTGCTACCTTTATTGATGTTGGTGCTTATAGTTCGCGTCCAAACGCTAGACACATTAACGAAGATGAAGAATTAAAACGTATTCTTCCAATAGTTGACTTGATTTTAAAAGCCTTTCCAAAATCTTTACTGTCTATCGACACTTTTAGAAGTAGTGTTGCAAAACAGTGTATTGAAGCAGGAGTTTGTATGATCAACGATATTTCGGCAGGACAATTAGACGAAAATATGATGGCTACAATTGCAGATTTAAACGTTCCTTATGTAATGATGCATCTGAAAGGTACTCCTCAAACTATGCACCAACACACAGATTATGATAATCTTTTAAAGGATATTTTATTTTATTTTTCTGAAAGAATAACGGAAGCCAGAAAACTTGGTATTACAGATTTAATTATCGATCCAGGTTTTGGATTTGCAAAAGATTTAGATCAGAATTACGAATTATTAAACAAATTAGAGCTTTTAAAAATGATAGAGTTACCAATTTTAGTTGGTCTTTCAAGAAAATCTATGATTTATAAAACTTTAGACGGCTCAGCTAAAGAATCACTTAACGGAACAACTGTTTTAAACACCATTGCTCTACAAAAAGGAGCAAATATTTTACGTGTTCATGATGTGAAAGAAGCGGTAGAATGTATTAAACTCACAAATCAATTACACTAAAGAAAAGATTAATCCAACTTTATAACTTATAATAATTTATCATCGTAATATTGCAATATTACAATGATTTAGATTTCATAAATATATCTAAACTGTGAACTAATTATCCTAATTTTATTAAATTTACCAAAACTCCTTTTAATTTGGAATTACTTGAAACTTTTAAATTTAATGTTATAGATGTTATAGACATTGTTCTGGTAGCATTTTTAATGTATTATATGTACAAACTCGTAAAGGGCACGGTTGCCATAAATATATTTATTGGTATTGTAATGGTTTACCTCATCTGGAAATTGACTCAAGCTCTGCAAATGCAGCTTCTAAGTAATATTTTTGGTGGTTTTATTAGTGTAGGTATGTTTGCTCTTATTGTCGTGTTTCAACAAGAAATAAGAAAATTTTTATTAATGATTGGTTCTACAAATATCGGCAATCGGAAAAAGTTCTTTAAACAACTTAAATTTTTAAAAACCGATGCTATTCCAGAAATACATACTGACGATATTATTTCTGCTTGCACAAAAATGGGAAGCACTAAAACGGGCGCTTTAATTGTTTTAGAACGTAACAACAATCTTGATTTTTTAGTCATTACAGGAGATGAAATGAAGATTAAAGTAACACAGCCCATAATAGAAAGTATTTTCTTTAAAAATAGCCCATTACATGATGGAGCAGTTATAATAAAGGATAATACCATAAAGGCAACACGTGTTATTTTACCAGTAAATAACGAAAAGAAAATACCACAACGCTTTGGATTACGCCATAGAGCTGCTATTGGAATTACTGAAATAACAGATGCTCTAGCTCTTGTAGTTTCTGAAGAAACCGGACAAATTTCTTATATTAAGGATGGTGAATTTGTAATGTTTAAAGATGCCTCCGAACTTACCGAAATGATTAAAACTGATTTGGCTTAAAAACTTTTTAAGCCAAATCTTTCTACAAACTAATGAACAAAATAGATTTAAAAATTATAGCCAATTCTAAAAGTTAATTCTGCTGTTGTATCCCAATAATTATTAGCAAGAATTAAAGATTTTCCAATACCAAAACCGCCTTCAAAACTCAAATGTTCATTCCAAACTTTGCGAAAACCAATTTTTGGTATAAAGTCTAAACTTTCAATAACTGAAGTGTTATTATCATTAGAAATGACAAACCAATCTGGAAAATACCGTGTTTTAAACCCTAAAAAGAAACCCGAATTATGCGCAATAGCTCTGTTTTTTCGAACACGTCTTTCTAGGCTATAGTACCAACGTGGTTCAATAACTATATTTGGGAGTAATGCAAACACCAATTCGTCGTTTGTTAAAATCCCTTTTCTTAAACCTAATTCAAGCCCAATCTCAGTTCGCAATGATATTAAAGGAGTAAGTTTTGGTTCGAAATGTGCCCAAAATCCAAAAAGACCTAATTGTACACCAATTACGCTATTTTCAACAGAAGGTGTTTTATTATTGTTTTGAGCTTGAGCTATAAAAAATGATGATAGTATTAAAATAAATATTGTTTTTTTCATAATGAATGTAGTTGTTTTATATTGATAGTTAAATTATAATCGTATCCTTAAAGCAAAGCCTATACCATTAACAAAAAAATTACTTGCACTATTTTTTAAATTAAAAGTTCTACTAAATCTAAACAATTCTATTGTATAGAAGAAATTATAATCTGACTCTATTAGATAACCTAAACCTAATTTAGCTGTCTGTCCTGTAGAAAAACTATCTCCTATGTCTAAATATTTTCCTGTGTTAATAAACATATATGGGCTTTGGTATCCAATAGGATTTAAATACCATCTAAAATCTGCTATTAAAGGAATTGCCCAAGATTGTTTGTTAAAGCTTCTAATTATTCCTGTACCTGCCGATAAAGTCATTCTTCTTGTAAACTTCAAGCCACCATAAGTGTGCAATGCAAAACCAAAAGGTGCTTTTTCATTTGTTCCATTTTCTTCTGTACCTATTACAATTTCAAAATCTATTAATGAGACAAATTTCATTTTATATCTATCCTCTTTTTGAGCAATTATAAAAAGACAATTTAAGAAAAATAGAAAAAATATCTTCATTTTTAAAAAACTATAAGGCTTCCATGCCATTGACCAATTCTTTTTACAGTACCATATAAAGATGCACCAAACCTCTTCGGTTTTAAAACCAAATCTCTATTGGAAGGATTAATAGACCAATTGTTTTCAGGATTTACTGTAGCTTTTAATGTAAAACCAAAATCTATGGTTTTATCAACTTTTTTACAGTCTAAACAATTATCAAAAACAGATTTTTGAACTAATATTCTACCATATTTTGGACTTTTAAAACTAAAGTTCTACTCTTTGGTACTTTATAATTACTATCAAAAGTTAAATAGGATTTCACAATATTCTTAGTTGCATCTTGTGCCCTACTCCAAAAATAATCGTTTAGTTTTTCTTTAACGAGTTGATTATTTGCGAATTCTAATGCCCAATCTAGTGCAACATTATTAGTAAATAATTCAATTACTAAATCGTCCTGAACAGCAATCGGATAAAGATTACTTGAAAAAGTAGTTTGAGCAGTTACATATACATACCCAGATATTCCTGTATAAAAATTTGTACTGAATATCCACTGTTTACCATACTTTTTTGAAGAAATTTTAGTTTCAAATAAATTCAACCCACTTAAAGCTCCTGGATTATTTCCAGTAGTTTCTTCACCTTTATAATTATAAACTACTCCTTCACAATTTATAATTGGTCTATCATCTTCAGTTAAATAAAAATCAATTTTTACATAATTATTATTAGTAAAATTTAAGAATTTAGTTTCAATTGTTTTGTATCCAACACTTATGGCTTTTAAGTAAAGCATTGTGTCTTTCGTAGATTTAAATATAAAAGAATATTCTCCATCTCCTGAAGTTTGAGCTTTAAAGCACCCCAGAATTAATTGAGTATGGCTTATTGGTTCTTTCGTTTTAACATCAATTACTTTTCCGAAAATATGAATTTCTATGGGTTCAATATTTGAATTTTGTTTGAGTTCGATTTTATATCCTCCAATATTATCAGTAGGGATTAGTTCGTTTTTAATTGTAGAACAACTGATAAGTAAGAACAAAGAAGTAAAAAATATTACCTTATAATTAAAGAATTTTATAATCTAATTTTATTAACAACCAGCATCAGTGCCTTGTTGTGATTTAATATTTCCATCAGTGTCTTTACCTGTTAATTCAACAGCAATAACATCTAATATTCTTTTCTGTTAACTTGCGGAGAGAGCATTAAATGTGGATGTGTTTTGCAATCCTGCCCAAGACATATCTTCATAAAACTGTTTGCTTAAATTAAATCCCATCAATTCCCCATAATCTTGTAAAGCTGCTGCAACCATAGTTACTAAACTTCTTGCAATTTCTTCATGATGAACGTCATTCCAATTTTGTAATGTTCCCAGTCTTGTACCATTTCAGGATAGATAGCAATCCAACCAGGTCTACTAATTGCATAATAAGACGCTAAATATGGATGTATGGATTCATGAAGAATAGTCCTTGCCCAAGATTGTTTGTTAAAGCTTCTAATTATTCCTGTACCTGCCGATAAAGTCATTCTTCTTGTAAACTTCAAGCCACCATAAGTGTGCAATGCAAAACCAAAAGGTGCTTTTTCATTTGTTCCATTTTCTTCTGTACCTATTACAATTTCAAAATCTATTAATGAGACAAATTTCATTTTATATCTATCCTCTTTTTGAGCAATTATAAAAAGACAATTTAAGAAAAATAGAAAAAATCTTCATTTTTAAAAATTAATAAAATTTAATGACTAATAGTTACGGTAAAACCACGTATTTTATGTGGTTTAATTCTTACAATATTAATTTTAAAACATTTCAAACTAGTTCCTCTTGCATAAACTGAACTTCGTAAAGATTTTTGTAGTAACCACCTTCTTTTTTAAGAAGTTCTTTATGTGTGCCTTGTTCCACAATCTGTCCAGCATCCATTACAATAATATTATCGGCTTTTTTAATGGTTGCCAAACGATGTGCTATAACTATGGAGGTTCTTCCTTTGGTGATTTTATCGGTTGCGTCTTGTATTAATTGCTCCGAATAACTATCAACCGACGATGTAGCTTCATCTAAAATTAAAATACAAGGATTAGTTACATAAGCTCTTAAGAACGCTATAAGTTGACGTTGTCCTGACGATAACATAACACCATGTTCTTTTACATTATAATGATACCCATTTGGTAAACTCATGATAAAATCGTGGATTCCAATTTGTTTTGCTGCCTGTTGAACTTCGGCTTCAGATATATTAGGATTATTTAGTGTTATATTATTTAAAATAGTATCTGCAAATAAAAATACATCTTGCAACACAACTGCAATTTGATTCCTCAAAGAAGTAAGAGTCAAATCTTTAATATTGATATTGTCTATTAAAATTTCACCAGAATTGATATCGTAAAACCGATTTAATAAATTAATAATCGTAGATTTTCCAGCTCCAGTTGCACCAACAATAGCAACAGTAGTTCCGGCTTTTACAATAAATGAAACGCCTTTTAAAACTTCCTCGTCTTTAACATAAGAGAAATACACATTATTAAATGTTATACCTCCTTTAAAATGTGAAGCAACTTGTTGTCCGGCATCTTCAATATTGGATGTAGTATCCAAAACTTTAAAAACACGATCTGCTGCAACCATTCCCATTTGCAAAGCATTAAACTTATTGGCAATTTGATATAATGGTCTAAAAATCATTGGAACCATCATCACAAAAGCGGTTAAATCTCCCAAAGTTGCTGTTTGGTCTAACACAGTATTTAAACCTCCATACCAAACTACCAAGCCCAAAGTTAATGAGGATAATACTTCTGCAATAGGAAAAAATATGGAGTTATACCAAACGGTTTTAAGCCATCCTTTTTTATGTCGTTCGTTTATAGTCTTAAAATTTTCGAATTCGGTTTTCTCACGTGTAAATAGCTGAAGTATTTTCATTCCAGTTACACGCTCTTGAACAAACGAATTTAAATTAGAAACTTCGTTACGCACTTCTTCAAATGCTCTTTTCATATACTTCTGAAAGATCTTCGTTGCAAAAAGAACAATAGGAAGCGTTAAAAATACAATAATGCTTAAGCGCCAATTCATATAAACCATAATACCACCAACAAACATCATTTTAAGGATATCGCTAAAAATCATAAATAAACCTTGACTAAAAATATCAGCAATACGTTCCATGTCTGTTACAGCTCTGGTTATAAGAACTCCAACCGATGAATTGTCGTAATACTTCATTTTAAACCCAAGAATATGTTTAAATAATTTTACGCGAATATCTCTAACAACCGTCTGACCTAACCAAGTTGCATAATAAATAAATATCAATTGCAATATCACTTCTAAAATAAGCAATACAAGCATTGTGATAATGTAAATTAAAAACCCTTCAACTTCTTTAGTTGCTATATTATTATCGATGGCTTGTTGCAATACTAAAGGTCTTAAAGCTCCAAAAATAGCAAGACCAATAACTGCGAAAAGTGTTCCATAAAACACCCATCGATATGGCTTTATAAAAGTAAGAAGTCGTTTAAAAAGACCTAAATCAAAAATATTTTCTTTTTGTTTTGACATATTCATGCTCGCGTAAGCGAGTATCTTTTTAATTCATTTTCCATTTTGAACAAAAATATTTTTTATGTTTTTCGGATATTCAATTTTGGTTAAATATAGTGCATGTCCTGGAACCGAAACTCCAGCTTGCGATCTGTTTTTTGATTTAATAATATCGTGCAAATCTTCTGCCTTTATTTTACCTATTCCAATATTTATCATTGTGCCAACAATAGCTCTTACCATATTGCGTAAAAAACGGTCTGCTTTAATTATAAAAACTAATTCATTATTTTCAAAAACCCATTTTGCTTCCATAATTTTACAATTAAATGTTTTTACGTCTGTATTATTTCTTGAAAAACATTTAAAATTAGAGTACTCGAATAAAATTTTTGCAGATTCATTCATTTTATCAACGTCTAAATACTTTTTAAAGCTATACGTATTATTGAATGAAAACACATTTTTACTTAACGATATTCGGTATTTATATACTCTACTTGTAGCATCAAAACGTGCGTGAGCATCATCATTAACTTTAAAAACATCTTGAATTGCAATATCATTCGGCAAAAACGAATTTAGATTATATATTAGTTTTTCTATCGAAAATGCTTTTGTTGTATTAAAATGCGCAAACATTTGTATAGCATGAACTCCAGTATCCGTACGTCCTGCACCAACAATGCTAATTTCTTCTTTTAACAAAGTTGACAAGGCGTTTTCTAAAACCTCTTGTACCGAAATAGCATTTGGCTGATTTTGCCAACCATGATATGCATTCCCGTTATATGATAATTCGATAAAAAATCGCAACTTATGTATTATTTTTGTTTTTTTGAATGAACAAAGATAATTAGATTTATTCCTGCGTAGGCAGGAATCTTATTAATAAAAACAAAAAGTTTTCTGCTTTCTCGAAAAAATATATGAGATTTATCTCAATAGTTATCGGGATAAGCGAAAATAAATTAAAAAGATACTTGCTTACGCGAGCATGAATATGAAAAAAATTCTTCTCCTTTCCGATACCCACAACTATATTGACGAAAAGATTTTAAAATATGTAAAACAAGCTGACGAAGTTTGGCATGCTGGAGATATTGGTGATTTAAAAGTAACAGATGCTATTAAAAAATTAAAACCTCTTCGCGCTGTTTATGGTAATATTGATGATGCTAAAGCACGTCTTGAATTTCCGGAACATAATCGTTTTAAATGTCAAGATGTCAATGTTTGGATAACACATATTGGAGGTTATCCTAATAGATATGATATAAGAGTAAGAGAAAATATAAAACAAAACCCTCCAGATCTTTTTATTTGTGGACACTCACATATATTGAAAGTAATGTCAGACAAAAAATTAAATCTTTTACATATGAATCCTGGAGCTATTGGTAAATATGGAATTCATAATGTGAGGACGATGCTTCGCTTTGAAATTGATGGGAATAAAATTCAGAATTTGGAGGTTATTGAAATTAAAAGATAGAGAAACAAAAACCCAAAGCTCTCACTTTGGGTTTTCTCGCACTAATACTACTAATACCATTTACCATTTGAATTTACTGTAATAAAACACCCTTTTTTCATTTCTATTTCATTATAAAAAGAAACCGTAACTAAAGCTATGCTTTAATTTTCTAATTTATATAAAGAAAAAGATCATCGTTTTCTTTTACAGTAAATTCAAACAATAACTGGTATAAGATGATAGGTTTATCTTAATCGATCTACAGATTTTACGAGATCTTCATCCTTTTTTATGGCTTTATTGGCTAAAACCAAAAACACGATAGAAAAAATAGGTAGAAGCATCCCAATACCTTTCTCAGAAACAACTGTTTCTCCAGATAGATTTAGTGATCGATACACAAATAATCCTAGTAAAATAAAGTTTAATATGATGTTTAGACGTCCCAAAACAAATTGAGTTTGCCTGTTTTTATATTTAAAAATTGTAATCAAAGCTAAAGCTGATGAACACAAAAATAAGGCTAAAAACAACTGGTCTTCTTTGGTATAAAATTCGGTATCATTAATTGTAGTCCATAAATGAAACACAAAAATTAATCCACCAGAGATAACTGCTGAAATAAGTAAATATATAGTTTGTATTCGTTGTAGCATTTTTATTTATTGAAGCACAAAAATAATAGTTTCTTTTTTATTCCTTTTATAAATTAAAAATAAAGTTGTATAATTGTATGATAAATGTACAACACCCTAATGTTGTACAATGTAAAATCTTCAATAATAGCATAATCAGTTTTTCCTGGTATTCCATTAGAAAACATCGAAAAATATTATGTCACAATTAAACTAATTATTCAATTCAACAATGTTTGAAATTTCACAATTAAAAGAAAAGAAGCTACCTGAATTACAGGACATAGCAAAGCAACTTAATGTTTCAAAGTTTCGTTCGCTAAAAAAATTAGATTTAGTATATCAAATATTAGATCATCAAGCCGCAAATCCCACAACACCTAGTGTTAACAAGGATGAGCGAAGACCTCCAAGACAAAAAAGAGAACGTGTACAAAAACCTAGAGAAGGTAATGCACAAAGGACTATGGACTTTAAAGAAAACCCAAAACCACAAGCTCAAAACACTAACTATAGTTCTAAAGACGATAGAACAAAAACAGAAGCTCCAAAAGGCAAGAAAAACCGCCCTCTAGTAGCACAAAATACTCACCAAAAGGATACTAAAAGTCAACAACAAAGAGACAATAAAAATCGTCCTCCTCAAAAAGACAATAAAACACAATCGAATACTCAAAATAAGAATAACCAACAACACAAAGAAAATAAACCTCAAGACAACAGAAACCAAGGCAATAATGGAAATAAAGATAGCAGAAATCGCTTTCGTGAACCAGATTTTGAATTCGATGCCATAATTGAAAGTGAAGGCGTTTTAGACGTTATGCAAGATGGCTACGGTTTTTTGCGATCTTCAGATTATAACTACTTATCGTCTCCAGATGATATTTATGTGTCTCAATCTCAAATTAGACTTTTTGGATTAAAAAAAGGAGATACTGTTCTTGGTAATGTTAGACCTCCAAAAGAAGGTGAAAAATATTTTCCACTTATTAAAGTCATAAAAATTAATGGTTTAGACCCTCATGTTGTAAGAGATCGGGTTTCGTTCGAACATCTTACTCCACTTTTTCCACAAGAAAAATTTAATCTTGCCGAAAGACAAAGCACAATCTCAACACGAATTATAGATTTATTTGCGCCTATCGGAAAAGGACAACGTGGTATGATTGTATCACAACCAAAAACAGGTAAAACCGTATTGCTAAAAGAAATAGCAAATGCTATTGCTGCGAATCATCCTGAAGTTTATCTAATGATTTTACTCATTGATGAACGACCTGAAGAAGTTACAGATATGCAACGTAATGTGCAAGGTGAAGTTATAGCTTCTACATTCGACAAAGAAGCTCATGAGCATGTAAAAATCGCAAATATTGTTTTAGAAAAAGCAAAACGTTTGGTAGAATGTGGTTACGATGTTGTTATTCTATTAGATTCCATTACACGTTTGGCAAGAGCATATAATACAGTTCAGCCTGCTTCGGGTAAAATATTAAGTGGTGGTGTTGATGCTAATGCACTACACAAACCAAAACGCTTTTTTGGTGCTGCACGTAAAATTGAAAATGGTGGCTCGCTTACAATTATAGCGACTGCTTTAACTGAAACAGGTTCTAAAATGGACGAAGTGATTTTTGAAGAATTTAAAGGAACAGGTAATATGGAATTACAATTAGATAGAAAAATTTCTAATCGTAGAATTTATCCAGCCATAAACCTTACTTTGTCAAGCACACGTAGAGATGATTTGTTATTGGATGAAAAAGTTATCCAGAGAATGTGGGTTATGCGTAAATATCTTGCAGATATGAACCCTGTAGAAGCTATGGAATTTATAAACGAACGTTTTAAACAAACTCGAAATAATGAAGAGTTTTTAATTTCTATGAATAGCTAAATATTCTTTTATTAAAGAAGTAATCCTCATATTAATTTTATAGTATGAGGATTTTTTTTGCATTAAAAAAGCCTCTCAAAATGAGAGGTTTATAAAATTTTGAATATATACTTCTAAATTATAAAGAAGCTATATGTTTAGACAAACCAGATTTTAAATTGGCAGCTTTGTTAGCATGAATAATATTTTTTTTAGCCAATTTATCTATCATACCAACAACTGAAGGAAATAGTTTTTCTGCATCCTTCTTTTTAGTTAACTCACGCAATTTTTTAATAGCATTACGTGTCGTTTTATGCTGATATCGATTTCTTAAACGTTTGATTTCGTTACTTCTAATTCTTTTTAATGCTGACTTATGATTTGCCATTTTTCTTTTTTATTAAACTGTTGTAGCCCGTAGGGGAGTCGAACCCCTCTTACCAGGATGAAAACCTGGCGTCCTAGCCGATAGACGAACGGGCCGTTTTATTTTGAATTGATTATTATTTTAATAACAACCTAAACTCAATAATTTCAAAAAAACTTTCTCAATGTTTCCATTGCGGATGCAAAAATACAACTATTTTTAAATGCCACAACTTCTGAATGATTTTTTTGAAAAAAAATAAATATGCCGTTAAAGCGTTGTGTTTGTTATACTGAAACAAGTTCAGCACAAGTTATCTGTAGGGTTTAATAAAATTGGTACCTTGCTTTTAATAATAAGCTGCCTACTGCAAAAGAAAACATAAATTATTGAATCTTTAGAATTATAACCAATAGATTATCAAATAGTTACAATGCAGTTTTTATTTTTTAATTTTTCAGCGTAGCGTTTTTAAGTCTTATATTCGGACAGCAGTAAAAAAATATTAATACGCTTTAGCAAATAAAACTCTTTGCTTTGAAGGGTTACCAGAATAAATACATTTACCATCTTCAGCAATATTATCTACAGGAATACAGCGAATTGTAGCTTTGGTAATTTCTTTAATTTTTGCCTCTGTTTCATTAGTCCCATCCCAATGTGCCGAAATAAATCCTGTTTTATTTTTTAATACATCTTTAAATTCTTCTAACGTATTAACTTTAGTAATATGAGAGTTCCTAAAACTTAGTGCTTTACTAAATATGTTGTTTTGAATTTCAGTCATTAAATTCACAACTTTATCTACAAGACTTTCAAGGGCTACAACTTCTTTTGTTAGTGTGTCTCTTCTTGCTAATTCTACTGTTCCGTTTTCTAAATCTTTAGGACCAATAGCAATTCGTAAAGGAACTCCTTGCAATTCATGTTGTGCAAATTTAGCTCCTGGTCTAAAGGCAGTTCGGTTGTCAAATTTTACAGAAACTCCTTTTAATTTCAAATCATTCATAATAGTATTAGCAACTTTTGAAACGGCTTCAAATTGTTCATCATTTTTATAAATAGGAACAATTACAACTTGATTTGGAGCTAAATTTGGTGGTAATACCAAGCCTTTATCATCACTATGCGTCATAATTAATGCTCCAATTAATCGTGTAGAAACTCCCCAAGAAGTTGCCCAAACATAATCTTGTTTACCTTCCTTATTTGTAAATTTTACATCAAAAGCCTTTGCGAAATTTTGACCTAAATAATGAGATGTTCCAGCCTGTAATGCTTTTCCATCTTGCATTAAAGCTTCAATACAAAAAGTTTCTTCGGCTCCAGCAAAACGTTCACTCTCAGTTTTTAGCCCTTTAATAACAGGCATAGCCATAAAATTTTCTGCAAATTCGGCATACACATTATTCATTAGTTCTGCTTCAATCATAGCTTCTTCTCTAGTTTCGTGAGCAGTATGCCCTTCCTGCCATAAAAATTCTGTGGTACGTAAAAACAATCGTGTTCGCATTTCCCAACGTACAACATTTGCCCACTGATTTATAAGTAATGGCAAATCTCTATACGATTGAATCCAGCCTTTAAATGTATGCCATATTATAGCTTCGCTGGTCGGTCTTACAATTAACTCTTCCTCTAACTTCGACTCTGGGTCTACTATTAATTTTCCTTCATTTTCAGGATCGTTTTTCAATCTATAATGAGTAACGATTGCGCATTCTTTTGCAAAACCTTTAGCATTTTTTTCTTCGGCTTCAAACAAACTTTTTGGTACAAAAAGTGGAAAATATGCATTTTGATGACCTGTTTCTTTAAACATTTTATCCAATTCGGCTTGCATTTTTTCCCAAATAGCATAACCATAAGGCTTGATAACCATACAACCTCTAACTATTGAGTTCTCGGCTAAATCGGCTTTTATAACAAGTTCGTTATACCATTTTGAATAATCTTCGCTCCTACTTGTAAGGTTTTTATTCATATATTGTATTTTGGCACAAATATTGTGATTGTGTTAAATAATGAAATAGTTCGACAAAACTAACTATTTTTGTTATGTTCAACAATTAATTTATAGAGATATGCAATTTAATAACAACCAAAAATCTAAAATGCGTCTGATAGGTGCTTTAGGTTTACTAATTAGTTTAGCCTCTTGTGGTTCGTATAAGTATTCTGGTTATGAAGATGGTATTTATGGATCCTCAGAAAGAACAGTTGAATACCAAGAAGTATCTTCTCGTGGGACTTCTTCTTCACAAAATTCAAATTACTATCAAAATTATTTCAAAGAGAAATCTCAAGAATTAGATTTCTTAACTCAAGAAAATGAGATTTTTACTGATATAGATTCTTACGAAGGTAATTATATAGTTGAGAATGACACTTTAGTTGAAGTTCAGGAAAGTTATGCTGGTTGGGGACAAAACTCTACTGAAGTTAGTATTAATGTTTATAGTGGTTTTGGGTATGGTTATGGCTTATATGGATATGGCTATGGTTATCCTTATTATGGCTATGGTTATGGTTATGGTTATGGTTATGGTTATGGTTATGGACATCATTATTGGTATCCACATCATTATTGGTATCCGCATCATTATTATTATGGTTATCCATATTATTATGGTTATGGGAATAGCTATTATGGAAATAATTATTATGGAGGAAGAGGAATTGCTTACAATACAGGAAGAAGAAGTTCGGTATATTTAAATTCTAATACTTCCCGATTATTGAATGGAAGAAGATCATCTTATACAAGTTCAAGGAACACAACTACTTTTAGACCACGTAAAACATCAAATTCCAATATTAGCACTCGTGAAGTAACAAGACCTAGAACTGTAACCCGAAGAAGTTCAAATAATAGAACAAGGGTTAACGTTGATACTAGAACACGAACAAATACTAGAAGCAATTCTAATACAAGGTCAAATACCAGAAGTACACCAACAAGGTCTTCTTCTCGTAGTAATTATTCACCTTCACGAAGTTCAACAAGGAGTAGTTATAGTCCTTCAAAATCTTCTTCAAGAAGTAGTGGTGGAAGTAGATCAAGTTCAGTCAGACGACATAATTAATTTACAAGAAATATTATAAAAAAATTGATATGAAAAAGTTATTTTTACTATTCGTAGGTGTTATATTTATGTTTACAATCAAGGCTCAAGATATTTCAGATGCTGTTAGATATTCTTCTGAAGGAACTTATGGTACAGCTCGTTTTAGAGCAATGAGTGGTGCATTTGGAGCTTTAGGTGGAGATATGTCGGCAGTTAGTTTAAATCCGGCAGGTTCAGCTATTTTTAATTATAGCCATACCTCTTTTACGGTTACAAATTATGATATTGACAATACAACTGAATATTTTGGAAGTGTAAACAGTTCATCTAATTCAAATTTTGACTTTAATCAAGCTGGAATTGTATTTGTTTTTAATAATACAAATGAAAACTCGCCTTGGAAAAAATTTGTTATTGCTTTATCTTATGAACAAACCCAAAATTTTGACGATAACTTTTTTGCCAACGGAATAAATACAACGTCTATAGATAGCTACTTTTTAGCAAATGCTCAAGGATTAAGGCTTGATGAAATTTCTGCTTTTGAAGGTGAATCGATTACTGAAGCTTATGGCGAAATTGGAGCTTCTTTTGGTTATACAAATCAGCAGGCTTTTTTAGGATTTGAATCTTATATTCTTGAACCAGACTCTTTTGATGATGATAATACTGCTTATTCGTCTAACATTGCCCAAGGTAATTTTAATCAAGAGTATTTTTATGCTTCTACTGGATATAATGGCAAGTTTAGTGTAAATATTGCTGCAGAATACCAAGACTACCTATATTTAGGTTTAAATCTTAATTCTCATTTTATTAATTACAACCGCTCCACATTTTTGTTTGAAGAAAATTCTAATCTTGGCTCTTTAGTTAGTGAAGTTGAATTTGAAAATAATCTTTCAACCATTGGAACTGGGTTCTCGTTTCAGCTTGGTGGCATTGCAAAATTAAGTGATGTAATAAGAGTTGGTCTTACTTACGATTCACCGATTTGGTATACTATTAGTGAAGAAACTACACAATATTTAGCTACTGTAAGAGATGATAATGGTTCTAATGTTACTGAAATTTTAAATCCATTAATTATTAATGTGTTTCCCGATTATAAATTACAAACTCCAGCTAAAATTACTGGAAGTCTTGCTCTCGTAATAGATAAACAAGCAATAATAAGTTTTGATTATTCAAGAAAAGATTATGGAAATACTAAATTTAAACCTGAATCAGATCAGCTTTTTTCTTTTCAAAATAATTTAATTTCTAATAGTTTAAAAGCTGCTAACACCTATAAAATCGGTGGTGAATACAGACATAATAATGCAAGTTTTAGAGCAGGTTATAAATTAGAGGAAAGTCCTTATAAGGATACTAATTTTTATGGCGACTTAAAAGGTTTTTCTTTAGGATTTGGTTATAGCTTTGGGAATACAAAAATTGATTTAGCTTACGAAAATTCTAATAGAACCATAAACTCTCAACTATATAATGTTGGATTAACTGATGCAGTACGCATTGATACAGACTATTCAAACTTTACATTATCATTAAGTTTAAATTTATAAATATGTAGATATTCAGTAACTAAAGTTAAAAGTATTTAGAATGCACTAAAGTGAGTACTTTTCAACTAATACCAATTTAACCATAAAATATAGCATATAAATCGTTTCTTTTTCGCTGATATTACGTTAAAAAAATCAACTATAACTACTGCTATCCTTTATTTTTTTGCCTTATCTCATCAAAAAATAATTCAATTTAGTTATGAGTCATTTTATAATTAAATTGGTATAAATTAAACTTTAGAGCTTACCAATAATAATCTGCTCTTGATTTTTCACATTTGAATAACTTTAAGTACTTTTAACTTTAGCACACTTTAAGTACTGAATTTCTTTAGCGTTTAAGAGTAAAATGCGATTTAAACAATTTCAGTGAACCATCTTTAGGCTCAATAAATTCTACTGTAAACCAATAATCGCTAGTTAATAGTGGCTTCCCATTAAAAGTACCATCCCAACCTGTACCCGAAGGACTTAATTGTTTAATTAATTTACCATATCTGTCAAAAATAAAAATCTTGGCATTTGGCTGATTTGCAATTCCTAAAATATTCCATGTGTCGTGATAACCATCTCCATTTGGTGTGAAAAATTTAGGATAACCTATTACTATAATTATTGCTGAATTAGTACCACATCCTTTTATATCTCGAGCAGTTACTACATGTTCTCCTGATGAAACATTTTCAAAAACACCAGATATTTGCCAAGGTCCATCATCTAAACTAAACTCATATATTCCATTGCCAATAGCTGTTGCTTCAATTACTTGACTTTCAGCAAATGCTGATGAAATTAATTCCACAGTAACCATTGGAGATTCACTTTCATTTACAGTTGTGGCGTCAGTATTTTGACAACCAGTAGTATTATTTGTTACCAAAACACTATAAATACCTCCTTGTACAGGAATATGACTTGACTCTGTAATTCCAACTAAAACAGTATTATCGATACTCCATTCAAAAGTATAATCAATATCAGATAGTCCAGTATCTAATATTGGTATATTTACCGTTTCGGTTCCATTCGTATTTACACATAATAAATAATCATCCTCTAAATTTATATCAGGCAATGGATTTACGGTTAAAGTAATATGAGCTCCGAGACCTAAACAGGCATTATCGACATCGCTATCAACCCTAACAAAAATAGTTTGAACGAAAGGTAAAGCCTCATTTCGATGATTACCAATATCGCTAATAGCATTGATCTCTGCCAAAGCATCTTGTAAAGTTATGTAATATGTAACAGTTAATGTTTGACCCATTGGGAACAAACTAATTATTTGAGCATCTGCATCACTAAAATCGAAAGCTGCTACGCCATTTGTATCATCATCATCTATCGCTAAATCATCACAAACAAAATAGTTAAGTTGAAAGCTTTGAGGGATTTGTGTAGTCGATACAATTAAATTTAATTGTGAAGTTCTAAAACAACCGTTTGCATTTACTATCCTTATGAACAAAATATCTGGTGTAGCT
The DNA here is from genome assembly GCA_003709165.1 of Flavobacteriaceae bacterium PRS1. Taxonomy (GTDB): domain Bacteria; phylum Bacteroidota; class Bacteroidia; order Flavobacteriales; family Flavobacteriaceae; genus PRS1. The sequence continues at coordinate 38,239 of RDRZ01000003.1, forward strand.
GATGGATCTGTATTTACATAGTTAATTTCATTTGGTATTGCATTTAACCCGTTTTCAGCATCTGCTAATAAAAGATGGTAAGTAAACGTTTGGTTTAAAAAATTTGTTGAAATTAGCTCGTTAGATTCTGTTAAATTAAATTCTGTAAATCCATCGGTATCGTCGTCACATTGTTTTAACTCAACTAATGGTGTAATTACTGGAAGCGGATTAACTACCAAATTAAATGTTGTAGTATCGTAACAATCTACATTTAATACGTTCTCAATTCGAGCCACAATAAGTTGAGGATTACTAATATTTTGAATTGATGTAGTTATTTCTGTCCCTGCTAATCCAGCATCTGCTTCAACTTGAGTAAAATAAAATTTAACTTCAAAATCGGTAATTAATTGAGCACCTAAAACTTCATTTATTTTTGTAGATAAATCGAAAGTCACAAAACCATTTGTATCGTCGCCATCATTAGCATTATCGCAAAATTCAAAATCTACAATACTGTTTGCTGTTGGAGTATCGAAAACATCAATTAAAAAACTACTTGTATCGAAACAATTGTTGTTGAAGTTATTTTCTATTCTAACAAAAATTTCTTCTTCTTGATAAGCTGTTAGATTGGTATATGGACTCAACAAATTATTAATATTAATATCGGCTTCTGCTTGAGTTTGATGATATGTAACTGTAAACATTGTGGTATCTTGAGTACCAAGGACATTAGTAGTTTTCTGGTCTAAATCAAAAGCAAAGAAGCCATCGTTATCGTCATCACATTGCAATAAATCATCTGCTACATTTGCAGTTGGTGTGTCAAACACTTCAATAGTAAAAGAAGTAGTATCAAAACAATTTGTATTTACATTGCTTTCTATACGTGCGAAAATGGTTTGCGCATTTGTAGTATTGGTGTGTGACGTTGCTAATGAATTATTTCCAGAATTGGCATCTGCTTGAGAATCGTGATAAGTGATACTAAATTGTGTTGCGTCTTGTGTGTCTAAAATCAAGGCATCATTCACAGATAAATCAAAAACAAAGAAGCCATCATTGTCGTCATCACATTCTAACAAATTATTTGCTGTATTTGCTGTTGGCGTATCAAACATTTCTATCATAAAAGAAATAGTATCGAAACAATTGGTATTATCGTTGTTCTCAATTCGAGCATATATGGTTTGAAGACTGCTTGTATTAGTAAATGGTATTGATAATATGCTACTTCCAGAATCGGCATTAGCTTGAGATTCGTAATAAGTAATACTAAATTGTGTTGCATCTTGTATACCTAAAATAATGACATCATTTACAGACAAATCAAAAGCCCAAAAGCCATCATTGTTATCATCGCATTGCAATAAATTGTCTGCTGTAGCTGCAATTGGTACAGCATGAAACTCTATAATAAATTCATAATCGACAATACTATTATTAGAACTGTCTATTGCATTTGCAGTATATATTGCACTTGGAGCTGCTACATTATTTAATATTGGTCCTGTTTCTGGCAATAAATTACCATCTTTAAACCATTCATAAATTACCGCATTATTTGTCGTCGCATCTAGAGATATAACGTCTCCTTCACAATGGTGAGTTGTATTTATAATAGAGCAATCTGTTGATCCTCCTCCTGCATTTGTTTGTTGTAATTGTATAAAACCTGTTTCATTATCAAAATTAGTTATAAGCAATACATAAATTTCACCTGCTTGAGCATTAATAATATTAAAATTTTCTATAGCTGCACTATTATAACTGCAGCCTTGAGAAGTTGTTATATTAGGAGGATCTTCCTCTGAAGCACTACCAGGAACTTGCATGTCAGATGTTAAATTATCACAAACTCCTGCTTGAAATTCTGCATTTGAAAATGGTCCCCAAGCAATAAAGTCAACATCTATTGGAGTGCCTAAAAAATCTACTTGTGAATTCTGTATTATTTCAAAAAACAAATCTCCTGGTTGATTTATTTGAATAAAATACCAAACCGGATTAGGTTGACTAAATAAACAACCATAATCTGGTCCAACTTCAGCAACTCCAGAATTAGTTGAGTTTTGAAAAATTAAAGTAGAATCTCCTGCACAAAAAGGTTGTATCTCTCCACAAGTTAATCCTTGACCAGAAGCTATATTCATTTTAAAAAATGAAATAAGAAATAAAATATAATATAAATATGATTTCTTCATTCTACTTATACAAACTCTTTTTATCAAATTTGCATATAAAATTTAGCCCTTTTAACTTCGGTTAGCTAAAATATAATAATTTGATTAATCTATATTGCATTTCTCTTTAAATAGAAATTATAGAAGATTAACTGTAATAAATTAATTGTTTGTTAATTCAAAACTTTACAAAAGTGAATTTATTATCTTTGCAAACTGAAAACATGATATATTTGATATATGAAACGAGCATGTTAAAATTTTTCACACCCAAGGGAATGATTAATTGCGAACAGTCCCGATAATTATCGGTATGACCAATAAAAAACAATAAATATAAACACATGAAATTCAATAACAAAATAGAAGAGTTTGAATCGATAGGCAACAATCATATTGGTACTTCTAAAGAAACGCCAATGCGAAATGATGCTTTTAAGCTTTCTAAAGAAGATAAAATAGACATTATTAAAGACGATGTTCGCCATATATTAGAAACCCTTGGATTAGATTTAGATGATGACAGTTTACGTGGCACACCATTAAGAGTAGCAAAAATGTTTGTAAACGAAACTTTTGGAGGTTTAGATCCTGATAAAAAACCTAAAGCTTCAACTTTCGAAAACAAATATAAATATGCTGAAATGCTTGTTGAAAAAAACATAGCAGTGTATTCTACTTGCGAACATCACCTTTTACCAATTGTTGGTAAAGCACATATTGCTTATATCTCTAACGGAACTGTTATTGGCTTATCAAAAATGAATCGTATTGTCGACTATTTTGCTAAACGTCCTCAAGTGCAAGAGCGTTTAACCATTCAAATTGTTAAAGAACTTCAAAAAGTATTAAACACTAATGACGTTGCCTGTATTATTGATGCCAAACATTTATGTGTAAATTCACGAGGAATTAGAGATATTGAAAGTAGCACAGTAACAAGTGAATTTGGCGGGAAATTTAAAGAAAAAGAAACTCGTAGAGAGTTCTTGGATTATATTAAATTAAAAACTCAATTTTAAAAATGTTTGTCGTTTAGGTATTAACTACTCAACAACTAACGACAAAACAACTAAATGACAAAACTTACAATGCCGCTTTATCAAAATCAGGAACTAAAACTATACAACTCTTTAACTGGAAAAAAAGACGTTTTTAAACCTATAAACGAAGGTCAAATTGGCATGTATGTTTGTGGTCCAACGGTTTACAGCAATGTACATTTAGGAAATGTAAGAACATTCATGTCTTTTGATATGATTTTTCGTTATTTCAAACATCTCGGTTATAAAGTTCGTTTTGTTCGGAACATTACTGATGCCGGACATCTTGAAAATGATGCCGATGAAGGTGAAGATCGCATTGCAAAAAAGGCGCGTTTGGAACAAATTGAACCTATGGAAGTTGTACAAATGTACACTGTAGATTTTCATAATATTTTAAATAAATTCAATTTTCTTCCTCCAAGTATAGAGCCAACAGCAACTGGTCATATTATCGAACAAATAGAAATTATTAAAACCATTTTAGATAAAGGACTCGCCTACGAAATTAATGGTTCGGTATATTTTGATGTTTTAAAATATAACAAGACCAATCATTACGGAATATTAAGTGGCAGAAATATTGAAGACCTTATACATAACACCAGAGTTCTCGACGGACAAAGTGATAAGAAAAATCCACAAGATTTTGCCCTTTGGAAAAAAGCCGAACCACAGCACATTATGCGCTGGCCTTCACCTTGGAGCGATGGATTTCCTGGCTGGCATTTGGAATGTACAGCAATGAGCACAAAATATCTTGGCGAACAATTTGATATTCACGGTGGTGGAATGGATTTAAAATTTCCACATCACGAATGTGAAATTGCTCAGGCAGAAGTTTGCAATGGTAAGAGTCCTGTTAATTATTGGATGCACACAAATATGCTGACTCTTAATGGACAAAAAATGGCAAAATCTACTGGTAATAATATTTTACCGGGCGAAATATTTACAGGAGAGAATAATATATTAAAAAAGTCTTTTTCACCAAGTGTCACGCGATTTTTCATGATGCAAGCACATTACAGAAGCATTCTAGATTTTAGCAGTGATGCTTTAGAAGCTTCAGAAAAAGGATTTAATAAACTAATGGAAGCCGTTAATAATTTACCTAAACTTCAAGTTTCTGACTCTTCTGATTTTGATATTAATACTTGGAAAAATAATTGCTATAATGCAATGAATGATGATTTTAATACGCCAATCTTAATTGCAGAATTATTTAGTGCAGTAAAATTTATCAATCAAATTAAAGATGTAAAAGCTTCAGTTAATCAAACAGATTTAGATGTTTTAACCAAAACCATTCATGAATTTGTATTTGATGTTTTAGGCTTGGAAAATGTTAATAATTGTAATGATGATGGTTCAAATAAACTATCAGATACTGTTGAGGTACTTATAAAACTTCGTGCAGAAGCGAGAGCAAATAAGGATTTTGCCTTATCCGATAAAATTAGAGACGAATTATTAGCTGTTGGCATTCAGTTAAATGATGGTAAAGATGGAACTTCTTTTTCGACTAATTAGTTATGAAAAAAGTACTCATTGCTCCATTCATTTTTCTCGTTAAAGTATATCAAACTTTAATTTCTCCGCTTACACCTTTAACATGCAGATACCAACCAACCTGCTCTCATTATACTATAGCTGCTTTACAAAAACATGGTTTATTTCGTGGAGGACAATTAGCGATAAAACGGATTTTTAGTTGTCATCCCTGGGGGAAATCTGGCTATGATCCAGTTCCAAAAAAGGAAGAAAATAAATAAAATATCAATAGCACTCTTATCATTTATTTCGTTTCAATTCTATATATTTACAGTACAAAAATTAAATCTATGCACGCTTTACAAATCGTTTGGGATCCAGCTTCTGATGGGATTAATATCGTTGGAAATTTTACAATTCACTATTACAGTTTGATGTGGATGGCAGCCTTTATATCTGGTTGGCTTATTATGAAGAAAATTTATAAAAGTGAAAATCAATCTGATGAAAAGTTAGATTCCCTTTTCATATATACTGTTATAGGAATTATGCTAGGTGCTAGATTGGGTCATGTTATTTTTTATCAACCAGAACTTATTAAAGATGACTTTTTCAGCATATTTCTACCATTTAAATTTAAAGGTGGATTTGCATTTACAGGATTTAGAGGTTTAGCTAGTCATGGTGCAGCCATTGGGATGATTATTTCAATGTATTTCTACAATAAAAAAATATTAAATAAGTCCATTCTTTGGATTCTTGACATAATAGTGATTCCTGTTGCCTTAGGTGCAATATGCGTTAGAATTGGTAACTTTTTCAACTCAGAAATGATAGGTAAAGAAGCTGGAGAATCTTTGCCTTGGTCAGTAATTTTTAAAGATTACGATAATGTAGCGAGACATCCTGGACAGTTATACGAAGCTTTTGGTTACGTATTTGTATTCTTAATTCTTTGGTTTTTGTATTGGAAAACGAAGAAAAGTGAGCAAACAGGATATTTGTTTGGTTTGTTTTTAGTCCTGTTAATGACTGTACGATTGTTTGTTGAAAATTTTAAAATAGCACAAATAGATGCTCGTGAAGATTGGATCTTTAATCTAAATACAGGACAAGTGTTAAGTATTCCATTTATATTAATTGGATTGTATTTTATGTTTGTTTACAAACCCAAATCGGCTTAATACAAAATGAAAAAACGTTTTGTTTTCACATTAATTATAAGTTCTATTTTGTTTAATATTACATCTTGCAACGAAAAGCAAAAGACAGTTAAACCTATAACAATTAAGTTTAAAAAAGAAGGCAAACTCTCTATATTTGAATCTGCTTCAGATACAATAATTACACAATTTGATATAGAAATTGCAGAAAGCGATTACGAAATACAAACAGGTTTAATGCATCGTCAATCTATGCAAATTGATAGAGGGATGTTATTTATTTTTCCAGATATAAGAATGCGTTCGTTTTATATGAAAAACACCTATATTCCTTTAGATATTATTTATTTAGATAGTGATAAACATATTGTAAGTATTCAAGAAAATGCAAAGCCTTTGGATGAAACCTCTTTACCATCTCTATTCCCTGCACAATACGTTTTAGAAATCAATGCTGGCTTATCTGAAAAACTAAACCTTAAAGTTGGTGATAATATGGAATTCACAACTGATATTTCAAAAAACTGATTATTGGTATTTTATACTAACATAAGCAACCCAATGTCGTTGAGTAGCAATAGCTGTAGTTCCCATTCCTAAATCTTCAACAGTAATCAACTTATGATCTATACTTGATTGATACTCCAAAAAAGTTCCTGTCAACTTTTCGTTGCTTTCCAATAGATTAAGTTTATTAGCAAATGCCAATCCAAAAGGCACAGAATATCTACCACACCAAACCCATTTATATTCTTTGTAATCTTCTTTTTGCACAGTATATTCTGTAAACCATTTTATTTTATCTCTATTTATTTCATCTACCAAACACGTATTAATAATCTCCAAATCTTGTTGTCGTGCATTTTCGGTACCCAAGCTATCAGTACCAAAAGGTGCTAAATCAGCACTCCATTGGTCATCTCCATAATGTACCGCATCATTTGAAATTACAATTGCTAAATCTTTTCCGTAGATCCAGTTTTTTTCTTTCAGAATAGTATTTACAACAACAGCCAACTCATCGCTAATAGTATCAATTGTCTGATAATTAATATATGGAATGAGGATAGGCACAATTTCTACATTGCGATTTTTTCTATGTAAAAAAGGAATTATAGCCTCAAGAGAATGCTCTAAAACCTGAATACTATCATGTACCACGTAAGTATCTTCCGGTAATTTTTCTAGTATTTCAGCATTAATTGAAGACACTTTTAAATTCCCAAAAGGCGATTGCCAATGTGTGAAATTTCCAAATATAATCTTATCCTGAAGCTCGTAGTTTCTGGCTCTATGTGCAACTCCAATTAATATTATGGTGTTGGCATTAATACCCTTGAGAGATTCATAATACAAACGTCCCGCATATTTATAATCATCATGTGGAGATATGGCTGCTTTCCAATTTAGATTATTTGGGCTATCTTTAATTTGTAATCGTTTGTAAATAGAATCCATTTGCCAATCGTATTGTGCAAAACCAATGGTATCGTGAACATGACGTAACTTAATTTCCTCTTTTGGCAAACTGTTTTCAGTACTTTGTTTACAGGTAAAACAAAACAATGTAACAACCACTATCATAAATAAAACTCTCATTGTATATTTTTTAGAAAGTTACATTTATTAAAACAAAAAAGCCTTTCTTCCCGATAGCTATCGGGAAGAAAGGCTTTTCAATATATTTAAGAGTAAACTATTTATTTTTATTTCTCTTTTTTATCTAACTTTTTAATAGTATCATACATAATTGGAGTGGCTATAAATACTGAAGAATATGTACCTACAACTACACCAACAATTAACGCAAACAACAGCCCTCTGAGCGAATCTGCTCCTAAAAAGAACATTGTTGATAACACAACTAAAGTAGTTAAGGACGTATTTAATGTTCTGCTTAAAGTACTGTTTAATGCAACATTTACATTTCTGCTAAAATCCCAACTTGTATGCTCGTTTAAGTATTCTCTAATTCTATCAAACACAACTACAGTATCATTTAGCGAATAACCAATTACAGTTAAAATAGCTGCAATAAATGCCTGATCTATTTCCATACTAAATGGCATAAGCTTATATGTGATCGAAAAAATTCCTATTACAATAAGTACATCATGAAATACTGCAGTAACGGCGCCAAGTGAAAATTGCCATTTCTTAAATCGTAATAAAATATAAAGGAAAACTACAATTAAAGACCCTAATACTGCCCAAATTGAAGAACGCTTAATATCGTCGGCAATCGTCGGGCTTACTTTACCAGAATACATTTTTCCTATATTATTATCTGCATCTACAAATTGCTGGTATGTAATTCCGTCTGGTAAGAAAGGTATTAAAGATTCGTACAATTTATGTTGTACTTCTTCATCAACTTCGGCAGAGTTCTCATTTACCTTATATTTTGTTGAAATTCTCAATTGATTTGCATTTCCAATAGTCTTCACTTCAACACTTCCAAAAGTTAAAATTAATGCATCCTTAACTTCTTCGGTGTTTACATCTTTAGCAAAACGAACTTGGTATGTTCTGCCTCCAACAAAATCGATGCCTTCGTCTAAACCACTTGTAAACAACGATGCCAATCCTCCTAAAATAAAAAGACCTGAAAAAACATAAGCTATTTTACGTTTTTTTAAGAAATCTATTTTAATATTTCTAAACAAGCCTTTAGTAATCGATGTAGAGAAATCTAATTTTCCTCCTCTATTTATATACCAATCAATGAGTAAACGAGAAATAAATATTGCTGTAAATAATGATGTTAAAATACCAATTAGTAAGGTTGTAGCAAATCCTTTTATCGGACCTGTACCAAATATAAATAAGATTAAAGCTGTTAATCCTGTAGTAATATTTGCATCTAAAATTGAAGATAGTGCATTACTAAACCCATCTTTTACCGCTTCTTTTTGCCCTTTTCCTTTTGTAAGTTCTTCTCGAATACGTTCGTAAATAAGCACATTGGCATCTACAGCAATTCCTATAGTAAGCACAATACCTGCAATTCCGGGAAGTGTTAATACTGCTCCTAAACCTGCCAATATCCCAAATATTAATAAGATGTTTAACGTTAAGGCTATGTCTGAAAAAATACCCGCTTTACCATAATAAAACAACATCCAGATTAATACTAATGCTAATGCGATTAAAAATGATTTCACACCACTATCAATAGCTTCTTGACCTAATGAAGGTCCAACTTCTTCTGCCTGAACAATATCTGCCGAAGCTGGTAATTTACCTGCTCTTAATACGTTTGCTAAATCTACCGCTTCGTTTAAAGTAAACGATCCGGAAATTTCTGAATTACCTCCAGAAATAGCTCCTGTTGTTACACCTGGAGCAGAATACACAATATCATCCAAAACAATAGCAATCTGGCTGCCTTGTGTAAAAGCTCTTCCAGTCATTGTTTCCCAAATTTTAGCTCCTTTAGTATTCATTTGCATACTTACTGTTGGCTGTCCGGTAGATGAGTAAGACTGACGAGCATCTGTAATAACTGCACCACTTAATTCAGATATGTTTTCTCGATTTCCTTTTAATGCATATAATTCTACAACCTCGATGCTACTAGTTGCATCATCTATAGTTGCAGTTTGAAATTGAGGTATTCCCCATACAAATTTCACATAACGCTGTTCTGGACTTAATAAACTTCTTACTTCTGGTTTATTTAAGTAATCGATAACTGTTTGCTGGTCTTTAGCTTCAAAAAGTGCAATAATTGGTCCACCTTGGTAACCTTGTCCTCTTATTAAATCTAATAAAGGGTTTACAATAGCTACATCTGTAGAATCTGGGTCTGCACCTAAAAGTGCTTCGATCTGACTTTCTTCTTCTGTATCTTCAGATTCTACTTCTCCATCTGTAGTTGTACTTACTTCAATACTACTTTTTAAAACTTCGTTTGCTTGTACAATAAATGGCAGGAACTCTTCTCCTTCGTAAGCATCCCAAAATTCTAATTGTGCTGTACTTTGTAATAATTTTTTAACACGATTTATATCTTTTGCTCCTGGTAACTCCACCAAAATACGTCCGGAATTTCCAAGACGCTGAATATTAGGTTGCGTCACTCCAAATTTATCGATACGTTTACGTAATACCTCGAAAGCAGACACTATAGATTCATCAATCTTTCGTTTTATGATAGGTTGCACCTCATTATCTGTCATGTTAAAAGTTATCTCTTCGCTTAAAGTCCTATTAGCAAAAATATCAGGAGAAGCTAATTTGGTATCTCCTTTTATAGCATCAAAAGCAACAAAGAAATCTTCTAAATAAGTATTTTGACTGTTTTTTTGAAGTTCCTCTGCATCGTCTAATGCTTTTCTGAAAACAGGATCCTTACTGTTGTTGGATAATCCTTTTAAGATATCTTTTACAGATATTTGAAGAATGACGTTGATACCACCTTTAAGATCAAGCCCAAGATTCATAGCTTTATTTTTAACTTCTTTATAGGTGTAACTTGCAATTCCTATATCGAACACTTTTTCGTTAGATAAAGAATCTAAATATCTGGTTATTTCTAAACCTCTTTTAACATCGTAATTTGGTTCAGTATCTGGAATCCTACTAATAGCAATTTCCTTTGCAGTATTATCAATTTGGTTCGCTTTAAATGTAAATGATAACTGGTAAATACTTACCAAACCAAATAACAGGGCAAATAATTTTACTAATCCTTTATTTTGCATTATTTACTTATTTAATCTATTCTGAATTTTAAAACGTGCAAATATAATGTTTCGGTTAGGAATTGACAATCTTTTTTGTGATTTAAAAAGAAAAGACCTCACAGGTTTTTTACTACCAAAATAAATTTGGTACAAGCTCTGTGAGGTCTTTTGCAAGTCATTAAAAAATGCTCAAACTACAATTCTAACAAACCGTTTGTTTTCTTAACACCTTCAGCACTTTGAATCATGTGTGCTTTTTCTGCATCATTTAATTCAATATCTACAATACGTTCAATACCATTTTTTCCTAAAATTACCGGAACACCAATACATAAATCGTTTAAGCCATACTCACCTTCCAATAAGGTTGAACACGGAAACATTTTTTGCTGCTCGCAAGCAATGGCTTGTACTAATCCGCTTACTGCTGCTCCTGGTGCATACCAAGCAGATGTGCCCAATAATTTTGTAAGTGTAGCTCCACCAACTTTAGTATCTTCTTTTACTTGTTCTAAACGCTCTTCTGATAAAAACTCTGTTACTTTTATACTGTTTCTTGTTGCATGTCTTGTTAATGGCACCATACCTTTATCACTATGCCCACCAATTACCATTCCGTCAACATCACTAATAGGAGCTCCTAATGCTTCTGCTAATCTATACTTAAAACGAGCTGAATCTAAAGCGCCTCCCATTCCTATAATTCTACTTTTTGGAAGGTTTGTTGTTTTATGAACTAAATAAGTCATTGTATCCATTGGATTACTCACTACAATAAGGATCGTGTTTGGAGAGTGTTCGATTAAACTTGATGATACAGACTTAACAATTCCTGCGTTAATTCCAATTAATTCTTCGCGAGTCATTCCTGGTTTACGTGGTATGCCTGATGTAATAACACAAATATCGCTATTTGCTGTTTTAGAATAATCATTAGTTACTCCTGTAATTTTAGTATCGAAGCCATTTAATGAAGCTGTTTGCATTAAATCCATTGCTTTCCCTTCGGCATAGCCTTCTTTAATGTCTAATAAAACGACTTCTGAAGCAAAATTTTTAATGGCTATATATTCAGCACAACTGGCACCAACCGCCCCTGCTCCTACTACTGTTATTTTCATGTGTCTATAATTTATTGTTTTTTAACGGTCATCCCGATAATTATCGGGACTGTTCGCTATTAATCATTCCATTGAGCGAAAAACTTTTTTGCATTCTCGTTTCATTTGTTTGTTTTTATTGTTCATTTCCTCTTTCCATTATCAATAAAGATAAAATCGAGAGGAAACTTTTGATTTTAAATGTAGATTTTGATTTTTGAAAATGTATTTATTTTAAAATTTACACCTTAAATACCTTGTAGGTTTTAAAAACCTACAAGGATAATTTAATTACGCATCAATATTTGCGTAGACAGCATTCTTTTCGATAAATGCTCTACGTGGTGGTACATCGTCTCCCATTAACATTGAGAAAATACGATCTGCTTCACTTCCGTTTTCAATCACTATCTGACGAAGCGTTCTAAATTCGGGGTTCATTGTGGTATCCCAAAGTTGTATTGCATTCATTTCTCCAAGACCTTTATAACGTTGAATTTTTGAACCATCACCAAATTTTTCTACTATTTCGTCACGTTCTTTATCACTCCAGGCATATTGTTTTTTAGCGCCTCTTTTAACGAGATATAAAGGTGGTGTTGCAATATAAATGTGTCCGTTTTCAATCAGTTCTCTCATATATCGAAAGAAGAAGGTTAATATTAAGGTTTCAATATGACTGCCATCAATATCGGCATCACACATAATAACTACTTTATGGTAACGTAATTTCGTTATATTTAACTCTTTACTATCTTCTTCAGTTCCTATTGTAACACCAAGTGCTGTAAAAATGTTTCTAATTTCTTCGTTTTCAAATACCTTATGTTGCATTGCTTTTTCAACATTCAATATTTTTCCGCGAAGCGGAAGAATAGCCTGAAACAATCTGTCACGTCCTTGTTTTGCAGTTCCTCCTGCCGAATCTCCCTCAACCAAAAATATTTCGCATTTTGTAGGGTCTTGCTCTGAACAATCGGATAATTTTCCTGGCAATCCACCTATACTCATAACCGTTTTTCGCTGTACCATCTCACGCGCTTTCTGCGCTGCATGTCTGGCTTGTGCTGCAAGAATCACTTTTTGAACGATTATTCTTGCATCTTCTGGATGTTCTTCAAGGTAATCGGTTAACATTTCAGAAACCGATTGTGAAACGGCTGCAGATACTTCTCTGTTCCCTAATTTGGTTTTTGTTTGCCCTTCAAATTGTGGTTCGGCTACTTTTACCGAAATAATAGCTGTTAATCCTTCTCGAAAATCATCTCCAGCTACATCAAATTTTAATTTATCTAACATCCCTGAATTATCGGCATACTTCTTCAACGTATGAGTTAAGCCACGTCTGAAACCTGAAAGATGTGTTCCGCCTTCATGAGTATTTATATTGTTTACATACGAATGTAAATTCTCGTTATACGATGTATTATAAATCATAGCAACCTCAACCGGCACACCATTTTTTTCGCCTTCAAAGGCAATAACATCTTTCATTAAAGAATCTCGGGTAGCATCTAAATACCTGATAAATTCGCTTAATCCTTCATCAGAATAGAAAGTTTCAGTTTCAAATTCACCTTTATCATTTTTGTGTCGCTTATCTGTTAAGGTAATCGTAATTCCTTTATTTAGATACGACAGTTCTCGCAAACGACTTGCCAAGGTATCGTAACTATACTCTAAAGTGTGAACAAAAATTGAAGGGTCAGGTTTAAAAGTAATTAAAGTTCCTCTTTTATCTGATTCTCCAACGGCTTTTACAGGATACATTACTTTACCTTTTTCGTATTCTTGCTCCCAGATTTTACCGCCGCGATATACGGTTGCTTTTAAATGCATCGACAAGGCATTAACAACACTTACACCAACACCATGAAGCCCTCCTGAAACTTTATACGAATCTTTATCGAACTTTCCTCCTGCTCCAATCTTGGTCATTACGACTTCGAGTGCCGAAACGCCTTCTTTTTTATGCAAATCTACAGGAATTCCACGTCCATTATCTTCGGTAGTAACAGAGTTGTCTTCATTAATTGTAACATCTATACGATCGCAATGTCCTGCCATTGCTTCATCGATTGAGTTGTCAACAACTTCGTACACTAAATGGTGCAGTCCTCTTGTAGCAACATCTCCAATATACATTGATGGACGCCTACGTACGTGCTCCATTCCTTCTAATGCCTGAATACTATCGGCTCCGTAATCTTCTTTTTTTGCTTCTTCGCTCATGTTTTCTTTGTTTTGCCCTCTTTGTCCTCTTTGTCCTATCGGACATTTCTCCCAAAGAGAGAAAAAGGTTTTTTTGTTACGTTGTTTTTCTAATTTATTTTCATAAAAAAATGACACTAAAAAGCATCATTTTGTATTTACACAAATATACGAAACAGCAACTTCAATTTCAAGGGTTTTTATATGTTTAAAACATACTTATTAACTATTTGTTGATTACCTAAAAAGCTCTTAAAGCGTCTCTAAAGTGCTATAAATTGAATTTAACCATTTTATTTTTTGTATAAAAAGTAACTCATTTAAAAAATGCTTTAAAACGTTAATTTCAATTGAAATAAATACATAGTAATCAACAAAAAACGTCTGATCTTGTCTGGATGTCCAACTACAAATACAATAATAACTCACAAAGAGTTGACTTTTTTTAGCAACATTAAATCCCATTATATCTATTCTTTTTGAAAATTTCATAAGATGATTATTATATTATTGATTTTTACACTAACTTTAAAAAACTAATCAAAAACATATAATATGAAACAAAAAGTCTTATTATTACTTGCATTGCTATTTGTTAGTACATCATTTAGTCAAGTAGCTTTTTTACAGTATCGAAATGTCCCAGCAGAGCACGAAGATAAATTCGTTGAAAGAGAAACCAAACATTGGTCAAAAGTTGCAAAGGCAGCCATAGAAAAAGGCCAAATGACGGAATGGACTCTTTGGAGGAAAGTTGGAGTTACTAACGATGAAGCTCCTAATTATGTATTTGTTAACTCCTTTGAAAGTTTAGAACAACTCGATGCTAATATCTGGGGCACCAATATGGATGCATTAGGTGATGTAAAGCCAGAGGATGTAGAGACTAATTCATTCACTAAAATTACCTTTAGTTATTATATTCAACTTGAAGCTGTTTTAGAAGGAGATTATAAGTATGCCATAGTTAATTATGCTAAACCTACCAATCGCGGAGATTTTATAGCAGAAAACAAAACACTATGGAAACCTTTTCATGAAACCAATATTAAAAATGGGACTGGTATGACTTCCTGGGGTATGTCATCTGTAATATACCCTAGAGGAAATCTAGCTCGTTTCTCTGTATTTACTTGGGATGGTTTTAATAAGCTTTCTGATGCTTTGAATTATTTAAGGTATCAAGCTCCTCCTGCTGAAGGTGAGGATTCTGAACCAAATCCATTTGCTGAAATTTTATCTAAATCTAAAATGAATGAAATTCTTCCAGATGGCTTTCAGTACAGTATAATATATGAACGTGTAATGACTGTAAATTAATTTAAACTACATTTTTTGTAATGTTTTAAAAGCCTGATTTTATTTAGGCTTTTTAGTCTAATTAATATGCATCATCATGTACATTAGCGACCGCACGTCCCGAAGGATTATTCATGTTTTTAAAAGCCTCATCCCATTCTAAAGCAATTTTTGTACTACAAGCAACAGATGGTTCTTGTGGCACACATAAGGCTGCCGCATCACTCGGGAAATGTTCTGCAAAAATTGAACGATAATAAAACTCTTCTTTATTTTGCGGTGTTTGTACTGGGTATCTAAAATGTGCATTTGCCATTTGTTTATCTGTTACTTCAACATCAACAAGGTCTTTAAGGGTATCTATCCAACTATAACCAACGCCGTCACTAAACTGTTCTTTTTGTCGCCACGTTACACTTTCCGGTAACATATCTTCAAAGGCTTTACGTAAGACCCATTTTTCCATGCGTTCTCTATTTATCATTTTATCTTGAGGATTAATACGCATGGCAACATCCATAAATTCTTTATCAAGAAAAGGTACGCGACCTTCAATTCCCCAAGCTGCTAAACTTTTGTTGGCTCGTAAACAATCGTACATATGCAACTTCTCTAATTTACGAACCGTTTCTTCATGAAACTCTTTTGCATTTGGCGCTTTATGAAAATATAAATAGCCTCCAAAAAGCTCATCGGCTCCTTCTCCACTCAACACCATTTTTATTCCCATAGATTTAATTACTCTCGCCATTAAATACATTGGTGTTGAAGCTCTAATAGTAGTAATATCATAAGTTTCAAGGTTGTAAATTACATCGCGAATAGCATCTAATCCTTCTTGAATAGTAAATTTTATTTCGTGATGAATAGTGCCAATATGGTGTGCTACTTTTTGTGCAGCAGCTAAATCTGGAGAACCTTCTAATCCAACCGCAAAAGAATGTAATTGTGGCCACCAAGCATCCGTTTTATCATCAGATTCTATACGCTTTTGCGAATATTTTTTTGCTATTGCAGAAATTACTGATGAATCTAATCCACCTGATAACAACACACCATAAGGTACATCGCTCATTAATTGCCTGTGTACAGCAGCTTCGAGAGCTTCTTTTATTTTAGAAATACTGGTTTCGTTGTCTTTTACAGCATCATAATCTATCCAATCGCGTTTGTACCATTTTACATATTTCCCGTCTTTGCTCGACATATAATGTCCTGGAGGAAATAATTCAATTTTTGTACAAATGCCTTCGAGTGCTTTCAATTCAGAAGCAACATAGAATGTTCCGTGTTGATCCCAACCAATGTATAATGGAATAATTCCCATGTGGTCTCTTGCAATAAAATAGTCATCATTCTCAACATCATAAATGGCAAATCCAAAGATGCCATTCATCTCATCTAAAAAGCCAACACCTTTTTTTTGATACAATGCTAAAATAACTTCGCAATCTGATTTTGTTTGAAAATTATAAACACCTTCAAATTGTTTACGCAACTCTCTATGATTATAAATTTCGCCATTAGCAGCTAAAATTAGTTTCCTATCTTCACTAAATAAAGGTTGTTTTCCAGAAGCCGGATCTACAATTGCTAAACGCTCGTGTGCCAATATCGCTTTATCGTTGTTATAAATGCCACTCCAATCTGGTCCACGATGCCGAATTTTTTTCGCCATTTCTAATAGTTGAGGTCTTAATACTTCTGATTTTTGTTTTAAATCGAATGCACATACTATTCCACACATAAGTTTTCATTTTAATTTATAAGGCAAAAATGAAATAATAGTTTCATATTACAAATGTTTAATTGTATATTGATTACATATTGAAATCAAATATTCAATATTAATGAATATTTGAAATATTATTATGTTATATTATAGATTTATATAGAATCTGTAAAGTTTAACAATAATTTTCGACTTTTAAATTTTCTATTCTATAATTTTAACCCTTAAATATTAACAGATTTCCACTTTACTGAAACGAGTTCAGCATAAATCGTGGAAATGAAAAACTACTTTCAATGAAAAAATCAACATTTATTACAACCATCGCTTTTGCATTTATTATGCTATTATCATTTAATGCAAACGCACAAAAATTTCCTGAACTTGATAAAAGTCCAATGGATTGCGCTTCTTTTCCGAGCGACTATAAAGTTTCAGACAAGACTGTAAAAATAGTTTACAGCAGACCACAACTTAAAGGTCGAGATTTAAGCGAATTAGCACCTAATGGAAAACAATGGCGTACTGGAGCTAACGAAGCTGCCGAGATTACTTTTTATAAGGATATGAATGTCGCCGGAACTGATATTAAAGCTGGTACTTATACTTTATCTACTATTCCAGGAGAAACCGAATGGACACTTATTTTTAGTTCAGACCTTAATGTTTGGGGTTCTTATTTTTATAACGAGGCCAATGATGTTGCTCGAATTAATGTTCCTGCAACAACAAGTGATGATTCTTTAGAAGCATTTTCGATTGCTTTTGACAAAAAAGGAACGATGCATTTAGGTTGGGGTAACGTGAGAGTTGCCGTACCAATGCAGTAAAAAAATATCAAAATATTGAATTTAGACCTCACAGGTTTTTAAAACCTGTGAGGTCTATTTTTTAAGGTATATTCAAATATTTATGGGTTTGTAAAGACACTTTCCACTTTGGATTTTCCATGACATAATCTACAATTAAAGGAATTACTTTATCACGTCTGCTCCACTCTGGCTGTAAATATAAAATGCATTCTTTGTTAACCTTAACTGCTTGTTCTTCAGCAAACTTAAAATCACTTCTATTATAAACAATTACTTTAAGCTCATCGGCTTTTTTATAGATTTCTTTAGTTGGTAGTTTCAACTTTTTTGGAGATAAACAAATCCAATCCCAAGTTCCAGTAAGACTGTAAGCTCCAGAAGTCTCAATATGTGTTTGTAAGTTTTTTGTTTTTAGTAAATCTGTTAGTGGTTTCATATTCCACATAAGTGGTTCACCTCCAGTTACAACAATTGTATTACTATAATTTGCCGCACCTTTAACAATTGCTTCAACATTTGTTGGTGGATGCAAGTCGGCATTCCAACTTTCTTTTACATCACACCAATGGCAACCAACATCGCAGCCTCCAATTCTAACAAAATAAGCCGCTGTTCCTTTATGAAATCCTTCACCTTGAATGGTGTAAAACGCTTCCATAAGTGGTAACATTTCACCTTTATCTAACAGTTTTTTGATCTCCTTTTCCATAGTTGGCAAAGATAGTTATTTAGTTTCAAGTTATGAGTTATAAATTATGAGTTATAAGTTTGAGATTTGGAATTTTTAAATTTGATTTATTTTACACTATTTTTATGAAAATTTTTAAAAGATGAATCGAAAGGTTATGAAGTTATAGATTGAAGATTGAAATAAATTCTAAATAAAATAAACTATTTTGAAAAAAACCATCTTATTACTTATTATAATTATTTCCATTTTTACTTCTTGTGAAAAAGAAATAAATCCGTTTTTAATTTCAAAACAAAATATTGGTCATTTAACCGATTCTACACAAGTTAAAGATTTAGAATCTGTATTTATAAATGACTCTATTGTTAAATATGTAAGTGGTAACGAATTTACAGGCAACGTCAATGATTTAGAAATTTACGAAAAAGGCGGGAAGCTACTTTTAGTACTTTCTCCTTCGCAGGCATCAGATTCTAGATCTACTATAAGAACAGTAAAAGTTGTAGACCCACGTTTTGTGACAGTAAAAGGCTTATCGCCAAATAGCACTTTTAAAGATATTAATACTAATTACAAAATTTCGAATATTCAAAATTCATTGCGAAATATTATTATTTCTGTAAATGAAATAAATGCCTATTTTACTATTGATAAAAACGAGCTTCCAGAGAATATGCGTTTTGATATGAATTTAAAGATTGAAGCTATTCAAATTCCCGAAGAAGCAAAAATAAAAAACTTTTACCTTTATTGGTCAGGAACGTAAAAACAACTATGAACCCTTTTATCTCAAAATTACTAGTAATAATTGCTCGCCAAAGGATTAAAGAAAAACAAAGCTCGAAACCTGTTAGCCAAAGACAAATTGTTCCGTTAGTAAGGAATCTTCAAGTAGAATTAACTCACGCAATAAAAGAATACTTTTTTATTATAATTGGAGTATTTTCGGCAGGTTTTGGTTTAAAAGGGTTTTTATTGCCCAACCAATTTATTGATGGCGGAGCAACTGGTATTTCTTTATTATTAGAAAATGTTACTTCTGTTGATTTGAGTTTTTTATTAATTCTTGTAAACCTACCATTTATAATAATTTCAGCTAGAATGTTTTCGGTTAGATTTGCTTTAAAAAGTATTGTTGCAATTTTACTATTATCTTTTGTAGTACATTTTATAGAGTTTCCAATAATAACTGAAGATAAATTGCTTATTGCTGTTTTTGGTGGTTTCTTTTTAGGCTTTGGTATTGGTATGGCAATGCGTGGTGGAAGTGTAATAGATGGCACAGAAGTTTTAGCCATATATTTAAGTCGAAAATTAGCTATCACAATTGGTGATGTATTATTACTTACGAATATTATCATTTTTTCATTTGGTGCTTATATATTATCTATTGAAACAGCTTTATATGCCATTTTAACTTATTTAGCAGCTGCAAAAACTGTAGATTTTGTTGTTGATGGTGTTGAAGAATATATTGGTGTAACCATAATATCAGATAAACACGAAACCATTAGAATAATGCTGATAGAAAATTTAAGAAGAGCCTGTACAATTTATGCAGGAAAAGGTGGTTTTGGTAAAAGCGGCCATAGTTACGACAAAGACATAATATATACTGTAATTACTAGGCTGGAATTGGCAAAATTACAAACCGAAATAGATAAAATAGATAAAAACGCATTTGTTATTATGGGAGTTGTAAAAGATTTAAAAGGAGGAATGATTAAAAGAAAACCTCTTAAAAAGTAATTATTATGAAAAAATACAGTATACAAAAATCGTCTTTCGTGGTTCCCACAACCGACGGAAAACTCATTGAAGAGCATTTTGGTTTAGCAACCGATAGAAATTCACAGTTAAGTATTGCTCACATGGTAGCTCCTCCTGGCTGGAGTGAACCTTTTCAAACTCCAACCTTTGACGAATATACTTATATTATTAAAGGAAAAAAGCAATTCATTATAGATGGTGAAACTGTAATTCTTGAAACTGGACAATCTATTAAAATAGAGAAAAACACAAGAGTACAATATTCTAACCCTTTTGTCGAACCTTGCGAATATATTGCCATTTGTTTACCAGCATTTTCAATTGATGCTGTTAACAGAGAAGAATAATACTATCATGTCAGAAAAACTTACACGTCTCAATAAATATTTAAGTGAAGCTGGGTATTGCTCACGTCGTGCTGCTGATAAATTGATTCAAACAGGTCGTGTAACTATTAATGGTAAAGTTCCTGAAATGGGAACAAAAGTTTCACCAGAAGATGTTATTGAAGTTGATGGCCAATTAATTTTAAAACGAAAACATGACCACATTTATTTAGCGTTTAATAAACCAATTGGTATTGTTTGCACAACAAATACAAGGGTTGAAAAAAATAATATCATCGATTTTATAAATTACCCAAAGCGCATTTTTCCTATTGGTCGTTTGGATAAACCCAGTGAAGGTTTAATCTTGCTTACAGATGATGGCGACATAGTTAATAAAATACTACGAGCCAGTAACAATCATGAAAAAGAATATATTGTTACTGTTGATAAACCTATTTCTCAAACCTTTATTGAACGTATGGCAAATGGGATTCCAATTTTGGACACTATAACACGTAAATGTGAAGTGAAAAAAATAAGCAGCCTAAAATTTAAAATCATTCTTACTCAAGGTCTAAATCGGCAAATCCGTCGCATGTGTGAGTACTTAAATTATAACGTAGCACATTTAAAACGTGTACGTATTATGAATATTAAACTCGATGTTCCAGTTGGCGAATATCGTGAGTTAACTGAAATAGAACTTAAAGACCTCAACACCTTAATTGAAGATTCAACAAAAAATTATAACCCTTCAACTTATAAAGGAAAATAAATATGGCTACAATTCCTCCATTCCATCTTGCAATTCCTGTTGACAATCTTGAATTGTGCAGAATTTTTTATCGGGATATCTTAAATTGTAAAGAAGGAAGAAGTAGTGAGAATTGGGTAGATTTTAATTTTTATGGACACCAATTGGTTATTCATTGCAAACCCAAAGAAAAAAATGAAGATTTACATATCAATCCTGTAGATGGAAAAAATGTTCCAGTACCTCATTTTGGAGTGATTTTAAAATGGGAGTCCTTTCACGATTTAGCTTCTCATCTAAAACAAAATGATATTCAATTTATAATAGAACCTTATATTAGATTTGAAGGTCAAGTAGGAGAACAAGCTACTATGTTTTTTAAAGACCCTTCTGGTAACGCTTTAGAATTTAAATCCTTTAAAGATATCCATCAGTTATTTGCTAAATAATTTAATTGTCATTTTTCTGGCAAGCCAGTAACGTATTTTTAAGCAACATAGCGATAGTCATAGGACCAACACCTCCAGGAACTGGAGTAATAAATGCCGCTTTTTTACTTACGCTTTCAAAATGTACATCTCCTGCAAGACGATACCCTCTAGGTTTGGTTGCATCAGGAACACGCGTAATTCCTACATCAATTATTGTAACACCTTCTTTTACCATTTCTGCTGTTAAGAATTCAGGAATACCAAGAGCTGCAATAATAATATCGGCTTTTTGAGTGATTTCAGATAGATTTTTAGTGCGACTATGTGCGACCGTTACAGTTGCATTACCTGCGTTTCGCTTTTGGCTCATTAATATACTCATCGGCCGACCAACAATATGACTTCTGCCTATTACGACAACATTTGCACCAGATGTTTCTACTTTATAACGTTCCAATAATTCCATAATTCCAAAAGGAGTTGCTGGTAAAAAACAAGGTAGATCGAGTGTCATTCTGCCAACATTTATGGGATGAAAACCATCCACATCTTTATCAGGATTTACTGCCATTAACACTTTTTGTTCGTCAATATGTTTTGGTAAGGGAAGCTGTACGATAAAGCCATCAATATCACTATCGCTATTGAGTTTTTGAATCTTTTCTAATAAAGTTTCTTCTGAAGTGTTTTCAGGTAAATCAATTAAAGTAGAATTAAAACCAACAAAATCACAGGCTTTTACTTTTGCATTTACATAGGTCATGCTTGCACCATCGCTTCCAACAAGAATTGCAGCAAGATGTGGTGTTTTTTTACCTTCCGATTTTAGTTTTTTTACTGCTTCAGCGATTTCGTCTTTAATATCACTGCTTGTTTTTTTTCCGTCTAAAATAGTCATGTTTTTTTAAGTCTGCAGTCTGCAGTTATTAATTTTTAATCGAATTTATAGTCCAAATTTCTCTGGATTTTTAATCATATAATTTATTAGTTTTCCTATTTCTTTGCTTTAAAATGAACTGTCATTCCTGCGAAGGCAGGAATCTACTTTATAAAAAATCAATATATATATATGGATTCCTGCCTTCGCAGGAATGACAAACAATAGCCTACTTATTTAATTTACCTCATATTTTGCATCATTTGCATCATCTTCTTTCCGCCTCCGCCTTGCATCATTTTCATCATTTTACTCATTTGGTTGAATTGTTTTAATAACTGATTTACTTCTTGAACAGAAGTTCCTGAACCCTTGCCAATACGTTTTTTTCTACTTGCATTTAAAACCGAAGGATTTGTACGCTCTTTAGGCGTCATAGAATGTATTATCGCTTCGATACCTTTAAAAGCGTCATCATCGATATCAATATTTTTCATCATTTTACCAGCTCCAGGAATCATCCCGACAAGGTCTTTCATATTCCCCATTTTCTTTACCTGCTGAATCTGCTTCAGGAAGTCATCAAAACCAAACTGGTTTTTCGCAATTTTCTTCTGAAGTTTTCTAGCTTCTACCTCATCAAATTGTTCTTGAGCACGTTCAACTAAGGACACAACATCTCCCATACCCAAAATACGATCTGCCATACGTGATGGATAGAACACGTCTATAGCTTCCATTTTTTCGCCAGTACCAATAAATTTTATAGGCTTATTAACAACCGCTTTAATTGAAATTGCAGCACCTCCACGAGTATCTCCATCCAACTTTGTGAGAATGACCCCTTCAAAATTAAGTATATCGTTAAAAGCCTTTGCAGTATTTACCGCATCCTGGCCGGTCATAGCATCTACAACAAACAAGGTTTCTTGCGGTTTTACAGCTTTATGAATGTTGGATATCTCGGTCATCATCACTTCATCTACAGCTAATCGTCCTGCTGTATCTATAATTACCACATTGTACCCATTTGCTTTGGCGTGTTTTACACCTGCTTTTGCAATTGCAATTGGATCAGTATTCCCTTTATCACTATAAACCTCAACATTAATCTGTTCTCCTACAATATGCAATTGATCGATTGCTGCGGGTCTATATACATCACAAGCTACCAATAATGGTTTCTTGGATTTTTTATTCTTTAAATAATTAGCAAGTTTCCCAGAAAACGTAGTCTTACCAGACCCTTGTAATCCAGACATTAAGATAATTGTTGGTGTTCCAGATAAGTTAAGACCTTCGGCATCGCCTCCCATAAGTTGGGTAAGCTCGTCCTTTACAATCTTAACCATAAGTTGACCAGGATGTAAATTGGTAAGCACGTTCTGTCCAAGTGCTTTTTCTTTTACTCTGTTGGTAAACTCTTTAGCTATTTTAAAATTAACATCGGCATCTAATAATGCACGACGGACTTCCTTTAAGGTTTCGGCAACATTAACTTCTGAAATACTTCCGTGTCCTTTAAGAACGTGGAGAGCTTTATCTAATTTATCGCTTAAATTATTAAACATTTTCTACTACAAATTTAAAGTTCATCTGTGCTAGAGCTTCGATGAATATGAAAGTTGCAAAGTTATGAATTTGAAGTGTATAATTAAAGTTATGAATCAAAAAAGGGCTACAAAGTATGCAGCCCTTCAACTTAACCAATAACTAAATAACAACTATAGTTCATGAGGTAGTTGTTTACTTTAATAAAATTAATTACAATCTTGTTCCAGAACGATAGTAACACCTGAATTATTATGCAATACTAATCTATCACTTCCACAATCTGTAACAATCCAATCACCATTTATGGCTTGAATATTTGCAAATTGAATTAACACACCATCATTGGTTTGTGATGTTGACCAGAATCCTGTAAATGCATCATTAATATTCATATCTGTAATAGTTATTCCTTGATCGTTATTAAAATCTAAATCGTAACCGGATAAATCATCGCTACCATTAAAATCAACAACATTCCAAACACACTCCAACAAATAAGAATCAACTTCTAATTCAGTACAGTCAGTATTACAATATTCTACATGTAATTGAATTTCAAACAATTGGAAATTTCCATTATTAATATTTTCTACTTTCAGATATACCGTTTGTGGATTAGAAGTATTAGCATCTTCTGTAGGTACTTCTATTTGATTCAGTCCATTTGCAGCATCTTCACTACTTTCATAATATGTGAATGAATGTACTGCAGTAAGAACGCAATCTGCAAAAGCAGCAGTTAAATCGAATATCGCACTATCATCATCCGTTTCTCCATCGCATTCTGTAAGAGTTGTGTTTTCAAAACATTGGTAAGGACAATCTTTCTCAAATACAAGGTAATTATCTCCATTAATCATTTTTATCCTATGTTCTCCACATTCTGAAATTTTCCATCTTTTTGAGATTATATCATAAGGAGGGGGTAAATCTATAACAAGAGTTATCTCTTGGTATGTAAGTTCTATATCCCAATGCCCTACTATTTCTTCATTAGTAACTGAGTTTGCAACTACTAACACATGATCATTTAGAAAATGGAATACGCCTGAAGGTACATTAGCAAACAAATTAGAACCTGCAAACCATTGACATTCTCTGAGGAATGATCTCACTTCTTGTGCGCTGCAACCTAAATGGTCTTCACATTCTTGTTTAAGTACTATACGTGTATTGTCAGTAACTGTTGCATTTTCTCTAATTAGCTCAAATTTATTATGATGACATTGTACGATTAACCAGTCTCCACCTAAATCCTCATCAAATTCTGTTAATTCTGAAATACTTAACACAATGCCAGCGTCTGTTACTGAAGTTCTCCAAATTCCAGTAATATTGGCAACACCAGTAGAATTTTCATTAACAATAAGTAACTCTCCATTTTCTTTAAAATAAATATCAAAGTCTCTAAAATTATCATCTCCATTATACCTATGAATCTCCCAATAACATTCTTGCAAATACCTATCTACGGCTTGTTTACGACAAGCTTCTTCGTCGTCACAATTTTCACGTGCTTCGTTAAGTACTCTTGCCAGTTCCTGATTGTTATGAACTTCTATAGTTTCTCCATTTGCATAGACCATAGTTATTGGGAAGTTTAAACTAACCAAAAGAGCACCTGAATTGCTGTTTTCTATTCTTTCTAAAAAATGGTGTAACTCTCTGTCATTCTCAATAAATACTGTTTCTATAATTTGAAACTGCGTATTATAAATAGAAAACGAAATTGGGTAATGAAAATCGATACATTCTATATCATCATCAGAATAATCTGTACATTGCTCAATAAATGCATCTAATTCGTCCTGATTATTTATTACAATTTCTTCATGATCGTTTAAAATTATGGTAATAGGAAAAAGAAGTTCCAAGACATCGCTATCATTTTCGAAGTCATCAAAAATATCTTCTATTAATTCTAAATCCTCCAATGTATTTATGGTTATCGTAATATCATTTACAATAACTGTAACAGGCAAATTAATTGATAAACAATTTGCATTGTCCAATATATTATCTACACTACCGTCTCTGGCAGCAGTTGATTACAATAGGTTTGCCAATTCAGAATTAGCTACTATAAGTTCTTGTTCATTAATTTGGGTCTCTTCAATTATTTCGTCTTGACAAGAAGTAAAGACTAATAGGGCAAAAAAGGTAATCGTTAATAATTTAAATAGTGTTTTCATAACGTAGGTTTTAATTTAGACTTCAATTTTTTTATATAAAACAGTTAATATTTAAAAACTCCTACCCTGATACTTCTTTTTTTTTATATTTATAGTTCCAAACTACAATAAATGAATAAAGATTTAAACGACAATGTATGTAACGAAACTATCTTCTCTTCAGTATTTAATAAATACTCTAAAGATCTTCACGATTTTTTATATTATAAGTTTGGTGAATCCTTTAATCCAAAAGACAAAGTACAAGATGCTTTTATAAAACTGTGGCAAAATTGTAGTAATGTTAGTGTAAATAAAGCCAAGTCCTATGTGTTTACTGTTGCAAATAATTTAATGCTCAATGAAGCAGCACACCAAAAGGTTGTTCTGGCTTATCAAAAAATGGCTCCAAAACATTACACCAATGAATCTCCTGAATTTTTAATGGAGGAAAATGAATACATGCAAAAATTACAAAAAGCGATTTCTAATTTAACCTAAGCGCAACGAACTGCTTTTTTACTAAATAGAATAGAAGGCAAAAAACACAAAGAAATTGCTGCACTTTTAGATATATCTACAAAAGCTGTTGAAAAAAGTATTTATGGTGCACTTAAAAAATTGAGGGAAGATATTGAGGAGATATGAGGTGTTAGATTTTAGATTTTAGAATATTACAAATTTTGAAGCTTTGAAATCTTGAATTTGAAAATTATTTTTTTAAGGGTAGGAGTTTTAAGGTTTAGAATGTTATATAATTGAAATACGACAAATGAAACGAGAAGATTTAATAAAAAAATGGTTGGATAATGAGCTAAACACTCAAGAACTTGAAGCCTTTAAAGCACTTGAAGATTACGAGAATTTGGTTAAATTATCTAGTGCGACAAAACGTTTTAAGTCTCCTGAATTTAACTCTTCGGAAGCACTTAATACTGTGTTGCATACTATTAATACCGCCAAACAATATTCTCTTAACTGGTTAAAACCTTTGTTACGAGTTGCAGCTATACTTGCTATTTCTTTAAGCGTATATTATTACACGACAAATTTAGATACTAATATTAATACATTAGCTGCTCAAAAAACTACCATTGAGTTGCCAGATGCTTCAAGTGTATCTCTTAATGCAGCATCTACTTTAACATTTAACAAGAAAAACTGGGCTACTATTCGCGAAGTCATACTTAATGGTGAAGCCTATTTTAAGGTTGCTAAAGGCTCCACATTTAATGTTATTACTTCTGCTGGAACAGTCACTGTTCTCGGCACACAATTTAATGTGAAGCAACGCGAAGACTTCTTTGAAGTCGTTTGCTATGAAGGCTCTGTTAATGTTACTTATGAAACTAATACTGAAATTTTAAAATCTGGAGATAGCTTTTTAATAATAGATGGGAAATTTATTGCTAAAGAAAAAGAAACCAAATTAAATCCGTCGTGGATTAATAACGAAAGCTATTTTAAAAGTATGTCTTTCGCTCATGTTCTGCATGAGTTTGAAAGACAATACGATGTTACCATTAATTCACAACATGTAGACGTAGAACAATTATTTACCGGAAGTTTTGTTCATAACAATAAAGAGTTGGCGTTAAAATCTATAACTTTACCATTGAACTTAAATTATAGTATAGAGAACAACAATTCTATAGTATTATCGCGTGAATAGAACCACTTTAGTTTTTCTATATTTTTTTTTATTTTTCTTTTCTTTTTTACAATCCCAAGTGCAAACCAATAAAGAAGAAAAGCAGCCACTTATTACTGTTTTAAAACAATTGGAGTCTCAATATGACGTTCGTTTTTCGTATGCTGATGCCAACTTAAAAAACAAAACTATTGTTGTACCACCAGAAGGCTTATCACTTGATGAACTTCTTAAATATTTAGAAGATAATACGTCATTATCCTTCGAAAAACTCAGTGATAATAGTATTGTTATCAGAAACTTAATTCAAAAAAGGAATTTCAGAACACAGTATTTAGAAGCAGTTTTAATTACTGATTATCTTACCGAAGGGATTTCCATAAAAAATGACGGAAGTATAAAGGTTAAACCACAACAGTTTGGCATTTTACCAGGTTTAATTGAGCCTGATGTTTTGCAAACCCTTCTATCACTTCCAGGAATACAAAGTGTAGATGAACGCATTTCTAATCTTAACATAAGAGGCGGAACGCATGACCAAAACCTGATACTTTGGGATGGTATTAAAATGTATCAATCCGGACATTTCTTTGGATTGATTTCGGCATTCAATCCCTATTTAACCGAAAATGTTTTGGTTTCAAAAAATGGAACATCTGCAATTTATGGCGATGGTGTCTCCAGTGTTATAGATATGCAGACTTCTAATACTATTGAGAGAGAATTTTCAGGTGGTGCCGGGCTTAATATGATTAACGTGGATGCCTTCGGAAAAATTCCTTTAGTAAAAAAGACTGCATTGCTTTTGTCTGCAAGACGCTCTATAACCGATTTAATTGTAACACCTACATTCGATCAATATTTTAAGCGTATTTTTCAAGATACTGACTTAACAAACAATCTAGGAGGTAGTAATTTTATATCAAAAGATGAACGTTTTTATTTTTATGATGTCACAGCAAAATTGTTATACAACATTAGTAAGAAAGACAAGTTCCGTTTCAATTTTTTAAATATATATAACAAAATAGATTATCAGGAACAATCCAGAAAAAATGACCAGAACGAAATTTTAAACAGTAATCTTACACAACGAAATCTTGCTACTGGAATAGAATATTTAAGAACATGGAATCCAGATTTTTATACAACAGCACAATTATACTTATCTAACTACGCTTTAGATGCTACCAATTTTGATGTACTTAATAACCAGCGATTAATACAAGAAAACGAAGTATATGATGGTGGCTTAAAACTTCACTTTTATTACACTATTAACAGTAATCTTTCCATATTAGGTGGTTATCAGTTTGCCGAAGTTGGCATTAGCAATCTTGAAGATGTGAATAATCCTCCCTTCAGACGTTTTATAAAAGAAGTTATTAGAACTCATGCCATTTTTAACGAAGTAAAGTTTAGTTCGAACTCTAATAGCACAAAAGCTAAAATTGGAGTACGTGCCAATTATATTGAGAAATTTTCTAAAACGCTTATTGAACCTCGATTAAGTTTTAGTCAGCGATTTTTAAATTATTTTAGATTAGAAATTCTTGGCGAATTTAAAAGCCAAACCACTTCACAAATCATCGATTTACAAAACGATTTTCTGGGTGTTGAAAAACGGCGTTGGATTTTGTCTAACAATGATGATATTCCAATAATTGAAAGCAAGCAAATTTCTGCCGGAATACACTTCAACAAAAATAAACTTCTTATTAGTGCCGAAGCTTATATAAAAGATGTTGATGGAATTACCACCAGAAGTCAAGGTTTCCAGAATCAATATCAATTTAGAATTGAAGATGGAAGCTATCGCATTAAAGGCATCGATTTTTTAATAAATAAACAATTTGGCAATATTAGTACTTGGTTTAGTTACTCGTACAGTAAAAACGATTATACATTTAAAGGTTTAAATTCGGGCGAATCTTTTCCAAATAATGTAGATATAACACATGCACTGACTTTTGCAGGAGCTTATACTTTTAACGATTTTAAGTTTGCTATTGGAGTAAATTGGCGCACAGGAAAACCATTTACCGAACCTGAAGGCATTTCGTCTACAACTAACAATACAATAAATTATCAAGCTCCAAACAGTTCTAATCTGGACGACTATTTAAGAGCTGATCTTTCAGGTACTTACATCTTTAAAATTGGTGATACTTCAGATGCTATTATAGGATTTTCGCTTTGGAATATTTTAAACAAAACCAATATTATAAACACATACTATACTATCGACGACAGTAATTAAATTATAAAAATCGAAAACCAATCGCTTGGTATTACGCCAAATGTGAGTTTTAGAGTACGGTTTTAAGGGTTTGATTTTGAAAAATATTTATCTTAATTATCCTCAAAAAAACTACATAACTACACTTACTATTTTTAATTTTATAAGTAAAAGCTTAAAACATATTTTCATTATATTAGTTTCCTATACTAAACTCTTACAGAACCTAATAAGCTAATGAGAATAGAAAAGAATATTGAGAAGGAATTTAATGTGTTTTCTAAAGATTACACAAGCGACATGATTGGTTGTGTGCCTCACTATTCAAAACTAGTTTCAGCTTTTACTTCTTATCTGCCAAAAAACTTTATTCCTAAATACATCTTAGATTTAGGCTGTGGCAATGGCAATGTTACTTCCAAAATATTACAATTATTTCCAGAATCAAATTTTACATTATTAGATGCATCTCAAGAAATGATTACCTTATGTAAAGCTCGATTTAAAACCTATAAAGTTAAATATGTGAAATCTTATTTTAATGATTACAGATTCAAAAGTGATTATTATAATTTGATTACCGCAGGTTTTAGTCTTCATCATTGTGATTCTGAAGAAAAAAAATCACTTTTCAAGCGCATTTATAAATCCTTGAAAAAAGGAGGAGTTTTTTCATTTTCTGATTTAATGGTTAATAAAAACAAGCCTGAGCATTCAAAATTATTAAAGGAATGGGAAGCTTTTGTAAACAGAAATTTTCCGGATGGCGAAAAATGGGAATGGCTTATGGAACATTATAATGAGTTTGACTACCCTGATGATTATACTGACCAAATGCAATGGCTGAAAGAGGCTGGATTTACAATAATAAATCTACCTTTTAAAGAAAATTACTGGATTAATATTCAAGCTGTTAAATCGTAGTTATAGTTAAAAGAATACCTACAAAAAAACCAAATAAGTTCAACCCAAATTATACATAATTGTTTTTATTATAATTCTGTATTTGTTATCATCGTAAACTTATAAAAATTTCGAGGTGTTATTACTTGTGTAATAGAAATATTAATACTAATTTTTCCATTATACTGGAAATATTAATAGATTATCTATACAAATAAAAGTAAGTGTAATGGTATTTACATTCGCTCAGGAACATTAATTCCTAATAAGCTTAAAGCGTTTTTTATAGTGTTGGATACTACTTGAGACAATTGTACTCTAAAGATTTTTTCGTTGTCGTTGTCTGCTCCAAGAATGGAGACATTTTGGTAGAATGAATTAAAACTTTTTACCAAATCGTAGGTATAATTGGCTATTAACGCCGGACTATGATTGTTGGCCGCATTTTGAATCACTTCAGGGAATAGTTGTAATTGCTTTATGAGTTCTTTTTCTTTTGGGTGGAGAGACATTTCGACTGCGCTCAATGTGACATTCCCGTCTAAATCTGCCTTACGTAAAATAGCCTGAATTCTTGCGTATGTATATTGTATAAATGGCCCTGTATTACCTTGAAAATCGACCGATTCTTTTGGGTCGAATAAGATGCGTTTTTTAGGGTCGACCTTTAAAATAAAATATTTTAAAGCACCAAGTCCAATGGTATTATAAATGTTCTCTTTTTCAGTATCATCATAGCCTTCTAACTTTCCTAAATCTTGAGAAATTTCTTTAGCAGTAGTTGCCATTTCTACAATTAAATCATCAGCATCTACAACTGTGCCTTCTCTGCTTTTCATTTTTCCGCTTGGCAAATCAACCATTCCGTAACTTAAATGAAATAGGTTTTTTGCCCAATCGAAACCTAATTTTTTAAGGATTAAAAACAAGATTTTAAAATGATAATCTTGCTCATTGCCTACAGTATAAACCATACCTCCAACATCGGGATAATCCTTAATGCGTTGTATGGCTGTACCAATATCTTGTGTCATATAAACTGCTGTGCCATCACTGCGCAAAACGATTTTTTCATCCAAACCATCTTCGGTTAAATCGCACCAAACTGAACCGTCATCTTTTTTAAAGAACACTCCTGTTTTTAAGCCTTCAACTACAAATTCTTTTCCAAGAAGATAGGTGTCACTTTCATAATAAAGCGTATCAAAATCGACTCCCAAATTTTTATAGGTAATCTCAAAACCATCGTAAACCCATTGGTTCATGGTTTTCCAAAGTGTAACCGTTGCTTCGTCTCCAGATTCCCATTTACGAAGCATTTCTTGAGCTTCTAATAAAATCGGAGCTTGCTTTTTTGCATCATCTTCAGATTTACCTTCTTCAACTAGAACAACTATTTCTTTTTTATACTCTTGATCGAATCTCACATAATAATTGCCAACCAGTTTATCACCTTTTAATCCTGTACTTTCAGGTGTTTCTCCATTCCCGAAACGTTGCCAAGCCAACATGCTTTTACAAATATGAATACCTCTGTCATTGATAATCTGTGTTTTATAAACATTGTTTCCAGCAGCTTTTAAAATTTCGGCAACACTATAACCTAACAAGTTGTTTCTTATGTGTCCTAAATGCAGTGGCTTATTTGTATTTGGAGAAGAATACTCGACCATAATTGCTTTTCCGTTAGGTTCAGTTTCTACGAAACCATACGCTTCATCATCTTTTATTTCATTAAAAAAGTTTAGAAAAAAGGCATCAGCTATTTCTATGTTTAAAAATCCTTTAACAACATTAAAGCCCTTAACCTCATCAACTTTATCAACTAAATAATCACCTAAATCGTTGCCAAGTTGAGCAGGGTTCATTTTAATTACTCTTAACATAGGAAACGTAACTATAGTAATATCGCCTTCAAATTCTTTTCGAGTTGCCTGAAATTCTACTGTTTCTAACTCTAAATTATACAGTGTTTTAAATGCTTCCTTAACATGAAATGATATAGTATTTTGAATACTCATTTAAACTAAAAATTAAGATGCAAAGATAGAACTTTTCTTAATGTGTTTTAAATGGAATAACTGCGATTTACGAACCCATTTTATTTATAGTTTTCAACACTGAAAACAATACCTGTTAATTCGCTAAAAAGCACAAGCAATATTTCATGTTAAATTAATTAACATATTAACATTCAGTTGGTTAATAAAAAAGTGCATTTCATCGATAAAAGTGCACTTTTTCTATTATTTTTACCATTGGTCGATTGATGTTATTTTCAAAATAAAATAACTTCCCTTTCATCTGATTTTTTGGTAGTAAAACGCCAATATTAGGCATTTAAATTGCTTTTGATAATTTTGTATTGTAAAGCTATTAATCGAATTCCGAATTTGATAACACTTTTTTATCGTTATAAGGCAATTAAATTGCTTTATAATTTGCGCTTAATTTTCCTCTCCCTCAAGGCAAGTTTAGGTCTTAATTTTAATGTTGTACCTAAAATCACTTGTAATTCATGAAACAGTTAATTACTTTAACTGCATTATTATTAACTATTATCTCTAGTTTTTCGCAAACTCAAGAGCAAGATAGACTTACCATACAATTAGCGTATCAAAAGCAAGACTCTTCTAAAGTTGATACCTCACAGCTCATCAAATCTTATTATACTACAAACGATTTAAAAAAGGCACTCCAACATATTGGTTTAAGTGAAAAATTATCTACATCACTTAAATACTATAAAGGCACAGCAGAAATAAAGTATTACAAGGCTTTGGTTTACTCAAAAAAAGACGACTATTTTAATGCTTATGACAATTTCAACAAATCACTTCAATTATTTGCGTTTATAAAAGATTCTTTAGGAATTGCTAAAGTGAATAATGGAATTGGGTTGATAGAAATAAAACGTGGTAATTTTAATAGAGGTCTTATATACTCATTATCTACAATAGATATTTTTGAACGAAGAAATTTAAAAATCGAATTAGGGTTAGCATATAATAATTTATCTGAAGCTTACTTTAACACCAAACAGTTTGACAAAGCTTTAGATTTTAATATTAAAGCACTTCAAGTTAGAGAACAATTACAAGATAGTGTTGGTATAATTTCTTCAACAAAAAATATTGCTCAATTATATTCTATGCGTAAAGAGCATCGGAGAGCTATTGAATATTATGAAAAAACACTGCGTTATCTCGATGAAGAAAAGGATAAAGAGATTAGAGGCGATGTGCTTCCTACCATTGGCACAGAATATTTAAAGTTTAACGATATTAAAAATGCCACAACCTATTTGTTGCAAGGATTAAGGCTAAATAAAAGTATAAACAACAAAAACGGAATCTTAAAAACCTATAATAGTTTAGCAAACTTAAACCTGAAACGCAATAAAATAAGATTGGCAGAAACTCAATTAGATAAAGCCTTTGCGCTAACCAGACAAGTAGATAACGAAACCGAATTATTAGAAAATTATAGATTACGAATTACTTTATATTCAACAAAAAGAGATTATAGAAAAGCGTTTCATTGGCAAAATAAATACCACGATCTAAAAAATAAAATAGAAAAAGAAAACGCTGTTCCTATTGTAATTGAAGATCCTTTAGATTTTGAAATGCCTATTAATTCTATTTCAATTCCTCAAGATATTTATAAAAATGAAAGTGAATCGGCAAAAATATTGAAACTTTATATTTATGGTCTCATTGTATTACTAATTATTTTAAGTGCTGTTTTAATTGGTATTCTGCTACATAAAAGAAGTAAAAAAGATAACATTTCTAGGTTGAAAGAAAAAGTAAAATCGTTTAATAATGATTATCAAGTACTTTTAAAGAAAAATAAAGAATTAGAAGAAACCAATCAAGTTAAAGACAGATTGTTCTCGATAGTTTCTCACGATTTAAAAGATTCCATCACTTCTATAAAAGCTTTTTTAGATTTACTGAAAGAAGACAGTATT
Organism: Flavobacteriaceae bacterium PRS1; assembly: GCA_003709165.1. Classification (GTDB taxonomy): domain Bacteria; phylum Bacteroidota; class Bacteroidia; order Flavobacteriales; family Flavobacteriaceae; genus PRS1. The sequence goes on from RDRZ01000003.1 coordinate 73,295, forward strand.
AGTCAAGAAGAGTTTAACGACCTTATTCCTGAACTTAGCGAAAATGCAGATAGTGCAGCAGCATTATTATTAAATTTACTGAATTGGTCCAAGTCTCAAATGCAGAATTTAAAACCAAAACCAGAACAATTTAATATTCAAGATGTCTAAAAAAAAAATAAACTTCGTTGAGAAAAAAGTAAATGAAAAACGAGTTACTCTTATAGACGAATCTGTTAATGATCTTGTTTTTACAGACAGAAACATGGTAGAAATTATTATTCAAAACCTGCTCGCAAATGCTGTGAAATTTTCTAAAATTGGTGATGTTATTACAGTATCAAACCGAGAACGTAATGGCAATGTGCTTATTTGTATTGCAGACACAGGAGTAGGTATTTCTAAAGAAAACCAGTTAAAATTATTTAAAAACATTGGATTTAAACCTGAGGCACCAATGCCGAAAAAGGAACTGGTTTAGGACTTTCTATTTGTAAGGAACTTGTAGAGCTTAACAAAGGTAAAATTTGGGTAGAAAGCGAACCTAATTTAGGTAGCAAATTCTTTGTTGAATTGCCAAGGGTAAAACCTGTGTCCTGATAACATTAATCCGTTTTAGGCAGAAAAATTTCAGCCATCATACAACGTGCACTTCCGCCTCCACAAGCTTCAATAGTATCTAAAGAACTATACAAGATTGTTCCGTGTTTTTCTAAAATAGTGATTTGGGTTTGTGTTAATGAATCGTATGCAGCCTGGCTCATTATTATATAAAGTCTATCATCTTTTCCTTTTACTTGTAACATATTGCCAGCAAAACTATTCACCTGATCTTCTGTAATAGTTATAATTTCTTTATTATCCGCTTTTAAATGTTTAACGACATTTTTACGCTCTTTTTTATCGTCTATACTATTTAAACATATAACGGCAAATGTTTCTCCAAGACACATTAAAACATTGGTATGATAAATTGCCATACGCTCACCATCTACTGTTTGATTTGCAGAAAAAACGATTGGAGTATATTCAAAATCTTCACAAAACTCAATAACTAATTCCTCATCAGCACGTTCCGATAAAGCACAATAGGCTTTTCTATTAACACGATCTAACAGCAAACTTCCGGTACCTTCTAAAAACAAACCTTCATCTTCTGCGCTTGTATAATCTATAATATTTTTTATTTGAAATCCTTCTTTTTCCAATTGAAACAAAACGTCCTCACGACGTTCTAAACGACGATTTTCGGCAAACATTGGATATAAACCAATAGTCCCTTTCTCATGAAACGAAATCCAGTTATTTGGGAAATGTGCATCAGGAGTATCTAATCCATCTGTCGGATCAAAAACAATTACATTAACATTAATACTTCTCAATTTTTCAACAAAAGTATCAAATTCCTGTTGCGCTTTTAGCTGAAGATTTTCTTGTGAAATTCCTGCAATTTCTTTTTGATAATAGTTATTAACTGCAGTTTGCTCGTTCATCCTAAAGTGTGTAGGACGAACCATTAAAATAGTATTTGTGGTTTGTTGCATACTTCAAAATTAGTGCTTTTTAAAATGAAAATAGATGGACTTTATAAATAAAAATTAACTTGTAGTTTATATTTTCATAACAACTTTTGTATGCTAAAATTTCTTTCCATAATTAATCTAATTGTAGCTGTACAGGCTCTGTTCCTTTTTCTTCATTTTATATTAAAATCAAAAGGAACAAAAGTGTTAAATCGGCTTTTAGCCTTATTATGCTTATGTTTTACTTTAATTCTCATAAACACTTATATAAGTCTTAACAATTTTGAAGCTCGGTCTATCTTACTACAAGATATCGCTAATAATGTCATGTGGTTTATAGGACCATCACTCTATTTGTATGTAATCTATAATCTAAAGAAGCCAAGTAAAAAAGTTATCTTATTACATTTACTGCCTTATTTATTTCCTTCTATAATTGACATCTTTTTCAACTGGCAAGCGTTTGATACTATCATTCCTATTATGGGATTTACTCAAATGAGTATATACTTATTTTTATCGCTTCAATTCTGTTTTAAAAATTATAAAGCTGAACAGCAATTTTATAGCTGGGTGCTTCCATCAATTATAGCTTTTACCTTATTGGTAGCACTTAATTTTTGTCTCACAATTTTGCGTAATTTTGGAATTGATGTTTTACCAAATACTATTCTCCAAAGTTTTACATCCTTACTTGCTATTCCAATATTTTATATTGCATATAAGGAAATGAACTCGGCCAACACTTACGGAATTCAACCAAAGAAATATAAAACTACGCCGCTTTCTAATGAAAAATCCAAAGATTACTTATTGAGAATAAAATTTGCCATGGACGAAGAAAAATTATATTGCGATACAACATTAAAGCTTTCAAGATTTGCAGAAAAAATAAGTATCCCTTCCAAATATGTATCTCAGGTTATTAATCAAAACCTCAATTTAAGCTTTTCAGATTATCTTATTCAACTTCGACTTGAAGATGCAAAGAAGAATCTTAATAATCCATCAAAACAACATCTTACAATTTTTGGGATTGCTCAAGAGTCTGGTTTTACTTCAAGTAGTAGGTTTAATTATTTATTTAAAAAACATACCGGACTTACTCCAAGTCAATTTCAAAAGCAAAATAAAGACTTTTGATGCGCTATATCATGATGTGGCGCATGTAAATTTCAGGTCGTGTTACTATTGATTGTAGATTTGCCAACATTAATTATGAATTGGTATAAATTTTACAATTATGAAAACCACAACAGCAACAACAAAACAACAACTCATTACATTTTTTGTATTAACCTATGGACTATCATGGTTATTTTTCTTTATTGGTCATAAAACTCAGATATTACCAATAATTTTATTAGGCATCTGGGCGCCTTCATTAACATCGATAGGGTTAACTCTGTATTTCTTCGGTAAAAAAGGACTATCGAAAATGTTTGGACGTTTTAAGCGCGTTAGGATAAAATGGTATTGGTGGATCTTATTATTATTACTTCCGGTCACTATACATTTTGTCGGTCGCTCATTGTGGTAATTATTTTATGATGGTGAAATAAATCCATTTCACTTAAATCCTGCCTATTGGTTAGGGGCAATTATTCCTTCGTTTTTAATTGCAGGGTTTGGAGAAGAACTCGGTTGGCGTGGTTTTGCATTACCAAGGTTACAGAGAAACTTCTCTCCAATAAAAGCCGCTTTTATTCTCGCTACTGTTCATTTACTTTGGCATTTACCAACCTACTGGTTAGGACAAGGTATGCATAATGTCCCTTTTCTTTTTATAGTGGTGTTTGTTTTTCCCTGGACTTTTATTTTTAACTGGTTGTATAATAGATCTGGTGGAAGTCTCATTTTTGCAGTAGGATTTCATGCCATTTCTAATGCATCACTTTCAATTATCAGATTTATGCCATTAGATAGCGAAGTTCCAATAACTCCAAAACTACTTACACAATGGTCCTTGCCTGCAGACCTAGCTGGGCCGTATTTAGCAGTTTGTGGAGTTTATGCGATGGTAGCAATTTTTGTTGTGTTTAAAGGGAAGTTTAACAAAGTAAATACCGATATTCCGTAATAAGAATTTCTATTTTTGATAGAATTCCCATATTAACTAAGTTTGACTTTGTAATTAAAAAAAGCTAACTTCGTTAAAATACGATAAAGCTAATATTATGAAATACACCTTAAAAAAAGTCATAAAATTGTCTGAAATTATTGGAGGAATTGCAATAGTTACCTCGTTGATTTTTGTTGGCATTCAATTTAGAGAAAATACTATTGCAACAAAATCTGCAACAGCCAATGCAGCTAATGCTATAGTAATTGCATGGTATACCGAGACTGGTAATAGTGCACAATCAAGTCAACTTATGTGGGATTATATAAAGGATCCCAAAAGTATAACATCAAGTGGAGAAATATATCAAGTCACAGTATTAGTACATGGTTTAATATTATCGTTTCAAAACAGTTACTATTTAGCAGCTGAAGGTACACTTGACCAAAATATTCTTAAATCACTAACTGCTGCTTTAATAGCAGTAAAAAATCAACCAGGTTTTCTTGAGTATTGGGAGAATAGAAAATCTCTTTTCTTTGAGGAATTTAGGGATTATCTCACAGCAATATTAGTTTCAGATTCAGAAGTAACTGAAGGTATTTACGAAAATTTAAAAGATGATGAAGAAGAAGAAAATATTTCTTAACTAAATTACCTTCGTTATCGACTAATAAGATTAATCTTGTGCTGAACTTGTTTCAGTATTAAAACTGAAATTATCTTAAAATTACCACCTATAAAATCTCAACAAATTAAAAATCGGTAACTAATTATTAGATTATTTTTGCATAACGCACGTTTTTGGTGTAAATTTACACCAAAACAGATATTATGGCAAGGCAAAGCATTTCATTCACACAACCAAATGATGAGTGGTTAAAGTCTCAAGTTGAAAATAAAGAGTATTCCAGTAAAAGTGAACTTGTAAATGATTTAATAAGACAAGCTAGAAAGCAACAACGACAAATTGATTGGATAAGTTCCAAATTGGAAAAAGCTGAAAATAGTGGATTTACCAATGACAGTGGAAAACAAATATTAGCTCAATCAAAATCTTTACTTAGTGGCTGATTATAAATTAAGTAATGCAGCTAAAGAAGACTTAATTAGAATTCATCATTACGGAATCAAAAAATTTGGAATGGTACAAGCTGACAAATATTTTAATTCATTTTTTGAGTATTTCGACATTATAGCTCAGCGACCATTTTCATTTGAATCAGTTAATTTTATAAAAAAAGGATATAGACGTTGTGTATGTGGCACTGATGCAATTTATTTCAAAATAAATAATAACACTGTAGAAATTATGGCGATAATAGGAAGACAAGATTTGAAAAATATTCTTTAATGCAAAATGAAAGTTTTTTTTTAAATGAAACTTCTTGACTTTGTAAATAAAAAACGCTAACTTCTTTATCGACCGATAAAATCAATTAAAACTGAATTTATCTGAACAATAACGAAACTAAAAAATTTACTCCTGATTTATCAACCTATAAATCAAAATAGCAGCACGTTGTGTTAAGGCTTCAATGGTATTAAGGTTTACGGTTTCTTGTGGTGTATGTCCACCATTTCCCATGGTGCCCAAACCATCCAAACAATCGGTATAAGCTGCCACAAAAGAAACATCGGCAGCACCACGTTTACTTGGGTCGTAAGCTATAACTTTTCCATAGCCTAAATCTACACTCACCTGGCTTAATACTTCTAATAATGCTTCATTTCCTTTGGTTGGTCCCATAGCTGGATAACTATCTATAAAACTAATTTTTGCAGATGTTAGTGGTAAATTATTGGCTACAATGGCTCTCATTTTTTCTCTGGCTTTTTCTTTTTGTGCTTCCGAGATAAAACGCAACCCTCCATCTACAACAGCAGTTTGTGCTACGACATTACTTTTTCCAAATGCATTACCTTTGCTAAAGGCAGCATCAAAATCTGTAAAGGTACCTCCGAGAATTACGCCAGGATTAAAGCTTAAATATTCTTCACCTCTTACATCGTTGTAAAACTCATTTATAATTCTGGAAAGCTCGAAAATTGCTCCTGCTCCTACTTCGTCACTAAAAATATCGGAAGAATGTGCTCTTTTTCCAGTAACTTCTACTTTCCAACCAGATGCACCTCGTCTTGCAATAGTAGCTTCGTTTAATCCTGAAGAGGCTTCAAATCCTAATGCTATATCACTTCGCTTTGCTGCTTCAATTAAATCTTTTCGACTTATGGTTAATGGTTTTCCTGTGCTTTCTTCGTCTCCTATATATGCTACAATAACTTGGGCGTTTTTTAAAAGTCCATTATCTGCCAGTGCTTTTAATGCATAAAGCATAATCACGTTTCCGCCTTTCATATCATTTCCGCCTGGAGCATGAGCAACACTGTCGTTTATCATTTTAAATTCCTGAAACGGGCTGTCGGCTTCAAAAACGGTATCTAGATGTCCAATAAGTAATACTTTCTTGCCTTTATTTCCATTGGTTTCAGCAAATAAATGTCCAGCTCTGTTAACTGCCGACAAATCGTACCAACTGGTTTTAAATCCTATATCTTCAAAGGCTTTACCGAAAACATCGCCAACTTTTTTAACACCTTTGTGGTTCATTGTACCAGAATTAATATTGACTATTTTTTTTAAAAACTCGATTGCATCAGAATTGTTAGCAGTAATAGTTTTAAGGATTTTCTTTTCGGTTCTATTTAATTTTTGAGCAAATGTATTATTGGTAATCAAAAGCAAACATATTGCTATAACTTTTGTAGTAATGGACATTTTCATTGTTGGTTCTTTTTAGGTATGTGATAGTTTCAAATGTAGTAAATTAATCTTTTAAGGTTTTAGTAACCTCATCTAAAATTTGGAAAGCTGTTTCAGCCATCTTATTTCCTTTTAAATCAAGTAATGGATTTACTTCAACAAACTCTAAACAAACTACTTTATTTGTGTTTAAAAAGCCATTAATAATTTTTATGCATTCGTATTGATCAAATCCTTTAGAAACCGGTGTTCCTGTACCATAAGAAATTAAATCACAATCCATACTATCCACATCAAAAGACACATAAATCATATCGCAATTTGCTAGTTTATTAATAGCTTCGTTTACACATTTATCTAAGCCTCTATAACGGATTTCGGCAACTTTATAATTTCTAATATTAAGCTTTTCCATTTGCTTAACTTCGGCTTCTTCGGTATCTCTAACACCAAAATAAACAATGTCTTCAGGAGCTACTTTAGCTTCAGGAGTACCAATACTTTTTAATTCATTCCAAAATTTTTCAGTTTCATCAGCAATAGTATTGATTTTGCAATCTATATTGTCTTCAGCCATTGCAGCAGCTAAAGGCATACCATGTATATTTCCAGAAGGAGAGGTATATGGCGAATGCAAATCGGCATGAGCATCTATCCAGATAACTCCTAATTTTTTGTTAGAATATGCTGCTTTAATACCACTAATAGTACCTAAAGCAGATGAGTGATCTCCTGAAATTACTAAAGGAAAAACACCATCGTTCAAATTACGTTGAACAGCATTGGAAACACGTGTACATTGCTGAAAAACATGTTCAATACGTTTTCCAAAAGAATTTTTTGCCTTATTATAAATAGACTCATTTTCTGTTTCAATATCTTCAAAATCAAATTGCGCAAAATAATTATTATTTACGTTTATTGCTGCAATTTCTATGGCATCAATTCCCATATCTGAACCTCGAGTGCCAGCTCCAATATCTGACCTGTTTTTAATTATTTTAATTTTCTTCATATAAACTATTATAAAAAAGCCTCATAACGTTTTCACTATGAGGCAGGTAGTAATTTATAATCTATCTTTTTTTAATGTTCTTAAACTCTCGATGAGTTTCTCCAATATATAATTGTCGTGGACGACCAATTGGTTCGTTATTTAAACGCATTTCTCGCCATTGTGCAATCCATCCAGGCAAACGCCCTAAAGCAAACATTACTGTAAACATATCAGTTGGTATATCCATTGCACGATAAATAATTCCTGAATAGAAATCTACATTTGGATAAAGCTTACGACTTACAAAATAATCGTCGTTTAATGCTTCTTGTTCAAGTCCTTTAGCGACTTCTAAAATTGGATCTTCTACACCTAAATCGTTTAAAACCTTATCTGCTGAAACTTTAATTATTGTTGCTCTTGGATCTAAATTTTTATACACACGATGTCCAAAACCCATTAATCGAAATGGATCTTCTTTATCTTTGGCTTTTGCCATATATTTTTTAGTATCGCCACCATCTTCCTTAATAGCTTCTAACATTTCGAGAACTGCTTGATTTGCGCCACCATGAAGCGGTCCCCAAAGTGCAGAAATACCCGCAGATATTGAAGCAAATAATCCAGCATGCGATGAACCTACAATTCTAACTGTAGAAGTAGAACAGTTTTGTTCGTGGTCTGCATGTAAGATTAAAAGCTTGTCTAAAGCATCTACCATTACTTGGCTTTGTACATACTCTTCGTTGGGTTTTTTAAACATCATTTTTAAGATGTTCTCAACATAGCCCAAACTATTATCACCATAATCTAATGGTAAACCTTGTTTTTTACGAAGTGTCCAAGCCACTAATACTGGAAATTTTGCAAGAATTTTAACTATTGCATGATACATATCTTCTTCAGAATTTACGTTTACTGAAGAAGGATTAAATGCTGTTAATGCACTTGTTAACGAAGATAAAACTCCCATTGGATGTGCAGACTTCGGAAAAGCATCTATAATTTTTCTAACATCATCATCTACCAAAGATTGTGCTTTAATATCCGAATGAAATTCCTCTAATTGTTCTTGATTTGGAAGCTCTCCAAAAATCAACAAAAAAGCGACTTCTAAAAAATCAGCTTTTTGGGCTAAATCTTCAATAGCATAGCCTCTATACCTCAAAATTCCTTTTTCGCCATCTAAAAACGTAATCGCACTTTCGCAGGCACCTGTGTTTTTATAACCAGGATCAATCGTCGTTATTCCTCCTGTTGCCGCTCTTAATGTTTTAATATCGATTGCAACTTCATTTTCTGTTCCTTTTACTAAAGGAAACTCATGTTTTTGTCCGTTAATTTCTAACGTTGCAGTATTTGGCATATTTTAAAAAAATTGATTATGAATTGTTGTCGAAAACAACTTCACTATATTACGAAAAATATCCCGATTTTTAAAGTTTATTGACAAAGGATTTTCCGATTTTGATAATATTAAAATAGATAAAAAAGATAGCGATTATTAGTAATTTAACAATCGCTTTGTATTTAATATTTAAGGGTACTTCTATTTTACTTTAAATGCTTTCTCTTGAGGATAGAATCCTGCTTCACCAAGTTCCTCTTCTATACGTAGTAATTGATTGTACTTTGCCATACGATCACTTCTGGATAAAGACCCGGTTTTAATTTGTCCTGTATTTAATGCTACAGCCAAATCGGCAATTGTATTGTCTTCGGTTTCGCCAGAACGATGAGACATTACTGATGTATAACCTGCATTATGAGCCATATTTACTGCTGCAATAGTTTCAGTCAAGGTTCCTATTTGGTTTACTTTTATTAGTATCGAATTAGCAATTCCGTTTTCAATACCTCGTGATAAACGTTCTACATTTGTAACAAATAAATCGTCTCCAACTAATTGGACTTTATCTCCAATTTTTTCTGTTAAATTTTTCCAACCTTCCCAATCGTTTTCATCCATGCCATCTTCAATAGATATGATTGGATAATTTGATGCTAACTCGGCTAAATAATCTGCTTGTTCTTGGCTTGTTCTAATTTTTCCAGTTTTACCTTCAAACTTTGTATAATCGTATTTGCCATCTACATAAAATTCTGCAGCAGCACAATCCAAGGCAATCATAACTTCATCTCCAAGCTTATAACCTGCATTTTTAACTGCTGTAGCAATAGTTTCTAAAGCGTCTTCTGTTCCGTCTAAAGTTGGTGCAAACCCACCTTCGTCACCAACAGCAGTACTTAACCCTCTGTCGTGCAGTACTTTTTTAAGATTATGAAAAATTTCGGTGCCCATTTGCATAGCGTGAGTGAAATTGTTAGCTTTAACAGGCATCACCATAAACTCCTGAAATGCAATTGGTGCATCGCTGTGTGAACCACCATTAATAATATTCATCATTGGTACAGGAAGTGTTCTTGCTTTTTCGCCACCAATATATCTAAACAACGATATTCCTCTTTCTTTAGCTCCAGCTTTAGCCACTGCGAGAGACACTCCGAGAATGGCATTAGCTCCAAGTTTAGACTTATTTGAAGTGCCATCTAAATCAATCATTAATTGATCTATTTGATTTTGTTCAAAAACTGATACACCTATTAATGCCTTTGCGATAATATCATTCACATTTTCTATGGCTTTTAAAACTCCTTTTCCCATATAGGCGTTTCCTCCATCACGCAACTCTACAGCTTCATGTTCACCAGTAGATGCTCCAGAAGGCACTGCAGCTCTTCCAATAATTCCGTTTTCTGTTTCTACATCTACTTCAACAGTAGGGTTTCCTCTTGAGTCAAAAATTTGTCTTGCGTGAACATTTATTATGATACTCATAAGTATGTGTTATTTATTTTTTGGAATTCAAATTTACGGTTTAATATTGTTTTAATATCTATGCCTTCGGAAGAATTATATATAATACTTTCTATAACGTTTTAGTAAAATAAAAAAGATAATAAATACTTAAACTCTTTGAATATCTTTCAGTTTGGCAGCCTTGATATTCTCTATAAATTGATCGAATAAATACCTTGAATCATGTGGTCCCGGACTTGCTTCGGGATGAAATTGTACAGAAAAACAGGTTTTACTTTTCATTGACAGTCCTGCTACTGTATTATCATTAAGATGTATATGTGTGATTTCTAAATCAGGATGAGCTTCGGCTTCTTCTTTATTGACAGCAAAGCCATGATTTTGTGAAGTAATCTCTCCTTTTCCAGTTATTAAGTTCTTTACAGGATGGTTTATGCCTCTATGACCATTATGCATTTTATAGGTAGAAACACCATTCGCCAATGCAATAATCTGATGACCAAGACAAATACCAAATAACGGAAGGTCTCTTTTTATAATTTCTTTTGCAAGATTCTGCGCTTCTACAAGAGGTTCAGGATCTCCAGGACCATTGGATAAAAAATAACCTTCAGGTTTAAAATCGCTCATGTCTTCAAAAGATGCATCATAAGGAAATACTTTAATATATGCATCTCTATTAGCAAGGTTACGAAGAATATTTTTTTTAATTCCGATATCTAAAGCTGCGATTTTTATTGATGCGTTTTCATCTCCAAAATAATACGGTTGTTTTGTTGATACTTTAGAAGCTAACTCAAGACCATCCATATTTGGTACTTTTACAAGTTGCTCTTTTAAGTTTTCAATATTTTCAACATCAGTAGAAATTACTGCATTCATCGCTCCATTATCTCTTATATAACTTACAAGTGCTCTTGTATCGACATCTGAAATCGCAAAGAGGTTATTTTTTTCAAAAAATTCTTCTAAAGAACTATTTGCTGCATGACGAGAATAGTTATAACTAAAATTCTTGCAAATTAAACCAGCGATTTTTATTGAATCTGATTCTACTTCATTTTCATTAACCCCATAATTACCTATATGTGAATTTGTAGCTATCATTAACTGCCCAAAGTAAGAAGGGTCTGTAAATATCTCCTGGTAGCCTGTCATTCCTGTATTGAAGCATACTTCGCCAAAAGCACTTCCCCCTTTCCCTATTGCTTTGCCATAAAAAATGGTTCCATCTTCTAAAAGGATTATGGCTTTTTTACGTATTTGATATTTCATTGTTTTCTTTTATAAAGAGGTTTCAGCTTTTCAACTACGCTTAAACTTCGTTGAAAAAAGTCGCATGAACAAAGTTTTACAAAAATACTTTATCCTATTTAAATACATAATTTTTTGCATAAAAAAAGGAATTAAATATTAACTCCTTATTAATTATATTTTAGCAGAAAACTCTAAAATCTTCCGCACATCACTTTCCTTTTTAAAAGAGAGATTGTTATTTTTAGCATAGGCTTCAATATTATTTACCTTTTCTACATCGCCATTTACTAATTTTAAAATATGGTTTTTCTTAAGTTTAAAAGGTTTAATCATGTCATCTTTTCGAATACAATAATATTCTTTCCTTATGTATTTATCATTTTTTCGATTTATCATCGGGTTTGCTGAACCTTCAATTAACTTAACTTTAAATCCTTTTAAAAGTTGAAAATCATCATTAGTATAAACAACTTCATAGACTTTATTATCTTCTTCCCAATAATAATTTTTATAAATTATCCCATTAATAATAAATTTATCAATATTATTGAAACTAAATGTAAAAATTGAATCGCCTTCAATTTTAGATTCAAAAGTATGCCGTTTTATATTTAAATTTATATTTCTTAACAAAAACTTCTGGTTGTCTTCAGTTTGAATAATACAATAATTATCCCATTTATCGAATAAATAAAAAGTACCATCTGTTTGTCTTTTTGGGTTAAAGAATGTTACAGAAGAACCAAAAGTTTGACCACCATTCAAACTCAACTGTCTGATGTTAGCATTGAAACTTTGCTGATCTCCTGCTGTTCCAACAGAACTTTGAGAAAAAACTGGTCCAACTGATAGGATTGAAATAATAAAAAGAATTTTTTTCATAGCAGTTTATTTTTTAATTGAAAGGTGTAAAAGTAATTAATTCTTAAAAGAAAAGGGTAAACATTTGTCATGTTTACCCTTAAAGAAATGTTAAAGTTTTTATACTATTCTATTCTTCCTCGTTAGAAGCTTTAGCATCTACTACTGGAGCAACTGTTTTGCTGCCTCCTCTTCTGCTTCTACGTGTTGTTTTCTTTGCCGCTTTTTTGGCATTATAAATTTCGTTATAATCTACAAGCTCTATCATTGCCATATCTGCATTATCACCAAGACGATTACCAAGTTTTATAATTCTTGTATATCCTCCAGGACGATCGCCTACTTTTGCTGCAACTTCTCTAAAGAGTTCTGTAACTGCTTCTTTTTGTCTTAAACGACTAAATACAATACGTCTGTTGTGTGTTGTATCTTCTTTTGATTTTGTAATCATTGGCTCAACAAATTGCTTTAAAGCTTTTGCTTTTGCAACTGTTGTATTAATACGCTTATGCTCAATTAAAGAACAAGCCATATTAGCTAACATCGATTTTCTGTGAGCGGTTTTTCTGCCTAAATGGTTTACTTTTTTTCCGTGACGCATTATTTTTTATTTTAATCACCATCTTGCTACAACTCAATAAAGAGGAGCAAAATATGATGTATTAATCTTTATCTAATTTATATTTACTTAAATCCATTCCGAAATTAAGCCCTTTAACATTTACAAGTTCTTCAAGTTCAGTTAAAGATTTTTTACCAAAATTACGGAACTTCATCAGGTCGTTTTTATTAAATGACACCAAATCTCCTAATGTATCAACCTCGGCAGCTTTTAAACAATTTAATGCACGAACTGAAAGATCCATATCTATCAATTTTGTTTTAAGCAACTGTCTCATATGAAGCGATTCCTCGTCATAAGTTTCGGTTTGTGCAATTTCATCTGCTTCTAGTGTTATTCTCTCATCTGAAAACAACATGAAATGATGAATTAAAATTTTAGCAGCTTCGGTTAAAGCTTCTTGTGGAACAATAGATCCATCTGTAATAATTTCGAAAACTAATTTTTCGTAATCCGTTTTTTGCTCTACACGATAGTTCTCAACACTATATTTTACGTTTTTTATTGGTGTGTAAATAGAATCCGTAAAAATTGTACCAAGTGGTGCTGATGCTTTTTTGTTTTCTTCAGCAGGAACATAACCTCTACCTTTTTCGATAGTAATTTCCATATTGATACTTACTTTAGGATCTAAATTACAGATAACCAAATCTGAATTTAAAACTTGGAATCCTGAAATAAATTTCTGAAAATCTCCAGCTGTAATTTGTTCTTGCCCAGAAATTGAAATTGAAACTGATTCGTTATCAACTTCATCAATTTGACGTTTAAAACGAATTTGTTTAAGGTTAAGTACTATTTCTGTAACATCCTCAACTACTCCTGTAATTGTAGAAAATTCGTGTTCTACACCTTCAATTCTAACCGATGTAATTGCGAATCCTTCTAAAGAAGATAGCAAAACTCTTCTTAAAGCATTTCCTACAGTTAAGCCATAACCAGGCTCTAAAGGTCTAAACTCGAATTTGCCTTCAAATTCATCTGAATCTATTAAGATTACTTTGTCGGGCTTTTGAAAATTTAATATTGCCATATTGTTTTATTGTATCAGTTATTATTTAGAATATAATTCGACGATGAATTGTTCGTTAATGTTTTCTGGAATTTGAATACGTGCTGGAATAGACACATAAGTGCCTTCTTTAATATCGTTGTTCCATGTAATCCATTCGTAAACATGACTTGAATTAGAAAGTGACCTTTCAATTGTTTCAAGTGATTTAGATTTCTCTCTTACTGCCACTACATCTCCAGCTTTTAACGAATAAGATGGAATGTTTACCAATTTACCGTTTACTGTAATATGTCTGTGGGAAACGAGTTGTCTTGCTCCGCTTCGTGATGGGGAAATACCCATTCTGTACACTACATTGTCTAATCTAGATTCGCATAATTGTAACAATACTTCTCCAGTAAGACCTGAAGCTGCTGTTGCTTTTTTAAACATGTTTCTAAATTGACGTTCCAAAATACCGTAAGTGTATTTTGCTTTTTGCTTTTCCATTAATTGGATAGCATATTCCGATTTTTTTCCACGTCTTCTTGTGTTTCCGTGTTGACCTGGAGGATAATTTCTTTTTTCGAAAGATTTATCTTCTCCAAAAATAGCTTCTCCGAATTTACGTGCTATTTTAGTTTTAGGACCAGTATATCTTGCCATTTTAAATTTGTTTTGAGAGTGATTATGAATTAAGGTCTTATACTTATCCTTCGATAATCGTTAGCCTCTCGATTATACTTGTTAATTATTGATTTACTATATATGATTGACGATTGACGATTTAAAAATTCGTAAATTGAAATTCGTAAATTGAAAATTGTTAAACTCTTCTGCGTTTTGGAGGTCTGCATCCATTATGTGGTGTTGGTGTTACATCAATAATTTCTGTAACTTCAATACCTCCATTATGAATTGATCTAATAGCAGATTCTCTACCATTACCCGGGCCTTTTACGTACACTTTTACTTTCCTTAAGCCAGCTTCTTTAGCTACTTCTATAGCATCTTCGGCAGCCAACTGAGCAGCATAAGGTGTGTTTTTCTTTGAACCTCTAAATCCCATTTTACCAGCTGAAGACCACGATATTACGTCGCCTTTCTTATTGGTAAGAGAAATAATAATATTATTAAAAGAAGCTGTAATGTGTGCTTCTCCTACAGAATCTACTATAACTTTACGATTTTTAGCACTTGCTTTTGCCATAATTACTAATTATTATTTAGTTACTTTTTTCTTATTAGCAACAGTTTTTCTTCTACCTTTTCTTGTTCTTGAGTTATTTTTAGTACGTTGCCCTCTTAAAGGAAGCCCGATTCTATGACGAATTCCTCTATAACAACCAATATCCATTAATCGCTTAATGTTTATTTGTGTTTCAGAACGTAATTCACCTTCTATTGTAAATGTTCCAACAGCATCTCGAATTTTACTGATTTCTTCATCAGTCCAATCTGAAACTTTTGTGCTTTCATCTACTTTAGCAGTTTCCAATATTTGTTTCGCTCTACTTCTACCTACTCCGTAGATATAAGTTAGCGAGATAACTCCTCTTTTTTGTTTTGGTATGTCTACACCTGCAATTCTTGCCATAATTACCCTTGTCTTTGTTTGAATCTAGGATTCTTTTTGTTGATTACGTAAAGTGTTCCTTTTCTACGCACGATTTTACAATCTGCGCTTCTTTTTTTTATTGATGCTCTTACTTTCATTTTGTATTAGTATCTATAAGTTATTCTTGCCTTAGATAAATCGTAAGGACTCATTTCTAATTTTACTTTATCTCCTGGCAAAAGCTTTATGTAATGCATTCGCATTTTACCAGATATATGAGCAGTCACAATGTGACCGTTTTCTAATTCAACACGAAACATCGCATTCGATAATGAATCTATTATTGTTCCGTCTTGTTCTATTGCTGCTTGTTTTGCCATAGTATTTTTATTAAACTATTGTATAGCTTTTCTATTTTTACCCGTTTTCATCAAGCCATCATAATGTTTATTTAATAAATACGAATTAACTTGCAGCATCGTATCTATTGAAACTCCAACCATAATTAATAATGAGGTGCCTCCAAAAAATAATGCCCATCCTTGTTGTACACCCATTAATTTTACAATAAACGCAGGAAATACCGCAATTAATGCTAAAAACATAGAACCTGGTAACGTAATTTGCGACATTATTTTATCCAAATATTCTGAAGTTTCTGTTCCGGGACGTATCCCTGGAATAAATCCTCCACTACGTTTTAAATCGTCTGCCATTTTATTTGTAGGTACTGTAATTGCCGTATAAAAATATGTGAACACAATAATTAATAATGCAAATGTTATGTTATACCATAAACCAAATATATCTGAATATTGAGTTTGCATCCATTGTCCTACTCCTGTATCTTTTAAAAATCCAGATCCTCCTATTAAGCTTGGCACAAACATAATGGCTTGCGCAAAGATAATTGGCATTACTCCTGATGCATTTAATTTTAATGGAATATATTGTCTGGAGCCAAATATATTTTTTTCATACCCTCCAGAAGCTGTACGTCTAGCATACTGAACTTTAATTTTTCTTACAGCCATCACTAACATAATAGATGCCAAAATGATGACTAACCAAATTACAAGTTCTATTAAAATCATTATTAAACCTCCATTAGACTCCGTTACTCTAGCAGCATATTCTTGTACAAATGATAATGGTAAATTTGCAATGATACCAACCATTATTAATATTGAAATACCATTACCAATTCCTTTATCTGTAATTTTTTCACCCAACCACATTGCAAATACACATCCTGTTACCAAAATGATTATAGATGAAAACATAAAGGTAGTAGTAGAAAATCCAACAATTAAAAGTGAGTTTAATGATCCTAGACCCGTTAATGCAGGTAAACTATACAAATAGCCTGGAGCTTGTACCAAACATATTGCTATAGTTAACCAACGTGTTATTTGGGTTATCTTTTTTTGCCCACTAGCTCCTTCCTTTTGCAATTTTTGTAAATATGGAATTGCGATTCCCATTAGCTGTACTACAATAGAAGCTGAAATGTATGGCATAATACCTAAAGCAAATACAGAAGCATTGGCAAATGCACCTCCGGTAAAAGCATTTAGTAAAGCTAATATACCATCAGCTGTTTTATCTGCAAGACCTCCTAATTGTTCTACGTTAATTCCTGGTAAAGCTACTTGAGCTCCAAAACGATATACTAGAAGCAATCCTAAAGTTAGGATAATTCTATCTTTGAGTTCTGTAATTTTCCAAACATTTTTTAATGTCTCTATTAATTTCATTATCTATTCAGGCTGTTATAATGTTACGGCTTCTCCTCCTGCAGCTTCAATAGCAGCTTTTGCTGAAGCAGTAAATTTATGAGCAGTTACTTTTAATTTCGCTTTTAATTCTCCTCTTCCTAATATTTTAACCAGTTCATTTTTACCAGCTAAACGAAAAGCAATCATTGTATCTAAATCTATTTTACCTTTTATTTTTTTAACATCAACCATTTCTTGTAAAGTATCCAAATTAATTCCTTGGTATTCTTTACGGTTAATGTTAGTAAAACCAAATTTAGGCACACGTCTTTGAAGTGGCATTTGCCCACCTTCAAAACCTAGTTTTCTGGAATAACCTGATCTAGATTTTGCCCCTTTATGTCCTCTTGTAGAAGTACCACCTTTACCAGACCCTTGTCCTCTACCTAATCTTTTGCCAGTATTAATTGATCCTTCAGCAGGTTTTAAATTACTTAAATCCATTTTCCTGTTTATTTTTAAGCTTCTTCTACAGAAACTAAATGTTTAACTTTATTAACCATACCAAGAATATTTGGCGTGGCATCATGCTCAACTGTTTGTCCAATCTTTCTTAAGCCAAGAGCTTCAAGAGTTCTTTTTTGTCTTAATGGACGATTAATTGCACTTTTTCGTTTTGTTACTTTAATTTTAGCCATCTTATCCTTAATTATCCGTTAAAAACTTTTTCAAGAGAAATTCCTCTTTCTTTAGCTATTTTTCTAGCGTCTCTTAATTGCAATAAGGCATCAAAAGTTGCTTTTACAACATTATGAGGATTAGAAGAACCTTGAGATTTTGATAATACATCATGTACACCAACTGCTTCTAAAACTGTTCTTACAGCTCCTCCAGCAATAACTCCTGTACCTGGAGCCGCAGGAATAATATTAATTCTTGCTCCACCATATTTACCTTTTTGTGCATGAGGCAATGTTCCTTTAACAATAGGAATACGAACTAAATTTTTCTTGGCGTCTTCAATTGCTTTTGCAATAGCACTTGCTACATCTTTAGATTTTCCTAAACCTTGACCAACAACTCCTGCTTCATCACCAACTACAACAATTGCTGAAAAACCAAATGCTCTACCACCTTTTGTTACTTTTGTAACTCTTTGTACACTAACCAAACGATCTTTAAGATCGAATCCACTTGGTTTTACTAATTCTGCACTTTTGTATTTATGATACATAATTTTATTAGAATTTAAGTCCTGCTTCTCTAGCTGCGTCAGCTAATGATTTTACTCTACCATGGTATAGATATCCACCTCTATCAAAAGCAATTTTTTCTACTCCTGCCTTTACAGCTTTTTCGCCAATAGATTTACCTACCAAAGCGGCAATATCTACTTTTGTTCCTTTAACAGAACTAATATCTTTATCTCTTGAAGATGCTGCACTAATAGTTTTACCAGTTACATCATCGACAATTTGAGCATAAATTTCTTTATTACTTCTAAAAACAGATAGTCTTGGTTGCATTTCAGTACCTGAAACTATTTTACGTATTCTGTTTTTTATTCTTTGTCTTCTTTGTGTCTTTGTTAATGCCATCTTTATACTTACTATTTTTGATTTACGGTTTTTGACTTTTGATTTACTATTACGTACATCTAAAATCTTAATTCGTAAATTTTTATGCAGTTTTACCTGCTTTTCTTCTTAATTGTTCACCAACAAACTTAATTCCTTTTCCTTTGTAAGGTTCAGGTCTGCGAAATGAACGAATCTTTGCCGCTACCTGTCCTACAAGTTGTTTATCGTGAGATGTTAATTTTATAATAGGATTTTTTCCTTTTTCTGAAATTGTTTCAATCTTAACTTCCGAAGCTATGTTTAAAACAATACTATGAGAAAAACCTAAAGCCAAGTCAAGTCTTTGTCCTTGATTGCTTGCTCTATATCCTACACCTACGAGTTCTAATTCTTTGGTATATCCTTTAGAAACCCCTTCTACCATATTACTAAACAGGGATCTGTATAGACCGTGTTTAGCTTTATGTTCCTTAATTTCAGTAGAACGTTGTACTATTATATTACCATCTTCAACTTTAACAGTTACTGCAGAAAATTCCTGAGACAACTCTCCTAATTTTCCTTTTACTGTAACAAGGTTATCTTTTATATCAATTGTAACTCCTTCTGGAATTGCTATTGGGCTATTACCTATTCTTGACATATCTCTTAATGGTCTTTAATTAGTAAACGTAACATAAAACTTCTCCTCCAACATTTTCTTTTTTGGCTTGTTTACCTGTCATTACTCCATGAGAAGTAGAGATTATAGCAATTCCAAGACCGTTGAGAATACGAGGAAGTTCCGTAGAACTTGCATATTTACGTAAACCTGGTTTACTTATCCTTTGGAGTTTTTTAATTACAGGTTCTTTGGTGTCTTTCGTGTATTTTAAAGCGATTTTAATCGTTCCTTGTACTGAAGAATCATCGAACTTGTAACTTAAAATATATCCTTGGTCAAATAATATTTTTGTTATTTCTTTCTTAAGATTAGAAGCAGGGATTTCTACAACTCTGTGTCCAGCACTCATTGCGTTTCTAATTCTTGTTAAATAATCCGCTATTGGATCTGTATTCATATGTATTAATTTGCGATTTTGGTTTTTAATCCTGATAGCTATCGGGACTAAACCTGAAATCAATTTATAATTTTACCAACTTGCTTTTCTTACTCCTGGAATTAACCCTTTATTAGCCATTTCGCGAAACATAACACGAGACAATCCAAAAGTACGCATATAGCCTTTTGGTCTTCCTGTTAATTTGCATCTATTGTGCATACGAACTGGTGAAGCATTTTTTGGCAGCTTTTGTAATCCTTCGTAATCTCCAGCTTCTTTTAAAGCTTTACGTTTAGCCGCATATTTTGCTACTGTTTTAGCTCTTTTTACCTCACGGGCTTTCATTGATTCTTTAGCCATATCTTAATTATTTTTAAAAGGCAAGCCTAATTCCGTTAGTAATGATTTTGCTTCTTTATCTGTTTCTGCCGAAGTGACAAATGTAATATCCATACCAGCTATTTTGTTTACCTTATCTATATTAATCTCTGGAAAAATAATTTGTTCGGTAATTCCTAAACTGTAATTACCTCTTCCATCAAATCCAGTAGCTCTAATACCTCTAAAATCTCTTACTCGAGGTAATGCTGTTGTAACTAAACGGTCAAAAAACTCATACATTTGTTCTCCTCTTAATGTAACCTTTGCTCCAATTGGCATTCCTTTACGTAATTTAAAAGATGCTACATCTTTTTTAGATATAGTAACAATAGCTTTTTGCCCAGATATTTTTGTCATTTCGTCAACAGCATAGTCAATTAACTTTTTATCTGCTACTGCATCGCCAACTCCTCTGGATAGTACTATCTTTTTAAGTTTAGGCACTTGCATTATATTTTTATATCCGAACTCTTCAGTAAGAGCAGAAATTATCTTGTTCTTGTATTCTTGTTTTAACCTTGAAATATATGCCATAACTATATTACTTCATTAGATTTTTTAGCAAATCTTACTTTTTTATCGCCTTCCATTCTATATCCAACTCGTGTTGTTTCTCCATTTGAAGTAAACAATGATAAGTTAGAAATTTGAATAGCTGCTTCTTTTTCTACGATTCCTCCCTGAGGATTTTTTGCGTCAGGTTTCATATGTTTTTTCACCATATTAACACCTTCTACAATCGCCTTGTTTTTATCTTTTGATATTTTAAGAATTTTACCTTCTTCTCCTTTATGGTCTCCAGTTATAACTCTTACTGTATCTCCCGATTTTATTTTAAGCTTTTTCATGTGTTATATTTATTGTTTTTTAACGGTCATCCCGATAATTATCGGGACTGTTCGCTATTAATCATTCTCTTATTTGTGAAAATTTTTAACATGCTCGTTTCATCTTCTTAAATCTGTATTAAAGCACTTCTGGTGCTAATGATACAATTTTCATGAATTGTTTATCACGAAGTTCTCTAGCTACAGGCCCAAATACACGTGTACCTTGCATTTCTCCAGTTGGATTTAACAGCACACAAGCATTGTCATCAAACCTAATATACGAACCGTCTGGTCGTCGAACTTCTTTTTTTGTGCGGATTACAACTGCTGTTGCAATCGATCCTTTTTTAACACCGCTATTAGGCGTAGCTTCTTTTACAGTAACTACAATTTTGTCGCCTAAAGAAGCATACCTTCTTTTAGTACCACCCAGAACACGAATTGTTAAAACCTCTTTCGCTCCAGTGTTATCAGCTACTATTAATCTTGATTCTTGTTGTACCATAATTATTTAGCTCTTTCAATTACTTCTACTAATCTCCAACATTTAGATTTACTTATAGGTCGTGTTTCCATGATCTTTACAGTATCTCCAATATTGCAGTCGTTTTTTTCGTCGTGTGCAACGTATTTTTTTGTTTTTAACACGAACTTACCATACATAGGATGTTTTACTTTTTTAACTTCAGCAACCACAATTGATTTCTGCATTTTGTTACTGGTAACAATTCCTATACGTTCTTTTCTTAAATTTCTTTTTTCCATCTTTCAGCAGAATACTATTCTTGTATTTCTCTATTAGTTAACTCTGTTGCAATTCTAGCTATAGTATGTCTAATACCTTGTAACTGAATTGGGTTTTCCAACGGTGAGATTGCATGCGACATTTTAAGGTCGGCATAACTCTTTTTAGTCTCACCAAGTTTTTCTTGTAACTCGGTTATGGATAGTTCTTTAACTTCTGATTGTTTCATGTGTTTAAATTATATTTTTTAGCTGAACACATGCTGTTCACTATTAATTATTCTCTTGGGTGATAAACTTTTTAACATGCTCGTTTCATCTGTTATTTTCTATTTTATCTGTTTTGTCAGATGTAATTCGCTATTTTTATTTTAGAAAAATTTTAAAATTTAAACAGCTCATTTCATAATATTCTTTTATAAATCTTCGAAATCTCTAGCAATTATAAACTTCGTTCTCACTGGAAGCTTTTGTGCAGCGAGACGTAATGCTTCTTTTGCAATTTCTAAAGACACACCTCCAACTTCGAATAAAATTCTTCCTGGTGTAACTACAGCTACGTAATATTCCACAGAACCTTTTCCTTTACCCATTCGTACTTCGAGAGGTTTCTTTGTAATAGGCTTGTCCGGAAATATTTTAATCCATAATTGTCCGTCTCTTTTCATATAACGCGTCGCAGCAATACGTGCGGCTTCAATTTGTCGAGAAGTAACAAACTTTGAGTCTAATGATTTTATACCAAACATTCCGTAAGCTAGTCGGTTTCCTCTTCCAGAGTTACCTTTCATTCTTCCTTTCTGTTGTTTACGAAATTTCGTTCTTTTTGGTTGTAACATTTTTCTTTAAATTTAAAAAATTACTTTCTACGACGATTTTTATTATTACCACCTCGTCCACCTTTTCCTTGCTTTTTAGATAAACCAATAAGCGGAGAAAGTTCTCTTTTACCATATACTTCACCTTTCATAATCCAAACTTTAATACCCAATTTACCATAGGTTGTATTGGCTTCTACTAAAGCATAGTCAATGTCGGCTCTAAATGTTGATAAAGGAATTCTTCCGTCTTTGAAGTGTTCGCTACGTGCCATTTCTGCACCATTTAATCGTCCACTAATTTGAATTTTAATGCCTTCAACATTCATTCGCATTGAAGCAATAATTGCCATTTTAATTGCACGCTTGTATGAAATACGATTTTCAATTTGACGTGCTACACTTGATGCCACGAGATACGAATCCAATTCTGGTCTTTTAATTTCAAAGATGTTTATTTGAACTTCTTTACCTGTAATCTTTTTAAGTTCTTCTTTTAACTTGTCTACCTCTTGGCCGCCTTTACCAATAATGATACCTGGACGAGCTGTTGTGATAGTAACGGTTACAAGTTTAAGAGTTCTTTCGATAATTACTCTCGATACACTGGCTTTTGCTAAACGAGCGAAAATATACTTTCTGATTTTATCATCTTCAGCCAGTTTATCTCCATAATCATTTCCTCCATACCAGTTAGATTCCCATCCTCTGATAATTCCTAAACGATTTCCTATTGGATTTGTCTTTTGTCCCATTTATTAATTGCTTTGTGTGTTATTGTTAGCTCCAAGCACGAGTGTTACGTGATTAGATCTTTTTCTTATTCTGTGTGCTCGACCTTGAGGAGCTGGACGTAATCTTTTTAACATTGTTCCGCAGTCAACTCTAATCTCTTTTACAAATAATTCAGCATCTTCAATATCAGCATCTTCGTTTTTAGCTTGCCAGTTTGCAACAGCCGACATTAGCAATGTTTCTAAACGACGTGAAGCTTCTTTTGGGCTGAATTTTAAAATATTAAGTGCTTTTTCTATTTTTTCACCTCTTACCAAATCAGCTACTAAACGCATTTTTCTTGGTGACGTAGGACAGTTATTAAGTTTCGCAAAAGCAATTTGCTTTTTCTCTGCTTTAATAGCGTCTGCCATTTGTTTTTTACGACTTCCCATAGCTCTTATCTTTTACCTTTATTTTTTGCACCTGCATGACCCCTAAATGATCTTGTTGGCGAAAATTCTCCTAATTTATGACCCACCATATTTTCAGTAATGTAAACTGGTACAAATTGGCGGCCATTATGTACAGCAATTGTTTGACCAACAAAGTCTGGAGTAATCATACTTGCTCTAGACCAAGTTTTAATTACAGTTTTCTTTTTAGCCTCAGTATTTGCTAATACTTTTCTTTCTAATTTATAATGAACGTAAGGTCCTTTTTTTAATGATCTTGCCATATCTTATTATTTCTTTCTACGCTCTATAATATATTTATTACTCGCTTTTGTTTTAGAACGGGTTCTATACCCTTTAGCAGGAATACCGTTTCTTGAACGTGGATGTCCTCCAGAAGCTTTTCCTTCTCCACCACCCATTGGATGATCGACTGGATTCATAACTACTGGTCTTGTACGTGGACGTCTTCCTAACCATCTGCTTCTACCTGCTTTACCAGATACCAATAACTGATGATCGGAATTTGAAACAACTCCAATAGTTGCCAAACAGTTTACAAGAATCAATCGTGTTTCTCCAGAAGGCAATTTAATAGTAGCAAATTTACCATCTCTTGCCATTAACTGTGCAAAAGCTCCAGCACTACGAGCCATAACAGCACCTTGACCTGGATGTAATTCGATACAAGAAATAACGGTACCTAATGGAATTTGGCTTAAAGGCATAGCATTTCCTATTTCTGGAGCTATTTTTTCGCCTGATACAACTGTTTGCCCGACTTGAAGTCCACTTTGAGCAATCATATATCTTTTCTCGCCATCCTGATAATTCAACAACGCAATAAACGCTGTACGGTTTGGATCGTATTCAATAGATTTAACTTCTGCTGGAATACCAGTTTTGTTACGTTTAAAATCTATAATACGATATCTTTTTTTATGCCCTCCGCCAATATAGCGCATGGTCATTTTTCCTTGACTGTTTCTACCACCCGAACGTTTTTTCGGAGCTAATAAACTTTTCTCCGGCTTGTCAGTAGTAATGGCGTCAAACCCATTTACTACTCTAAATCGCTGTCCTGGTGTGATTGGTTTTAATTTTCTTACTGACATTTTAGTCTAATTACATGTTAGCGTATAAATCAATCGTTTCACCTTCCGCCAGTTGTACAATTGCTTTTTTAACAGCATTTGTTTTACCATGTTGAACTCCCGTTTTTGTATGACGGGTTTTTCGATCTGGACGGACATTTATAGTACGAACTTTTTCAACAGAAACACCATAAGCAGCTTCAACTGCTTTCTTGATTTCTACCTTGTTCGCCTTTGTATTCACTTGAAAACTGTAACGATTATTTAACTCGCTATCGTTAGTTGCTTTTTCAGTGATTATTGGTTTGATTAAGATATTCATTGTTTCTTATTTACTTAAATTCAATTCAATTTCTTCTAAAGAGCTTTCCATAAGTACAACTTGATTTGCATTTAAAATCTTGTAAGTACTTAATTCTGAATTCAATACAACTTCAGACCTTTTTAAATTGCGTGACGACAAATATACATTATTATTTAAGTCGCCCAACACAAACAAAGATTTTTTATTCTCAAGTCCTAAAGCCTTTAAAATTGCTGTAAATTCTTTGGTTTTTGGAGTTTCAAAATTGAAGTCTTCTAATACAGTTATCGCCTTTTCGCTTGCCTTAATACTTAATGCAGATTTTCGTGCTAAACGTTTAAGGTTTTTATTTAATTTGAAATTATAATTTCTTGGTCTTGGACCAAAAATACGTCCACCACCTCTAAATATACCCGATTTTATACTTCCTGCTCTTGCAGTACCAGTACCTTTTTGTTTTTTAATCTTACGTGTACTACCTACAATTTCTGCTCTTTCTTTTGCCTTATGCGTTCCTTGACGTTGATTAGCAAGATATTGCTTAACATCGAGGTAAACAGCATGGTTATTTGGCTCAATAGCATACACAGCTGCAGAAAGGTTTACCTTTCTTCCTGTGTCTTTTCCGTTAATATCTAAAACTGCTATTTTCATTATTTTCTAATAATTACATAAGCGTTTTTTGGTCCGGGAATACATCCTTTAACCACCAGTAGATTCTTTTCAGGAACTACTTTTAAAACTCTTAAATTTTGAACTTTTACTGTTACGCCTCCCATTCTTCCTGCCATTCGCATTCCTTTGAATACTCTTGCGGGATATGAAGCAGCTCCAATAGAACCTGGTGCTCTTAAACGGTTATGCTGACCATGAGTTGCTTGACCAACTCCAGCAAAACCATGACGTTTTACAACACCTTGAAATCCTTTTCCTTTTGATGTTCCTGCAACATCTACAAACTCACCTTCTGTGAAGTGCTCCACAGTAATTTCGTCACCTAATTTGTACTCCTCATCAAAACCTTTGAATTCAACGATTTTGCGTTTTACAGAAGTTCCTGCTTTTTTAGCGTGACCAAGGTCGGCTTTAGTAGCACTTTTTTCTGTCGCGTCATCGAAACCCAATTGAATAGCTTCGTAGCCATCAATTTCTTTAGTTCTGACTTGGGTAACAACGCATGGTCCAGCTTTGATTACTGTACAAGGAATATTCTTCCCGTTTTCATCAAAAATGCTGGTCATTCCGATTTTTTTTCCTATTAACCCAGACATATTAATTATTGATTTACGATTTTTGATTTACATTTTAGAATTTATCTAAACTAAATCTCAAATCTGTTATTAATTATTTTACTATTCAGACGTTTTAAAAAACGTTTTTCCAAAAATTTAGGGTCAAAATACGTTTCAACCCTGAATTGTATTTTTACCGTTTTTCCTTAACCAATCGTTAAGGACATGTTTGCTTTGCGCGAAAGCGGAAATCTTTTCATGAGATTCCTGCCTTCGCAGGAATGACACTACACTTTAATCTCAACCTCAACGCCACTTGGTAATTCAAGTTTCATTAAAGCATCGATTGTTTTTGATGATGAACTATAAATATCCAATAATCTCACGTGCGAGAATAATTGAAATTGTTCTCTACTTTTCTTGTTTACGTGTGGCGAACGTAACACAGTAAAAATTTTCTTGTGTGTTGGTAATGGAATTGGTCCAGTTACAACAGCACCTGTACTTTTTACTGTTTTTACAATCTTATCGGCAGATTTATCTACCAAATTGTAATCGTAAGATTTTAATTTTATTCTAATTTTTTGACTCATAGTTTTAAAATTTAAGCTTCAACTCCTCTTGCATCTTTTATCACTTCTTCAGAAATATTTGAAAGTGTTTGTGCATAATGTGAAAATTCCATAGTTGATGTTGCTCTACCTGATGATAATGTACGCAGTGTTGTTACATACCCAAACATTTCTGATAATGGAACTGTTGCTTTCACTACTTTAGAACCTGCTCTGTCACTCATATCACTAACTTGACCACGACGACGATTAAGGTCTCCTACTATATCTCCCATATTTTCTTCGGGAGTAACGACTTCTAATTTCATTATTGGTTCCATGATTACGGCTCCAGCAATTTTTGCTGCAGCTTTAAAACCTAATTTGGCAGCCAACTCGAAAGATAATTGATCGGAATCCACATCATGATAAGATCCGTCTTTTAAGGTTACTTTCAAGCTATCGATTTCGTATCCTGCGAGAGGACCATTAATCATGGCCATTTTAAATCCTTTTTCTACTGAAGGAATAAATTCCTTTGGTACATTACCTCCTTTAATTGTAGAGATAAACTCCAATCCGCTTTTACCTTCTTCGGCGGGTTCAATAGTAAATGAAATATCGGCGAATTTACCACGACCACCAGATTGTTTTTTGTAAACTTCTCTATGGTCTGCAATTTTAGTAATCGCTTCTTTATATTCTACTTGAGGCTGACCTTCGTTTACTTCAACTTTAAATTCACGTCTTAAACGATCGACTATAATATCTAAATGAAGTTCTCCCATTCCAGAAATAATAGTCTGTCCTGAAGCTTCATCTGTTCTTACTGTAAATGTTGGATCTTCTTCGGCGAGTTTAGCGAGAGACATTCCTAATCTATCTACATCAGCTTTAGTTTTTGGCTCTATAGCAATACCAATTACAGGATCTGGAAAATCCATACTTTCTAAAACAATAGGATGTTTAATATCTGTTAAGGTATCTCCTGTTTTAATATTTTTAAATCCTACAGCAGCTCCAATATCTCCAGCTTCAATAAAGTCGATTGCTTTTTGTTTGTTTGCATGCATTTGGTAGATACGGGAAATACGTTCTTTTTTACCTGAACGGTTATTCAACACATAAGAACCAGCATCTAAACGACCTGAATATACTCTAAAAAATGCCAAACGACCTACAAAAGGATCGGTAGCAATTTTGAATGCTAATGCAGAAAATGGCTCATCTACAGATGGCTTACGAGAAATTTCGTTTCCAGTATCAGGATCTGTACCCAAAATAGCTTCTTTATCTACTGGTGAAGGTAAGTAGCGACAAACAGCATCTAATAAAAACTGAACTCCTTTATTTTTAAATGCAGAACCACATATCATTGGAATGATAGCCATATCCATAACAGCAGCTCTTAAAGCGGCATGCACTTCGTCTTCTGTTATAGAATCTTCATCTTCCATGAATTTTTCTAACAAGTTATCATCATAGCTTGCTACTTCTTCAATAAGTAAAGCTCTATATTTTTCAGCTTCTTCTTTTAAATCTTCTGGAATATCAATAACATCAAATGTAGCTCCATTATTATCTTCATGCCATACGATTGCTCTATTCTTAATTAAATCAACTATCCCTTTAAAGTCTTCTTCATCTCCAATAGGCAAAACAATAGGCACTGCATTAGAACCTAACATTTCTTTTACCTGCTTACAAACCATCATGAAATCTGATCCTTGACGGTCCATCTTATTAACAAATCCAATTCTTGGCACTTTGTAATTATCAGCAAGTCTCCAGTTAGTTTCAGATTGAGGTTCAACACCATCAACAGCACTAAATAAAAACACTAAACCGTCTAATACACGTAATGAACGGTTTACTTCAACTGTAAAATCTACGTGACCCGGAGTATCGATGATATTAAAATGGTATTCTTTGGTTCCATCTATTGGATCTCCATTTTTTGTCGGAAAATCCCAAGTACAGGTTGTAGCAGCCGAAGTAATTGTAATACCTCGTTCTTGCTCTTGCTCCATCCAGTCCATAGTTGCGGTACCATGATGCACCTCTCCTATTTTATGTGAAACTTTTGTGTAATAAAGAATACGCTCTGTAGTAGTGGTTTTGCCTGCATCAATATGCGCAGCAATACCTATATTTCTTGTATATTTTAAATCTCTTGCCATCTCCGAAATTAAAATCTAAAGTGAGAGAATGCTTTATTTGCTTCTGCCATTTTATGAGTATCCACTCTTTTCTTAACGGCTGCTCCTTCTTCTTTATATGCTGCTAATACTTCGGCTGCTAATTTTTGAGCCATGGATTTTTCGTTTCTCTTACGTGAAAAGCTGATTAGCCATTTCATTGCAGTTGAAATTTTACGGTCTGGACGAATTTGCATTGGAATTTGGTAAGTTGCACCACCAACTCTACGGCTACGTACTTCTACGTGAGGCATAACGTTAGATAATGCTTGTTTCCATATCTCTAAAGCAGTTTTTTCTTCGTCAGTATTTTTCTCTTCTACAATATTTATTGCATCATAGAAAATTTTAAAAGCCACCGATTTTTTTCCATCCCACATCATCATGTTAACAAAACGTGTTACTAACTGATCGTTAAAACGTGGATCTGGTAAAAGTGGTCTTTTCTTTGCCTGTCTTTTTCTCATATCTTCTTTTTAAAGTTTTAAATTACTTTTTAGGGCGTTTTGTACCGTATTTAGATCTACGTTGCGTTCTGCCTTCTACACCTGCAGTGTCTAAAGCTCCACGAACGATATGATATCTAACTCCTGGCAAATCTTTTACCCTTCCACCTCTAACCAATACTATCGAGTGCTCTTGTAAATTGTGTCCTTCTCCTGGAATGTAGGCGTTTACTTCGTTACCATTTGTTAACCGTACTCTTGCAACTTTACGCATTGCCGAGTTAGGTTTTTTTGGTGTTGTAGTATAAACACGTGTACACACTCCTCGTCTTTGAGGGCACGAATTTAAAGCAGCCGATTTACTCTTCTTGGTTATTTTGGTTCTTCCTTTTCGTACTAATTGTGAAATTGTTGGCATATTATTTTATAATATTTTTTCTAAACCCTCTTTTAAAGGGCTGCAAAGTTAAAAATTAAAATGAATTATTCAAACGTTGAGGTCTTATTTTTATAACTTATCTAAAAATAATTTATGGCTTATATTATTTGAATAAATTTTCCGTTAGTTTTACACACAAAAACACAACATTGAGGACTCTAAAAATTGTAATTCTATGCCTTTTTTTTAGCACTGTAAATTTGACGTTTACAGACGCTCAAAATTTGAATCTTATCATTAAAGGAAAAGGTAGTTTAGAAACTACTATTATTGATTCTCTGAATTATAAAAAAATATTTTCTGATTTTATATCATTAGAAAATGAAATAGAATCACAACACCTAAAACTTCAAAAATTAGGTTTCATAGAAAATAAATTATTGTCTAGTGATAAAAAAAACGACTCAACTTATGTTGCAAAATTCAGCTTAAATAAAAAATATTACACAATATATATATACTACGATAATAAACTACTTTCTAAAGAAATATTAGAACCTGTTTCAAACACCGTTACAACTGAATATTTTATAACAACTATTTCTAAAAGTGAAGACATCCTTAATTATATAAACTTTAAAATAATTGAAGATGGCATCCCTTTTGCTTCTCTTAAACTCGTAAACCTTAAAAAGAAAGATGACAACAATATATATGCTGAACTCGTTATTTCCAATAACAAAAAAAGAAGTATCGACAATATTATAGTTAAGGGTTATGAAAAATTTTCTAAATCTTATATAAAACACTTTTTAAAAATTAAGAAGGGTAATGATTTTAATTTAAACACTATTAAAGAAAAAATTGAAGTATTAAATTCCTTGACTTTTGCTAGTCAAATAAAACCTCCGGAAGTTCTTTTTACAAAAGATTCTACTTCTCTTTATTTATATATAGAGAAAACTAAAAGTAACAACTTTGATGGTTTTCTTGGTTTCGGCACAAATGAAACTACCAACAAAATTGAATTTAGCGGTTACCTCAATTTGTCTATTGTAAACAACCTTAATTATGGAGAATCTTTTAATTTAGTTTATAAAAGCGATGAAAATGAGCAAAAAACTTTTGAAGTTAATTTTAACTTACCTTATATATTTGGTTCAGCTTTAGGAACCGAGTTTAATTTAAATATATTTAAAAAAGATTCAACATATACTACGGTAAATCAATCTGTAGGTTTATTTTATCAAATTAATGCCAAACAAAAAATTGGTGTAGGCATCGAAGGTATCCTATCTAATAATCTATTAGATGATGCTACATCTACAGCAATTCAAGATTACAACTCTGTTTTTTATAGTTTAGGATACCAGTATATAAAAAGGCAGTACTACAATTTACTTTTTCCCGTAAATTTTGTTTTCGATTTAAAAATTAGCTTTGGTAAAAGAAATTTTGAAAGCACTACCGAAAAACAAATGCTTTTTAATTTAAACACATTCAAAAATTTTAATTTAAACACTAAAAATAGTATTTACATAAGGTTAAATAGTGCTGGAATAAATTCAGATAATTTTTTTACTAATGAACTTCTTAGATTTGGAGGTATAAAATCAATTCGCGGCTTTGAAGAAAATAGGTTAATCGCTTCTTTATATAGTGTGTTTAATACAGAGTATAGATATCGACTAAACAACAATATGTACATACATTCTATTGTTGATGCTGCATACTTTGAAAATGATATTACCCAAACTAAAGAAAAGCTTTTTGCATTTGGTTTTGGTTTTGGTGTATTCACAAAAGCAGGTTTGTTGAAATTTAACTATGCAAATGGCAAGTCTGAAAGCCAAAAATTCAAGTTTTCTGACTCTAAAATTCACATAAGTTTAAGCACAATATTTTAACAAAATCATTGTAATATTAGGTACTTTTAAAAAAAAAAATGAAATTTTATCCAATATTTATTGTTTTATTAACTTTTTATTATGATTTTTGGCGTAGACTAATTCAAATAAATTATAAAATGAAAACAAAGTTTAGTGGAATTTTAACGCTATTACTGGCGTTTGTTGTGCAATTTACTTTTGCACAGGAAAAAACAATTTCGGGAACAGTTTCAGATAATGCTGGAATTTCTCTTCCTGGGGTTAATATTATTGTAAAAGGTACAACTACTGGTACCCAAACAGATTTTGATGGTAATTATAACATCAATGCAAGTGTAGGAGATGTTTTAACCTTTTCTTATGTAGGACTTATAACCGTTGAACAAACTGTTGGAACTGCAAACACTATTAATGTTACGATGCAAGAAGATGCTCAAGAACTTGAAGAAGTAGTTGTAACTGCACAAGGTATTAGAAGAGAAAAGAAAGCTCTTGGTTATGCTGTAAGTGAAGTTAAACAAGAAGAAATTGAGGAACGTGCCGTAGGTGATATTGCTAGAATTTTATCAGGTAAAGCTTCTGGTGTACAAATTACTAATCAAAGTGGTACATCAGGATCTGCAACAAATGTAATAATACGTGGTTACTCTTCTATTAACGGTAGTAACCAAGCG
Source organism: Flavobacteriaceae bacterium PRS1 (assembly GCA_003709165.1). GTDB lineage: Bacteria > Bacteroidota > Bacteroidia > Flavobacteriales > Flavobacteriaceae > PRS1. The sequence goes on from RDRZ01000003.1 coordinate 105,783, forward strand.
TTATTTATTGTAGATGGTGTTCCTTTTAGTAGCGAAACTAATGCTCAAGGTAACTTTATGAATGGTAATGTTGGTTCTAGTCGTTTTTTAGATTTAGATCCTAATAACATTGAAAGCGTAAACATTCTTAAAGGACTTGCTGCTGCAAACTTGTACGGTTCTGCAGGTAGAAATGGTGTAATTGTAATTACTACAAAATCCGGGGCAGGTGGTAAAGCTGGACCTAAGAAGACCGAAATTACTGTTAGTACATCTCATTTTGTAAATGAAATTGCTTCGCTACCTGATTATCAAGATATATATGGAGGTGGTTTTGATCAATCATTTGGTTGGTTCTTTAGTAATTGGGGGCCTGCTTTTGAAGCTGACGGTGTAGATGGTTATTTAAATGAGCCTTCAGGTCAAATTGATTCTGATGGTACCGTTGAACATCCTTATGGCTCTGGTGCTTTTTTAAATAACTTTTTAGGAGGTAATAATGTATTGAATGAACAATTTACTGGAGAACGTTACGAATGGAGACCTTATAATAGTGTTGAAGACTTTTTTAGATCAGGTCGTATAAGCAGCACTTCATTAAACATAAGAGGTGCATCTACTGATGGAAAAATAAGCTATAATGTAAATTATGGACATTTAGATGAAACTGGGTTTACTCCAGGAAACAAAGTATTAAGAAACACACTATCTGTTGGTGGACGTGCTGAATTAAGCAACAATTTCACCATTAGTGCTTCGTTAAATTATTCTAGAAACGTGGTAACTTCTCCTCCAGTTGCCGGTAGTAGAGGTAACGGGACTTTAGGTTGGTCTACTTTTGGTAATGTGTTTTTTACACCAAGAAATGTAGATTTAATGGGTTTACCTTTTGAAATACCTGAAACTGGCGGTAGTATTTATTATCGTAACGGTAACGATATTATCAATCCAAGATGGTCGGTTAAAAATGCTGGAAATAACCAATTAACAAATAGATTATTTGGTACAGCTGCTTTAACATATAATATTAACGATAACTTAAGTATAACCTATCGTGCTGGTTTAGATTCTTATAACGAGAGAAATACGGCGTACTCAAACAAAAATGGTGTTAATTTTAATAACGCAATATTTGGATTTTTAAACACTTGGGATAACAATGTTACTATCTGGGATCATTTTGCTTCTATAAATGGAAGTTACGAATTATCCGAAAAAATTGGTTTAACATTTATTTTAGGCGCGACTTCTAACCAAAGAATTTATGATAGACAAGGTGTTGCCAGTAGTGGTCAAATAGCATTTGGTGTATTAAGACATTTTAATTACTCTGTACAAACACCTATTCATTATCTTTCAAAAAGAAATCTTGTTGGTGTATTTGGTGACCTTTCTTTTGATTATTCTAATTTTATGTTTCTTACACTTTCAGGAAGAAATGACTGGGTATCTAATTTACCAATTGAAAACAACAGTCAGTTTTATCCTAGTGTAAGTATATCGTTTTTACCAACTACCGCTTTTGACGGGTTTAAATCTGACGGTTTGAATTACTTAAAAATTAGAGCTGGTATAGGACAATCGGCTAATTTTCCAACGGGATATCCAACAATTAATACCGTAGATCAATCTACACTTAATAATGGTGGTGCCGCTGGAGGTTTAACTATAAATACAGTAAACAATTTTCAAGCCAATCCAGATTTACAGCCAGAGTTATTGACCGAATATGAAGTTGGTATTGATGCCAGGTTATGGAATAACAGGATAGATCTTAGTGTATCTTACTATGAAAGAACTACTAAAGATTTAATAGTATTTCAACCTTTACCTCCATCAACTGGATTCACATCAACCCAAAGTAATATTGGTAAAGTTGAAGGTGATGGTTGGGAAATAGATTTAGGTGTAGACCTCTTTCAAAACGATGGTGACGGGTTTAATTGGAATTCTCGTGTAAACTTTACTAAAAGCGAACAAATTGTTACAGAACAAGATGATGATCAAATTATATACGCTGGTTCTTCTGCTCCGTGGTTAGGAGGTAATGCAGCAATTGAAGGTGAGCAATTAGGTGTAATTGTGGGTAGAAGAATAAAAAGAGATGCCAATGGTAATTTCTTAGTTGCAGCTTCAGGTAGTTATCAAAGTGAAGATAATATTATATTACCAGATGGTAGATCAATTACTCCAATAATTGGTAATCCAAATCCTGATTATGTCATGAACTTTATAAACAATTTAACGTATAAAAACTTTAATTTAGGGTTCCAAATAAGTCATGTAAAAGGTGGTGATATTGCTTCAGCAACAATTGCAGTTTTATTAGGTCGTGGTTTAATTGTAACAGAAAGAAAGAATACTTTTATTCTTCCTGGAGTTCTAGCATCGACTGGAGAACCGAATAACTTACAAATTAATAACTCGACGTATTATTTTAGTAATGTATTATTTGGCCCTAAGGAATTACAAGTTTACGACGGATCAGTAATACGTTTACAAGAAGTTTCTTTTGGATATTCATTTCCTGAAAAACTACTAGATAAAACACCTTTTGGATCGCTTACACTTACAGCTAGTGGTTTCAATTTATGGTATGATGCGTATAATACTCCTGACCGTGCTAACTTCGACCCTAATGTATCTGGTGTAGGTATAGGTAATGGTAGAGGTTTTGATTACATAAATGGACCTAGTTCTAAAAGATTTGGTTTAAGTGTTAAAGCATCATTTTAATTATTAAAAAAACTAAATAAGACGACGCAACCTTTTATTAAGTTTTGCATCTTATTTATAACAAACAAATATTATGAAAAAAATATATAAATATTTATTAATGACTATCATTGCATCTAGTACATTGTTTTACTCTTGTGAAACTATGGAACTAGAAGACCTTGCTAGTCCAAATTCCTTAGACGCAAGTAAAGCTGATCCGGATTTATTATTAAACTCCATACAATTAGCCTATAGAGCAAATCAAATAACATTTAACGATCGTAGTGCTGAATTGAGTAGAATTGATTACTTCTTTGGTAGAGATTATTTAGAAGCTTTGGATGGTGGTACATTGAATAGTGTTTGGACTCGGTTTTATAGTAACTCTGGATCTAGAGGTATCGTTCAAAATTTAAGAGCTATAGAAGCTATTAACGATGAAAATCCTGATGTTGACCTTTCTTTTCATATAGGTATAAGTAAAATTATGGAGGCACATAATTTAATGCAACTTGTAGATTTTATTGGTGACATTCCGTGGTCGGAAGCAGGTAATCCAGCTGAGTATCCTAAACCAAGTGTAGATAATAGTCAAGATGTATATGCTGCGGCAATTGCTACATTAAATGAAGCAAAAGCTATGTTAAATGGTGCATCTAGTGGTAGTGCAGACGATTTATATTATGGAGGAGATGCTGATAAATGGATAAAACTGGCAAATACAATTTTAATGCGTGCTAATTTAACCGTTGGAAATTATTCTGCAGTGGTATCTGCATCCAATGTTATTGATGCTACAGCCTATGATTTTGAATTTGCTTATGGTACACAAGTACTTTCTCCAGATACTCGTCATCCAGATTATGCAGCAGATTACAGAAGTGATGGTGCAAATATTTACCAAAGCCATTGGTTAATTGATGTCATGATTGGAACATATGGTGATTATTCTGCCGATACTGACCCTAGAAGACGTTATTATTTTTACAGACAGAATTGGAGAAGTCCATTAAACTATGCCTTATATGAAGATGTATTAGGTTTATTTGGTCCAGCAGGGTCTGTATATATATCTAATGGAGGTGATAATGGTGAAACTTTACAATGTTCTTTACAAGACGTGCCGTTACACTTACAATTTACTCCTGATGAAGCCATTTGGTGTTCACTTCCACTAGGTTATTGGGGTAGAATGCATGGTAACGATGAAGGAATTCCACCAGATAACTTTACAAGAACTGCTGTTGGTGTATATCCTGCAGGTGGTAGCTTTGACTGGAGAGCAGATGCATTCCCTTATGTTGGAGTATCTATTGGTGCAACTTGGGGTCAGCAAGTTGGCTTAGGAAATGGTGGCGGAGGTGCTGGAATAGAACCTATTATGCTTGCATCTTATGTTCATTTTATGAAAGCAGAAGCGAATTTAAAACTAGGAAATACAGCAGCAGCTGCAACTCATATGGAAGCTGGTATGCGAGCGTCAATAGGTAAAGTAATGTCTTTTGGTTCTTTAGATGGAAGTGCACCTATGGATGAAGCACCAGATCAAAATTACGTTGATGCCTTTGTTGCTTTAATAATGCAACAATTTAATGTGGCACCTATGAGTACAGGATTACTAGGTAATGGATTCCCAGATGGAAAAGATAAAATGGATATTTTAGGAGAACAATATTTCGTAGCTCTTTTTGGAGGTTCAGCTGACGCTTTTAACTTTATTAGAAGAACAGGTTACCCAAGAACTTTAACTAGAAATATTGAACCAGATCCAGGACTATTCCCTAGAACTTTTTTATATCCTAGTAACGAGGTTAGTACCAACCCAAATATTACACAAAGATCAGATCTTAGTGCCAAAACGTTTTGGGATCAAGGAGTAACTAATCCATCAAACTAAATAATGCTAAAATTAAAAATTATGAAAAATATAATTAAATTTATTCTATCCTTATTCTTAGTTGTTTCTTTCAACTCTTGTGAGGAAAGTAATAACACAATTGATGAGGTATCCCAATTTGAAACAGGTGCAATTTTAAGAACTCTTGAGATTATAAGTAATACTCTAAACTCTAGTGATCCTAATTCCTTTTTCGCTGTAAGGGTTGAAGAGCAAGACGAAGAAGATGGTGCCTTATTTCAAAGTGTAGATCTATATGTATCAATTAGGGATTTAACTCCTGATAATGGTTTAACCGTTGCAAACGATCACTTAATTAAAACTATTGATGCGTCAGCTTTTTCAACTGACACACCACATGGATTACCAAGAGGTACTATTTCGGCAACTTTTGCTGAAGCAGAAAGTGCAATGGGATTAAATTCTAGTCAACACGCACCAGGTGATATTTTTAAGTTTGAATTAAGACTTAATTTAACCGATGGTAGAACATTTGGTGCAAGTAGTGCAGCAAGTATTATTACTGGTGGTTTCTTTTCCTCTCCTTTTGCTTACAATGCAATAATTTTGTGTTCTCCTGAGCCAGGAGATTACAGAGTAGACATGCAAGATTCTTATGGAGATGGGTGGCAAAGTGCAAAAGGTATTCTACTGACTATTGATGGTGTTGAAATTAGTATTACCATGCAAAGTTCTTATGCTGGTGGACCTCCATGTTGTGGTTGGCTTAGTACTTCTGAAACAGTAAATATTCCTGTCGGTACTGAAATAGCTATTTGGGATTATACTGGAGATAGCTATGGTAGTGAGGTAACCTTCCAAATTACAGGCCCTAATGGTGAGGATCTTGGATCTTACGGACCTTCTCCGCCAGTTGGATTACTTCCTGTAGTATTATGTGCTAATTAATTTAGTATAACATAAATTACTTTTAAACCACTCTTTTTTAGAGTGGTTTTTTTATTTAGAAAATCTTTACAATCATTAGATGTTTTATATCTTTATCCCAACTTTATGAAGTTATTTTTCTATGCCCAATCCTAAACTAATATTTATTTTATTATCGTTTATTTTTATTTCTTGTAAAAAAGATGGTAATAAAAATACTGATATTACAAAAGAACGAATACAAAAACCTTACAGCCCTAATTATATAAAAATAACTGCTGAAGAAAGTGGTCTTACCTTTAATAATTCTATTAATCACAATTTAAATACAAAATCTAATCTTTTTGATTTTGATTACTTTTATAACGGAGCTGGTGTTGGTATTGCAGATTTAAATAATGATGGTTTAAAAGATATCTTTTTTTGTGGTAACCAAGTCCCTAATAAACTATACTTAAATAAAGGTAATTTAATATTTGAAGACATTTCGGTATCTGCAAATATTAACGTAAACAAAAACTGGTCAAATGGTGTAACTTTTGCTGATGTTAATAATGATGGTTGGTTAGATATCTATATCTCACAAGGTGGCCCAAACCCTAAACATCTTCGAAAAAATATTTTATTGATCAATCAAAAAGATTTAACTTTTAAAGAGGAAGCCGGCTATTATGGATTAGACGACCATGGTATCAGCACGCAATCAGCTTTTTTTGATTTTGATAAAGATGGTGATCTAGATTGTGTCGTTATGAACGAAAATGACTATTATGGTTTAGATCCATCGAGATTCTATAACCTCCTACTAAACGACAAACAAAAATTAAATGAAAATTCAAGTCATCTGTACGAAAATGTAAACGGAAAGTTTATCGATATAACCGAAGAAGCAGGTTTGTTAAAACCAACCTTTGGTTTAGGGCTTTGTATTAGTGATATAAACAATGATAGTTGGCTGGATATTTATATTGCAAACGATTATTATGTTCCAGATGCTTTATATATCAATAATAAGAATGGCACGTTTACAGATCAAATTAAAGAATATACCAATCAAGTTTCTTTTTATGGAATGGGATTAGACATAGCCGATATCAACAACGATAATTTACAAGATATTTTTGTTTTAGATATGGCATCGAGCGATCATATTCGATCTAAAACATTAATGGCTTCCATGAATGTTCCAAAAATGAACTTGTTAATAAACACTTTGGATCTTCAGCATCAATACATGTTTAACTCTCTACAATTAAATTTGGGGAATAATACCTTTCATAATGTTGCTCAATTATCTGGACTATCGAAAACCGACTGGAGTTGGGCTGGACTTATTTTTGATACAGATAATGATGGAAATGAAGATATTTACGTTACTAATGGTTACAGACGCTATGCGTCTGATAATGATTCAAGAATGAAAATTGTTAGTGCCAAACAACAATATAGAGGAAATGTGCCTCTTAACATTAAAGAAGATCTATATAACAATTTACCTTCTGAAAAATTAGCAAATATCTTGTTTAAAAATAAAGGGAATTTGAATTTTGAAAATGTCACTTCTTTATCCGATTTAAATACGCCTTCATTCTCAAATGGCGCTGCATATTCCGATTTAGATAATGATGGAGATTTAGATATCGTAGTTAATAATATGGACGACGAAGCCTTTTTATTCAAAAACATGACGGTAGAAAATGGTATTGGGAACTATATAAATATTATTACCAAAGGCATCACTTCAGAAGATTTTTCCAAAGTATCTATTACATACAATGGAAATACTCGAACCAAAGAATCCAAAAGAGTTAGAGGCTATCTGTCTGCTGTAGATAAAACAATACACTTTGGTTTAGGCAATACATTAATAATCGATACAGTTAGAGTTTTTTGGCTTTCTGGCAAGTATCAGGAACACTATAATGTGAAAGTAAATACAACGCTTACTTTTTATGAAAAAGATGCTCAAAAGCAAATTTTGAATAATACATCTGAAAATAATATTTGGTTTACAAAAACAAGCAACACTTTAAACTTTATCCATAAAGAAAATAAGTTTAACGATTTTAATAAAGAAATACTATTGCCATATAAACAATCTACTTTGGGTCCTTATATTACAAAGGGAGATGCAAACGGTGATGGCAAAGATGATATTTATATTGGAGGTGCCTTTGGACAAGCTGGACAATTATTTATTCAGAATAATAATGGAAGCTTTTCAAAAACTAAAAATCCTGTTTTTGAAACAGATGCCAATTATGAAGATATGGAAGCTTTATTTATTGATATTGATAATGATGGCGATAATGATTTGTATGTAGTAAGTGGTGGAAGTGAATTTAATGAGCGTTCAGAAAATTTAAAAGACAGGATTTACTTAAATGATGGGAATGGCAACTTTTCTCGAGTAAGCGGAACAGAAATTGACCTTTATACAATTAGTGGTAAAACCGTAACGAAAATAGATTATGACAATGATGGAGACTACGACCTTATAGTAGGAAACAGAATAAAACCTCAAAAATATCCTTTACACGAAATCTCAATTATTTATGAAAACATAAATGGCACTTTCAATAATGTAACTGGCAAAATAGCTCCAGATTTTGAAGATTTTGGAATTGTAAACAAGGTAATTGCAACAGATTTTAATAATGATGGATGGATGGATTTTATTGTTGTTGGAGAATGGACTCATATTGGAATTTTTTTGAATGAAAACGGAACATTTACAGACATTTCAAGTAACAGCAAATTAGATAATGAAAAAGGTTGGTGGTTTAATATCATAGAAACAGATATCAACAATGATGGTTTTAAAGATTATCTTATTGGAAATATAGGATTAAATATTAAGTTTAAAGTTAGTGCAGAAAAACCTTTACGTATTTATGCAGCCGATTTTGATGCTAACGGAACTCATGATGTGGTTTTAAGTAACAAATACAATGGCATTTTTGTACCTTTACGAGGAAAAGAATGTTCTACTCAACAAATGCCTTTTATAGCTGAAAAAATTCCAACTTTCAGTGAATTTGCAAATTCTAGTTTAGAAGATATTTATGGCGATAAAATATCTACGGCTTATCAACGGGAAGTCAATCAATTTAAATCCATTTTAATTTTAAATGAAGGTAATGGCAAGTTTAAAAAAATTGAACTTCCAAATATGGCGCAAACCATGCCAATACTTGATAGCGATACTTACGATTTTAATGGCGATGGTTTTGAAGACGTTATTGTTGTAGGTAATATCTATAATACTGAAGTGGAAACTCCACGTTTAGATAATCCATATGCCCTGATACTACTTTCTAATAAGAAAGATAGTTATACAGTTTTAGGACCAGATAAAACAGGGCTTTATATTAATGGCAATGCTAAATCTGTTAAGGTAGTAAAAGAAGGAAATAAAACTATTGTAATTATTGGTAATAATAACAGCTCCATTGAAGTTTTTGAATTTAACCCAAATCATTAATGGTAATTAAATAATTGTAATGGAAAAAGAAACCCGAATATTCGGAATAAGATCGGTAATTGAAGCCATTAACTCAAATAAAACGATTGACAAAGTATTTATACTAAAAGGACTTAAAGGCGAATTATTTCATGAATTGGATTATTTATTGAGAAAAGAATCCATAAACACATCGTATGTTCCTGTCGAAAAGTTAAATAGATTTACAAATAAAAACCATCAAGGTGTTGTTGCGCAAATTTCTCCCATAGAATTTTATAACCTCGAAGATTTGGTAATAAACGTTATTGAGTCTGGGAAAACCCCTTTATTCCTGCTTTTAGACCAAATAAGCGATGTCAGAAATTTTGGAGCTATTATTCGAACTGCAGAATGTACGGGAGTTGATGGTATTATTATTCAGAAAAAAGGTGGTGCGCCAATAAATGGAGATACTGTAAAAACCAGTGCTGGAGCTGTTTTTAAAGTTCCCATTTGTAAAGTGGACCATATTAAAGATGCTATGTTTCATCTGCAAGCATCGGGAATAAAAGTTATTGCTGCTATCGAAAAAACTGATGATACTATTTATGATATTTCATTTAAAGAGCCTTGCGCCATAATTATGGGATCAGAGGGCAAAGGAATTTCACCTTCTATTATTAAATTGGCAGATGAGAGAGCTAAATTACCAATGTATGGTAACATAGGTTCGCTTAATGTTTCGGTAGCCTGTGGTGCATTTTTATACGAAGCTGTTAGGCAAAGACTTTAGTCTTCCTTGTCTCGCTTAAAATAATACTTGATTTTAGGAGGTTCCTCTTTCTCTTCTACCTCATTGTCTCCTCTAGTTTCAATAAAGTTTCCGTCTTTATCAAAATGTTTTAAAAAAGGGTCATCGTCTTCATTATAATCATCGTGCTCCCATGCATATTTTTTAGGTTTTGATATATTTTTTCTGAATATAATTGCAAAAAACAAACCTACTATAAGTCCAGATAAGTGTCCTTCCCAAGACATATTCTCTTTTATTGGAAACACATACCAAATCATACTTCCATAAAGAAAAATAATTAAAAGCGATAATGCTAACAATCTATAATGTTTGGAGAAAATGCCTTTGAATAACGTAAAACTCATTAATACATAAATTAAACCACTAACTCCTATATGATTTTCTGGACGACCAATACACCATGTTAAAAATCCAGAAAGTAAGATGCCATAAAAAATAACTTTCCATGAAATAGTTCTGTAGAAATAAAACAATGCGGCTGAAAGCACAAATAATGGAATAGTATTATGATACAAATGCTCAATATCACTATGTATAAACGGACTAAAAATAACACCTCTTAATCCTGTTAGAGTTCTTGGATAGACTCCAAAAGAGTTAAACCTATACCCGAATTTTACTTCAAACCAAAAGACTGTCCAAATAATGAGCACAAACAAAACAGGATATCCTAAAACTCCTGTGGTAAATTTAAACTGGTTTTGATTATTCATTTTACATAAAATTATATAAAAGATTGCAAATAGTTAACCATTTATTGTTTTTATGATAAATTGTCACATAAAATAAATCAAAAATGCTGTAATTTTACATTATGAATGAACCTTTAGCAGAACGTTTACGTCCAAAGATTTTAGATGAGTTTTTAAGCCAATCGCATTTGGTGGGTCCAAAAGGTGCATTAACGCAACATATTAAGCAAGGACTCATTCCGTCGATGATTTTTTGGGGTCCACCAGGAACTGGTAAAACAACTTTAGCACATATTATAGCGAATACATCTGAACGTCCTTTTTATGCTTTAAGTGCCATTAGTTCAGGAGTTAAGGATTTACGAGAAATTATAAATAAAGCAAAACAAAGCGGAGGTTTATTTACTACAAAAAATCCTATTTTGTTTATAGATGAAATCCATAGATTTAGTAAATCGCAACAAGATTCTTTATTGCAAGCTGTAGAAAAAGGTTGGGTAACTTTAATTGGAGCAACAACCGAGAACCCAAGTTTTGAAGTGATTCCTGCATTATTATCACGCTGTCAAGTCTATATTTTAAATCCTTTTGATAAAAAAGATTTAGAAGCACTTTTAAAGCGGGCAATCGAAAAAGATGAGCTAATCTCTAAAAAAAATATAACTCTTAAAGAAACTGAAGCTTTATTGCGTCTTTCAGGTGGAGATGCCCGAAAGTTGTTGAACATTTTTGAGCTTTTAGTAAATTCTGATAATTCTAAAAATATTATTATAACAAATGAATCTGTATTACAAAAAGTACAGAATAATACTGTTCGTTATGATAAAACCGGTGAGCAACACTACGATATTATTTCAGCTTTTATAAAGTCTATTCGTGGTAGTGACCCAAATGCTGCTGTGTATTGGTTGGCTAGAATGATTGAAGGTGGTGAAGATTTAAAATTTATTGCTCGAAGACTCCTAATTCTTGCTAGTGAAGATATTGGTAATGCAAACCCAACGGCCTTGGTTATTGCAAATAGTACGTTTCAATCGGTTTCTACAATAGGCTATCCAGAATCTCGAATTATTTTGAGTCAATGTGCAACTTATTTAGCATGTTCTGCAAAAAGTAATGCATCATATCAAGCTATAAAAAACGCACAACAATTAGTAAAAGAAACTGGCGATTTAAGTGTGCCTCTCTCTTTACGAAATGCACCAACTAAACTTATGAAAGAGTTAGGTTATGGCGAAGACTACCAATATGCACATAATTATGAAGGCAATTTCGCAAAGCATGAGTTTTTGCCTGAAGAAATTAAGGATACCAAACTTTATGAACCTGGAAATAATCCCCGGGAAAATGGTTTACGAGACTATTTAAAACAACGCTGGAAAGATAAATATGATTATTAGGTGTTAGGGAATTAAAATTTAATGTTCAATAATTTAGTGTTATAGTTTTTTCCATCATTTTGAGATATATACCAAAAGCTGTCTTTTTTATAAACGATTGCGTCTTTACCTTTTACAATAAATGTATCTTGTTTAGGTGTCGTCAATAAAATCATGACTACTTTTGGAGTAGAATCAACAAGCTGAAACCCATTTTCAATCACTTGTGCATATAATACATTTGAAGTTTTAACAGTTTTAACTTCAAGAACTACAGCTTTATCAACTTCTACAATTGCTTTAATTTCTTCAACCTCACCTAATATTTTAACTTTTTTTTCTTCGGCTTTAGCAGCAACTTTAGCATTAGATGATTCTTGGTCTTTAAGAGACTTTATTTCTTCCTTTAACTTTTCTGTTTCTTGATTTGCTTCAGTTTTAATTCTGTTTTCGGCTAATGATTTTTTAGTTGGTTTATAACTATAGTTAACCGTTTCTAACGATTTAAAAGCGTCTCTTAATGCTAAATGATAAGCTTTCTTAAAATCTTTTTCTCTACTTTCTCCTACTTCAGATGCGAAAATAATTTCATTCTTACAATTTCTCAATACCACAACTAACTTTGTTATAAAAAATCCTTTTATATTTTCAACATCAGTACGTAAAGCCAAACACCCATTATATACTAAATCTTTGGGGAAAACCTCATTATCCATAATAGAAGTAAATCCATATTTATAATCATTAATAGTTGTTTTCGAAAATGTACTGGAGACAAAACATAAAACAATAAGAGCGAAAATATATTTAGTCGTCATTTTTTTTAAATAGGTTGTTAAAATCTAATATCTAAAGTCTCTATTACTGTTTTGTCGCCAACTATATATTCACGTATCCATTGATTCTCTTTTTTATAGATAATGCCATTTTTATTTATAATAATAAAAACATTCGGAATTGATGCATTACGAATTATGAACTCTACTTTATTAGATTTGCTATTTATCAATTCAAATCCGTTAGTAATAGATTTTGCTATAAAATAATTCTCATCTTCCTTTAAGGCTACTACAGTTTCTGAATCTATTAGAGGCGTTTTTTCAGTTTCTTCAACCTTTACAACAAGAATTTCTTCCTTTACTTTTAACTCTTTATTTTCTGCAATTAATTTTTCAACATCATTTTTGTTGTTTTGATTACTTATATCAGTACTTCTTAACTCATCCTTTGTGGAATTTGTTTTTTTTGGTTCATAAAAATAATTAACGGCATTAAAGCCTTCCATTGCTTTTTGAATTCCAATTTTATAAACTTTATCAAAATATTTTTCTTTAGTAACTCCTTCCGTCTGAAATACTATATTATTATCGCAATCTCTTAAAACAATAGTGACTCTTGTTTTAAAAGCTCCTTTAGCTGTTATTTCTGAAATTAATGCTAAGCAATAATCTGATTTTAAATCATCTGGATAAATCTCTCCTTCTAGGATGGGTTTAAATCCATTTTTCTTAAATAAGTATCGAGTTAAACTATTCAAATTGTATTCGTTGGCTTCATTTTGAAAATGAAACTGCTTTTCTACAATAACATATTTATAATCGTTTAAGCTTGGTTGAGCTTTACAAATAATAGCGAATCCTAATACTAGAATTAATGAAATAATTATTTTTTTCATAGGTAAATTTTAATTTAATAATTGTAAATATAGCTATAAATATTTTTTTAATTCTAAAAGATTATCAACTTGTTTTACATCTTTTCCCAGCGTTTCGTTATGGTAATTAAAACAAATAGCATCCATACCAAAATTTAGTGCTCCTAAAATATCTGCTTCATAATTATCTCCAATCATTATGCTATTTTCTTGGTTAGCCTGTGCTTTACTTAAGGCATGTTTAAAAATTTTTTGGTTGGGTTTTTTAACACCTACCATTTCAGAATTTGTAACCGTTTGAAAATATTTATCAATATCAGAATTGTTTAACTTTCCTTGCTGTACTTCTTTAAATCCATTTGTAATAATATGAAGTTTATATTTAGGGTTAAGATATTCTAAAATTTCAATTGTACCTTCGAACAAATGATTAAACGTGATTAAGAATGTAATATAATCATCAGAAAGTTTATTTATCATGCTCGATTTTACTTTTATGTTTAACAATTTAAACGCATCATTTAGCCTTCCGTAGCGCAAGGTTTCCTTATTAATTTTTTCTTCTCTATACAATTTCCAATATTGAGAATTTATAGGCACATAAATTTCTAAAAAATCATCTAAATCAACTTTAATATTATTGATTTCAAATATTTTTTTAAACGTAAGTGCCGAGTTTTTGTCAAAATCCCAAAGTGTATGGTCTAAATCAAAAAAAATATGAGAAATATTATTGATCTTCATCTTCAGAATCTAAAATTATAGAGAATAGTTCTTTAAATCCATGCCACCTTGCTTCGCTACTAAATGTATAATTATGAAATACCGGAATAAAAGTACCATTTACACGCTTTACTTCATTTATAATCCTATTAAGTGTTTCTTTTTTATCTAATAAAGATGCGTGTTTTAATAAAGCATAATCCATTACATGAAACGAGTTTATCATTAATGGAGTTTGTATTTCGTAATCGAGGTCATAAAACAAAAAAGGCGTACAAGTTCCTGCCCGAAAACCAATCTCGTTTACATAACCCATTGTAAAATCTTTCTTAATCTCCAGGTCGATAAGATTTCTATAACTTGCTGGTAAATTTAATTTAGAAAACGAATTTCTGGATGCCTCTAATGTCGTATTAATGATAGATTCCATATTTATCTTTTCTTCCTTTAGGGTGTCAAAATTTTCCAAAGCAAAATAGGAAGTTTTTAATCCAATCTTACAGTAATCGGCAACCGATTTTATTAACGATACAAACTTGCGTTTATTAATACTTATATTTTTATCGTGAGTAGAATAATCTCCTATTAAAAAGAATACTACAAACTTATGTTTTGTTTGTTTCTGCTTATTTATAACCCATTTAAAGGTGTTATAAGGATCTCTTTTAAAACTTAAAAGCACCAAATAACGTTGGTATAATTGTCTTATTCTAAACCTTAATATATCAGCTAATGTTCCACCAATGGTACGCATTAATCCTTTGTGTTTAAAATAATATGCAACGGGCACATCTATAATTGGATTAATGTTGTAAGTACGATTCTTGAATTTAAAATCAGTAAACCGTTCTTGCAATGAGTCTTTAAATAAGTACGCCCAAATATCTACAACTGGCTGTTTAAGGAATCCGTTTTTAAACGCCAAACTTTCTTTTGCTGTAAAGCGACCATAATCGTCTTTTACGTGTGGTAAATATTCTTCATAACGAGTTAATAAATAAAACGAAGCCGCAAAAATATCGAAAGAGATTGCGCTTTTTTCACCATTGAAAAAGAAGGCTTTGGTATGTTTCCAGTCTTGTACCAATATATCAATATCCGACAAGCCTTGCTCAAACAAAATCTCATGGCTTTTAATAAAAAATTCGTTACCTAATGCTTTCCTTGTATAGGACATTTTTAAACTATCATGTGCAATAAACTCTTCTACTGTTGTAGTAAAAGAAACTGGAAACCCTAATATTCTTGTGCAAATATGTTTAAAGATGTACTTTAATCGAGGTGTTATTTTATGAGTATATACTAATAACATTTATAAAATGTAAATTCCAATATTTAAAAATACAAATTCCAAAAGATTTTCATATTTATTGCCATTAAAATAAAGTATTGGAATTTGGTCCCGATAGCTATCGGGATTGTATATTGAGATTTAACCTACAAAAGGTTTTCGTCTGCAAAGCTAAAGTATGCTTTTTCGGTGATGATTAAATGATCCAACACTTTTATATCTAAACTTTCTCCAGCGGTTTTTAGTTTTTTGGTTAATTGCTTATCGGCTTCACTTGGATTTAAAGTTCCTGAAGGATGGTTATGTACTAATATTATTCCTGTTGCACCAACTTCTAAAGCGATTTTAAGCACTATACGAACATCCACTAATGTTCCTGTAATTCCTCCTTTACTAAGTTGATTTTTTCGGATGACCTTATTCGAGTTATTTACATAAATAATCCAAAACTCTTCATGTGGTAATTCGCCAATTATAGGTTGCATCAATTCAAAAACCGACCTGCTTGAGGTTATTTTGTGCTTCTTCAATGCTTCCTCACCTCTTTTACGCCTACCCAACTCCATAGCAGCAATAATACTAATAGCTTTAGCCTCTCCAATACCTTTAAACTCCATCAATTGCTTTAGAGATAACTTTCCCAACTCATTTAAATTATTACCTACACTTGCCAAAATACGCTTACTTAAAGCTACAGCACTTTCATCTGTATTTCCTGAACCAATTAAAATAGCGACTAATTCTGCATCACTTAATGTAGCTCTACCTTTATCGCGTAATTTTTCGCGTGGTTGATCATCTTGCGACCAGTTTTTTATTGAAAAAGAAGATGGTTTTTCTTGCATTGCATAAATTTAATTATTGTAAATTTCAGAAGCAAAGATAGTGTTCAGTTTGTAGTATTCAGTATTCAGTCAGTGCTTAGTTATAAATAGAATTAATAGAGCTCAAAATAATCATATTTTATAATAAAAAATCAGCGTAATCAGCGTTCTATTGATTTTGAAGTATTAATAATTTGGAATTGGAATTTGGTTTTACTTTATTTATTTTAAAAATTATAAATTAATTATGAAATCATTATTCGAATCTGAAACTCATCAGGACATTTTAAACCGAATTGAAAAATTAAATGAAAACTCTACAGCAAATTGGGGGAAAATGAATGTTGGGCAAATGCTTAAACACTGTCAACAACCAATGGAAATAGCCCTTGGAAAACGTGAAATAAAAGGGAAAGCAGGATTTTTTACAAAAATAATATTTAAACTCTTTAAACCAATGATGTATAACGACAGACCTTGGAAGCGTAATATTGGCACTCCAAGAGAATTTGTAATTACCGGACCTCAAGATTTTGATGCAGAAAAAAATAACATTGTAAAACTTATTAATGAATTTGCCAGTAAAAAAAACAATACCAATTGGCCAAAGCATCCTATATTTGGAGTTTTTACAACCGAACAACGAGGGCAAATGCAATACAAACATTTAGACCACCATTTAACACAGTTTGGAGTTTAAAAATCTTAAATCATCAATCTTAAATCGCTAATCGAGTGAAATATCCACCTCAACATCATCAAGACAATAACAGGAATCATATAATCGACGTGATTAAAAGCTATCCTCTGGCAACAGTAATTTCGGTAAAAGATAACAAACCCATTATTACACATTTACCAATAATATATCGCGAAGACGGGAAACTTATTGGACATATAGATAAGTACAATCCACAAACTGAATTATTAAAAGATAACAACGATGTCACTCTTATATTTTCCGGACCTCAATGCTACATCTCGCCAAGTATTTATTCCACAACACAGCTCCCAACCTGGAACTATATTAAAGTACATTTAAAAGGAATAGTAAAAGCCATTGATAGTAACGAAGCTTTAAAAGAATCGTTAATTAAAATGACCGAGTTTTTAGAGCAACCTGAAAACAATTATATTTTAGAACCTGACAATCAAAGAATGGAAGGCATGATAAATTATATTAAAATGTTTGAGATTACCATTACCCATTGGGAAGGCAAATTTAAACTCTCTCAAGACAAAAGACCTCGTGATATTGAAAATGCAAAAGCAGAATTAATTCGTGTAAATCAAGAAAGTATTAAAGCGTTTTTGGAGAAGGTGTTTTGACTTGACTTTGTAAGAAAAAACAACTATCTTCGTTTATCGGATGATATAGTTTATTAAAACAGAACCATATCTTATCCATTGTGAGTAATTGCACAAGTGACGTGTTACTACGCCGCAAAAACCAGCACTCGCATGAATAGATGGTTTTCACGGCTCCCATAACACTCAATCACTCACAACGGTCAGGGAATAACTGCGCATCTCAGACAATGGTTTTATTTTTCAACCTTTTTGGATTAACTTGTGAAACGTTCGCACAACAATGGATATACTATATAGATGCGCAGCCAATGCTCTAAACGTGTATGCTGCGCATCCACAGAGCATAATCCCTGACCGATAACGAAACTTTAAAATATCAACTCCTTAACCTCCTCAAAATCCAAACCTCCATAATTACCCGAACTCATAAGTAATAAGGCTTTATTATTAAAATCTTGCAAAAATAAAAACTGTTTAAAATCGTCTGGATTGGTGTAAATAATTAAATCATCTCGTTCAAAAGCAGTTGCGATTTGTTTTTTAGTAATTGCTTCTAACTTTTTAATTTCAACAGCATGAGGCGAATAAAAAACGACTGCTACATCAGCAGCATCCAAAGTGCCTTTATATTCTTTTAAAAACTCGGCATTTAAACTGCTGTATGTGTGTAATTCCAAACAAGCAACAAGTGTATGGTTTTGGTATTGTTCTTTTACAGCATTTGTCGTGGCTTCTACCTTACTGGGCGAATGTGCAAAATCTTTAAAAGCTACACTATTGTTACTTACGGCTATTTTCTCAAGACGCTTACTTGCGCCTTTAAAAGTAGATATGGCTTCATAGAAATCATCTTCATCAATTCCCATGTGTTGGCAAATCCACTTTGCTCCTGCCAGATTATTTAAGTTATGTTTTCCAAAAATTTCTATTGGCAATAACCCTTCTGGTGTTTCTAAAAGTGTTTGTCCATTTACAACCGAATACTTTGGAGTTTGATATGGTAATTTACGTATTGCATTTTCAGAAGCATCAACAATCCGTTTCACTTCAATGTCTTCTTCATTATACGTAATGCTTCCTCCTTTTACAATTGAATCTAAAAATATTTCAAACTGTTTTACATAACCTTTGTATGTAGGAAACACATTAATATGATCCCAGGCGATTCCGCTTAACAAGGCAATATTTGGTTTGTACAAATGAAATTTAGGTCGCCTGTCTATTGACGAACTCAAATATTCGTCGCCCTCCAAGACCATAAAATCATTATCATCTGTTAATTTTACCATCACATCAAAACCTTCTAATTGTGCTCCAACCATATAATCGACATCACGATCATGATAATGCATAACATGAAGAATCATTGATGTAATGGTGGTTTTACCATGACTTCCGCCAATAACTACTCGTGTTTTATGTTTGGATTGTTCGTACAAAAACTCTGGATACGAATATATTTTAAGCCCTAATTCTTGTGCTTTTAACAATTCAGGATTATCTGCTTTGGCATGCATTCCTAAAACCACAGCATCTAAATTTTTAGTGATTTTTTCTGGAAACCAACCAAACACTTCAGGTAATAATCCTTTAACATCCAAACGTGTTTTTGAAGGTTCAAAAATGGTGTCGTCACTTCCTGTAATTACATATCCTTTATTATGTAAGGCTAAAGCAAGATTATGCATTGCAGAGCCACCAATTGCAATAAAATGTACGATCATTTATTTGTTTTGTAAATGGTAAATATAAGTATTGATTTGATTTCGGTAGCTTCAATTAAAGGTTTAATTCTTTATTTCATATCTTTAAATTCTAACTAATAAATAATTAATTATAAATTCAAAAGTTTTTATGGTCTTAAGAATTGTTCTTGGGCTTATGTTACTTGTTTTTGGGCTTAACAAATTTCTTCACTTTTTACCAGACCCTGAAGGAATGTCTGCTGATGCTGGAGCATTAATGTCAACCAAAACTATGACTCTCGTAGCAATTGTTGAAGTTGTTGCTGGTTTAACTTTTTTACTCAATAAATGTGGTGCTTTAATGGCTATAATATTAATGAGTGTATCTGTAAATGCTGTATTATTTCATGTTGCTCTAGATTCAGCAAATATTGCACTTGCTCTCGTATTATTAGTTCTAAATATAGTTGTTCTTTATGGATATAAAGACAAGTACAAAGAATTAATGGCTTGAATATTATACTAAAAAAGAGGCTTTTTAAGTCTCTTTTTTATTTTGGTTATTGTTGCGGTGGATATTGCAAAAGAACTTTTTCAACAATAACTTTAAATAATTCTTCCCTTTTTTCTGGTGAAGCTTTTGGGTTGTAACTACCATCACTAACGGCTTGCCAAAACAATCCTTTTCCGTTTTCATCAATAAAATCAATAATAATGCGTCTATTGATTTTAGATTGTCCTATTGGAATTCCAACAGAAAGTCCACCTCCAACATGACCACCACTACCACCAACGCCAAGACCAACTGTACTACTTTGCGCCTCTTGAAATTCGCTACTTTGTATGTTAATAAAAAAATCTGGTGTTTCAGAAATCGTAAACCCTTTAGCTTGTAATTTAGTATCTAATGCTTCTAAAAAACGTTTAGTTTCTAATTCGTTCATACCTGTTTCCAAGTCTGAATAATAATTATAGGGTTTGAATTTACTAAAGTCTGTGCCTTTTTCGTAATCGTTATTTACATGAATTGAAGAGCAAGAGGATACTAATAATAGCAACAATAATACTTTTGTATAATTCATAGCTGTAGTTTTTTATAAATTTAATCAAAAATTATTCGGGAAAGTATTTAGAGTATAAAATCTAATTATTAAGCATTTTCCACAAGGTATCTTTAAGCTCAGTAATACCTTGATGTGCTATCGAAGAAATAAACATATAATCTATTGGAAGATTGTTATCAAGTTCAATTTTAAGTTCGGCTTTAAGCTCATCATCAAGCATATCGCATTTTGTTATAGCGATAAATCGGTCTTTATCCAGCATTTCGGGATTGTAACGACGTAGTTCGTCGAGTAAAATATCGTATTGCTTTTTAATATCGTTTGCATCAGCAGGAATTAAAAACAATAAGGTTGAATTACGCTCTATATGACGTAAAAAATAGTGTCCCAAACCTTTTCCTTCGGCAGCTCCTTCAATAATTCCTGGAATATCTGCCATAACAAAAGTTTGAAAATCGCGATATTCTACAATCCCTAAATTTGGTTTTAAGGTAGTAAACTCATAATCGGCAATTTTAGGTTTTGCTGAAGTTATTACCGATAAAAGCGTCGATTTTCCTGCATTTGGAAATCCAACTAAACCAACATCTGCCAACACTTTAAGTTCTAAAGTAATTCGTTTTTCTTGAAGTGGAATTCCAGGTTGTGCATAACGTGGTGTCTGGTTTGTAGAACTTTTAAAATGCCAATTACCACGTCCTCCCATTCCACCTTCACAAATTATCTTTTCTTCATGTTCTTCTGTTATCTCAAAAATAATTTCGTTGGTTTCTGTATCTCTAATTACGGTTCCGAGAGGCACATCAATATAAACATCTGTTCCATCTGCGCCCGAACTTCTTCCTTTACTACCATGTCCTCCATGTTCGGCTTTAACATGACGCTTAAATTTAAGATGCAGCAATGTCCAAAGATTCTTTTTGCCTCGAAGTATTACATGACCACCACGACCACCATCGCCACCATCTGGTCCACCTTTGGTAATATATTTCTCGCGATGTAAATGCACAGAACCTTTACCTCCATTTCCAGAAGTAGCTACTATTTTTACATAATCTACAAAATTACCTTCAGTCATTTTTTAGTTTATATTTTTGTCATTCCTGCGAAAGCAGGAATCTTTTTCTATGAAGTTCTATTTTAAATCCCTCTCTGTCCTTCGGACATCTCTCCCAAAGGGAGAGAATAATATAATTTATAATTTATCTATAACTACACTTAAACGTTGAGCAATTTCTTCGATACTGCCTACACCATCAACTCCAAAATATTTATTTTGTGCTGTATAGTAATCTTTAAGTATTGCTGTTTTCTTGTAGTATTCTTTTATTCGGTTTCTAATTACCGATTCGTTTGCATCGTCTGGTCTTCCGCTAGTTTCTCCTCTTTTAAGTAAACGTTGCACCAACACTTCGTCATCGACTTCTAAAGCAACCATAGCATTGATATGAGAATCTTTACTTTCCATCAGTTTTTCCAAAGCTTCTGCTTGTGCATTAGTACGTGGAAATCCATCAAAAATAAAACCTTTAGCATCTGCATTTTTTTCGACTTCGGTATTCAGCATTTTTATAGTAACTTCATCTGGCACCAACTCACCTTTATCCATATACGATTTAGCCAGAATGCCAAGCGCAGTTTCATTTTTTATATTATAACGAAATACGTCTCCAGTTGAAATATGCACCAAATTATATTTCTCTTTTAAAAGCTCTGCTTGTGTGCCTTTTCCTGCTCCTGGAGGCCCAAACAACACTAAATTCGTTGTGTGTTGTTTTGTGCTAATTTGATAAACTTCAGGAATATCTCTACCTAATCCGTTGTAATCCAAGCCAAAACCAACTATAAATTTATTTGGAATTTCAATGCCTATATAATGGATTTTAAAATCTTTTTTATAAGCTTCTGGTTTGTAAAAAAGTGTTGCAATTTTAAGTTCTTTTACGCCTTCATTCTTAAATATTCTGTAAATTTCGTGAAGCGTGTTTCCTGTGTCGATAATATCTTCAATAATTACCACAGTTCTTCCAGACAAATCTTGGGTAAGACCAATTAATCGTTGTATATCTTCTGTTGATTTAACACCTTCATAAGACGCCAATTTTATAAAAGTTACTTCGCAAGGTTTTGGATATTTTTTTACAAAATCGCTTACAACCATAAAAGAGCCATTCAAAATACCTATAAATACTGGTATTTCATCGCCAAGATCGTTTGAAATTTCGTTTGCTAATTTCGAAATAGCTGCATCAATTTCCTTTGCAGAAATAAATGGTTTAAAATATTTGTCATGAAGCTTAATCATGTTGTTCTTTTTTAGAAAGATGCAAAGATAATGAATTGATTAGGGATTTACGATTTTTGATTTATGATTTTATTTTGGTTTCATTTTTAAACCTGAGTTCGACCTAAGATTAAATTTACAGAATACAAAGAAAAGGTAAGATTTGAAATGTAAAATTTGAAGGAATATCTAGATATTTCAAAAATTTCGCATAAAAAAGATTGCTTTTTCTTTGTATTTCCTTCGGTTTTAGTAAATTTTTTCCAATTCTTGCCAAATTTTCTCAAACTAACCTGTTAGTCTTTCAAAAATCTGACTTCAAATTGAATAAAAATTCATCTAAACTGTAAACAAATATTAGGACGAACCCAGGTTTTAAGTGTATTTTTGTAGCTCGATAACAAAAAATTGTATTTTAATTAAACAGATTCCCGATTTCGTGGGAAATAAATATGAATTATTTTTCTTCAGATTTCAAATTAGGAATTCTTGGTGGTGGACAATTAGGCAAAATGTTACTTTATGACACAAGAAAATTTGATATTTATACCTGCGTTTTAGATTCCAGTGACGAAGCACCTTGCAAAATTGCATCAAATGAGTTTTATCAA
The DNA here is from genome assembly GCA_003709165.1 of Flavobacteriaceae bacterium PRS1. Lineage (GTDB taxonomy): Bacteria > Bacteroidota > Bacteroidia > Flavobacteriales > Flavobacteriaceae > PRS1. The sequence continues at coordinate 129,042 of RDRZ01000003.1, forward strand.
GGCGATTTAATGGATTTTGAAACCGTTTACAACTTCGGAAAAAAAGTAAATGTGTTAACCATTGAAATAGAAAATGTAAATGTTGATGCTTTAGAAAAACTCGAAAATGAAGGCATTAAAGTGTATCCTTCTTCAAAAACTTTAAGAATTATTCAAAATAAAGCAACACAGAAATTATTTTATATAGATCATAATTTACCAACAGCAATTTTCTCTCGATTTGCTTACACTTCTGAAATCGAAGATGCTGTTTCAAATGGAGGATTAAAATTCCCATTTGTATGGAAATGTGCTAAATTCGGTTATGATGGTACTGGTGTAAAAGTCATTAGAACAATTTCAGATCTCGAATATTTACCAAATGTAGAATGTATTACAGAAGAATTAATTCATTTTAAAAAAGAACTCGCTGTTATTGTGGCTCGCAATGTATCTGGTGAAACTAAAATATATCCAGTTGTTGAAATGAAATTTCATCAAGAAGCCAATCAAGTAGAATATGTAATTTGTCCTGCCAGAATTAGTGAGGAAGTTGCTAAAAAAGCGAAAATTATTGCTTTAAAAGTTTCTGCAACATTTAATCATGTTGGACTAATTGCTGTTGAAATGTTTCAAACCCAAGACGATAACATTTTAATAAACGAAGTTGCTCCACGACCTCATAATTCTGGACATCATACCATCGAAACAAGTTATACATCTCAATTTGAACAGCATCTTCGTGCTATATTAGATTTACCTCTCGGAAAAACCGATAGTAAAATTGCAGGAATTATGGTAAATTTGGTTGGTGAAGATGGCTATAACGGAAACGTGGTTTATAAAAACATTGATAAAATCATGAAAATGGAAGGTGTAACACCACACATTTATGGTAAAAAACAAACACAACCATTTCGTAAAATGGGACATGTAACTGTTGTACACACCGATTTAAAAAAAGCTCGTAAAATAGCAGAGAAAGTTAAGAATACAATTAAAGTAATAAGTGAATAACTCACAAAAATCTAATCACAAATTTTAACTTATACAATTGGGATTTGGGATTTTAAATTTGAAAATTAATGAAAACAGTAGCAATAATTATGGGAAGCAATAGTGACCTTCCTGTTATGCAAGATGCAATAGATATTTTAAAAGGCTTCGATATAGAAACTGAAGTAGATATAGTTTCAGCTCATAGAACTCCAGAAAAAATGTTTGAATATGGTAAAAACGCACATAAAAGAGGCATTAAAGTGATTATTGCTGGTGCTGGTGGAGCAGCTCACTTACCAGGAATGATTGCCTCATTGTCTCCTCTTCCAGTTATTGGAGTGCCAGTAAAATCAAGTAATTCTATCGATGGCTGGGATTCTATTCTATCTATTTTACAAATGCCTGGAGGAGTTCCTGTAGCAACCGTTGCCCTAAACGGCGCAAAAAATGCTGGCATTTTAGCAGCTCAAATTATAGGCACTTTCGACTCTGGGATTCAAGATAAAGTCTTAATTTACAAAGAAGGATTGAAAGCTAAAGTAATAGAAAGTTCAAAAGGGATGAAAAAATAAAACCCTGAAAGAATCGAGGTTTTAAAATTGCTATTAATTAATTTTCTTTAGAGTAAACTCTATGAAATATTATTGGCGAATCTAATAAATATTTAATGATTGACTAACTAATAATTAAAAATAATAATAAAATCAATTAGTCAGAAAGAAAAGGCTTACATAAGTAAAAAATGTAATCTAAATATTAAGATTTCTTCAAATAATTCCTTACAATTAACATGAATATATTAAATTACCCTTTCTCCACACCTTACAATACTGCTCCATTTTCTAAAATAGAAATCGAACAATTTCTTCCTGCTTTTATAAAAGCTATTGAAAATACAAAAGCTGAAATTGATGTTATTATAAATAATTCTGATATACCAAATTTCAAAAATACGCTTGAAGCTTTAGATTTTTCAGGGGAACAATTGGAAAGAATATCGAGTATTTTCTTCAACTTGAATTCTGCTGAAACTAACGATAAAATTCAAAAAATTGCTCAAGATGTATCGCATTTATTATCAGAGTTTAACAACGATATTGCCTTAAACGAAAAATTGTTTATAAGAGTGAAAGAGGTTTATAATTCTAAAGAACGCTTAAAACTAACAGAAGAAGAAAATACCTTACTCGACAAAAAATACAAGGGTTTTTCAAGAAATGGTGCTAATTTATCAAAAGATAAAAAACTGAATCTACGAGAGATAGATAAAAAGTTAAGCAAACTTAAACTCAAATTTGGAGAAAATGTATTGGCTGAAACTAACAAATTTGAAATGCTTATTATAAATGAAAAAGATTTGTCTGGATTGCCTGAAGGTGCAAAAGAAGCTGCGAAGCAACTTGCAGAATCTAAAAACAAAAAAGGGTGGCTGTTTACTTTAGATTATCCGAGTTATATTCCGTTTATGACCTATGCAGATAATCGAGAATTACGCAAAAAACTATCTTTTGCATTTGGCAACAGGTCTTTTAATAATGATGCGTTCGATAACAAAAATATCGTATTAAAAATTGTAACCCTTCGTTATAAACGAGCAAAACTTTTAGGTTATAAATCGCATGCACATTTTGTGTTAGAAGAACGTATGGCAGAAACTCCAGAAAAAGTTTTAGAATTCCTAAATGAACTTCTTGAAAAAGTAAAACCGGCTGCTGAAAAGGAATTTAAAAACCTTGAAAATTTTGCTAAAAAATTAGATGACATAGGTAGACTTGAAAAATGGGATTCAGTCTATTATTCAGAAAAATTAAAACAAAAATTATATGATTTTGATGACGAACAACTTAAACCCTATTTTAAATTAGAAAATGTTATTCGAGGGGTTTTTTTAGTTGCCAATAAATTATATGATTTGAATTTTGAAAAAATTGATACCATCGATAAATATCATAAAGATGTATTAACTTATAAGGTTACCGACAAAAATGGTGATTTCATTTCAATATTCTACACGGATTTCTTTCCGAGAGAAGGAAAACGAAATGGTGCCTGGATGACAAGTTTTAAACCTCAATATATAAGAAATGATTACAACGAAAGACCTCATATTTCTATAGTTTGTAACTTTACAAAACCCACAAAAAGTAAACCTTCATTGTTAACCTTTAATGAAGTTACCACATTATTTCATGAGTTTGGTCATGCACTGCATGGCATGTTGGCAAACACAACCTATCCGAGTTTATCAGGAACAAGTGTGTCCTGGGATTTTGTAGAATTGCCAAGTCAAGTTTTAGAAAATTGGTGTTATGAAGAAGCAGTATTAAAATTGTTTGCTAAACATTATGAAACTGGAGAAGTCATTCCAATAGAATTAGTTAAAAAAATTAAGGATTCATCAACCTTTCATGAAGGTATGCAAACCTTACGTCAAATAAGTTTAGGACTTTTAGATATGAGTTGGCACACCCTAGTTCCTGCACATATAATAGATGTAAAAAAACACGAATTAACTGCTTTTAAAAACACAAAATTATATCCTGATATAGCTAAAAATTGTACGAGTACGTCGTTTTCTCACATTTTTCAAGGTGGTTATTCTTCCGGTTATTATAGCTATAAATGGGCAGAAGTTTTAGATGCTGATGCTTTTGATTATTTTTCAGAAAATGGTATTTTTAATAAAGAGATTGCAACAAAATTTAAAGATAACATACTCTCTAAAGGTGGAACCGAAAACCCTATGACACTCTACAAACGCTTTAGAGGACAAAAACCAAAACCTGAAGCCCTCCTTAAAAGAGCTGGACTAATTAAATGATGGCATTATTAGAAATATTTACCTTATTTTTGAAAAACTAAATATTATAAATGCCAAATCACCAAATAGATCCTAATAAATGGATAGACTTGTATTCCGACTATCTATTCAATTACACGATAACTAGAGTTAGAGACAGAGATACTGCTCAAGATTTGGTGCAAGACACTTTTTTTGCCGGTTTGAAATCTATGAAAAACTTTAAAGGTGAAGCAAGTGAACGTACTTGGCTTATTTCTATTTTAAAGCGTAAGATTATCGATTATTATAGAAAAATTAATTCTAAAAAGGGTAAAGCCGAAATACGAATAAATTACAAGAGCGACTCTGAAGATGAAGGTAATTGGTTGGAAGAACATGTTGCAGATCCTTTTGATAAAACAGCAGAAGATAATTTAGAAAACACCGAATTAGGATTAGCAATTCATAACTGTATTGGTAAATTACCCGAAAAACAAGCACAGGTTTTTAAAATGAAAACAATTTTAGACTATGAAACCGAAGCTGTTTGTAATGAATTAGATATAACAGCGTCTAATCTTTGGGTAATTATACATAGAGCCAGAACAACTATTGCTGCATGTCTCGAAAAAAACTGGTTTTAAATTTTAATGATGAATAAAAAAAACAAAGCGTTTATTTCTTGTGATGAAGCAAACCATAGTTGTGACAAATCCCAATATAATGAAGCTGCTTTCTGGGAGAAACTGAAGTTAAATATCCATTTATTGTATTGTAGAGTCTGCAGAAAGTATTCTATAAATAATTATAAACTGTCAAAAATTATTAATGACTCTGATGTCGTTTGTTTAGATTTAAAAGACAAACAAGAAATGAAAGATTGTTTTGAAAAAGAATTAAAAAAGCGTCAGCAACAGCCATAAAATTGGCAAACCTTCTACCCAAAAAGAACTATAATATTTTGCTCTGTTTTCTTCTGAAAAAACTAAAAATAAAAGTGTTATAACTGATATTAAAATTAAAACAGTAACACTTTTAGAATTGATTTCATCTTTAAAAGATTCTAAAAATAAAAATCCAACTAATAATAATAGACCTATTACTTTTGTCCTTTTAATTCCAATTTTTTGAGGTATTGTAGAAAGTTTCAAATTGTCAAACCGCATATCTCTAATTTCAAAAGGGAACATTAATACCATTATAAACAAAAAGCGTTGAAATGCTGTAATGATAACATCAAAATTAATACGAAAATTATTGTTTATCAAAGGAATAAATACTGTAACTCCAACCCAAACCAAAGCAATAATATATATTTTCAATCCTTTAATCCCTCTTAAACTATATTTATTATTAATAAAGAGTCGTTTTGTTAAAAACGGAATTGCATACAAAAAAGTAATAATTGCAGTACTAAAAATATAAATTAATGTTTTTGGATTAAGCAGAAAAGCAAAATAACATAAGCCAATAAAACAACTAAAAGAAAATATCTGTATTAGTTTTAGCCAATTAGCCAATTGTCGATGATGAAATTTAGCCAAGCCAAAATACTTCACAAAATTGTATCCTGTCACAGATGCAAAAAATATAAAAAACAGTATGTTTTCATCCAACGGTAACTCATAGTTTAATAAGGTTATCCAAGTCAAGCTACATACGGCTAAAGCTACATGAATACTGCTGTTTATATAAAACTCGAAAAGGCGTTTAAAGAAACCCATATTACAAAAATAGCCAATCTGCTAACAATGGACTTATTTGGTTAAAAATTTTCATTCATATTAGAATAAAAGCATTATTATTTATGTAATTTTGGGCTTGAAAATATAAAATAGAATGAATACAGATTCTTTCAAAATACGTCATATTGGTCCTCGAGAAAGGGATTATAAAGAGATGCTTAAAACTATTGGTGTAGATACTTTAGAACAGCTTATTTACGAAACAATTCCTAATAGCATTAAGTTAGAAAACGGTTTAAATTTGGATCAAGCTATGAGCGAACAGGATTATTTAACTCATATGCAAGATTTAGCTTCAAAAAACAAGGTTTTTAAATCGTATATTGGTTTAGGTTATCATCCAACTAATCTTCCTGCTGTTATACAACGAAACATTCTTGAAAATCCAGGTTGGTACACCGCTTATACACCTTATCAAGCTGAAATTGCTCAAGGTCGTTTGGAAGCACTATTAAATTTCCAAACTACGATTGTTGACCTCACAGGAATGGAACTCGCCAATGCTTCACTTTTAGACGAAAGTACAGCTGCTGCCGAAGCGATGGCGTTACTGTTTGCTGTTCGTGAAAGACAACAAAAGAAAAATAATGTTGTAAAGTTTTTTGTTTCTGAAGAAGTTTTACCACAAACATTATCATTATTACAAACAAGGTCAAATCCATTAGGCATTAAGCTTATTATTGGAAATTACGAAACCTTCGATTTTTCTTCCGATTTTTATGGTGCTTTATTACAATATCCCGCAACATCTGGACAAATTCATGATATTTCAAGTTTTATTTCGAAAGCTAATAACGCCGGAATAAAAGTTGCAGTAGCAGCAGATATTTTGAGTCTAATAAAATTAGAATCACCAGGTAAATTTGGCGCCGATGTTGTTGTAGGAACAACCCAACGCTTCGGAATTCCGATGGGTTTTGGAGGTCCTCATGCTGCCTATTTTGCCACAAAAAAAGCCTATAAAAGAAATATTCCCGGACGTATAATTGGCGTAACAAAAGATGTAAACGGAAATCGTGCACTTCGTATGGCATTACAAACTCGCGAACAACATATTAAACGCGATAAGGCAACATCTAATATTTGTACATCTCAAGTACTTCTTGCAGTTATGGCTGGAATGTACGCCGTTTATCATGGACCAAAAGGTTTACAATACATTGCAAATAAAGTCCATAATCTAACTTCAACTTTATCTGAAACTTTAGAACAATTAGGACTTTCCCAAACTAATACGTCTTATTTTGATACGATTCAAATTAAAACAGATGCTTCAAAAATAAAAGCTATTGCTGAAACCAACGAAGTAAATTTTTATTATCCAGATGCTGAAACGGTTTCGATTTCAATCAACGAAACAACGTCTCTTCAAGATGTAAACACTATTATTTCAATTTTTTCTGAAGCTATCGGAAAAGAATCTGTTTCTATTTCTTCAATTTCAGAAGCCAACAATATTGATGATTCGGTTAGACGTACAAGTCCATTTTTAGAAAACGATATTTTTAATACTTATCATTCTGAAACTGAATTAATGCGTTATATAAAATCTCTGGAACGCAAAGATTTATCGCTAACTCATTCCATGATTTCTTTAGGTTCTTGTACTATGAAGCTAAATGCTGCTGCCGAAATGCTTCCGTTAAGTTGGGCGAATTGGGGAAACATCCATCCATTTGCACCAAGCAATCAAGTTGAAGGTTATTTGTATGTAATGAAAAAATTAGAAGATCAACTTACTGAAATTACTGGCTTTGCTGCAACAACATTACAACCAAATTCTGGAGCTCAAGGCGAATTTACCGGACTTATGGTTATTAAAGCCTTTCATGAATCTCGTAACGAAGGACATAGAAATATTTGCTTAATTCCATCGTCAGCGCATGGTACAAATCCTGCAAGTGCTGTTATGGCTGGAATGAAAGTAGTAGTCACTAAATCGACCGAAGAAGGAAACATTGATGTTGATGATTTACGAGAAAAAGCCATTTTACATAGAGACCATCTTGCAGCACTAATGGTAACCTATCCATCAACTCATGGTGTATTTGAGTCTGCAATTAAAGAAATTACTCAAATTATTCATGATAATGGTGGACAGGTATATATGGATGGTGCAAATATGAATGCACAAGTAGGACTCACAAATCCTGGCAATATTGGTGCAGATGTTTGTCATCTTAACTTACACAAAACATTTGCCATTCCTCATGGCGGAGGTGGTCCTGGTGTTGGTCCAATTTGTGTTGCAAAACAGTTGGTTCCTTTTCTTCCGGGAAACCCTTTAGTTAAAGTTGGTGGTAAAAACGCTATTACGGCAATCTCAGCTGCACCTTATGGTTCGGCTTTAGTTTGCTTGATTTCGTATGGTTATATATGTATGCTTGGTGCTGAAGGATTATCAGAATCGACAAAAATTGCCATATTAAACACAAATTATATAAAAGAACGTTTACAAGGTCATTTTGATACTTTATATTCTGGTGAAAAGGGTCGCGCTGCACATGAAATGATTGTAGATTGCAGACCATTTAAAGAAAATGGTATTGAAGTAAGCGATATTGCAAAACGACTGATGGATTATGGCTTTCATGCTCCAACAGTATCTTTCCCAGTAGCAGGAACATTAATGATTGAACCTACCGAAAGTGAAAACAAAGCAGAATTAGACCGTTTTTGTAATGCTATGATTTCTATCAGGAAAGAAATTGAAAACATTACAAAAGAAGAACCAAATAATGTTCTTAAAAATGCACCTCACACTTTGGCTATGCTAACAGCAAACCTTTGGGATTTTCCTTATACAAGAGAAGAAGCAGCGTTTCCGTTACCTTATATTCAGGATAATAAATTCTGGCCTAGTGTTAGACGAGTAGATGATGCTTTTGGAGACCGAAATTTAATCTGTTCTTGTGCTCCAATAGAGGATTTTATGGAGGCCTAATACATCTTTGAACGTCGTAAAATAGAACAAAATCAAACTTGCCTTTAATTATTAGCAACTATATTCGTTACTTTGTGGATTATAGAATCCTAATTCTGAATTAGAACTTCGTTATGAAGGTTAAAACCATAATAAAATATGGCTTTTTATGAGTTTCAGCATAGTATCGCTTTGGTTAAACTTAAAAAAGTATTGTAACGACATATGTTGCAGATGGTTTTAAGATGTAATAGATTTTCTAATATATAAATTTGGGGTAAAAATAAATATTCTTTCTTATGAATGTTAATATTACTGGTACAGGTAGCTATATTCCTGATGTCATTGAAAAAAACGAGAACTTTCACCAACACAAATTTTTAAATGCAGATGGCTCTATAATTAACTCAACAAACGAAGTTATTATTGAAAAATTTAAAGCCATAACTGGTATTGGGGAAAGACGCTATATTGATACATCTTTAAACAATTCCGATATTGCTTTTTATGCTGCACAAAAAGCTATTAAAGACGCAAATATTAATCAGGAAGAACTCGATTATATAATTGTCGCTCATAATTATGGAGACATAAAACACAATGTTGAACAAAGTGATACTGTACCTAGTATTGCATCTAGAGTGAAACATCTTTTAAAAATTAAAAACCCTAAATGTGTTGGTTATGATATGCTTTTTGGTTGTCCAGGATGGATTGAAGCAACCATACAAGCTAATGCTTTTATAAAATCTGGAATAGCAAAAAAATGTTTAGTTATTGGTTCTGAAACCTTATCTCGTGTTATCGATAAACACGATAGAGACTCCATGATATATAGCGATGGCGCTGGAGCTGTTGTTTTAGAATCCAGTAATAATGGCAGTGGTATTCTAACACACGAAAGTGCAACTTATGCTTTAGATGAAGCACATTTTATTTATTTTGGTGAAACAAATAATCGTGATATAAGTGACAAACGAAGATATATAAAAATGTATGGCAGAAAAATTTATGAGTTTGCCTTAAACCACGTTCCAGCTGCTATGAAGTCCTGCCTTGATAAAAGTGGTATCGACATCAAAGATGTAAAAAAAATACTCATACATCAAGCCAATGAAAAAATGGACGAAGCCATTGTAAAACGTTTTTATAAATTATACGGCATGGAAATGCCCGACGGTATTATGCCTATGACTATTAATAAACTTGGCAATTCTAGTGTCGCTACTGTACCTACTTTATACGATATGATTTTAAAAGGAAAGATGAATGGTCATAGTATAAATAAAGGCGATATTATTCTTTTTGCAAGTGTTGGAGCTGGAATGAATATTAATGCCATTGTTTATAAGAATTAAACTTAAGATTCATTTAAAAAGATTTTCGCTTTCGCGGAAAATGTTATGTACGAAGGCAAATTTCCTCACAAAAGATATAGAATTACATTTCAATTTTTACAAGAACACATTCCAAGTACTTCTAAAATTTTAGATTTAGGTGTAGAAAATCCGTTTACTAAAGTGATGAAAGAAAACGGTTATACTGTCGAAAATACCAAAGGTAAAGATTTAGATATTGACACTTCAACAATTAAAAACTCCAAAGCTGATGTGGTTACAGCTTTCGAAATTTTCGAACACCTTCTTTCCCCTTTTACAGTGCTTCAAAATATTAAAGCAGATAAATTAGTTGCTAGTGTTCCATTAAAATTATGGTTTGCTTCTGCTTATAGAAGTAAAACTGATAAGCGTGACAGACATTATCATGAATTTGAAGATTGGCAGTTTGATTGGCTACTAGAAAAAACAGGCTGACAGATAAAGGCAAGTAAAAAATGGACCAATCCTACTAAAAAAATTGGATTTCGTCCAATTTTAAGATGGTTTATACCAAGATATTATATTGTTTATGCCGAAAGAGTTTAACTTTGAATACCTAATTTTTCGATTTTGAACATTTATATTGTCATACCAGCACATAATGAGGAAGATTCAATAAGTTTAACACTCGATTCTTTAGTTAATCAAACTCTTTTACCAAAAAAATTAGTAGTAGTAAACGATAATTCTATAGATAACACACAGCAAATAGTCGAATCCTTTACAACAAAATATTCTTGGATTACTTTAGTAAATTCTAATTCTTCTAACGAGCATTTACCAGGAACAAAAATCATAAACGCATTTTACAAGGGATTTGAAACGCTTGATAATAAGTATGATGTGATTTGTAAATATGATGCAGATCTTATTTTTCCAGAAAATTATTTAGATACATTAGTAAGCCATTTTAATACCGACATAAAATTAGGCATGGTCGCTGGACTGTGTTATATACAAAAAAATGGTAACTGGTTTTTGGAAGATTTAACCTCGAAAAAACACATAAGAGGTGCACTTAAGGCCTATAGAAGCGAGTGTTTTCTAGAAATTGGCAAACTAAAACGATCTATGGGATGGGATACTATTGACGAGCTTTTAGCACAATATTACGGCTGGAGCTTTAAAACTGATTCCTCTTTAAAAGTGAAACATTTAAAACCTACTGGAACCAATTACGGGAATAAATCAAAATATTTGCAAGGTGAAGCTTTATACAAAATGCGATATGGGCTATTATTATCGGTTCTATCAGCATTAAAACTCGCCTATAAAAAGAAGAGCTTTGCCCTATTTAAAGATTATGTTTCTGGCTATTTAAAAGCTTCAAAAGGAAATATTGATTTCATAATTACTGAAGATCAAGGGAAGTTTATTCGTAAAGTTAGCTGGAAGAATATTAGAAAGAAGTTCTTTTAAAAGTTTAAAATGAATTAATTACTAAAACACCTTTATTTTTAAATTCATTCAAATTTGACAGAGCAATAGTTGCTTCTTCCAAACTTATAGTTCGCGCTATAAGTTTTTCAGGATGCAGTTTTCCGTCGGAAATCATTTTCAACATTTCGGGATATTTATAAGCTTGCATACCATGGCTTCCAATAATTTCTAATTCATTAGCCAAAACCATATACATTGGAACTTTTGGATGTTTATGGTCTCCTGTCATCAAACCCACTTGAATATGTTTGCCTCTTTTGCGCAATCCAGAAATAGAATTAAAACAAGTTTCAGCACTTCCTAAAGCATCTATTGAGACATGAGCTCCTCCATGAGTTATGTCTTTAATATCCTCAACAATACTTGAATTATTTGTAGCATTTATAATCGAAGTAGCACCTAATTGTTTGGCAAATGATAAGGTTTCTTCATTAATATCAATAGCTGTAACCTGCGCTCCTATAGCATTAGCAATCATTATAGCGGACAAACCAACACTACCACAACCATGTATAACAACATGTTGCCCTTGGCCAACTTTTCCTTGTTCTACAATTGCTCTAAAAGAGGTTATAAATCGACAGCCAAGGGTTGCGCTGTAACATCATCTATTTCTTCAGGAAGTAATACCAAATTGGTATCAGCATAATCAAGAGCAACATACTCGGCAAAAGAACCGTGATGCGTAAATCCGGGTTGCGAATGATAGTCGCAAACCTGATGATTACCAGATTTGCATTCTCCACATAAGCCACAACCAGAAACAAAAGGTACTGTTATACGATCTCCAATGTTGAAATTGTTAACGTCTTTTCCAATAGCTTCAATGGTTCCGGCTAATTCATGGCCTGGAACATGAGGTAATTTAATAGCTGTATCATGTCCCATCCAGCCATGCCAATCGCTTCTACACAATCCGGTAGCATTCACTTTTACAACCGCTCCATCGCACTTAGGTACTGGGTCTTTTATATTTTGTATTGTAATGTTACCTTGAAAGGCTTCAAAAACTGCAGCTCTCATTTAGTTCGTTCTTGTAAACAACTAAAATAAGCATTTAAAAGCTTTTATTTATAAAGTCAACCTTTATGAATTAACTGCTTTATGTTTCTTTGGAAAAAATACAATCGCTATTAAAAAGGATTGGATAATAGTAATAATTACGCTTATTTCATCCGTCAAACCATGAGCTTCGCCTGTAGTATACAAAATAGCCTGAATAGGTAATGGTGCTAAAATAATCAAGGCTTTTCTGGTATTAGATTTATTCCAAGGAATATTAACTTCTGCTACTTTTTTATCTTTTCTAATTACAGCAATGATCCAAATTAATGCTATTATAGATAATGGAATAACAATCATAGAAATAGAAATGTGAACATTTAATGTATCGCCATGAAACTCAGTATCTCCATTTTTAATAATATCGAATAAAAGATTGCCAAAATTGTGTATCCAGAACCAGATTAACATGACATAGAAAATGGTTATGTTCTTAATCCATTAAAACGAATAAAAGAATAGCAGATACAGCATAAGAAACGGAATTAATATAAAATATCCAGATTCGATACCTGTACTACTAAAGGTTATTACAAAATAATTCTGTCCCCAACTATAAGTTTCTCCGTCGAATAGGCAACGTAAAAGTGGCAACCAAACCAACATAAATGTCAGGCCGGAAAATATCATAAGACTATTAAAAAGGGCATTGTTAGCGCGTACTGCAATTGGTGTTTTCATAAGTTTGTATTTATTGTTTTTTAGAGGTCGTATGTAACATTCATATAATCATTTTTATGTGTGATTAAATTTTAGTCATGAATGTTTCATCATGATATAATTTTGTTAAACATTTAAATTTATATCATCATGACGACTCGAATGTGCTCGAGTTACAGTGTTTGTGGTGAAATATGGCTATTTCTGGCGAATGTCCCAAAGCGCGTCTAAAACAGGAATATAAGACCGAGAAACAAGAATAGGTTTGCTAATATGTGGTAAGTACAATTTCATTTGGTGTCCATCACGAGTTACCTTTTCCACCGTATTGATATTAACAATAAACGACCGATAGCAGCGAATAATAAACTGTGCTTTTAAATTGGCCTCAATATCTTTCATTGTAGCTCTCAATAATTATTTTTTACGATCCCTTTTTCTAAATGGTGTACAGATATATCATTGTCTTCGGCCTCTATATAAAGCAGATCAGCCAAAGTAATAGCTAATTTTTCATTTCCGTTATAAGACTGTAAATTAATATACTTTTCGGTTAACGCTAATTTTGGCTGTAATTCTAATAGTTGATACGCTTTATGTGTTTGCCGATATTTGGAATATAAAAAGATGATCGATAACGGGATCAAGCTCATAAGTATAATATTGAATACAAAATCGAGGAAGCTACTAAAATACCAATCATGAAAGTTACCGAGAACGTTATAAAATAGAAATGTAAAGAAGGCTATTAATAGTAATTCTAAAAGCATCCAAAGTATAAAAATTGACCAATTGTATTTTTTAAACACAAATGGCACGATTACAAACTCGTAAACGGTGAGTACCAAGCATTTAACGATCCCAAACCCCAACATTGAAATTAAAAAAATATTACTAATATGATGGGATGGATCAAAATTATTAACCCCAAATGGTTGAAAAATAAGAAGAAAAAGCGGAACAAATACAGCCATAAATATTATCAAACTCCATTTATCTCTTTTAGATTGAAGAAATAACACTTCTTTTTTTAAGAAATTTTGTATGGCACCCATAGCCCTTAAAAATCGACAAAATATTAAAAAGTAAAAAAATAAATTAATATAACATTAATTTAATATGATTGATTATCAATACATTAGACCTTTAAAGTTACATAAAAGTTACATATTTTGATTTTTAAACAGATTAATGCACTACACTATGTAATTTATGTAATTTGAGTTAAAGAGGGAGAGCAAAAAAGGAAAAACCACTTAAGAAATTAGGTGGTTTTTTATGATTTTAAATCAAGATTTAGCATATATTTATCTTTAGCAGCGAACTAACTTTCTATGATTAGATTCTTGTGTAAAATATATCAACAGGTTCTACTCACTAAAAACTTAAAATTAACTAATGAAGAACGTACTTAAAATAATAGTTGTAACATTTTTTTTAGTCGGGTTTTTAGCCTGTGAAGATGAAAATGTTATTACAGAGAATGAAATTATAGAAGATCTCCCTGAAATTAGGCTTCCTCAAGTCAATATCGACACCTTTGGAGATGAAATTGTTGATGAGCCAAAAATAGAAGCCCAAATGACTATTACCGAGGATGAAGCCTCGGTTTTTGATGGTAAGATTGGCATTGAAATTCGTGGAAGGTCTTCACAAGCTTTTCCAAAAAAACAGTTCGGGCTGGAAATTTGGGACGAGGCCAATGAAGGGATTAATGTTTCACTTCTTGGATTTCCTGAAGAAGAAGACTGGATTCTTTATGCACCATATAGCGATAAATCCTTAATACGGAACGTGCTCATCTATGATTTATCTAGAGATATAGGACGTTATGCAAGTAGAGTAAAATTTGTTGATGTTTCTATTAACGGCGAATACAATGGTGTATATGTGTTTATGGAAAAACTTAAAAGGGATAGCAATCGAATTGACATTAATAAATTAAAACCAGAGGAAATTAGTGGTGAAGATCTTACAGGAGGTTATATCCTTAAAATAGATAAAGGCGATGGACTAAACGATACGTTTTATTCGGAGGCTACGGCGATAACTTCGGCTTATGGACCAAATAATGCTACTTCAGGTCAGAACATTTATTTTTTATACGACACACCAAAAGCAGAAGATATTGTAATAGAACAAAAAGATTATATTGCAAATTACATGAACATATTTGAAGATGCTCTTAAAGGAGATGATTTTACAGATCCTGAAATTGGATATGACAAATATATAGACAGTGAGAGTTTTATTGATTTCTTCCTGCTTAATGAGTTGTCAAATAATGTTGATGGGTTTAGGTTGAGCACATGGCTAACAAAAGATAAAAACGAAAAGCTTAACATGGGACCAATTTGGGATTTCAATTTGGCATTCGGCAATGCAAATTATTGCGGCGGAGGAGACACTAATGTTTGGACCTATAAATTCAATAGTCGTTGCCCGAGTGATTTTTGGCAAATTCCCTTTTGGTGGGATCGGTTATTACAGGACCCTGCATTTGTTGTAAAGTTGAAGGCTCGTTGGCAAGAGTTACGTGGCAGCGTATTTTCAAATGGAGCAATTATGGCAAAAATAGATGCCTATATTGAAATTCTTAGCTTATCTGATGCTATTCAGGAGAATTTTGAAAAATGGCCAGTTATTGGCCAATATGTATGGCCGAATAATTTTGTAGGCAATTCCTATACTGAAGAAATCGAATATTTAAAAGACTGGATAAATTCAAGGTTAAGTTGGTTGGATAATGCTATTATGGAATTATAGTATGTGGTCTATTGAGTTATTTTATTAAAAATTAGTTTGCGTTTTTACATGAAAAACAACCTAAGAAATTAGGTGGTTTTTTGGTTTAAGTATGCACCAATGGAGATTGGTATTTACCAAGCAAATTTGAGTTAAACCAAATGTACGTTAATAAAGCAGGAATAGATTCCACAGCTACAGCCAATTCAGGAGTAGCATTTTCTAATAATCCCTATTGGAGTTCTACGGAGTACGATACCCATTACGGGTGGCAACAGTTTTTCAGCTTTGGTCAGCAGTACGACATCATTAAGTACAACGCAAAGGTTGTGCGTGCCGTTCGAGCTTTTTAATATGACATTAATTGATGAATCTTTGCTTTCACTTTTTCAGTTGAAGGAATCATCGTTTCTTCTAAAGTAGAATTTAATGGTATTGCCGGCATATTCTCACTACCAATGGTCATTACCGGTGCGTCTAAAAATTTAAAACAAGTTTCTTGAATTTTTCCTGCTAAAGCTAAAGCAAAACTATTATTTGATGGCTCTTCAGTTACTACCAAACACTTTCCTGTTTTTTTAACAGACTTCATAATTGTAGTTTCATCTAAAGGAAAAAGGGTTCGTAAATCTATGATTTCAACCTGGCCTCGCATCCCTTTGGTAGCATTAAATGCCCAATGCACCCCCATTCCGTAAGTGATGATTGATAATGTTTCCATATCATCTTGAGGCCAGATTTCCTGTAATACCCATGCTTTTCCAAATGGTAAAATATAATCTTCTTGTTCTATTACAATATCTTCT
>RDRZ01000039.1 GCA_003709165.1 Flavobacteriaceae bacterium PRS1
GTTATTGCAATTAATAAAGAAACAAAGGCTTTAGATTCTTACGGAATAACAAACGATAAAGGACGTTATAAACTTAATTTAAAGTCTAATGTTTCCTATAACCTTCAAGTGAGTTATATTGGTAAAAAAACCTTTGAAGAAGTTTTAACAACTTCAGATGTTGATATGGTTAAAGACTTTACACTTCAAAATGACAATATGTTGGATGCAGTAGAGCTCACTTACGAAATGCCAGTGACTATAAAAGGAGACACGTTAATTTATAATGCAGATTCTTTTAGAAGAGAAACAGATAAAAAGCTGGAAGATGTTTTAAAACGTCTTCCAGGAGTTGAAATAAATGAAGATGGACAAATTGAAGTAGAAGGAAAAGTTGTGAGTAAAGTGATGGTTGAAGGGAAAGATTTTTTTGATTGATTTGCCCTCTCTGTCTCTTTGAGACATTTGACTCAATAAGCCTATTTTATTTTGTTTCGTCGAATCTTCGATTTCTCCCAAAGGGAGATAAAATAGAATAGAGATATATTATTAATTATGTTTAATTTTAATGTCTCATAAAATTTCCACCTCTGCCTCGTCGTCCTCTAAACATTTCGCTCATCTCTTCCATCTTCTTTTTTATGATTTTGTTATATTCTTGTTTGGTAACTTCTTTCCCTTTTGTTGGAGCTTTAATTTCGTCTTTCTCGCTTGGATTCATCACTATTTTTGAACATAAAATAGTTGTTCTATCTGCACTCACTTCAAGAATTAATCCTGGAAGTCCCCAATACTCCCCTGGACCTTGACTAATTGGTATTTGTGGTGTGTACCAAGCAGTAACTATAATTTCTTTAGGAACCTCTATCTCATCCATTATATTATTTGTTGCAGTAGAGTCTTTGGCTTTGGCTTCTTCTTCATTATTTCTGTTTCGTCTCCTCATACTATTAAAATCTATTTCGTCAACTTTTTTAATTGCTGTGGCTTTAAAACACATATATTTTCCTATTTGTTTTGTTTCGCTTTCCATTTTCCAATTCAATTTTGGTAAAGAATCTTTAATTAAAAATTGTTTCCCAAAAAACTCTTGTTCTTGTAATAACTTTTGATCTTTAACATTTTTATATTGTTTGCCTCCACTAAAACTTCCCATCATCATTCTAAAACCTCCTCCTTGTCCAGGTGTTGCAAGTTTTTCTTCCTCTTTGTAAATAGATTCAGTTTTATTAAAGGTGAGTATATATGTTTTTTCAAACATGCTTTTCATACGTTCTGCCATTTGCTTTTTACGATCCTCGCTCATTTCTCGGCCGCCAAAATTATCCATATTAACCGATGTTTTGGATTGATAAAAAGCCTGACCCTGAAAATCTTGTTGTGCAAATGTTATGACTGAAATAAATAGTGCTAAAACAGAGGTAATACATTTAATAATAGTAGCTTTCATAGTAATAAGTCTTAAAAGTTGAATGTTAAAAGTACACTTTTAACATATATTAGACTTATATTATGTACTATAGTTTAATTGGCAAATGTTAAAATATTACCCTCTAATTCTTATAGAAAAATGTTCGCCATCACCATGATCTCCATCACGCTCAAAACGTTCACGCATTTCTCTCATCTTTTTTTCCATAATAGCATCATATTCCACTTGCGTTACTTTCTTTCCTTTTGTAGGTTCTGAGATAGACACTTTCGCTTTTGGATTTAAAACAATCTTACTACAAATAATAGTTTCTGACCCATCATTAACTTCAAGAATTAATCCTGGTAATCCATAATAACCTCTTGGCCCATTACTAACCGATATTTGTGGTGTGTACCATGCGGTTGTGGTATATTCTTCCATTTTAGGAGCTTCATTTTCATTGGCACTAGCGTCCCCAAAACGTAATTCAACTGGCCTTTCTCTAACAAGTGTTGCTTTATAGCAAGTATAATCTCCAATATTTTTCGTTTCACTTCCTAATACCCAATCTTGTTTTTCTAATTTATCCTGAATTAAAAATACTTTTCCATACATTTCATTTTGATTAACAAAACGTCCTTCTTTAATATTCTTATAATAAACATCAGACCCTCCCATTCCTGCGATTACGAACTGCATTCCTCTAGGTTGTGGTGCTTCTAAAGATTCTTCCTCTTTAAAAAGAGATTCTTCTTTACTAAAAGTTAATATATACGTTTTTTCAAACTGCTTTTTAAGCATCTCCATCATGCGTTTTTGCATGTCCGAATCCAGTTGCATATTTCCTCCTGTATCGGTACTGTCATTTCCTATTTGAAAATCCATTTGACGTTTAGATTTATAGGTAGCTACACCTTGAAAATCTTGAGCAATTACAGTGCTTGATACTAATAGCATTACAATTATTACGGCGAGTTGTTTCATTTTTAATATTGTTTTTTAATTATTTATATTGCAAATATGAGGTATAAAAACTAATATATAAGTTAACTAGTGTTAATGTCTGTTAAGAATATTAATCAAAATATAGATGATATTCATGAGATTCCCACTTTGTTCCTCCGCTAAAGCTTCGGCGACACGTGGACGTGGGAATTTGTGTTAACGTGTGTTAAGCAATTCGTTTTATATCGTTTTAAAATTTACTTTTGAAAAATGAACGATAAACGTTATCAATGGCTTTTATATATAATTGTTACAACTATTGTGCTTACTATAGCTGTACAATGCTATTGGAATTACAAAAACTACTTGCTTAACAAACAAAACTTTATTAACCAAGTACAAATAAGTTTAGACAATGCTTTAGATACATATTATGCAAATTTGGCAGAAAGCAACCAAATGACATTTATTGATATTGAACCAGATACCTTAAGGCTATCCTTTAGACAAAAACTTGATCAAATCAATTCAGATTCTATCATCGATATTTTTATTAATCAATCTCTTTTTGCTAATGAAAAACCTATTAGGTTTACTGAAACAATTGGTATAGGTTCTGGATTTACTCTTTCAGAATTTAACCAAAAAACAAAAGGGATTAAAGTTTTTCACGGTAAAGAATCAGCAGATAGCTTGAAACTAATGAAAGGCATTACTGCTATTTATATTTCCATTCATAGAGACACTTTAGATTTCTCTAAACTGAATCCATTAATTGTTACTGAATTTAAAAGAAAGAATTTCGATATTCTTCATGCTTTAAAATTGTATAAAAATGATAGTATTTTGGATCAGTTCAATACTTAAAAAATACGCTCTGGGTTTTTAATAACAACATAATGAAATACCTAGAGCACAATATGGAAGATATGAAAAAGGATCCGATTTACGCTTTTCTAGTTTAGTTAAAGTAATTCATGCATTAGGTTATAATTTAAAAGATTTTTTTGGCGAAGGATTTGATGAAAACAATAGTAAAAAATATTATTAATATATATAATGGTTTATTTTTCATTTAAAGATAGAAATGTATCAAAAATTTTATTTTATTCCTGTCGTCATCAGTTATTGAGTAAACACCAATTACTGCCAAATTCAAAAAAACTAAAACAAGATGAGACAATACAACTCGTTAATGTTCGTGGATTTGGGTATAAATTAATTTGCTAAAAACTATATTTGTTTTACATCTTTCCATGACAAAATCTGTACATGGCTTCTCTTTTGAGATTCATTACCACCATAAACAAGCAGTTTTTTAACTGTAAAATTATTGGCTAATTTTTCAAATTTATTTAAGCCTTTAAAAAAATCCGTTTTAATGGTTTTTCCAGATTTAATTTCTACAATTTTTAGGGTTTTTGCTTCTTCTACTAACAAATCTATTTCATTCCCGCTACTATCTCTCCAAAAATAAGATGATAATTGAAGCCCAATATTTAATCTGTTTTTTAAATGTTCTGTAATTACATAATTCTCAAATAATGAGCCTTTTGCAAAATGTAGCTTTAATTCACTCTCTTTTTTTAACCCTAATAAATAACAAGCTAATCCTGTATCGTAAAAATATATTTTTGGTGATTTTATAGTACGTTTGTTAAAATTTGTATGCCAAGGTTGTAACCTATAAACAATAAAACTTGCTTCAAGTATGGACAGCCAACTTATAACTGTTTTATGGTCAATACCTAATTCATTCGCAATATTAGACGAATTAAAAATTTGCCCTATTCTACCAGCACAAATTTTCACAAACATTCCAAATTTATTGATGTCTTTTATATTTAAAATAGTTCTTACATCACGTTCTAAATACGTTTGAATATAAGACGGAAAAAAATCTGATGGATGGATGTCTTTATCATAAATCCTAGGATAACCTCCTTTGAATATATGTGTTAAAAGCACTTGTTTGTATTTTACATTTAATTCAGAATAACTAAAAGGTAACAAATGATAAATATAAATTCTTCCGGCCAAGGTTTGACTAATTTTTTCCAACAGTAAAAAGTTTTGAGAACCTGTTAAAATATATTGTCCAGTTTTTTTACTTTCATCTACAATACCTTGAATGTAAGAAAATAATTCGGGTGCATTTTGAACCTCATCTATAATTACATTGTCATTATATTCTTCTAAAAACCCTTTTGGGTCTGATAGTGCAAATTCCTTATTATCAGGGTTTTCTAAAGACACATAACGATAGTCCTTGAATAGTTTTTTACACAATGTAGTTTTTCCAGATTGTCTTGGTCCTGTAATGGCTATAACAGGAAACTTTGTAGCCATTTCTAATAATTTGGATTCTATTATTCTATTTAACATACACAAATATAATAAATATTATGTAATTTGGGAATATAACTCCCAATTTACATGATATAATATAAAAAACTAAACCTTGATGAAACCATTCAAATTGTAAATGTTCGTGGATTTGGGTATAAATTGATATGTTGAGATTAATTTCGGTTTTCTGTCTTTTATAATAGTGCTTTATGTTTCAATAATTAATATTCATTGAATATAGCAATATCACGATTTAGAATCCAAGACCTGATAACCTGAGTTCGACCTAATATTTGTTTACAGTTTAGATGAATTTTTATTCGATTCGAAGTTAGATTTTTGAAAGACTAACTGGTTAATTTGAGGAAATTTGGCGAGAATTGGGGAAAATTCACTAAATCCAAAGGAAATCCAAAGGAAAATAATCTTTTTTATGTGAAATTTTTAAAATATCTAGATATTCTTTCAAATTTCACATTTTAAAATCTTACCTTTTCTTTGTATTCTGTAAATTAAATCTTAGGTCGAACTCAGGTTGATATAAACATCTAAAATTGATTGCAGTAATTGATTGTGTTTTTGTACTTTTAAAATCACAATGAAAGTTTTTAAGTATCTACATCTTTTAATCACCTTTTCTATGTTCGCTCAACAAAGCATAGAAACTACTTTTGTAAACAAAACTGGACTTAATGTTGAAACTCTTGTAGGCATCGATAGTTTTGAAACCACCTATTACCTAAACAATAACGAATTATTTAAAACTGAAAGTGGCAACGTTGTTTCAACATATAGCAATATTCAATTAGGACACATTACGTCAGCTAACACCTTTAATCCTTTAAAAATCATTGTGTTTTATAAAGCTTTTAACACCGTTGTTATTTTAGATAATCGTTTATCCGAAATGTTTAAATTAGATTTTAATACTATTCAACCGTTTAAAGATATAACACATATAACTACAGGAATAGACAATACAATCTGGTTATTTAATCAAACCACTCAACAATTAGAAAATTACGATTACAAAGCTAATGCAACTCGAATTAAAGCGCTACCAATACAAAGCGAAGTTATAGATTTAACAAGCAATTATAATTTTTCCTGGCTACTAACTAAAGACTATTTATATAGCTACAACTATGTAGGAAGCCTGCTATCTAAAATTAAAAATACAGGCTTTACAAAACTTATTCAAACCAATGGAAATTTAATTCTTCAAAAAGAAAATCAACTGTTTTATCTGGCAAAAGACACTGAAGTATTTTTAGAACTTAAAATTCCAAAATTGTTAATAAAACAGTTTTTTGTAACCAACGAAACAGTGTATATTTACGACGATGAATTTCTTTATCAATACCGACTAAAAATTAATTAACATTATGCATATTGCTATTGCCGGAAATATTGGCGCAGGAAAAACTACGCTTACAAAATTACTCGCAAAACACTATAAGTGGGAAGCACAACTTGAGGACGTTGTAGACAATCCATATCTCGACGATTTTTACAACCAAATGGAACGTTGGAGTTTCAACCTGCAAGTCTATTTTTTAAACAGTCGTTTTCGTCAGGTGTCTCTAATTCGTGAAAGCAGAAAAGACATTATTCAAGATCGTACTATATACGAAGATGCACATATTTTCGCGCCAAACCTTCATGCAATGGGCTTGATGACCAATCGTGATTTCGAAAACTACAAATCGCTTTTTGACCTTATGGAATCTTTTGTTGAAGGACCAGATTTGCTGATTTATTTACGCAGTTCAATCTCTAATTTAGTGTCTCAAATACACAAGCGTGGACGGGATTATGAAAACTCTATTTCTATTGAATATTTAAGCCGATTAAACGAACGTTACGAAGCTTGGATTTCTAATTACGATAAAGGGAATTTACTTATTATAGATGTGGACCCTTTAGATTTTGTAGCAAATCCCGAAGACTTAGGGCATATTATTAATAAAATAGATGCCGAAATTCACGGCTTGTTTTAAACAAAATTCTCATATCTAATTTATTTAGATATCACCTGGCTTAGATTTACCTTTTTTGCTATTTGTAATTGATTTCAATTTAACATTTAGTAAGCTCTTACTTACACATATTTTACTACTTTAGCTAGCCTAACTAGATACTATAAACCAACGAACTACAATTATGAAAAAGCTCACTCTGTTGCTTACATTAATGTTAAGCTCTGCTTTGATTTTTGCTCAAGACCATTCAGAAAAACAGACTCCTAGTCCAAATTATCGATTGGCATCAAAATTGATAATAATGTGCATCCTGGAGCAACAATTAGAATGGCTGATGCTTTAATAAAAGCAAATAAACGCTTCGATTTTATGATGATGCCTGGACAACGTCACGGCTACGGAAAAATGACAGAATATTTCTTTTGGGTAAAAGCCGATTATTTTAGCAAGTACCTTTTGGGCACTGAAACTACCAATGCAGATATGCTCGAAATGAATAGAGATAAACCAAAAGGGAAATAAAAGAAATTCTACTCAATAAAAAACCACGCTAACAGCGTGGTTTTTTATT
This sequence comes from Flavobacteriaceae bacterium PRS1, assembly GCA_003709165.1. GTDB lineage: Bacteria > Bacteroidota > Bacteroidia > Flavobacteriales > Flavobacteriaceae > PRS1. The sequence goes on from RDRZ01000039.1 coordinate 7,241, forward strand.
ACAATATTTTAAAAAGAACTAGTTCTTTTCTTCTACTTCTTTGGTAATTTTCTTAACTACCTTTTTCTTTCCTTCCATCTTTACATCAACATCTCCTAAAGCATCTAATTTAGCCTTAACTTCTTCTTCAGTTCCTTCAAAAACCACATCTTCAGTTGTCACTTCTCCGCCTTTAGTAGTAATTGTTGTCACAATTGCTTTTACAGTGCCATCATCGTTTTTTTCCATATTAACTTTTACTTCTTTAAAAACTTCAACAGTTTCTGTATGAAGACTATTAACATTATAAGCAGAAATGGCATCAGCAGTAAGTGCAATACTTGGTGCAATTACCAAAGCCACAACCGACATTAATTTCAATAAGATATTCAAGGATGGTCCTGAAGTATCTTTAAAAGGATCGCCTACAGTATCTCCTACCACAGCAGCTTTATGAACTTCTGTTCCTTTTTTACCTTCTTCTTCAATAGTTTTTTTAGCATTATCCCAAGCACCTCCAGCGTTCGATTGAAAGATTGCCATAAGCACACCACATGTTGTTACTCCTGCCAATAATCCTCCTAGCATTTCTGCTCCTCCTATAAAACCAACTGAAACCGGAGCTGCTAAAGCCAATAAGCCTGGCAATACCATTTCTTTAATCGATGCTTTTGTTGAAATATCAATACACTTACTATAATCCGCCTTGCCGTCTGCTTCATCAAATATTTTCCGATCTTCTACTGAAGCCTTGGTCATATCAGAATCGTATTTACGCATTATAATTAAAGCTGCTTTTAACTCGGGGATTTCTCTAAATTGACGACGTACTTCTTCAATCATTGCCATTGCAGCTTTACCTACTGCATTTATTGATAAAGCTGAAAACACAAATGGCAACATGCCTCCTACTAATAATCCGGCCATAATTTTTGGTTGTGATACATCAATCGAGGTTACATTTGCAGTCTTCATAAAAGCAGCAAATAATGCCAATGCCGTTAAAGCCGCAGAAGCAATTGCAAATCCTTTACCAACAGCTGCAGTAGTGTTACCAACAGCGTCCAATTTATCTGTACGTTCACGTACTTCTTTAGGTAATTCTGCCATTTCAGCAATACCACCTGCATTATCACAAATTGGTCCATAAGCATCGATTGCTAATTGAATTCCTGTATTTGCTAACATACCAACAGCTGCAATTGCAATACCATACATACCTGCAAAATGGTGAGATACCATAATAGCCGTTGCAATTAACAAAATTGGAATCATTGTTGACATCATACCAACACCGAGACCAGCAATAATATTTGTTGCTGCGCCAGTTTCCGATTGTTTTACTATTGACATTACAGGTTTCTTTCCTGTTGCCGTATAATATTCGGTTACTTTACCAACTAATAGCCCCGTAACTAATCCAGCTATTGTAGCCCAAAATACTCCCATATATCCAAAAGGTAATCCTTCAACAGATTCAGGAATTAAAGCTTTAATAATAAAATAGGATGCGATAACCATTAATATGGCAGAACCAAACTCCCCAATATTAAGTGCAGTTTGCGGATTTCCACCATCTTTTACTTTTACAAAAAATGTTCCTATAATAGACATTACAATACCTACAGCCGCCAAAACTAATGGCAAATATACTGCTCCTAAACCTTCAAAATTTGGAGTTAAAATAAAAGCTCCCAATACCATTGTAGCAATTATTGAACCTACATACGATTCGAATAAATCGGCTCCCATACCTGCAACATCGCCAACATTATCACCTACATTATCAGCAATAGTCGCCGGGTTTAATGGATGATCTTCAGGAATACCTGCTTCAACTTTACCAACAAGGTCTGCACCAACATCGGCAGCTTTGGTATAAATACCTCCACCAACACGAGCAAACAATGCAATAGATGAAGCTCCTAATGAGAATCCGGAAAGTACATTTAATACCATCGATAAATTATCAGCACCAGGCCACATTGATTGATAAAACATAAATAATCCGCTCAATCCAAGAACTCCTAATCCAACAACACCTAATCCCATTACTGCGCCTCCGGCAAAAGCAACTTCTAAAGCTCTCCCTATCGACGTTCTTGCAGCTTGAGTGGTTCTTACATTTGCTTTTGTAGCAACTTTCATTCCTATAAAACCTGCTAATGCGGAACAAATGGCACCAACGATAAATGATAAGGCTACTATACCGTGAGAAATATGTTTACTTGTTTCTTCACCGTATTCTGAATTTCCTTTAAAATATAATAAGACTGCAACTGCTGCTACAAAAATCCCTAAAACTTTGTACTCCGCTTTTAAAAAAGACATTGCTCCATCAGCAATATTCTTGGCAATTCTTGTCATTTTTGCATTACCTTGTTCTTGTTTCGTAACCCAAATGTTTTTTAGAAAAACAAAAATTAGAGCTAAAACTCCAAAGGCTGGTAAAAATTTTACTAATAATTCCATTTTGATAATTATTTATTTAAGTATTAATTTGATTGTTTTAAGCGTTGGCAAAAATAGTAAAATATAGCAGATAAAAAAATGGAGTTCTAAATTAATAAAGGGCGTTTTTGATAAAACAGTATGATAACTTTGCAACTATTTATTTCTTTTTCAACTTGAATTTTTTATAAAAATAAACTACCTTCGTTATCGAACGGTATTGTTCATTGAAACAAACCATGTCTTGACCATTGTGTTTCATACCCTATAAAAGATATGATTAAAGTGCTTCAGGTTTCATCAGACTCTAAATAAAACCTACCATTTTCGTTAGTAATTGTACTAATGGAAGAGCCTTTAAAAATAACATTGGCAAACGCCACAGGATCATTATTTTCGTCGAAAATATGACCACTAACTTTTGTTTGCGAAATAGCATTAAAACTACAAATGAAAGCAATGAAATATAGGAGATTTTTCAATATAACTTTTTAAAAAATAAAACTTCATCAACAATCGTGCTAATGAAGTTTATATAACGTAAAGATTTCTGTTTTATTTAATCACTTAAAGCTAATAGCTTTAAGCATACATTACTTTTTTCACAGCTTTAATAACATCGTCGCTATTTGGCAACCATTCTTTAAATAAAACCGGTGAAAAAGGAGCAGGCGTATCTGCAGTATTTATTTTTACAATTGGAGCATCTAAATAATCGAATATTTGAGACTGTACTTGATACGTAATTTCAGTAGATACGTTTCCGAAAGGCCATGCTTCTTCCAAAATTATTAATCTATTGGTTTTTTTAACCGATTCTAAAACTGTATTAATATCTAAAGGACGAACAGTCCGCAAATCTATAATTTCGCAAGAAATACCTTCTTTTTGAAGTACATCTGCTGCTTTATAAGCTTCTTTTATAATCTTTCCGAACGAAACGATTGTTACATCTTTGCCCTCGCGTTTAATATCGGCAACGCCTAACGGAATTATATATTCTCCTTCTGGTACTTCACCTTTATCACCATACATTTGCTCACTTTCCATAAAAATTACTGGATCGTCGTCTCTAATAGCCGATTTTAACAAACCTTTTGCATCATAAGGATTTGATGGTACAACCACTTTTAGTCCTGGTGTGTTGGCAAACCAACTTTCAAAAGATTGCGAGTGTGTTGCGCCAAGCTGTCCTGCCGAACCTGTAGGACCACGAAATACAATTGGACATTTAAATTGACCACCAGACATTTGCCTGATTTTAGCCGCATTATTAATAATTTGATCCATTCCAACCAAACAGAAATTAAAGGTCATATATTCTACAATTGGTCTGTTACCTGTCATTGTAGAACCAACAGCAATTCCTGCAAATCCAGTTTCCGAAATTGGCGTATCAATAACACGTTTTGCGCCAAACTCTTCTAACATTCCTTTGGAAGCCTTATAAGCACCATTGTATTCTGCCACTTCTTCTCCCATTAAATAAATGCTTTCGTCTCTACGCATTTCTTCACTCATGGCTTCACAGATGGCTTCTCTAAACTGAATTGTCTTCATAAATATTTTTATAATGCAATGGCAAAAATAGTAATAATTGCTTTATAATGTGTTAATCTCGTTTGTAAAAAATTTATTATGCGTGCATAGGAAATTGTTATAAATTTAACTATCTTCGTACTCTCGAAAAAATTATACAAAAAACAATAAATTATATGAAACGAGTATGCTAAAAAGTTTATCACCCAAGGGAATGATTAATAACGAACAGTCCCGATAACTCCCGATAACTATCGGGACGGGATGACAGTTAAAAAACAATAAATATAAACACATGAAAATTTTAGTGTGCATAAGTCATGTGCCTGACACTACTTCTAAAATCAATTTTACTGATGACGATTCAAAATTTGACACTAATGGTGTGCAATTTGTAATAAATCCCAATGATGAATTTGGTTTAACTCGTGCGATGTGGTTTAAAGAAAAACAAGCCGCAAGTGTAGATGTAGTAAGTGTTGGAGGTGCAGAAGTTGAACCTACTTTGCGAAAAGCACTTGCTATTGGTGCAGATGCTGCAATACGAGTGAATACTGTTGCAACAGATGGTTTTACAGTAGCAAAACAATTAGCAAAAGTTGTTGAAGATGGAGCTTACGATTTGGTAATTGCTGGTCGAGAATCTATCGATTATAATGGTGGAATGGTACCAGGAATGATTGCTGCTTTAACCAATGCCAACTTTATAAATAATTGTATTTCGCTAGAAGTTGATGGCTCGAATGTAAAAGCTGTTAGAGAAATAGATGGTGGAAAGGAAACTGTTAACACTGCTTTCCCATTGGTAATTGGAGGACAAAAAGGAATTGTTGAAGAAAGCGATTTACGAATCCCAAATATGAGAGGCATCATGATGGCTCGAAAAAAACCTTTTACAGTTGTTGACCCAGTAGATTCTAATGCAGAAACAGCATCTATCTCATTTGAAAAACCAGAAGCAAAAGGTGCTGTAACATTAGTGTCGCCAGATAATTTAGAAGAGTTAGTTAACCTGCTTCATAATGAAGCTAAAGTGATTTAAAAATAAATTCAAATAATTCAAATTCCAAAACACATAAAATTGGATTTTGGTACTTGAAATTCAAAATATTAAAGAAATTATGTCCGTTTTAGTATATACAGAATCCGAAAACCAAAAATTTAAAAAAGTAGCTTTAGAAGCTGCCTCTTATGCAAAAGCTGTTGCTGACCAATTAGGCACTACTGTTACTGCAATTACAATTAATGCCAATGATACTTCCGAATTAGGAAACTATGGCATTGACAAAGTGTTACAAGTATCAAACTCACAATTAGAAAATTTTAATGCCAATACTTATGCTGATATTATAAAACAAGCTGCTGAAAAAGAAAATGCTAAAGTTGTAATAGTAAGCTCAAGTATAAACAGCAAATACCTTGCTCCACTTCTCGCAGTAGGCTTAAATGCTGGTTATGCATCAAATGTTGTGGATGCTCCTACCAACACTTCACCTTTTACAGTAAAGCGTACTGCTTTTTCAAATAAAGCCTTCGAAATGTGCCAAATAAATACTGATGTAAAACTTATAGGTGTGTCTAAAAATTCATTCGGTTTAGTTGAGTCTAATGCCAACGCTTCCGCAGAAGAATTTTCGCCTTCAATTCCAGTTTTTGGTATAACTGTAGAATCGGTAGATACAACAACAGATAAAGTTACTATTGCAGATGCCGAAATTGTTGTTTCCGGTGGTCGTGGATTAAAAGGACCTGAAAACTGGGGAATGATTGAAGAATTAGCCGAAGTTTTAGGAGCAGCAACAGCATGTTCAAAACCTGTTTCCGATTTGGGATGGCGACCACACAGCGAACATGTTGGGCAAACAGGAAAACCAGTAGCTGCCAACTTATATATAGCCATTGGCATTTCAGGAGCCATTCAGCATTTGGCAGGAATTAACGCTTCAAAAGTTAAAGTCGTAATTAATACAGACCCTGAAGCACCTTTCTTTAAAGCTGCAGACTATGGCGTTGTTGGAGATGCTTTTGAAGTTGTACCAAAGTTCATCGAAAAATTAAAAGAATTTAAAGCTCAACAATAAATATTTTTTTATAAATTGTATTTGCTAAAGGATTGCGTAAACAAGTTCTAAAAACTTAATGTCTTTGGTGTTGGTAAAGTCCTAATTTAAACAGTCCTTTACATTTTATAAATTATGAGTTTAGTTCGTCTTCACATAAAGGGAATTTCATACAGCCAAACACAAAATGGTGCTTACGCTCTTATATTAAGTGAAGTTGACGGCGACCGAAAACTTCCGATCGTTATTGGTGCATTTGAAGCACAATCTATTGCCATTGCTTTAGAAAAAGAAATAAAACCTCCAAGACCATTAACACACGATCTCTTTAAAAATTTTTCTGATAGATTTGGTATCGTAGTAAAGCAAGTTATTATTCATAAATTGGTAGATGGCGTATTTTATTCGAGTTTAATTTGCGAACGTGATAAGATTGAAGAAATTATTGATGCACGTACAAGCGATGCTATTGCGTTAGCACTTCGTTTTAAAGCTCCCATTTTCACATACAAAAACATTTTAGATAAAGCAGGAATATATCTTAAAGTTAATCCCGATAAAGAGGATGAAGATTCTGAAGACAGTATTTTAATGGATGAGGGTTTAGCTAAAGAAATTGAAACCAAATCACCAGAAAATTTTAAAGGAAAAACATTTGAAGAACTTCATAATTTATTAGACGAAGCAGTAGACAGTGAAGATTACGAAACTGCTGCACGTATAAAAAACGAAATATCAAAACGATAAAAAAATTTATTATATGAGTATAAAATTTCGTTTAACCATTTTAAATTTTTTAGAACTTTTTGTATTTGGTGCTTGGCTTATCTCTCTCGGAGGGTATTTGGGAGGGCAATTGAATTTTGAAGGAATACAAATTGGTAAAATCTTCACAACACTCGGAATTGCTTCATTAGTAATGCCTGGCATTGTTGGTATTATTGCCGACAAATACTTAAACGCTCAAAAACTATTAGGACTGCTGCATATAATTGGTGCCGGATTTATGTTTTTTTTGGCCCAAACACATGATTACGACACATTTTTCTGGATGATGTTGGGTTATTTAACAGTGTATATGCCGACTTTGGGTTTAGCGAATACAGTTTCATATAGCATATTGACCGAAAACAAAATGGATGTCATAAAAGTATTTCCCAAAATTCGTGTTTGGGGAACCATTGGTTTTATTGTAGCAGAAGTAGCAGTAGGAACTTTTGGGTGGGCACAAAACAATATGCAATTTTATTTTGCAATGGTAATCTCATTAATTATGGGAGTATATTCATTTACACTACCAAATGTTCCTCTTTCAAAATCTGAAAATAAATCATTATCAGCACGCTTAGGTTTAGATGCTTTTGCCTTATTTAAAGAATATAAAATGGCTGTATTTTTTATTTTCGCGACTTTATTAGGTGTTGTGTTACAGATATCGAATGCCTGGGCATCCGAATTTATGCGAAGTTTTACAACAGATTTCCCAGACTCTTTTGTCGTGACTAATTCCAATACATTTATTGCTTTATCACAAGTTTCGGAAACCTTGTTTATCTTAACCATTCCTTTTTTCTTAAAACGTTTTGGAATAAAAACGGTAATGATTTTGAGTATGATTGCATGGTTTTTGCGCTTTGGTTTATTCGGAATTGGCTCTCCGGAAGGCATAGGCGTTGGCTACCTTATTATGTCGATGGTCGTTTATGGTGCAGCTTTTGACTTTTTCAACATTTCAGGTTCATTATTTATAGAAACAGAAACCGATAGCAAATACAGAGGAAGTGCACAAGGATTATTTATACTGTTAACTAATGGAGTTGGTGCTATGTTGGGTGGTATTGGTAGTGGTTATGTAGTCCAACATTTTACTACAGAAGCAGGAAGAGATTGGTTTAGTATTTGGATGGTATTTGCAGTGTATGCAATGATACTTGGTATTCTATTTAAAGTAATTTTCAAGTACAAACACAATCCAGATACAATTAAAAATGTAACACATGAAAGGTAAAGGGTAAAGGGTAAAGGGTAAAGGGTAAATGTAGAAAGTATAATGTAGAAAATATGAGGAATTTTAGAAAACTCAATATTTGGAATGATTCTAGACTTTTAGTTAAAGAAATTTATGAAATCACTTCTTTATTACCTTCATCAGAAAAATTTGGCTTGATTTCTCAAATTAATAGATACGTTATTTCTATTCCTGCAAATATTGTCGAAGGTTCAGCAAAAGATTCTCAAAAAGATTTCATTCGATTTTTACAGATTAGTTTAGGTTCTGCTTACGAACTTGAATCTCATATAATTCTTTGTTCAGATTTGAATTTGATTGCTGAAAATAAATTATCTTTGATTATTGATAAAATTCAGGTTTTACAAATGAGAATAGCATCACTAATAAAATATAACAAATCAAAACTTTAACCTTTTACCCAAAACCTTTTACCTCTTTATGCAACAATATTTAGACTTCGTAAAACACGTTTTAGAAAACGGAAATGAAAAAAGCGACCGAACAGGAACAGGAACCAAAAGTGTATTTGGATACCAAATGCGTTTCGATTTAAGCGAAGGTTTCCCTATGATAACCACAAAAAAGTTGCATTTAAAATCTATTGTTTACGAATTGCTTTGGTTTTTAAAAGGGGATACTAATATTAATTATTTAACCGAAAATGGAGTACGTATATGGAATAGTTGGGCAGACGAAAATGGGGATTTAGGTCCAATTTACGGACACCAATGGCGCAACTGGAATAGCGACGACATCGACCAGATAAAGGATGTAATTAATACTCTAAAAAATAATCCGGACAGTCGCAGAATGATTGTTTCTGCCTGGAACCCTTCAGTTTTACCAGACACCTCAATTTCGTTTAGTGAAAATGTAGCCAACGGAAAAGCAGCCTTACCACCATGCCACGCATTTTTTCAGTTTTATGTGGCTGAGGGAAAATTATCCTGTCATCTATATCAACGTAGCGCAGACATTTTTCTCGGAGTTCCATTTAATATTGCATCTTATGCATTATTTACCATGATGATGGCTCAAGTTTGTGGCTACCAAGCTGGTGAATTTATTCATACGTTTGGCGATGCTCATATTTACAGCAATCATATTGAGCAACTGGAATTGCAATTGTCTCGCGAATTAAGACCGTTACCAAAAATGATTTTAAATCCAGACGTAAAAGATATTTTCGACTTTAAATTTGAAGACTTTACTTTAATTGACTATAATCCACATCCATCAATTAAAGGTGCAATTGCCGTATAATTATGTTCGGCAAAAAGAAAGAAATACCACAAATTGATAAGCAGCAATTGGAGCTCATCCAAAATGCCCAACGCCGTATAAAACAAAAAAAGCGTTTGTATATTCATTTTGTCATCTTTTTAATTGGTTCGGGTTTTTTAATACTAGCAAATTTAGTCTTTGGAATTGGTAAAGATATGACTCCTTTTGGAGTCGATTGGTTTGTATATGCAATTTTTATCTGGCTGTTTTTATTATTATACCATACGTTTAATGTGTTTATAACTCATAAATTTATGGGGAAAGATTGGGAGCAAAAACAACTTGATAAACTCATATCTAAACAGCAAGAACGTATTGACCGACTGAAAGAAAAGGCACATAATACTCAAGCTGAAGAAATGGAGAGTGAAAACACTTCCGAAGTAAAAAAAAAAGCTGAACTTACCATTATTGTAGCCGCCGGAGAAAATAATGCTATTGGTAAAGACAATACACTTCTTTGGCATTTAAGAGACGACCTGAAACGTTTTAAAACGCTAACTTCTGGACATCATATTATTATGGGTCGAAAAACTTTTGAAAGCTTCCATAAACCTTTACCAAATAGAACGCATGTTGTAATTACAAGGCAAAATAATTACAAAGTTCCAGAAGGTGTTATTGTTGTAAATTCTCTTGAAGAAGCTATAAAAATTGTACAAAACGATGCACAACCTTTTATAATTGGTGGTGGAAAAATCTATAAACAAGCCATGGCTTTAGCTCATAAAATAGAGCTCACTCGCGTACACGAAACATTTGAAGCCGATACCTTCTTTCCAAAAATTAATACTGCGATTTGGAAAGAAACCAACAAGACGTTTCATAATAAAGATGTCGACCATGAACATGCTTTTTCGTTTGTGACTTATTTAAAAAATAATCCTTCTATTTGATTTTTTAAGTTAAAACGCCTAACTTTCAGAAGTATAATAGTCTTTATAACTATCACTACTATGAAATCAATTAAACTTATTTATCTGTTCATTCTCATTTTATGTGGATGCGCTTTCCCAGAAACCTACGATATCTTAATAAAAAATGGAACCATTGTGGATGGTTCTGGCAAAACATCTTATATAGGAGACGTAGGCATTAATGCAGATACTATTGCTGCGATAGGCAATCTTAATGCAAAAGGCAATTTAGAAATTGATGCTACAGGTTTGGTCGTCGCTCCGGGTTTTATTAATATGCTCAGCTGGGCAACGGTGTCTCTTATCGAAGACGGTAAATCGCAAAGCGACATCAGGCAAGGTGTCACTCTGGAAGTGTTTGGAGAAGGTTGGTCTATGGGACCTCTCAATGATAAAATGAAAGAACAATCACTTAAAGATCAAGGTGATATAAAATATGATATTGAATGGACAACCCTTGCCGAATACCTTCAGTTTTTAGTCGATAAAGGCATATCTCCCAATGTCGCCTCATTTGTTGGTGCAACGACGTTAAGAATTCTCACCGTGGGATATGAAGATAGAGCTCCAACTAAAGAAGAGCTTGAGTCTATGAAATCTATGGTTAAACAAGCTATGGAAGAGGGTGCTCTCGGAGTTGGCTCTTCACTAATATATGCACCAGCTTTTTATTCCACTACCGAAGAATTAATAGAACTTTGTAAA
>RDRZ01000040.1 GCA_003709165.1 Flavobacteriaceae bacterium PRS1
TTATTACTTAAATTAATTGTAGTTATTAAATTTAAAGAACTTGTTGGGTTTTCTTGATACCAACTTACTTCATCATCATTTTTAGTTTCATAAACATTATCCCAATGCTGTTTTATGTCACTCATTATATTGGATTTATTACCTTATATCCTGTTGAATTGATGGCGCTTTCTATATCTTCTTTAGAAATTTTAGATGTATCAAATTTAACTTCGGCATTTCTATTTTCAAAAGAAGCATCTACATTAATAATTCCTTCTAATTCATTTACAACATGTTTAATATGAGCTTCACATGAAGCACAGGTCATTCCCTCAACACTAAAGCTTATGGTTTTAAAATTTGATTCGCTAACAATAACAACTTCTTTTTTATTATCCGGATAAAAGATGTGTGCATAATATGGAAAGTTAATTGAGAAAGCTGCAAATATTGTTATACCAATTAAAAACCCTTTGGTTTGATACCATTTAGGCTTTTCGTCTGTATCACAATCACAATCATCTGTATTTTTAAGTTTGAAGTAATTATACCAAGCATAACCTATAGCTATAACAGCAAAACCGATTAAATATGGTCTATATGGATTCATCCACGATAACATTGATGCGCTACCTCCTAAACCAGCAATTAATGCAATTACAGGCGGAATACAACACGATGATGCCGCAATAGCAGCGAACAATCCTGTAAAAGCCGCTTTTTTTGATGTGCTTTCTGTTTTCATTTTAGTATTATTTAAGCTGTTTTTCTAATTAATTTTATTGAATTAAATATCACCTTCAAAATATCAGTATCATCTGGATTTAACGAATAGTATAATGTTTGTCCTTCACGCCTTGACCTAATAATTCCAGCATCTTTAATCTTACGAATATGCTGCGAAATTGCAGGTACGCTCATTACAAGAATATCAGCAATATCACAAGGACATAATTCTTTTTCCATATCTAAAAGAAAGAGAATTTTTAAACGTACTTGATTTCCAGTTATAGACAATAGTTTAGAGATTTCTTCAAAATTGTCTTCCATAGTATTTAATATGGACATACAATTTAATATCTGTTTGTGATCTGCTTCACCACGAGTACAGTTTATCTCTAATCTCATATAATTCTGTTTTGTGGGATAAAGATATTACTATTTGCGTATTTAAGCAAATACTTAAATAGTTTAACAAATTTTTATCTTTTAAAAATGTGTAAACAAAATACTAATGATTCAAAAAAAGTGCAACAATAATTTAAACTACATAAAGCAATACCATAAAAAAGTGACAAATGGCTCCAGTAAGTACAAAAAGGTGCCAAATTACATGATTATAAGGAATTTTTTCAATAGCATAAAAAATGATGCCAACTGTATAAGCCAATCCTCCTGCTATTAATAACAAAATAGCATTAGGATGTACCAAACTGGAAAGTGTAGAAAAGTCGAACACAATAAGCCAGCCCATTAAAAGATATAACAAGGTCGAAAAAACGCCAAACTTTCCTGTAAAAAATAGTTTTAAAACCACACCAAATCCTGCTATTCCCCAAACTACCCAAAATAAGGTCCAACCCAAACTGTCTTCTAAAGTTATAAGTAAAACCGGAGTATAAGTACCGGCAATAAGCAAATAAATACCTATATGGTCAATAATTCTGAAATAATGTTTTAGCTTTTCCCTTTTTACAGCATGATAAAGTGTAGAAGCTGTAAATAATACAATAATTGAAACACCATAAACATTAACACTAAATAAACTCCACTCTGTTTTATGAGTATCAAAAACAATAAGTAATACTATTGCAGCAATACCTAACAACGCTCCAAAGGCGTGTGAAATAGCATTTAATTGCTCTTCGAGTTTAGTTTGAATTCTCATTTACAGTAGTTTCTGAAGGTAGATTTAGCCATTTTTCGGTAAGGTCATAAAAATCAATATCTAGTGCGGATTTTTGTCGTTCTAGACGTCCACTTTGAAAGTTGCGCTGCAAAACATCTTCTATCAAATAATCTTCTTTCTCATTCATAGGATCGAATTTGCGTTTTAAAGAAATATCAAATAACCTTGCTGTATTATTAAACCAAAAGGCACGCCAACCGTTACGCAATTCTTTAATGAGTTCGAAAGTAGTTTTTCCGGTTTGTCGATGTATGAGCTTTATTAAAATCTGACCTTCGGTTCTGGTTAACTTCTTCAACTTTTCTGAAAATTCTCCCTCAATATATTTTTGAATCCTTTTGGCATAACGTTTCTTATCTCGTTTCCGCTTCATTTTGTCCAAACGCACGTTTAGTGTATTTAATCTTTCAGCAGCGAGTTTTGCATAAGGATAGACTTTTATTGTTTTTCGACGTAAAATTAAATAGCGCTTGCGGTCTTCTCTACTATCAAATTTCAATTTATGTAACAGTCTAACTTCATCTAAATTAATAGTAGTTATTGGTATAGAATCTCCTTCAATAATAATGTATTCATATTCCGTAGAGTCTTGCTCAACTTCATTAACTTGGGCAAAAATCAATAATGGGAAAACGACAAGGATGTAACTTAAATATTTCATTTAAACAAAAACTCTAAAGTCCTTTCTACAGAGCAAAATTAATAATTTACATACTCATAAACCCTAAAATAGTATTAATATTATTATTTTAGTGCAAAACTTTTATACATGGCGAAAAAGAGCGTATTAAACAAAAAGTCAATGGACTTTTTAGAAAAATATTTAAATAATGCTGCACCTACTGGTTACGAATGGGAAGGGCAAAAATTGTGGATGAACTACCTAAAACCTTATGTAGATGAATTTATTACAGATACCTATGGGACTGCAGTTGGCGTGATAAATCCAAAAGCTAAATATAAGGTAGTTATAGAAGGTCATGCCGACGAAATTTCATGGTATGTAAACTACATTTCGGATAACGGTTTAATTTATGTGATTAGAAATGGAGGCAGTGATCACCAGATTGCGCCGAGTAAAATTGTAAATATCCATACTAAAAACGGAATAGTAAAAGGCGTTTTTGGTTGGCCTGCAATACACACACGTAGCAGAGTAAAAGAACAGCCCCCTAAACCAGATAATATTTTTATAGATGTGGGTTGCAAAAAGAAAACTGAAGTAGAAAAATTAGGGATTCATGTAGGTTGTGTGATTACCTATCCCGATGAATTTCATATTTTGAATAAAAACAATTTTGTCTGTCGCGCTTTAGATAACCGAATGGGTGGATTTATGATTGCTGAAGTTGCACGTTTACTTCACGAAAACAAAAAGAAACTTCCGTTTGGATTATATATTACAAATTCAGTACAAGAAGAAATTGGTTTACGAGGCGCACAAATGATTACGGAAACTATTAAACCTAATGTTGCCATAGTTACTGATGTGACGCATGATACCACTACACCAATGATCGATAAGAAAAAAGAAGGTCATTGCGAAATGGGTAAAGGTCCCGTTATTGCTTACGCTCCGGCAGTACAGCAAAAATTACGCGATTTAATTACAGATACTGCCGAAGAAAAGAAAATACCATTTCAACGTGCAGCATTGTCTCGTGCTACTGGAACAGATACTGATGCTTTTGCGTATAGTAATGGCGGTGTTGCTTCTGCACTTATATCTTTACCGCTACGTTACATGCATACAACCGTAGAAATGGTACATAAAAGCGATGTTGAAAATGTAATACGTATGATTTACGAAACACTTCTTAAAATAAAAGATGGCGATTCGTTTAGTTATTTTGAATAAAGATATACTTCAAAAAATGTCTGTCCATACTTAATTTAGATTTAAATATCGTCTCGACTAAAGTGGGAAGTACTAACTATTTACCATTTCAAAAGTTAGCCTTTTAAAATATAAAGATTTTTCTTAATGACTGCACATTATGTACATATAAAAAAAAACTTCTCGAAACTAATATTGATAGCAGCTTTAGTTTTTTTTTATACTTTGAGTTTTAATGTGTCGGCACAAATTCAAAAGGATTTTACATCTCGGTTCAATGAAACCGTAAATGGTGATGTAACTATTATTGCTAATAATATGCTGTCCAGAACTGCTACAGAAAGCTACAATGGTGAAAGGGATAATCATGATTTTATTGATAATGTGTGTGTAGATATAGATAATGATAGCACGACATTTAATTCAAGTAGTGCAAATTTTGTTAATCCCGAACCACAATTAGTTTGTTTAACTATACTAAAAACATATTTATATTGGGCGGCGGCTGATAAAGAGCATGATAATGGAGAAGACAATCAACCTAATTGGAATTTCAATGATATTAAATTAATGCTCCCAGGGGAAGATGTGTATTCCACCATAACTGCTGATGAAGTTATTTATAGAGGACGTGATAGTCATTTTAGTAACGATCCCTATATCTGCTTTAAAGATATTACTTCAACTATAATTACATTAGACGATCCATTTGGGAACTATCAAGTTGCTAATGTTGAAGCAAAAATTGGAAATTTAATACAGCATGGTGGTGGAAATATAGGAACTTCTGGTGGTTGGCAAATTGTATTTGTATATCAAAGTCCAGAACTTCCAACAAAAAACACAAGCTTGTTTGATGGTTATGCACATATTTCGCAAACATTTAACGATTTTGATATTAATTTTAGTGGCTTTCAAACAATTAAAACTGGACCAGTAAATGCAAATATTGTTTTAGGATCGCTGGAAGGCGATAGAGCTTTAAGAGGAGACAGATTTCAAATAAAAAATGTCGAAAATAATTTTGTAGACTTAATAGCACCTTTAAGAGATGCTGATAATTTTTTTAATAGTCGAATTACAATAGGAAATATTGACTATACCGATAGAAATCCAGCTAGTATTAATACACTTGGTTTTGATGCTGCTGTTTTTACTCTTAACAATAATGGTAACAGCATATTAGGTAATAACCAAACATCGGCAACAATCAGACTTACATCAAATCAGGAAACTTATGGTTTGTATTTATTAGGTCTATCTGTAGACGTTAGATCTCCTAATCTGTATCCTATTACATTAATTTCTAACGCAGTAGAAAATATTACAAACGCAGGCGAAACTGTTATTTTTGATTTTAATTTTATAAATACAGGAAATGATGTCGCTATAAATGTTGTCCTTTCAACAATTCTTCCTACTAACGTAGAATTTATTGATGCCAATAATTTACCCAATGGAGTTACATTTATATATGATGCCAATACAAGAAATTTACAATTTGAATTAATGATTAAAGACGAATGTTATTTCCTTGAAGATAGTTGCGATTTATCTTTTGAAATCCAATTGGAAGCAACATATAATGGTATAGAAAACCCTATTTCCCAGACCACATTTAGCTCTTATGGATTAAACGATTGTCAACAGGGAACTATATTACTAATAACAATAAACATACCTGAAGAAATTATTTGGGTAAACGATATTGGTGATTTAGACAGAGACATTATATGCGAAAATCCTGCTGCTTTAAATCTTGCTCTAAGTTTAATGCCAGATACGAATAAATGTGATTTAGCAATAACAAAAACATCAGGAACATTTGTACCAAACGATAGCTTTGGTTATTCAGGTTCGTATACAAATACGTGGACATTTACAAATGCCTGTGGGAGAACAATTGTTGATTATGTTCAGATAATTACGATAAACGACGAATGTCTGGAATCAATTTGTGGTAATATAAATAAAATAAACATTTCTAAAGCGGTTACCGCAAATGGAGATCAATGGAATGAGTATTTTGTTATTAGTGGTCAGGAAGCATGCGACTTTAATATTGAAGTTAAAATATTTAATCGTTGGGGAGCCTTAATATATAAATCTAATAACTATAAAAATAACTGGAGGGGATTCGCAACTAACAATTCGATTGGAGTTTCTGGAAATGTCCCTTCAGGCACATATTATTACGTTGTAAATTTAAAAGGCAGTGGATTGAAGCCTTTTACAGGAGTAATATATGTGTCAACCGATTAAAAAATATTTTTAATAGAAACACAGAAGTTTATAGCATGGATGAATATTTAGACATACTTGACGAATTAGGTAATCCCATAGGGAAAACCGCTTTAAAATCTGAAGTACATCAAAAAGGTTATTTACATGCTACTGTTCATATTTGGTTTTATACTGAAACTGGCAAAGTGCTATTTCAAAAACGTGGTGACACTAAAGAAACCTTTCCTAATTATTGGGATGTTTCCGTTGCAGGTCATTTAATGGCTGAAGAAACTATTATAAATGCTGCAATACGCGAAGTAGACGAAGAGATTGGTTTAACAATTAAAGCACCGCAATTACACAAAATTGATATACGGAAAAGCATCAATATACATCCTAATGGCATAAAAGATTGTGAATTTCAAAATGTATTTTTATGTAAGTTAGATATCGCATTAGATAAACTTAATAAACAGGATGAAGAGGTTGATGACTTGTGTTTATTGTCTTTAGATAAGTTTAAATATTTCATTATACATCGCAATAAAGATTTTAAATTAGTCCCAGCCGATTATTCGTATTATACATTTGTAATAGATAACATTATTAATGTGCTTTAATTTTAATAATTTTCCGTCATAAATATTATTTACAATGCTCAATCATCAAAAACATCTGTTCAATATTCCTGAAGATATTACCTTTTTTAATATTGCTAACATCTCACCTTCTTTCAAATCTGTTGAAGAAGCCGGAATTAAGGCTGTATTACAAAAAAGCCATCCTTATTTAATTTCCAGTTCGGATTTTTTCGAACCTGTTATTGTACTTAAAAAATTGTTTGCTCAACTTATAGATTTAGATAATTATCAACGTATTGCAAATATTCCATCTGTATCTTATGGTTTGGCAACTGTTGCTAATAATCTTAAATTAAAATCATCGGACGAGATTCTTGTTATAGACGAACAATTTCCCAGTAATGTTTATGTATGGAAAAAACTTGCGGATAAATACAATGCAACTGTTAAAACTATACGTTCACCACAATCAAAAAATAATAGTGTTCAGCAATGGAATACTGATATTCTAAATGCAATCAACGACAACACTGCTGTTGTTGCTATGGGAAATATTCATTGGGCAAATGGAACTCTATTTAATCTTAAATCAATTCGTAAGAAGACAAAACGCCATAATGCTCTGCTTATTATTGATGGCAGTCAGTCAGTTGGTGCATTACCTTTTTCGGTTAAAGAATTACAACCTGATGCACTTATTTGTGCAGGTTATAAATGGCTTTTTGGTCCTTATGGTTGTGGTTACGCCTATTATGGTTCCTTTTTTGATGATGGCATACCTATTGAAGAAAATTGGGTTAATAGACTTAATAGTGAAAATTTTACAGGTTTAACGTCGTACCAATCTAAATATAAGCCTTTAGCCAGTAGATATTCTGTTGGTGAAAGTGGAAGTTTCATTTATGTGAAAATGCAAATTGAAGCACTAAAACAAGTCATTGAATGGACACCAGAAGCGATACAGGATTATTGCAGAAACATTTCAGCTGATGCTATTCTAAAGCTACAAAGTTTGGGTTGTGATATAGAAGATCCGAAAAATAGAGCGCATCATTTATTCGGAGTTAAATTACCAGATACTTCAAATATTGAGAAGCTTAAATCTGAATTTATAAAACGTAAAATTTTTGTGTCCTTCAGAGGAAAATATATTAGAATATCTTGCCACCTTTATAATACAAAAGAAGATTTTACCCAATTAATAAACTGTATAAAAGTCATAATTAAATAATATGAACCTACTCATTACTGCTTTAGCTCCAGTTTTTGTTGTTATAATCTATATCTATATAAAATACAAATATGAAAAAGAATCCAAACGCATTCTTCCTATACATTTGTTTTAGGTGCAATTGTTAGCATAGCTATCACTACTATTTTATATACTTTTTTCGATTTATTTTTACCATTCCCAAATCACTTTAGTGTATGGCAACAACTTGTAAAGGCCTTTTTTGTAGTTGCACTTATTGAAGAATTCAGTAAATATATTATAGTCAGGTATTATAACCAACCAAGAAAATGGTTTAACGAGCCTTTTGATGGTATTGTTTATGCAGTTATGGTATCTATGGGTTTTGCTGCTTTTGAAAATATTTTGTACGTATTTCAAGGTGGATTTAAAGTGGCTTTATTAAGGGCATTTACTGCAATTCCTACACATGCAACCTTTGGAGTTAAAATGGGTTATTATATGGGAAAATCCAAATTTTCAAAAAATAAAATGAAATGGAATTTAATTGGTTTAATGGCTGCTATTCTTTTTCATGGTACTTATGATTTCTTCTTGTTTATAAACTTTATTCCGGGAATTTCTATCGGCGCATTCGTCTCATTAATTATAGGAATTGTGTTATCAAAAAGAGCGATAAAAGCGTATCAGGAAGGTTCTTTTTTTAAAGTAAAGTCTGAATAGTTTTTATTCAGGAAACAAACTCTTGTCCAATCCCGGAACAATACGTAAAGCATTTTTGTAATACACTTTTTTAAGCACCTCGTCAGATAAATCCAAACCATACATTGGCCAAAAAGCATGGTATTTCTTATGGTACGTAAAGTATTCATCATCGCTTTCTAACACTCTGAAATAGGTCGGAAACTCCTCTGGTTTCCAACTGTCTTTTCCAAACAATATACGGTCTTGATACTTCTCAAAAAAAGCCTTTGCGAATCGTGGCTGACGACCTAATTCAGCAATAATGGCTCCAATACCAACATTCATGTTTGGCATTTCGTCAAGTAAGTCTCCTAATTGTCCTAAATCGTTTGCCAACCAACTCATGTGAGCACTAATAAACGTAGTATTAGGATGCTTCCTGAATAAATTATATTGCTCATTCATAATCTGTTCCCAAGATGCTGGATTGTTAGCATCTCGTTTTCTACGAGGGTGTGTTTTTAATTCCAGCCAACGCTCGTTATCGCCATTAAATTCATCCCAAAAAGGTTTTGGGTCTGCTGCATGAATCAATACAGGAATACCTAATTCTCCACACTTATCCCAAATTGGATCTAATCGAGAATCGTCAATTGCTAATCTTTTTCCATCAGCATCTTTATTACGTAAACCTAAACTTTTATACACTTTTAAACCTCTCGCACCATTTTTCACATCTTGTTCTAATTGTGCAACCATTTTTTCTGTCCAACCTTCTGCTCCTGCTCCTTCAAAACTAATATTGGCAAACACCACAAAACGGTTAGGGTAATTATCGGCAATATTTTTTACAGATTTTATTAAATCCTCGCCTGTACGTCCACTTAAGTTTACCATTATAGCTTCATTAAGTGTATCCATAGCAGCAATAACAGGAGCCAAATCTTGATTTGGCATTCTATATTGATGTCCATGAACATCAATAAATGGAAACTTTGCCTTTTTAATTATTTTACCTGGAACAACTAGTGTCGATGTAGGATTGTATTCTTCAAACGTTAAGTCTTGAGCGTGTATAGAAAAACAAATAAGAAAAGAAGATACAAATAGAACGGATTTTTTAAGATTCATTTTGTTAGTTTTTTTTGAAGCATAAAAGTAACATTAAGAAGTTAATGCGCTACTGTTTTAGGAAGGGTTTAACAGGTTACTGGCTTTAATAAAAAATGAATTGGGTTATTGAAGCAACTTAAGCCAACCCCAAAGCAATTTTCATCATATCATTAAATGATTGTTCTCTATCCAATGTACTTGATGCTTCTCCTGTAATGATGTTATCACTTACAGTAAGTATAGAAAGTGCTTTAACTCCAAAGCGTTTTGCCAATGTAAAGAGTATTTGGGTTTCCATTTCCACACCAAGAATACCATGCTTTTGCCATTTTTCCCAACGATTAGGATCGTCATCATAAAACGTATTTGTACTAAAAACAGAACCTTGATAGGTTTTTATATTCAAATCGTTGGCGATTTTATTGGCTTTCATTAGTAAATCGAAATCTGCAGTTGCTGCATAATGCATGCCTTTAAAATATAAATTGTTAGCATCAGAATCTCCCGAAGCACTCATTGCTAATATTACCTGACCTAAATTTATATTTTCCTGAATACTGCCACAAGTACCAACTCTGATCAGGTTCTTTACTTTATATGTGTTTACCAATTCGTTTACATAAATAGCAATGCTTCCCATTCCCATTCCTGTGCCTTGAATAGAAACACGATTTCCGTTGTAAAAACCTGTAAAACCAAGCATTCCTCTAACTTTGTTATAACAAACTACGTCGTCAAGAAAGGTTTCTGCTACGTGTTTTGCTCGTAAAGGATCTCCAGGTAATAATACCGTTTCTGCTATGTCTCCAACCTTGGCTTCTAAATGTAAACTACCCATATTTGTTTTGTTTTTCTTATTATCCTTTGTGCAAAAAGTGCCTTAAGTTGAGTTTTTACATTAAATTTAAAACTCATAACTAACTCATTAACTCATAACTCTTAACTCATTAAGCTCCATAAGGAATCCAGATATTTTTAATCTGACTTGCATGCTTTAAAAACTCTTGTCCTTCACCTTGTGCTTTATCTAACCAATTTCTATACTTACCATAATTTACCCAAGTACGTTTCATATTATCGGCAGATAAGAACTCTATTTCTCTGCAACCTTCTTTATTGCCAAAATACCAAATGGCATCTACATCGTCATGCTTTGCCAATACTTGTGCCAATTCATCTTTACCACCAGTAACAATATTTACTGTTCCTGCAGGAACATCGGACGTTTCTAAAACTTGATAAAAATCGGTGGCTGAAAAAGGTAGTTTCTCTGAAGGAATAACGATAACGCTATTTCCCATTGTAATGGCTGGAATTACTGTTGAAATAAAACCTAACAAAGGTGATTCATCCGGACAGATAATTCCCATAACTCCCAAAGTTTCAGGCATTGCCAAAGTAACATTACGATGAATGGTGTGATGCACATGACCATCGTACTTATCGGCTAATGCAGCATAGGTATAAATGCGTTCGATAGACAAATCTACTTCCTGCAAAGCATCAGACTTATTTTGATTTGTCATTTGTACAATTCGACTTGCAAATTCTTCTCTTCTAATCATAAGATTTTCGGCCAAATAATACAATACTTGTGCACGTGAATGCCCTGTCATATTCAACCATTTATTATTAGCATGAGCAGCTTCAACTGCATTTCTTATATCTTTTCGGTTTCCTTTAGAAACTTCACCAATATAGTCTCCATTAACACTATTTATAACTATACTATAGCCACCATCTGGTCTCGCCTGCTTGCCTCTAATATACATTTTAGTAGTTCTGTCAATTCCTAAAGATGGCAGTCCGTTTTCATTTGGAGTATCTAAATTATTAATTAAAATTGGTAGAGGTTCATCAGTAAATTCATCATTAATTCTTGGTTTTAAATATTCCATCAAGCCTTCCTTTCCTCCTTCTCTACCAAAACCAGATTCGCGATAACCTCCAAAACCAGCAGCAGCATCAAACACATTGGTACAGTTAATCCAGGCGACTCCAGCTTTTATTTGAGGTGCTATATCTAAAGCAAGATTTATATTTTCGGTCCAGATACTACAAGCCAATCCATATCGTGTATTATTAGCCAATTTAACCGCTTCTTTATGTGTTCTAAAACTCATCGCTACTAAAACAGGTCCAAATATTTCTTCCTGTGCAATAGTTGCCGAAGGCGACACATCAGTAAAAAGTGTTGGTGGATAGTAATAGCCTTCAGTTGGACAGGCCCAAGACGGTTGATTAAGTGTACTGCCTTCATCAACACCAAGTTGTACCATTTCCTTAATCGTTTTTAGTTGTGTATCGTCAACTATAGCTCCAATATCAATACTTTTATCTAATGCATTCCCAATTCTTAGATTCTCCATTCTGGCTCTTATTTTTTTGTATAGTTTTTCGGCTATACTTTCCTGAACCAATAATCGAGAACCAGCACAACACACCTGACCTTGATTAAACCAAATAGCATCTACAATACCTTCAACAACACTATCCAAATCGGCATCTTCGAACACAATAAAAGGTGATTTTCCACCAAGCTCCAGAGAGAGTTTTTTTCCTGTTCCGGCAGTTGCACGACGAATGATTTTACCAACTTCAGTAGAACCTGTAAATGCAATCTTGCTGACATCTTTATGATTTACAATTGCTGCACCTGTACTTCCATGACCTGTAATAATATTTACAACACCATTGGGTAAACCTATTTGCTGACAAATCTCTGCAAAAAGCAATGCTGTTAGTGAAGTTGCTTCAGCAGGTTTTAATACAATAGTATTTCCCATAGCTATTGCTGGAGCAATTTTCCAGGATAGCATCATTAAAGGAAAATTCCAAGGGATAATCTGACCAATAACACCAAGTTCTTTATAGTCTTTTAACTCCGTATCCCGTAATTGTGCCCAACCTGCATGATGATAAAAATGCCGTACAACAATAGGGATATCAATATCTCTGGTTTCCCGAATTGGCTTCCCATTATCTAAGGATTCTAAAACTGAAAACAAACGGGAATGTTTCTGAATTTGACGTGCCAAAGCATATAAATATCTTGCGCGTTGATGTGCACCAATGCTAACCCATTTTGGTAAGGCTTTTTTTGCAGCAGCTACTGCTTTATCTACGTCTGCTTCATTGGCTTCAGATATTTGTGCTAATTTTTCTTTAGTGGAAGGGTTGATGCTGTCATAATATTCACCAGACGAAGGTGTAACCCATTTCCCATTAATAAATAGATTGAATTTATTATTGTATTTTTTTAGGAATTGAATAGCTTCACTTGCATCTTCAGGTGCTGGCCCATATTCCATTGTTTTGTATATTTCTTTAATTCTTGTTTTCATATTAATATTGTTCAATAATCAATATATGCTTTCTTAAAACTTTATTTTTTAATACCTACAAGGTTTTCCTCCTTTAATAAATCTTCGACGAACAAGTCAAAACCTTGCAGGAATATCTTTCTATTCTTATAAGTCTCAATAATTATTAAAATCATTTCAGCAATCAAAAACTTCTTAACTCATAACTCAATAACTTATTTAAGCCATTGGATGTCTAAATGATGCTGAATATCGTCCTGTAACAAAATGTTCCAGTTGCCGTTCTATATCGCCTAATAAACTACTTGCTCCAAATCTGAATAAATCCGGAGTAAGCCAATCGTTACCAAGTTCTTCTTTTATTAATACCAACCAATTAACAGCTTGTTTTGCTTTACTAATTCCGCCAGCAGGCTTAAAACCAACTTTATAACCTGTTAATTCGTGATACTCTCTAATGGTTCTAATCATCACAAGACTTACAGGAATCGTAGCATTAACGGGTTCTTTACCTGTACTCGTTTTAATAAAATCGGCACCAGCCATCATACATACCCAACTTGCTTTTGCTACTTTTGTATAGGTAGGAATTTCGCCTGTTGCCAAAATGGTTTTCATATGCGCATCTCCACAGGCTTTTCGGCATGCCACAACTTCGTTGTAAAGACGTTTCCAATCGGATTGTAATACTAAATTTCGGCTTACAACAATATCTATTTCTTTAGCTCCTGCAGCAACAGATATTTCTATTTGTCTGATTTTTTCTTTTAAAGGAATATTTCCTGCAGGAAATCCTGTAGAAACTGCTGCAATTGGAATTGAGCTTCCTTTTAATCCTTTTACTGCATCTTTAATAAGATTATGATACACACAAACTGCAGCAACCTGAACATTCTCGTCCTGCATTTCCATAGCTTTCAACACATCTAATCTTACAGGTGATTTTGCCTTCGCACAAAGTCGCAAGACATTGCCTTGAGTATCATCGCCAGAAAGTGTTGTTAAATCTATACAACTTATCGCTTTTAACAACCAAGCAGCTTGCCATTGTTTTTTTACAGACCTCCTTTTAGCGAGTGTTGAAGATCTGCGTTCAACTGCACTTCTATTAATATTTATATCTTTAAAAAGATTTGCATCAAAAGGGATTCCTTCATTTCTATCGTGAAGAATTACTGCATGATTTGTTGAAATATAACTCTTTGTTTTCTTATCTGAATTTGTCATGCAATATTATCTTGTTATTGTTTTTATAATCAATGGCTTATGTGAAGGTTTCTCTTCTGAAATGGTATAAGCCGAATCCATAAACTTTATAGCTTTTGTAAAGTTAGCAAAATTATTAGAATACAGTATTGCTAAATCTTCATCTTTTTTGACGTAATCCCCAATTTTTTTCTGTAAAACAATACCAGCTCCATAATCTATAACACTTGTTTTGGTTTCTCTTCCAGCTCCCAGTTTAACTGAAGCCAAGCCAATATCTAATGCGTTTAATTCGGAAATGTAACCTTCACTTTTACTTTTATATATTTCTGAAAATTTCGTGTCTGGTAATAAATCAGGTTGGTCGATAAGGTTTGTATCACCTCCTTGTGCTTTTACAAACTCTTTGAATTTATTAAAAGCTGCTCCAGAATCGATTAACTTTTTTAATATTACTACTGCTTCGGTTTGGGTTTTGGCAACTTCGCCAAGTACCAACATGTGACTTCCCAGTTCTAAACACAATTCGGTTAAATCATCTGGGCCATTTCCTTTTAGCGTGTCAATAGCTTCTTTTACTTCAAGTGCATTACCTATTGTAAATCCAAGAGGTTCGCTCATCGATGTGATTACAGCAATAACATTTCGACCCATTTTTGAACCAATGCCAATCATCATTTCTGCTAACTCTTCAGCATCTTCAACAGTTTTCATAAAAGCACCATGACCAACTTTTATATCAATCACAATAGCATCGGCTCCACAAGCCAGTTTTTTGCTCATGATACTTGATGCGATTAAAGAAATATTATCGACGGTTCCGGTAACATCTCTTAAGGCATACAATTTTTTATCGGCAGGAACCAAGTTAGCATTTTGACCGCAAACAGCAATTTTAATTCGGTTTACATTATCTATAAATTCTTCCCTCGTCATATCTACAGATAAGCCTTTTATAGCTTCCATTTTATCTAAAGTTCCTCCAGTATGCCCAAGTCCGCGTCCAGACATTTTAGCTACAGGAACTCCCGCAGCAGCAACCAAAGGTGCCAATATTAAAGTGGTTTTATCACCAACGCCTCCAGTACTGTGTTTATCAACTTTAACTCCTTCTATTTCTGAAAGATCGATGAGTTCACCTGAACGCATCATAATATCGGTAAGATTTGCAGTTTCATCGCTTGTCATACCTTCATAATATACTGCCATTAAAAATGCTGAAACTTGGTAATCGGGAATTTCTCCGGAAACAAAACCATCAATAATAGAAGAAAATTCTTCTTTTGTGAGTTCAAACCCATTCCGTTTCTTTATAATTAATTCAACCATATTAAGTTCTTATACTATAAATGTATGCATTAATTTTAGAATGCTTAAAGAAATACCTAATACCAACAAATCCAATATTATTTTAATAACATGATATCATTAAAAAACAAGATAGATTTCCCTCTCAAAAAAATGCTAGGATAAATTATAATTTAGTGTAGATTTTTTAGGGTTTACAGGATTATAAGGAAAGTATATTTAGTTTTACTTACTTTTTTTTTTCAATGGTTTTCCATTTTTGAATTCGCCGAGAACAATAACTTCTTTGTTTTTTTTGTATTCTTCAATTGCAAATATCATTTGTTGCTTATTGTCTCTTCGGATTTTAATTCCTGAACGAGCACCTTTATTACGGACTTCTATATAAAATCCATCTTTTAATTCTTTTGGTTTTGTTGCTGGTCTTCCCATATATAATTACTTCTACATTCTATCAATTAGAATTCTTAAAACTCTAATATTAGCTATTAATTTTCAATTTTGCAAACATACGTATTATTATTGCATTTTTAATTCTGAATTAGACTGTTTTAGAACCATTATAGTTAAATGCATATCCTTTTCTTTTGAATTTTTTTGATTTTTATTAAATTTTCGCCTGATATGTATATAATTCATAGTATCTGCCTTTTGCAGCAATTAACTCATCATGATTACCACGTTCTGCAATACGTCCTGCTTCGATCACTAAAATTTGGTCTGCTCTTTTAATGGTACTTAATCTGTGAGCAATAATAATAGTTGTTCTGTCTTTTACTAATTCAGCAAGACTTTTTTGTATTAGCCCTTCGCTTTCGGTATCGAGATTTGACGTTGCTTCATCTAAAATAATAATTTTCGGATCTACAAGAATGGCTCTTGCAATTGCAATACGTTGTCGCTGTCCGCCTGAAAGTTTCACGCCTCTTTCGCCAATTAAGGTATCGAGTCCGTCTTCAAAACGATCGGTAAACTCATTTACATAAGCAGCAGCAACAGCCTTAATGACGAGTTCTTCGGGGTTTCTTTTAGGAATGGCTACTACAGGTATTATGGGAATAGGAGGATATCAAATAATGAACGGAGACCTTTCAATGGGTGATTTTATTTCGTTTACATTATTTCTTGGCTTTATGATTGCTCCAATAATACAAATGGGAAATATAGGCAGCCAGCTTACCGAAGCCTTAGCAGGTTTAGATCGAACGGAAGAATTAATGAATTTAACTGCTGAAGAAGATGACGAACAGCGAACGATTCAATTAGACACCTTGAAAGGCGACCTCGTTTTTGAAGACGTATCGTTTTCTTATGATGAAGGTGCAGAAGTGCTGCACAATATAAATTTTAAAGCTCCTTCTGGTACTGTTATAGCATTGGTAGGGAGTTCCGGCTCTGGTAAATCGACCATTGCTGGTTTGTCGGCAACATTTTTAAATCCAAAATCTGGTAAAATAACTATTGACGGACACGATTTAACTAAAGTAAATTTAAGTAGCTACAGACAATATTTAGGAGTTGTGCTTCAAGATGAGTTTCTGTTTGAAGGCACTATAAAAGAAAACATAATGTTTCCAAGACCAAATGCGACCGAAGAGCAATTACTAAAAGCTGTTG
>RDRZ01000041.1 GCA_003709165.1 Flavobacteriaceae bacterium PRS1
TTGAAGCCTATAAAGAACGTAAAACAAAAAACGGGATGGATATTTACTTAAGAAAGTTCGTTGCTCCTACAGAAACCGAGGATTCTGTTTTTAATTAAACACGTATTAACTATGAATTTATTAATTCTTCGATATCTTTCTAAAGTAATTTTTATCACATTATTGTTACTGGTAAATACGAGCTGTATAGATTCGACTAAAACTAAAAACGAGGAACATTATTCGGTATTATTTAATAATATAACCACCATCGATGCTGAATTTGGTGAAAGAAGAAATCAATATGTATTAATCACTGGCAACAAAATAATCAATATTAGTAAGAAAGCGATAGTCAGTCCATCAAACTGCATTATTGTCGATGGTAAGGGAAAATATTTGATTCCTGGACTATGGGATACACACGTTCACCTTACCTATTCCCCTGAATTGGAGAAATCTATGTTTCCTTTGTTTTTAGCCAATGGTATTACAAGTGTTCGTGATACAGGCGGCTTGATTGACCGCGTTTTGTATTGGCGAGATAAGTCTAAAAAAAATCCGAATAGTTCCCCGAATGTTTTTATTTCTGGGCCGTTATTGGATGGCATCCCTAATGTATATGATGGAAGTCCTGGAAGACCAGAAATATCTGTAGCTCTTGATTCGCCTGAAGCTGTTAGGAACATGATAGATTCACTTCAAGCCAAAGGGGTTGATTTTCTGAAATCTTATGAGATGTTAACGCCAGAAGAGTTCAAAACAGTTATTTCGTATTCAAAAAAGCGTGGTTTGTTTGTTACAGGTCACGTGCCTCTTAGTATGGATGTAATTGAAGCAAGTAATGAAGGTTTGCGTAGCATGGAACACCTTCGTAATTTAGAGATGGCCTGTTCAGTTAATTTTGACTCTCTTCTAAATGCTCGTAAGAAAATGCTCGCGGAAGGAAAAAATTCATTAGGAGGGATGTTGAGGTCACAAATACATAAAGTTCAACGCTTATACGCTATTGAATCTTACGATGAAAAAAGGGCAAATACAGTGCTGAAAAGCCTTGCAGAAAATGGAACTTGGCAAATTCCTACCTTGGCTCTTCTTACTGGGGATATTAATCGCTTGTATGAAAATGATACATGGAAAGAAACTTTTCAGTATTTACCTCCAGAAATACGTTCTAACTGGATTAAAAAAGCAGAAGAGAAACAGCAAAAGGAAATTAATCATTTGAGTATTGCCTATGGTCAATGGGGTTTAAAAATGATTACAAAACTCAAAGACGCCAATGTTAAAATACTTGCGGGAACAGACACTCCAATTTCTTTTCTTACACCAGGTTTTAGTCTACACAAAGAGCTAGAAATTTTGGTTAAAAGTGGGCTAACACCTATGGAAGTACTTGAATCAGCAACCATTCTTCCTGCTAAATATTTTGGTTTGGAAGATGTCATGGGAACTATTGACATAAACAAAGCAGCTGACTTGGTATTGTTGGACGCAAACCCGTTAAACGATATTAAAAACACTAATAGAATAAGTGGTGTTGTGCGCAATGGAATCTTTTATAATCGTAAAGCGTTAGATAATCTATTAAAAAAGGCTAGTGGTTTAGAATAAATTTACGGTATTGTTAATTAAGCAGAAGGAGCATCTATTTTTTATATGCAGAGCATTGTGCTTAAAAGATATAATCCCCGTTGTAAATAAGGTAAGTAAAGTTGATTTACATGGTCCTGTCGGAGAGCAGATGAATTTGAAACCTTTTGGACTGTCGAAAAGAAAAAGGCTCTTAAAGTTTTAAGTAAAGAAGAAAATTTAGACTTCAAAAAGTTAATTGATGTAATTAGCAATTATCTATTTACAGAAAAAGTGCCTTTAAGAGATGAGGTTATCGGTATTATGAATGAAAGACCAAGTTTGAGACAACGAGCCTCATTATCGGAAAGAATAACAACCAAAATAATAGATTTCGTTAAGACTTTTATTGATGGGATGGGGTAAACCAAATTAGCTTTTACTATGTTTGAATTTAAGGATGTTGATAATATTGCTCTAAAAGCAACTGTCGAGGATTTAAAGAAAATTTTTAGTAACATTCTTAAAGAGGTAAATTATGGTTCAATTCTTTGTTATAATCAAACGTTCAATGGCTTTTATAGGGCAAGAAAACATGATTTATTTAACGGTAAATTAAATAAAGATAAATCAATTCATTTATTTACTTCGGAATCGGAGTTTTGGCATCCTCCGAAACAATGTGTTTTAAGAAGAGGAAGATGTAATGATATTAAAGAAAGCATGTTTTATTGTTCTAATGAATTTGAAACAGCTATTGCGGAAGTTAGACCTGATTTAGGAAAGTTTATAACTGTCGCTAACTTTAGACCAAATATAATAAATGGTAAATTGCCAAGTTTTAGAATTAAACCAGTTTGCATTCAACACCTTCAAAGAATCGTAGGGCATAAAAGTTGTGTCCAGAAGTTTGACCTAACGAAACGAAACAAATTATTATTGGAAGCCGATGATTATTTTGACACTCTTTTTACCGAAATTGTTTCAGATAGTAATGAATATCGCTATAAAATTACTGTAGCAATAACGAAGTGCATGTTAGCAGATATTATGAATGATAATAACGATATATTTTCAACAAATGGAATGATATATCCAAGTATTGTAAAAGATAATAAAAGTATTAATATTTTATTAAAACCTATTTATGCTGAAAATAATTTTCAAATTGTATCATTACAAACTTTTCAAGTAATTGAAGAAAATAATAAAGGGTTTTTATTAAAATTTGTAAGAAATGGAAATTTGATAGGATATAAAGATTATCCAAGTATTAAATTAAATATTAAATGGACAGAAATCACAAATGGAGATAGCACTTATATTTAAAATGTAAACTCAAAAAAATAGAGTTAAATATGAAAGTATTATCAACGATATTGTCAACTAAAAAATAAAACCCTTGTAAATCAAATGATTACAAGGGTTATTGCGGAGAATGAGGGATTCGAACCCCCGGAGGTGTTACCCTCAACAGTTTTCAAGACTGCCGCATTCGACCACTCTGCCAATTCTCCAGTGGTATGCGTTTGGAGGCGGGTTTACCGCATCGACCTCCAGATAGCTATCGGGACTGCCAATTCTCCAGTGGTATGCGTTTGGAGGCGGGTTTACCGCATCGACCTCCCGATAACTATCGGGACTGCCAATTCTCCTTTGCAATTTATGTCCTCTTTTGTAGCTTCTGCATAAGAGGCTGCAAATATAGAATCCTTTTTTATTTCTTTCAAAAGTTTTTTAATATATTTTGGACATAGATATTCTTATTTTTGTACCGACAATTAAAAATCTTACTTATGAATATTATTGAAAAATTAAAATGGCGTTATGCAACAAAAAAATTCGATAACAATTTGTATATCAATAAAGAAAAACTAAATATACTCAAAGAAGCATTCAATTTAACAGCAACCTCTTTTGGCTTACAGCCTATTAAGTTGGTAATAGTAAGAGATAAAGTGTTACAAGCCAGTTTGGTAGAGCATTCAATGAATCAGGCGCAGGTAGAACAGGCTTCTCATGTTTTAGTGTTTTGTATCGAAACTAATATTAATGAGGATTACATTGAAACATATTTTAAAAGAGTAAAATCTATTAGAAATACACCTGATGAAATTTTACAGCCTTTTAAAGATTATATTTTAGACGATTTTAAAGATAAACCGATTAAAAACATTAAAGATTGGGCAATAAATCAAGCATATCTCGCCATGGGAAATTTACTAACAGTATGTGCTATCGAAGATATTGATGCCTGCCCGATGGAAGGCTTTGACCCTGAAAAATATAACGAATTACTTCAACTCAAAAAAAGAAGATTGCATTCAGTTTTGGTTATGCCAATAGGTTACAGAGCAAAAGACGATATGTTTGCCGACTTTAAAAAAGTAAGAAAAAATGTAAGCGAAAGTGTTTACGAACTTTAGATAATAAACTGTTAAGGTTCTTGTT
This sequence comes from Flavobacteriaceae bacterium PRS1, assembly GCA_003709165.1. Taxonomy (GTDB): domain Bacteria; phylum Bacteroidota; class Bacteroidia; order Flavobacteriales; family Flavobacteriaceae; genus PRS1. The sequence continues at coordinate 4,003 of RDRZ01000041.1, forward strand.
TAAACTCTTGATAATTATAATATTTGCGAAATAACTCCTGATTAAAAATGAAAAAAACTATTATAATATTTTTACTGATTTGTGCTGGAAATGCGTATTCACAAGATTTAAAATTAAACTGGCAGACCGATTTTAATGAAGCCAAACAAATTTCAGCAAAACAAGACAAACCAATTTTGGTGTATTTTACCGGAAGCGATTGGTGTGCGCCTTGTAAAAAGTTGAAAACAGATTTTTTTAATACTGAAAAATTTGTTGTAGAGTCTCAAAAATTTGTACTGTTAATGGTCGATCTTCCGAGACGAAACGATATTATTACTCCAGATCAGAAACGGAAGAATATGATTTTAATGCAGGATTATAACAGAAGAGGTAGCTTTCCTACACTTGTAGGATTAGACGCAGACGGAAAAACTTTAGGTAATATTAATGGATACAGCAGAAGTTTTGGAACAGATGATTATTTTGCCTTTTTGAAAAAAATATTAAAAAAATATAAATAGTCAGTGCCTAAAATTTATAGTATTTAAATTACTTAAAATGAGTGTTTTAAACTAAAAATTATACTTTAGAGCTTGTCCAATTATATTGAAATATACTTAAAAAGTATAACAGGATTATTTTTTTGTGAAATGGAGCATAATGTTTAAATTTTCTTTGTCTTGAAAACTTTAGTTCACTTTAAATACTAATTAATTACAATAAAATATTAATTTTAATCTAATCACTTAAAATTAACTATTACTAAATATATGCCAGGATTCGAATTATTTGGTGAAGCAGAACACAAAGAAGTAAACGATGTATTAGAGAGTGGCGTATTAATGCGTTATGGTTTCGATGGAATGCGTAATGGACACTGGAAAGCCAAAGAATTAGAACGTGAATTAGAAACCCAATTGCAAGTAAAACATGCACAATTTAGTGTCAAGTGGTACAGCAGCTGTAACTATTGCATTAGCATCTGCAGGTATTGGAGCAGGAGACGAAGTAATTATCCCAACATTTACTTTTGTCGCAAGTTTTGAGGCTGTTTTGATGCTTGGCGCAATTCCTATTTTGGTTGACATTGATGACACATTAACATTAGACCCTGAAGCTGTTAAAAAAGCCATCACTCCAAAAACAAAAGCCATAATGCCAGTACACATGTGTGGAAGTATGGCGAATCTGGATGCGTTACAATCTATCTGTAAAACACACAATCTTATTTTAATTGAAGATTCTTCTCAAGCAACAGGTGCAACCTATAAAGGAAAACCTCTTGGTAGCATTGGAGATTTAGGTTGTTTGTCTTTAGATTATGTAAAGATTATTACCTGTGGAGAAGGTGGAGCAGTATTGACTAATAACGAAAGCTATTATAAAAACGCCGACCATTTTAGCGATCATGGTCACGATCATGTTGGCAATGACAGAGGAGCTGAAACACATCCGTTTTTGGGTTATAATTTTAGAATTTCAGAACTTCATGCTGCTGTTGGTCTGGCACAATTAAGACGATTGGATGAGTTTGTTTCTATTCAGAAAAAGAATTATACTATTATTCGTGAAGCACTATCAACAATTCCAGAAGTAACTTTTAGAACAGTACCTGAAGGAGGTGAAGAAAGTTATTCGTTTTTAAGCTTCTTTTTACCCGATTTGGAAATTGCGCGTAAAGTTTCGGAAGCATTTAGAGAAAATGGAATAGATGCTTGTTTTCATTACTACGATAATAATTGGCATTACATACGCGAATGGCAACATCTTAAAGATCTAAAAACATTATATCCACTTTCAGCTGAGATTGAAGAAGGATTGCAATATCTCAAAACAAAACAGTTTCCACAATCCGACCATTATATTGGACGTAATATTTCTTGTTTAATAAAACTTTCCTGGACAGAGGATGAAGTAAAAGAAAGAGCACGAAAAATGGTAAGATGTATAAATGAAGAACTGTCTTAATACTTCACATACTCAACAATCTCTAATCCATAACCAATCATACCAACACGTTTGGTTTGTTTGGCATTAGAGATTAATCGTAATTTATGAATGTTAAGATCGTGAAGTATTTGAGCACCAATACCAAAATCTTTGGCATCCATTTCTATTCTTGGAGCTTTTACAACTTTGTTTGGTATTTGTGTTTCCTTTAAAATATTGAGACGTTTTAAAAGATTCATTGATTGACTTTGTTGGTTAATAAATACGATAGCACCTTTACCTGCATCATTGATCACTTTAAACATGTCGTCTAACTTCTTGTCTGCGTTATTGGTAAGTGTTCCTAGAATATCATTGTTGACCAAGGTGGCGTTTATTCTAGTAAGTACAGGTTCATTAGGACTCCAAATACCTTTAGTTAAAGATATATGTATTTGATTATTAGTAGTTTGTTGGTATGCCCTTAAACGATAACTTCCAAAACGGGTTTCTATCTCGAAGTCTTCTTTTTTCTCTATTAAAGAGTCATGCTCCATACGATAAGCCACTAAATCTTCAATCGAAATAATTTTTAAATCAAACTTTTTTGCCACTTTTATTAGTTGTGGTAAACGCGCCATGTCTCCATCCTCATTTAATATTTCCACAAGAATTCCGACAGGTTTAAAACCAGCCAATCGGGCTATATCTACAGCAGCTTCTGTATGTCCTGTTCTACGTAAAACACCACCATTTCTTGCACGTAACGGAAAAATATGTCCTGGTCGTCCGAGGTCGAAAGCTTTTGTCTTATCATTAACAAGAGCTTGTATGGTTTTAGTTCTATCCTGTACAGAAATTCCGGTAGTACAACCATGCCCAATTAAATCTACCGAAACAGTAAATTGTGTATGATGCATATCGGTATTGTTTTTTACCATCATCTGTAAATCCAGTTCCTCACATCTATCTTCGGTAAGTGGTGCACAAATTAATCCACGACCTTGAGCAGCCATAAAATTAATCATCTCCGGAGTCACCTTTTCTGAAGCAGCAATAAAATCGCCTTCATTTTCACGATTTTTATCATCTACAACAATAATTACTTTGCCTTGGCGAATATCGTTTATGGCGTCTTCAATAGTATTTAGTTTAATATCTATGTTGTTTTCTGCAGTTTGCACAGTAGTTATCATAAGTTTTTATTAAAACGCAAAGATATAGCTTATTTATATGCTATCTAATTTGTTTAAGGTCATCTTCAAATTTCTTACTAAAAAAACCTTTGTAAATAAAGTTAAGCGGAATACCTAATAAAATTAGAGCAATGATGTTTGATGCTTTATTGTTTTCTAATAATTTATAAAAATTAGTCTGATTAATATATGCTTTAATTAAAGCAATGATGAATATAATAAAAGAAAGAACACCAATAATTATAAAGATAGGACCAAGTGTTGGAAATCCATTATTATTTAAAACCAATCCTCCAACACCAAATACTACATACGTAATATATAGAACCAATTCGATTCTCGAATAATCATCATAAGCAGATTTATATCTTAAGGCGTTTTCATAATTCTCATTAACAAGGTTACCTCCAAACTTCAGATTCTGTTTACTTAAACCTCTGGAATCTAGTAGTTGTAAAGCAGTATTGTAGTAACTAATATGTAATTCATACTGGCGATAATTCTTTAAAATATCGATAAGTTTATCGTTTGAATAATTCAATAAATGACTATAGGCTTCAGAATTTACATCTAACAAAGTGTGGTCTTCAACCTGTACATCTTCTTTTTTGCTTAATAGTTTTTTAATTGGAAAAAGTACAGCATCTAAATCGAGTAAACTCCTGTCTTTTGTTGCCCTGTTAGTAAGATAAACACTTAAAGGAAGCATAAAAAGCGTAGAAAGCCAAGTGGCAATAACAGGGTTTAAAGTACTATCTTCAGCACTATTTTTAGCAAAAATGCCAATAAAATGATAGGTTAAAAATAAAATGATTGCAATAATGATTGGTAAACCAAAACCGCCTTTCCTGATTAAAGCTCCTAAAGGTGCGCCAATAAAAAACAGTATGATACATGCAAAACCTAAAGCAAATTTTTCATAAAAAGAGATTATATGTTTATTTATGATTTTTTCTTTTAAAGCAATTTCTCTTTTCTTAGCATTTATAATTTGATTGGTACTGTTAACCGAATTTATGGCAACATCTATAAGCTGAACATTCTTAAATGGTTTGAATAATTCATAAATACTATTTTTCTGAAATACTGAATCTGTTTTTTTTGGATTTATATTAGAATTTAAAGCAGCTACAGTAGAGCGATTATACATTGTTGTAGCTAGCTCTTTATAAGTGTTTGTTTTTATTTTATTTAAAGAGTCGATGGAATAATTCAACTCTTTAACATTAAGCATACTGTATTTAGTAGTCACGTCTTTTATATCGAAATCAACATTATTGATGTTTGAAAGATCTACATTTATAGTATATTTTTCGAAGTAACTTTTTACAAATGGTTTTTTATTTCTCTCTTTAAAATCTTTGGGCTGAAGTGCGTCATAAAAATTACCATCGAAGAGGACTAATTTGAGTACATCGGAATCTTCGCTACTTGCAAGTTCGCCTGTTTTTGAAATTATAACTGTATAATTTCCAGGAGAATTTCCTTTCTTTTGATGAATGATAACGCCTTTTAGATATTGCCCACGATCGCCACTTTTTTCATCAACTTTTATGTTTATACTACCAAGTTGATTGAATTGACCTTCTGCAATTGCCAAGGCTGGTTTTACTTTTGCAATATTCTTTCTTAAATTATAAAAATTAAATTCGGCCCAGGGCATCACATTGTTGGCAAAGAAAAAAGTGGTAATTGCCAATCCTACAATAAAAATACTCAAGCTTCTCATAGCCCGTTGCAAGGATATTCCGGTAGATTTCATCGCAGCAAACTCATAGTTTTCAGCAAAGCTGCCAAACACCATTATTGAAGCTAATAAAATGGTTAGTGGTAACACCAAAACGATAAGTCTGGGAGTAACATAGACTAAAAATTTAGCGATTACACTAATATCTAAATCTTTTCCTGCAAGTTCAGTAATATACAACCATACTGATTGTAAAACGAAAATTAGCATGAGTATAATAAATACGCTAAAAAAAGTTTTTAAGTAGGTTGTTAGTATGTATCTATCTAATATTTTCACAGAGAAAACTTAGTCTAATTTATTGATGTAATAATTTTTGTACTTACTTTTATCAAAAGTAAATAAGGTTTTTGATAAGGGCTCATTTGTTTTAAAAGAATTAACAGTAAGTGTTGTTTTAGTATCATTACTTCCTATTTCAATTAAATTATAGATGTTCTTGGTATTAACATCGATACCTAATAACACATGTTTAATTTCTGATTTTGAATCTATAGGTATTAATTTTACATACTGTATTTTTCTACCATTTATATTTTGAAGAATATCCATGCTGTAATTGTAACCATTTTCGTAAAAGGACAACATTTTACTTGGTGTAATTGTATTTTCATCTTCTATATTTTCAGTAGAAATAGTGACTTCTTCATCTTCAGGGCTAATGCTATAAAGCGTTTTACCATCATAAATTCTGGTTATACCTAAAATGTTAAGCACATATTTTTCGCCTTGCATAACAACGTCACCTCGTGTTTCTTGTCTAATATCTTCTTCAGTGTTTTGTAATACATATTTAAAATCAATAGAAATATTTTCGTAATATTTTACTTTGGCAGTAACTTCATCGAGAAGTGCTTTTGCAGAATCTTGCCCAAACACGAATCCAGTAAAAATCAAGGCTATTGCTACTAATATATTTTTCATGTGTTTATATTTATTGTTTTTCAAAGGTCTTCCCGATAATTATCGGGACTATTCGCTATTAATCATTCTCTTGAGTAATAATCTTTTGGCATGCCCGTTTCATAGTATTACCCACGAAAGTGGATATCTTATATAATTAAACTTAATTTTTTGTTCGATTCAAAATTTTGAAACTCCATTTATTCCAAAAATAAAATAATTCAAAAGTTTTTATTTTAGAGAGCTTACTTTTAATTATTCTCATTCCTTCAATTTTATGTTTTTATAATCAGTACTAAACGGATTGTTAACAATCTAAAATCAAGTCTTTTTTCTTTTTTCTTTCAGCGAAGCGGTCATACATCTTTTTTTATTAATGTCATCATTCTCGTTCACTTTCTAAAAGCTTATCAAGAGCAACAAGATCTGGCACTAATACTTGTCGAGCTTTACTGCCTTCAAAATGACCAACAATCCCAGCGGCTTCTAACTGGTCTATTAAACGCCCTGCTCGGTTATATCCTAATTTTAACTTACGTTGCAATAACGAAGCAGAACCTTGTTGTGAGGTAACTATTATTTCGGCAGCTTGTTTAAAGAGTTGGTCTCTATCCGAAATATCTATATCAAGACCTATGCCATTTTCTTCACCAATATATTCAGGAAGTAAGTGTGCATCGGGATACGCTTTTTGGGAACCAATAAACTCTGTAATGCGCTCTATTTCTGGAGTATCTATAAAAGCACATTGCACACGAGTAAGGTCGTTGCCTTGTGTAAAAAGCATATCGCCACGACCTATAAGTTGGTCTGCTCCGGAGCTATCTAAAATTGTTCTTGAATCTATTTTACTGATTACTCTAAATGCGATTCGCGCTGGAAAGTTAGCTTTTATAAGTCCTGTTATTACGTTAACGGATGGTCTTTGTGTAGCAATAATTAAATGTATGCCAATGGCACGAGCCAATTGCGCTAAACGAGCAATAGGTGTTTCTACCTCTTTGCCAGCTGTCATTATTAAGTCTGCAAACTCATCAACAACCAGAACAATATATGGTAAAAACTGATGTCCATCATTTGGATTTAATTTACGAGCTTTAAATTTTGTATTGTATTCTTTTATATTTCTACAAAATGCGTTTTTTAGCAATTCATAACGATTATCCATTTCAATACATAACGAATTTAAAGTATTGATAACTTTCGTATTATCAGTAATAATGGCTTCTTCGCTATCTGGAAGTTTAGCAAGATAGTGACGCTCGATTTTATTAAAAAGTGTAAGCTCAACTTTTTTAGGATCAACCAAAACAAATTTAACTTCTGCAGGATGCTTTTTGTAAAGCAGTGATGCTAACACAGCATTGATTCCAACCGATTTTCCTTGTCCTGTTGCTCCAGACATAAGCAAATGTGGCATTTTTGCCAAGTCAACCACAAACGTTTCGTTGCTTATTGTTTTGCCAAGAGCAATAGGTAATTCCATTTCTGCTTTCTGAAATTTTTGAGATGCAATTACCGAGTACATCGATACTATGGTTGCATTTTTGTTAGGAACTTCAATACCAATTGTACCTTTTCCTGGCATTGGAGCGATAATACGAATACCAAGAGCTGAGAGTGAAAGTGCAATATCGTCTTCTAAATTTTTAATTTTTGAAATCCGAACACCAGCTTCCGGAATTATTTCGTAAAGCGTTACCGTTGGACCTATAGTTGCTTTAACACTTTTAATTCCAATATTATAGTTGCGAAGCGTTTCTACAATCCTATTTTTATTGTCTTCAAGTTCTTCTTTGTTAACGGTTATGTCTTCATTATATTTTTTTAATAAATCTAATGGAGGAAATTGGTAATTACCAAGTTCAAGCGTTGGATCAAACTTCCCAAAATCTTCTACAAGTTTGTTTGCAAGATTATCAGTTTCCGATTTTTCTTTCGTTATTTTTTCAATTTCTATTTCTACAGAATCTTCAGCTTTTGAATGATGTGTAATTGTAGGTTCTAAATTTTCCAATTGCACTTCGAAGGCAGATTTAATATCATCAGCTTCAGCCGTTAAATCATTATCTATAGGAACAAATTCATGGCTTTCTTCAGAATCAAATTCACTTTCAATTTCTTTTTCTGCCGATTTAAATAACTTACCAAATTGTTGGGCTGTTACTTTCAATCTAATGGCTAAATATGTGATTAAACCCAAAACGAGTAGGAGTGCAGTTCCAATTTTCCCAATGTAGTCTTGAAGCAAATCGTTCATTTCAAATCCAATAGTGCCTCCAAGTAGCGGATTATTATTTGCAAGAAAACCAAAAAGGATAGAGATCCAAATTACGATAAGTGTTCCCCAAAACCAATGACGACCTAATCTAGTTTTGTTAATATTAAGAAGAATATAGATTCCAGAAATAAATATTAATCCTGAAAAAATAAATGAAGCGATGCCAAACCCTCGATGAATAAATAATTTACTAGCCCAAGCACCAACTTTGCCTAACCAATTTTTTGTTTCAACATTTTTTGGGGTAAAATGATCTGCTTCTCCGGTAAAAAAATGGGAAAGAAATGCTATAAAAAGTAAAATACCAAGAATTAACAACAAACTACCAAGTACTAATTTTTGTTGATTTGATAAAGCGAAACTTAATTTTCTATTACTTTTTGCTGCTCTTTTTTTCTTGGCCATTAACCCTTTATTAGTTGAAACAAAAATACAAATTACAAACGTTTATCCTAAAGAGTTAGTATTTAAAAAATCTTCGGAAAATAAATAATACAACCAACAATTACAGCTGCAATTGCAAAAATAAAAACTGCTCCAGCCGAAAAGTCTTTTATTAAGCCAATTTTTTTATGATATTCAGGATGTACAAAATTTGCCATTTCTTCAATAGCTGTATTTAAGCCTTCAATTGCCATTATTAATGCAATTGTAAGTATTTGAATTATCCATTCTATTGGCGATAATTGGTAGTAAAATCCAGCTATTGTCATTATAACACCAATAAAAAACTGCACTTTTAAACTTGCTTCGGTAGTAATCAAGAGGTAAGCACCTTTAAAAGCATATCTAACACTTTTTAATCGATTTAGTATAAAATATTTTTTTTTCATTATAATAAAGCATCGAGTGCAGCTCTATAATTTGGTTCTTCAACAGTTTCTTGAACCTGTTCGGTATATGTCACAACTCCTTGCTCATTAATAACGACGATACTTCGGGAAAGTAATGCTTCAAGCGGACCATTAATGAAATTAACTCCGTAGGTTTTTCCGAAGTTACCATCTTTATAATCGGATAAACTTATTACATTTTCCAATCCTTCAGCTCCACAAAAACGCGAATGAGCAAAAGGGAGATCGTGAGAAATACATAATATATGAGTATTTTCTAGCTCACTTGCCTCTTTGTTAAATTGCCTGACGGAAGCTGCGCAGGTTCCTGTGTCGATACTTGGGAAGATATTTAAAACGATTTTACTCCCTGAAAAATCACTTAAATTTTTTGAAGATAAATCGGTTGCTGTTAATTTAAAGTCTGGAGCCTTTTCACCAATTTTTGGTAATTCGCCAGAAGTTTGTATCGGGTTTCCTTTTAATGTTACTGTTGCCATAATTTTTTTATAAGTTATACTGTAAAAATAATATTTTTATAGAGCTTAAACAAACCTAATATAGTTTAAGATTTTATAAGTTAATTTTATACAAATATAGAAATAATCAATTTTGTTGATGTGTTTAAAAATAGTAATTTTAAAAATTAAATAAAAGTATAAAACTATAAATATGAATAATGAAAATAAGTGTCCGTTTATGGGCGGAGTTCAAAAGCAAAGTGCTGGTGGTGGGACCTCAAACCGAGACTGGTGGCCTAATCAGTTGAAATTAAATATCCTCCGTCAAAATTCCTCTAAATCTGATCCTATGGGTAATGCGTTTAACTACGCTAAAGAGTTCAAAAGTCTCAATTTGGATGCTATTAAGAAAGATATCTTCGATTTGATGACTACATCGCAAGACTGGTGGCCAGCCGATTACGGTCACTATGGACCATTCTTTATTCGTATGGCTTGGCACAGTGCTGGGACATACCGTATAGCTGATGGTCGTGGTGGTGCAGGCTCAGGCACTCAACGTTTTGCCCCACTCAATAGTTGGCCCGATAATGTAAATCTGGATAAGGCGCGTTTGCTATTATGGCCCATAAAGAAGAAATATGGAAAGAAAATTTCGTGGGCAGATTTGATGATTCTCGCTGGTAACTGTGCCCTGGAATCTATGGGTTTCAAGACCTTCGGTTTTGCTGGTGGACGTGAGGATGTTTGGGAGCCAGAGCAAGATATCTATTGGGGTTCCGAAACCGAGTGGCTAGGAGACAAGCGTTACACGGGTGATCGCGAACTCGAGAATCCTCTCGGTGCTGTTCAAATGGGATTGATCTATGTTAATCCAGAAGGTCCAAACGGAAACCCTGACCCTATTGCAGCTGCTCACGATATAAGAGAGACTTTCGGTCGCATGGCTATGAACGACGAAGAAACTGTCGCACTTATTGCGGGAGGTCATACATTTGGTAAAACCCATGGTGCTGCCGATCCAGACAAGTACGTTGGTAGTAAACCTGCAGCTGCTAGCATTGAAAAACAAAACCTTGGTTGGGAAAATACATATGGCACAGGAAATGCAGGCGATACGATTAGCAGTGGTCTTGAAGGAACATGGACTACAACACCAACTAAGTGGGGTAATAACTTCTTTGAGAATCTATTTGGCTATGAATGGGAGCTAACGAAGAGTCCAGCTGGTGCTCACCAGTGGAAACCAAAGGGAGGTGCAGGTGAAGGAACAGTGCCAGACGCGCATGACTCTGCTAAAAGTCATACACCAATTATGCTAACAACCGATATCTCTTTAAGAGAAGATCCTGCCTATGAGAAAATTTCAAGACGCTTCTTTGAGAATCCGGACGAGTTCGCAGATGCTTTTGCTCGTGCATGGTTCAAACTGACGCATCGTGACATGGGACCAATCGCTCGCTATCTTGGACCAGAAGTTCCTAAAGAAGAGTTGATTTGGCAAGACCCTATCCCAACTGTTACGCATTCATTGATTGATGATCAGGACATTGCTTCACTAAAGAGTAAAATCCTTATTTCAGGACTGTCTGTATCCCAATTAGTATCTACTGCTTGGGCTTCAGCAGCAACCTTCCGTGGATCAGATAAACGTGGAGGCGCTAATGGCGCACGTATTCGCCTTGCACCACAGAAAGATTGGGAAGTAAACAACCCAACTGAACTATCAAAAGTTTTAAAATTTCTAGAGGGTATTCAAAAAGAATTTAACAGCGCTCTAACTGATGGTAAGTTGATTTCACTTGCAGACTTAATAGTTTTAGGTGGATGTGCAGGTATTGAGCAGGCAGCGAAGAATGCAGGTCACAATGTGACAGTACCTTTTATCCCTGGTCGTGCAGATGCTTCACAGGAGCAAACCGATACTGAATCATTCGATGTGCTAGAGCCAAATGCTGACGGGTTTAGAAACTACCTTAAAGTACAACACTCTACATCTGCAGAAAAATTGTTAGTAGACAGAGCACAACTTTTAACACTTTCTGCACCTGAGATGACAGTTTTGGTTGGCGGTATGCGTGTCCTTAAAACGAACTTCGATAAATCCAATCACGGTGTTTTTACCAATAATACGGAAGCGCTCACCAATGACTTCTTTGTTAATCTACTTGATTTAGGAACAACCTGGAAGGCAACTACAGAAGAAGAACGTGTTTTTGAAGGTCGTGATCGTGCAACCGGAAATCTCAAGTGGACAGGAACCCGAGCTGATCTTATCTTCGGTTCAAACTCAGAGCTACGTGCTCTCGCTGAAGTTTACGCATGTGAGGATTCTCAAGAGCAGTTTTTACAAGACTTTGTAGCTGCATGGTCAAAGGTAATGAACCTCGACCGTTTTGATTTAGCTTGACTGTAACACCAATCTCGTAAAATAGCTATTTAACATTAAGAGGTGGTCTGGCAACAGGTCACCTCTTAATATTCTCAATTCTATTGTTTACTTAAACATTTTTTCAGTCCAACAATCGTTTTTGAAGTAATTTCATTGATTTACTAAACTGATAATTTTTTAATTTAAAACAACGAAAAGAATTATTTTTTATACAACTACAGGTTCTACCGATTTTGTAGTTAGCTGTCTGATTTTAATATTTAGAGCAGCAAAAAACAGTGTAGTAAATGGGCTTAACCAATTAAACACGGCATACGCAAAATACTCTCCAACTCCAACACCGAGAACTCCAGATTGGTAAGCACCACAAGTGTTCCAAGGAATTAACACAGATGTTACTGTACCAGAATCTTCAAGTGTTCTACTTAAATTTTCGGGAGCTAAACCTCTGTCATCAAAAGCTTTTTTAAACATTTTTCCTGGAATAACAATCGCTAAATATTGATCGGAAGCAATTACATTTAATCCTAAACAGCTTATTACAGTAGTTGCAAATAAACCAAAAACTGTTGTTGCAATAGAGAGCAAAGCCCTTGTAATTCTTGCTAAAGCACCAATAGCACCCATAACACCACCAAAAACCATAGCACAAATAATGAGGAAGATGGTCCAAAGCATACCTTTCATTCCTCCAGCAGAGAATAGGTCGTTTAGTTTTTCATTATCGGTATTGATTTGTGTATCAGTCAGAACTGAATTCACAATAGCTCCAAATTTAGATTCAGATAAGCTGGTTAG
>RDRZ01000042.1 GCA_003709165.1 Flavobacteriaceae bacterium PRS1
TTGCGCCCTTTAAGTACTTTGGTTTTTACTTCATTCAAATTGTTAGCACTTCCACTGTTTTTTCCGCTACTTGCTATTTGTAATAATTTCATTGCCAGACTTTCTGATGTAGGCATTTTAACGGTTACACTTCCATTTTTGTTTATGCTAATTATATTTTCTGCTTTTATATTAATTTCTCCTTTTGTCTCCAAGATGTTTTTTAAATCTTGTTTGATAGAAATTGGGCGACCTTTTCTATTTATATTTTCTGGTCTTTTATCAAACCCTTTGTTTTTAATATTGATGTAATTTCCCATAATTCACGTTGTTATTTCGTTGTTGTTCTATTCTTGAGTAAATTTATTAATAAATCAAGTAAGTTGTTTTTCACTTTTTTGACAATCATTTCAAGTATTTCATATTAATCTTTTAGAGCGATTTACCTTTTTATGATAGCATTTTATTAGATAAATATTATCGCTTGTGATTGTGATGTTTGTTGAATCCTATTTAGTACTAATTTTTATTATTTTATATATATAATTTCAAACTCTTTTCTTCCATTGAAATATGCAATTACTTTACTTTTATTAATTGTAATTTTATGTATTACTTTTTTTAATTTATGTGTAGAAGAGTTTCTTGAATATGTTTCGGCGAAAAAAATTGCCACATTTTTCTTTAAACTCCACGATATACCAAACTGTCCACTTAATAATTCCTCCTCTGTCATTCCTCTGTAAATAGTAATTACTGGTGGCAACTCCTTTAAGTACTTTAATTCCTTTTTGCTCATTAGAGAATCTCTATTAGGTTCGGTGGCTTTGAATACCGATTCGTAGGTCTACCATTATAATGCGTTTTAAAGTGCTTTGAGTATAGTTCTTCGTATAGATTATCAAGTTCAAAATAACTGCCATAAACCCTATCCATTTGTCGCCATTTTTTGCTTTTAGTTTGACTATCATACATACAACCTTTAAAGGCTTCACGATGCAAAAAGTAGCCACCAATAGAATATAGTTTACGACATCGTTTGTGAGTTTGAGGGCAAAGGAAATACCAAACTTTGCCTTTACCTAAATTAGAGGGAATTGTAACCAACCTTACTTTATATTTTCGAGGTTCGTCATTGTACTTGTAATCCAGTTCTATGTATGGTTTTTTATTGGTGCTTACAGTTATCGAAATACTCGCTGTTTTCTCGCCGTTACTACTCCAAGTAAGTGTACCACTCACTAATAAACTCTTTCCCCTGATTCTATATCAAAAAAGTAAGCTTTGGTTAAGTCTAAAAACAATTCAAAATTTGAATTAAGTATAACTTCAACTTCAGATCTAAAGGTTGCAACTATTTCTATATCTTGATATTCTATATAGATATGTTTCTGGTTTCCTAAAAGTTCTATAGCTATAACTTCTCCATTTAGAATAGTATAGTTTTCTAATTTTCCTTTCTCAGGGTGTAAATTGACAGATCTAATTCCTAAATATATACCTTTTCTGACATTATTTTTTAAATTATTTAAGTTAAGTTTAGATAAATCAAAAGTATTGTTGTTTTTATCTTTAAAGAAAAGTTTATTGTCTTGAGTTTCTATTCTTCCATCAATAAAATTCATTTGAGGAGAGCCAATAAACTCTGCTACAAATTTATTTTTAGGGTTATTAAATAGCTCTATTGGCACATCGATTTGCATAATTTTACCATCTTTCATTACAATTATACGTTCTCCTAATGTCATTGCTTCTACTTGATCATGTGTTACATAAATCATTGTTGTATCTAATTTCTTGTGTAATTTTGCCAATTCTATACGCATTTTTCCGCGCAATTTAGCATCTAAATTACTCAAAGGTTCATCGAATAAAAACACTTCAGGTCGCCGAACAATTGCTCTTCCTATTGCAATTCTTTGTCGTTGACCTCCAGACATTTTCGCTGGTTTCTTGTCTAACAATTGTTCTACATTTAAAATTTTAGCGGCAGCCATTACTCTTTCCTTTATTTCTTCTTTTGGAACTTTTTTAATTTTTAATCCGAAAGCCATATTTTCATAAGAATTCATGTGTGGATACAAGGCATAGTTTTGAAAAACCATAGCAATTCCCCGCTCACTTGCAGCTAGGTCATTTACCTTTTGTTTACCAATAAAAAGTTCTCCACCTGTAATTTCTTCAAGTCCGGCAATCATCCTTAAAACGGTAGATTTCCCACAACCTGATGGCCCTACCAGTACCACAAATTCTTTATCTTTTATAGTACAGCTTATTCCTTTTACAGCTTCGGTACCGTCTTTGTATTTTTTTTTAATGTTTAATAATTTTACTTCTGCCATAATTTTTTAGTTTACAATTCTTATAAAATAAATTCATATAATGGTCTTCCAGATTGTGGGTCTTGAGGGTATTTTTCACATAATTCGGCCAAAATATCTTCATGAGTAATTGCTACATTCATAACCGTGTCATTTCCGCCGTAATAAATATAAATATCTCCATTGTGTTTTCTAATTGCACCACAACAAAAAACAACATTTGGCACATGTACATAGCTATTATCTGTTACTTTACAATCTACCTTTGTTGGAAACAATATTGGAATATTAGATACTTTTACTTTTTCTGGCGACTGCAATTCATGTAAAGCAACTCCTAAAACATAGGGATGACCATCCATTGTGCTACGCACACCATGAAAAATATTTATCCAGCCATGCTTTGTTTTCAAAGGGGTTGCACCTGGGCCAATTTTGTCTGAAAAACTACTTGGACTATTATTTTGCAAAAAGATAGGCTTATCAATAATATTCCAATTTCCATTCTCTATAGTTCTCGTGTAACCAATTCTTATTTGCTTGTAGATTCCATTTGTATGTGCTTGAGTTTTATCGTTAGGTCTAAACAAACCATAATATTTATTATTTATTTTTTCCGGAAATATAACTACATTTCTCATATCGGTTTTTAAAAGAGGTCCATAACGCTTAAATGATTTAAAATCTTTGGTTATAGCCAACGAAACTCTTACTCTATGAGCAATTGAAGCGTGATAAGCACTATAGGTTATATAATATAAATCTCCGATTTTACTTATTCTTGGGTCTTCAATTCCTCCCTGTTCATTTTCTATTACTTCATTAATATCTGCACTTTCAGCAAAATCATCATTTTTAGTGCAGGGTATCATTGCTGGCGTTTTATCTATTATCCAATTATCCAAACCGTTTTTGCTTCTGGCAATCCCTAATATTGAAATACCATTTCGTAAATGTGAGCGAAATAACATTATAACTTCGTTATTATATTCTGTAATTCCTGCATTATGAACTGTTATTGTTTGGAATATTGGATTAGTCCATATCTTATTTACATCATTAGATGTTAAAATAGGGTTTCCTTCATACCGAATTACAGGATTGCATAAATCTATTTTACTCATTCTTTTTTTAGTTTTTTTATTTCTAACATAATCAACAAACTTTCTATGGTTGATTCTGCTCCTGAATTTTTATTAGTTTCATTTGAAGATATAATCCCATCAAAACAAATTCCAGTAGCTGAATTATACATCACTTTTTTAGCATCATTTTGTCCATACAGCCATAATTCTAATTCTGTAGCCAATTTTAAATATTTTTCATTTTTTGAATATTGATATGCTTCAGATACTGCCCAAATCATAGGGCGTAAACCATAAGCAATTTGAGGATATGAATTTCGCTTAATTTCAGTATAACTGTTTTCTTCTGTCTTTTTTATCCAAAATGCTTCTGCAAAACCATTTTGCAAAAGGTAAGGGTAGAAGTTATCAATTTCTTTAAGAGCACTATCAATATAGGTTTGGTTATTGAATTTTTGGCCTGCTTTTAATAATGCATAGGCTTGGCTATTCCCCCACGCATGCCACAAATTTTGCCAACTCATAAAAGCTCCATAAGGAAACTTATTTGAACTTCCTTTTTGCATAA
This sequence comes from Flavobacteriaceae bacterium PRS1, assembly GCA_003709165.1. Lineage (GTDB taxonomy): Bacteria > Bacteroidota > Bacteroidia > Flavobacteriales > Flavobacteriaceae > PRS1. The sequence goes on from RDRZ01000042.1 coordinate 3,954, forward strand.
TCATAATACCTTCTGCCAAAACATCTATCAATAATTTAATATCATTATCGGCAGTTCGTTCATAATTTTTCAATAATCCAAGTATTAACAGAGCCGATTGATCTGAAGCGTGTTTTTGAGGTAACCAAGTGGGTACTTCTATGGTCCTTACAAATTCAGTTTTTAAATCAGTTACAGGAATATCCCTCCTGATATTTCCAATTAATTTTTCAGAAGCCACTATAATTTTTTTTGCCAATTCCTGTTCAGGTTTCAATAAATCGTAAACAGATTCTAATGCCCATAATGCTCTAAACGACCACCAATTGAGTTCGGCAACTGAAGTTTTATAGGTTGTATTAATAGATAAATCATTCCAAATAAAATTATTAAAATATCCGTTTTCGTGTTGCATTAACAACACAAATTGGGTAAGCTTTTTTAACTTATTAAATGCTTCTTCATCTTTTTCATTTGTCTCTAAATATCTTGATAACATCACAACTGCTCTAGAAACATCATCAATACAAGTAAAACCTTCTTTTGGTTCTATTTCAAACTTATAATCAGGATATTCACTATATATATGAACTATTCCAACCTTTTCGCCTTTAAAATCAATCTCTTTGTATAAATGATTAAAATGATCAAGATTGATAGTGTTTACAAAAGGTTTCGTTTCTTTATTTGAAGTACATGAAGCAAAACATAAAAGAATTATAATAGTGAATAATATGTTTTTAATATTTTTAAACAACATGCCTTATTTCACTTTTTGATTCGTAAATATCCATTTCTTTTAATAATTCTTCAATATTAATGGTTGCAAAGGTTGAAGCAGAATCTGACATTGCATAAGGCAATATTAAGTTTCCTTGGTGAGCCATTGAGCCACAAGAATAAACGACATTGGGCACATAACCTTCTCGTTCTTCTTCGTTTGGTGTCAATAAAGGTTTGTTGAGTCTTTTAATAATTTTTGATGGATTATTTAAGTCTAACAAAATTGCTCCTAATACATATTTTCGTAAAGGACCAACTGCATGAGTTATAACTAACCACCCTTCATTCGTTTTTACTGGCGAGCCACAATTACCTAATTGTACATAACTCCATGTGGCTTTAGGAGTCATAATTGCCTCATAATCTTCCCAAATAAATAAATCTTCGGAATACATAATCGTAATATTTTCACCTCCTTGCCGTCCTATCATCACATATTTCCCGTTAATTTTTTCAGGAAAAAGTGCCATCCCTTTATCACTTACGGCTGCACCATACATTGAACGTACTTTAAAATGAATAAAATCTTCAGTGAGAAGTAATTGTGGAGAAATTTTATGCCCATCATATGCTGTATAAGTTCCAATATATTCTGTTTTACCATTATCGGTAAATGCTACAAAACGAACATCTTCCATTCCCATGGATTCACCTAATGCATTTGGGAAAATTACACGCTCACAAATTGGTGCATTCCCGTCGGTTACTACATCATAATTGGTATCTAAAATATGAAACAGCTCTGCTTGCGTAACATCATCAAAACTTGAAAATTCATTATCTTTCACTTTGTCGAGATAGTCATCGTAGGTAAAACTTTCTTCAAAAGCACTCATTATAGATTGGTCAAAGTCCACGAGAACTGCTGTGTTTTTTAGAATATTTTTTTTACTGTAAATTTTAGACAAATCTTTATCTGAACATGAAGAAAATCGTGTTTCTTCATCTAAAGTTATCTTTCCGTCTTTATTAACAATACCACTTCTAAATTCAATAGAAGAAATATGTCCTTCACCAACTGCTCTTAAGCTCAATACAAATCGCTTCTCTCCTTCCTTCAGTCCTTTTTGATTAGGATGTGCTACCATAGACGGATTAAAAAGTGCTGCTGATTGTATAGAATATTCTTTAGAAAAATAGGCTCCTAATACTAAACTTCTGAGTTCTGAAATCTCTACATTATTAGGGAGTTCCGACTGTATATTTTTGAAATTTAGCTTTATATAATGTTCAAAATCTCTATGTCGAAACTCAAAGTTTTTTTTGATTTCTTCATAAAGTGCATTCAATTCATTTTCAGGAATAGACAAAATACTATCAATTAAACGTTTTGCTCTTTTTACATTATTTGTATTAATTCCTAAATCCAAAAAATTTATAATAACTCTTTTCGGATTTGCTTTAATCTGAATATTTGATCTATTTACGTTCATTAATTTTTTTAATAATCTTATTTATTTGTTTATTCTTTAATGCCTGAACTTGCCATACTTTGTATAAAGTATTTTTGAAAAAACCCATAGGCTATCATAATTGGCAATGCTAAAACAACTGCTGCTGCCAATTTTACTCCTAACTGACTTTCTGATCTTCCTCCAACAGAAAACAAAGTAACCATTTGAGGCATGGTCATTAAATTTTCATCTCTTATAACAATTAACGGCCAAAGTACTTCGTTCCATGAATTCATAAACGATAAAATACCTACAGTAACTATTGTTGGAATAATATTAGGAAATAGTACTTGAAAGATAATTCTAAGTTCACTACAACCATCTATTCTTGCTGCGTCAATTAACGATTGAGGGATAGTCATAAAAGCCTGTCTGAACATTAATATTGCAAAAGCATTAAGCATAAACGGAATTATTAAAGCTGCATAAGTATCTACTAATCCCAATTTTACCATAGTAATATAATTAGGAATTAGAGTAATTTGGAATGGCAGAGTCATTGTAAAAATAATGATGTAAAAAATAGCTTGTCGTCCTCTAAACTCCATTTTTGCCAATGCATATCCTACCATAGAACAAAAAGTTATTACGCCTGCTGTTGTAATTGTAGCAGTAATCATACTGTTAAAAAATGCTTTGCCTATCGGAATTTTTGAGAACATTTGAGTATAACTGTTGAAAGAAAAACTAGAAGGTAAAAATGTTAAATTACCTATTTCACTTTCAGGTGCTAATGATGCAACAACCATCCAATAAAACGGGTATAAAAAAGTTAATGAAGCTATAATCAACAAGGTATATATTAATATCTTTTTTTTCATGCGTTTTTAGATTTAAATTTAATTCTCTCCTCGTTCTAAATATTTTTTCTGAAGTACAACTACTCCAAGAATTAGCATCGCAAAGAAGAATCCAATAGTAACTGAATATCCCATATGGAAATATTCAAAGGCCTGTTTATATATATATAACACTGAAGACATTGTGCTGCTTAATGGTCCACCACCTGTCATAATATACGGCTCTATAAATAATGAAAACCCTCCAATGGTCGATAAGATAACAACCATAAAAATTGTTGGGTTAATCATAGGCAATGTTATTTTTCGAAATTTCTGCCAATGGGTCGCTCCTTCAATAGATGCGGCTTCATAATAGTGAGCAGGAACCGTTTGGAGTCCTACTAAAAATAAAATAACATATAGCCCAACATTTTTCCATGTTGCCATAATAGCGATAGAACCCATTGCTATATTAGGATCAATTAACCATCCTACTTTTGGTAAACCAATCGAGATTAACATTCTGTTAAATAACCCAGAATCGTATCCAAATAATTGTTGCCATAATATGGTAACCACAACTCCGGATACGATTACAGGCAGGAAAAATGCAGCTCTAAAAAATCCTTTAAGTTTTATATTCTGATTTAAAAACTCTGCCAATGCTAAAGAAATTATTATCTGTAATGGAATATGTATAATTAAAAACTTAAACGTGTTTACAAGAGATTTCCAAAACATACGGTCATTGAACATTTTGGTGTAATTGCTGAATCCAGTATATTTCATCGGGGAAATTATGTTCCATTCATGAAAAGTAAGTACTAAAGAAAACAGTACAGGAAAAGCTACAAATACAATAAAGTGTATAATGTATGGAGATACTAAAAGATAAGGAAGCCACTTTTTTTTCATCTACTTATTATTTAATGTTTTACATTTAGTTTTTTAATAAGTTATCCACAGCTTTTGCAGCATCTTCAATTGCTTGTTCAGGTGTTTTTTTATTATAGATTACACAGGCTTCATATTCTTGCGATATAATATCGAAGACCTCTACAATTACTTCACAATTATCAACACCTTTGATATACTTTGCCTGTTGTGCAAAAATTCTCACTTTTGGATTGTTGTCTAAATAATCTTGAAATATTTCTTCAGTTTCTATATTCTTTCTATTAGGCAATTGTCCGGTAATTTCTAATAATTTTTTATCTCCTTCTTTGTCTATAAGTGTTTTGATAAAATTCCATGCTTCCTGAGGTTGTTTACATGTATTAAAAATTACAATATTTTTAGGATCTGCATAGGTGTAAATTGGTCCCTCATGATTATCGGGTACTTGCATCGGAAAAAAATCAAACTCAAAATCATCACGTTGTTTAAATTTATCTACATGATTTATTTCCCAGGGCCCTGTCCATTTGGTAAAAATATCTTCGGTAATAAACCGGTCTTGTCCTGCAGATAATCGCTCCTTGGAATAATATTCATTATTATAAAGTTCTTGCAAAAACCGAAATACTCCTATTGCATATTCATTATTAAAAGCTGCCTTGTTGTCTTTTATTAGCGATCCTCCATTAGAAGCTGCCAAATACAATGGATAAAAATTAAAAAACCGTTGATACCATAATACTTTTACTTCGGTATATCCTACCCATTGGTCAACATATCCATCATTGTTCTTGTCTTTTTTAATTGCTTCTCCAGCTTTTAAATAATCATCATAGGTACTTGGTAATTCAGTAAATCCAAAATCGGTATTTAATCTTTTATTGTAAATGGTCATAATTGGGTTTATTTTCCAGGGAACTTGATAAATATGTCCATCTTCAGCAGTTATTTCCTTTATGGTTTCTTTGCTACATCTTTCATTTATAAATTCAGTAAATCCGTCTAATTCATCTAAAGGCACTAAAACTCCTGCATTAGCATACATTGTAACACTGCCTTGCCACATATTCGCATAAATGTCGGGAGTTGTTTTTCCTACTACAGAGGCTAATATAACTTCTTCGCTTGATTGCCCTTCAGGTACTGGTTGAAATCTAATTTTTGATGTGCCTTCATTATTCCATTTATCTATAAAATGTCTTGTGAATTCAATTTCATTCATATTGTTTGAAGACCAATATAAAAGCGTATTATCACTATTATTTTTTGACCTGTTGCACGAACATAATGTCATTAAAATCAAAAATATTATTATATATTTTTTATTTATCATTCTTTTAGCTTATAGCAATTATCCATAAAAACAAACATTTTCAATTTTACTCTTCTTGATATACCTTTATATAATCAATTATAAATTCTTGTGGAAATATAGAATCGTCAACCTCAGGTGCTCTAAAATTTCCACCAATTGCCAGATTGATAATAAGATAAAATGGTTGATCAAATGGCCAGATATCTTCTGTTTTGTCTTCAGGGCTAAAGGTATAAATCAGTGTGGCATCAACAAAAAATTCTATTTTATCTGATGTCCAATTGACTGAGAAAAGATGAAATCCTGTTTCAATATCTTCAATTATCGTTTTTTTGGTATTTATAGTATTCCCATGACTGTCTTTTGTGTGCAAAGACGTATATATGGTTTTAGGCTCTTTGCCAACATATTCTAGAATGTCTATTTCTCCACAATCAGGCCAATTAACTTGGTCTATATTGGCTCCTAACATCCAAAACGCAGGCCAAAGTCCTCTTCCAATTGGTAACTTAGCTCTAACCTCAATATTACCATATCGAAATTCCTTTTTGGCTTTGGTTGTAATTCGGGTAGATGTATATATAGAATCCTGTTTCCTTGCTATAATGATTAGTTTTCCATCTTTAAGAAAGTGATTAGTTTTAGTATATAATTGCAATTCATTATTACCCCAGCCACAAAGATTAGGACAACCATCTCCTAGCTCATAGTTCCAAATGGCTTCATTTAAAATGCTGCCATCAAAATTTTCTTCCCAGACGAGTATTTTCTTTTTCTTCGTACATGATATAGCAGTAAATATGATACATACTATTAATATGTATGATTTTAAAGTAGCCATATTACTAGTTTATAAATTCAAAATCTGCTTCTAATTTAGTATAGGAACTTCCTCCGATAAAAACCTTAAAATCACCAGTTTCTGTTTCCCACTTTTCATTGGCAGTATAGAATTTCAACATTTCCTTATTAATTGTAAACATTACTTGTTTCGTTTCTCCAGGCTTTAAAGACACCATTTCAAAACCCTTTAATTCTTTTACAGGTCTAGTTATACTTCCATATAAATCTCTAATATATAGTTGTACAACCTCTTTTCCTTCATATTTGCCAGTGTTATATAAATCGAAAGTAACTTCAATTTTTTCGTTCCCTCTAAAAGAATCAGTACTTAATTTAAGATGGTCATACTTAAATGTAGTATAACTTAAGCCATATCCAAACGGATACAGTGGTGTATTTTCTTCATCACTAAAATGTGACCAAAACACTAAATTATTACCTGGATAGGTTGGTCTTCCAGTGTTTTTATAATTATAATAAATTGGAACTTGTCCAACACTTCTCGGAAATGTCATTGGTAGTTTACCGCTTGGGTTATAATCTCCGTATAAAACTTGTACAATTGCATTACCGCTTTGAGTTCCTAAATGCCAGGCCTCTACAATGGCAGGGATATTTTTATCAGCCCAGTTAATTGTTAGTGGTCTACCATTCATTAAAACCAAAACAACCTTTTTGTTTACTTTATATACGGCTTCTAGCAATTGTTGTTGAACACCAGGTAAATCTAGATTGGTTCTACTTCTTCCTTCACCACTTTGAAACCCATATTCTCCTAAAACCATAACTACAACATCTGCATTTTTTGCAATTTTAATTGCTGCTTGAAACCCTGAAGTGCCTGTTTCATTAATTTCAGTTTCAAAGACAAAAGCAGGATTTCCTACAACTAGATCTGCACCTTTTTGATGTGTTAACGTATTTTTATCATACTGTTTCATTCCTTCTAATACAGATATAGCTGTATTATCATCGACAGCAATACGCCAACTTCCTAAAGGACTATTCTTATCATCACTTAAAGGTCCTATTAATGCAATTTTTTGCCCTTCTTTTTTTAACGGTAGTAAGTTGTTCTCGTTTTTTAATAAAACAATTGACTTTTTTGCCATATCAAGAACAACTTCATTAATTTCTTTACTTCCAACTACTCTTTTTTCACGATCAGAATCACAATATTTATAAGGATCTTCAAAAAGACCTAACTCAAACTTTACTTTTAGAATTCTCTTTACAGCATCGTCAATTAAATCCTCATCTACATTTCCATCTGCAATTAATTCTTCTAAATGGTTTACATATAAATATGATTCCATATCCATATCTGAACCAGCGTTTGCAGCTAGCATTGCTGCTTCTTTATCATTTTTAGCATAACCATGATTCTTCATTTCTACTATCGAACCCCAATCAGAAACAACAAAGCCATCAAATTTCCATTTTTCCTTTAAAATATCTCTTTGTAAAAATTTATTGCCTGTTGCAGGAATACCATTCAATTCATTAAAAGAATTCATAAAGGTTTTAACATCTGCTTCAATAGTGGCTTTAAAAGGAGGAAGAATTATATTATATAATGTTGAAGTACCTACATCAACAGTATTATAATCTCTACCCGATTCTGAAAATCCATAACCAGCGAAATGTTTTGCTGTTGCTGCAACTGTATTTACCGCAGAAAGATCATCACCTTGAAATCCTTTAACTCGTGCATAAGCAATTTTACTTCCCAAATAAGGATCTTCGCCAGCGCCTTCCATTACTCGTCCCCATCTTGCATCCCTCGAAATATCAACCATAGGTGCGAATGTCCAATTAATACCACTAGCTGCAGATTCGGCTGCAGCAACTGCTGCAGATTTTTTAATAGCTTCCATATCCCAACTAGCAGCTTCGGCTAAAGGAATTGGACTTATTGTTTTATAACCATGTATAACATCAAAACCTATAATTAGTGGTATACCTAAGCGAGATTCCTCAACAGCTATTTTTTGAACTTTTCTCACTTCATCGACTCCTCTAATATTTAACATAGAACCAACCATGCCAGTTCGTAAATGTTCGTATTTTTTCGCCGCATCTCCTTCTTTTGGTTCGGGACCAGTAACATTCCAGAATCCATTGTATTGATTCATCTGTCCTATTTTCTCCTGTAATGTCATTAAGGATAATACTGAATCTACTTTCTTATCAATCTCATCTTTGGAATCGTATAATTCCGAACTTTGATTAGAACTTTCGCATCCTGATAAGAAAAGAATAATCAATATCATTATGATACTTATGTTTTTCATATGGATTAATTAAGAAAAATAAATATAAACTCCAATTACTATAATACAAATTGTAATACCAGCTTGCTTCATGTATTTCCATGGTGTGATATCCACTTGTTTGGTATATTCTTGCACATATGCTTCTTTTCTAGGGTAGAATTTACCAATCAATAGCATTATTCCTACATTCAATAGGAACAATATTGCCATGATGTCTAAAAAATGTGGATATGCCTGTGAATCAATTAATGCTAATGCAACTTTATCTGTTATACCAGATTCCGAAGCGTTTTCTAAAGCGGTATTCACAAAATATGGTTGCATAAAAAATTGGCTTAAAATATATAAGACAGACCCTGAAATAATAGCTATTTTAGCTGCAATAGCAGGGACTCTTTTAGTTAAATACCCAACAACAATAATTGTTAATATTGGAATACTATATATGCCATTTACTTCTTGTAAATAATCAAATAAACTTCCTGCATTGGCAATTAAAGGTGCAATAAACATCGCTGCAATTGCTAAAATAATTCCAAACATTTTTCCATATTTAACAACTGTTTTTTCGTTTGCATTTTTATTAATATGCTGCTTGTAAACATCTAAGCCAAATAAAGTAACCGAACTGTTCAGCACACTATTAAATGAGCTTAAAATAGCACCGAATAAAACGGCAGCAAAAAAGCCAACTAAATAGTCTGGCAATACAAGATTTACCAGCATTGGGTAAGCTTCATCTGCTTTTTCCAGACTTCCGTCAAACAAATGAAAAGCAATTATACCAGGCAGCACCACGATAAGAGGTCCTAATATTTTTATAAAGGATGCTAATAACAGTCCTTTTTGTCCTTCTTTTAAATCCTTTGCTCCTAATGCTCTTTGAATAATTTGCTGATTAGTTCCCCAATAAAATAATTGTACCAACATCATTCCTGTAAAAATGGTGTAAAATGGAACAGGGTCTGTCGCACTTCCCATCGATTTAAACTTTTCAGGATTTTCAGTAGTCAATATTGAAATACCATCCATAATGCTTCCGTCGCCAATTGCCATCAAACCAAAAACAGGAATCAACATTCCTCCAATTAACAATCCAATTGCATTAATTGAATCAGAAACTGCTACTGCTTTCAGTCCTCCAAAAACAGCATAAATGGTACCAATAATTCCAATACCCCAAACACAAATCCAAATAGACTGTGTATGCGTCACATTTAATAATTCCGGAATATTAAACATACCACTAATTGCCAAAGAACCAGAATACAAAATAACAGGTAATAAGACCACCACATAACCCGTTAAAAATAATACAGAGGTGAATGTTTTTGTAGCAACATCAAACCGTTTCGCTAAAAATTGAGGAACAGTTATTAATCCTCCTTTTAAATACCTTGGTAATAAAAACATTGCCGTAACTACCATGGCAATAGCCGCAAGAGATTCCCAAGCCATTACCGAGAGTCCATTGGCATAAGCCGAACCATTTAGCCCAACTATTTGCTCCGTAGATAGATTAGTTAATAATAAAGATCCTGCAATAACACCTGCGGTTAAACTTCTTCCTCCAAGAAAATAACCGTCAGATGAATTTTCATCCGTTTTTCGAGTTGCTAAATATGCAATGACACCTACTAAAAGTGTAAACCCTACAAAAGAAATAATATTAAGCATTGTATAAAAATTTAGAATATTAATTTATAACATAAGTCTTATTTTCAACACCAATGCCCTTTAGAGTTAAGGACTTCCATTCTTTTGGTAAAATAGGATTTACTTGTATTATCCCTTCTTCAGTTAAATGTAGTCCACCAAAACCAAATAAAACAGTTTGTAACATTCCGCCGGCACCTGTTACAAAATAGGGATTATTACTGGTAGCTGATTCTGACAACGCACCAAAAGGAGGGCGCTTATTAGGTTCATAACTTTCTTTAAACAGACTAAATGCTTTTTCTGCATCACCAAGTCTTGCATAAATTACAGCAAAAACCGATTTACCCATGGCAGGTCCTTCTTTAGCCAATTTCGGCTCATAGTATTTTAAATCTTTAAGCAATTCATCTCCTTTTACAATGTTTAGTGGATAAGATAATAAGTTCACATCAGCTTGTTTAATAATTTCGCCTTTGTATTTACTGTGTTCCATTGTAGTGCCATCAAGAAATTTATGAATAATAATATTATCGGCAACTGTACTCCAGTTTGTATTAGGTTCAATATTTAATTCTTTTGCAGCCAAAACAGCAAATTGTAATGCGGTAATTGCTGATCCATTTGTAAAAGCATTATCATCTACATTTGGTGCAAATTCATTAGCACCAACAACGTTTTTTATAGAGTATGAACCATCTTTATTTTTAATTGAGCGACTTACCCAATAATCTGCAATTTCTTTTAACAAAGGGTAGCCACGTTCTTCAAGCCAAAGTTTATCTTTAGTAACTCGATAATAATTCCAAAAAGCAATAGCAACATCAGCTGTAATATGATGCTCAAAAGTACCTGTTAAAGCCCAAGCAGGAGTAGCTTCCTCACCAGTATCATCACTTTCCCATGGAAACATAGCACCTTTATAACCAAAATTGATTGCTTTTCGTTTTGCCATATCCAGTCTGTCGGATCTGTAATTTACAAGAGATCTTGCAATGTCTTGATTGAGCAACAAAAGTGGTGGAAACATCCATAATTCAGTGTCCCAAAAAATATGCCCATTATATCCTTGTGAGGATAATCCCATTGGTGAAATACTTAAATCTGAATCTCCTCTGCTAAAAGTATACAAATGGTAAAGTGCTAATCTAATATCTTGTTGAGATTGCAGATCACCTTCAATAATAATATCACCTTCCCATAAATCTTCCCAAAGATCTTTATGTTGTCTTAACAGATCAACTCTTGGGGTTAATAAGTTAAAAATTACAAAGCGTTCTGATTCATTTTGTGGGTCGAAAAAATCTTGTGACGTACATTGAGCTGCAGTCCATGCAAATTCAAGAGGTGCCCCTTTTTTTATTTCTTTTTCAAAAGACACCCTGTTGTCATAATCAGAAACTTTATTATGAGTCAATTTAGGTCGTTGATTCTCTCTACCGGAATTTATATCGTGCCAAATAAATGTTGCAGATGTTCCAACGGTATGCTTACCCATTCGACTCTTTGCAACTGTTTGGAGAATTGGCATTGTTGTTTCATTATCTTTTAAAACTCTGAATGTACTTAACGGCTCTTGGTATTCTTTTGGAGTTTCAATTTTACCGGTTGCTTTTACCTTAATAGATTGTTTGGCTTTTATGCTTATATCTATATATCCGCTATATGGCACATTTCGTAATGCATACATTGTGTATGAAATATCTGCTTTGTCTTTAAATGTAAATGAAGTGGTAAAACTAGCTTCCTTCATATTTAAAGTTTGTTTCCAATTACTAATGTTATTTGAAGAAATTAATTCACTATCAATTTCAATTTCAAGATTACCAAAGTTCATTCCTTTTAGTATTCGACTAACACCTAATGCAGATGCTTTATCATAAACATTATTTAAAATAATATGTTCTATTTTAAATGGTTGTTCAGACGGCAACATTCCTATACGTCCATTGGCAACAACAATACCAGTATAATTTGTATTATAGGAAGTAGATATATTCCAGCTGTCATTTTGTGCATTTGGCATCAATGTTTTTAAGGAAAATAAAATAAACAGAAATATTTTCATCATTTTATAAATTGATTAAGTATTAACGAATTTCTTCATTTTTTTAAAGACTTCATAGAAATATTTAAAAAAAGAGGGCATTAATTAAACGAAAACGTTTTCGTTTTAAAACTAATACATTAAAAAAGGAATAAACAATTTAATGAATATTAAATTTGACTTATTAAATTTTTTTAGTAGAGTTTCTTGGAATAATTTTGGTGGCAATTTCTACAATCTCGTGTTTTATTGGTTCTCCATTTC
>RDRZ01000043.1 GCA_003709165.1 Flavobacteriaceae bacterium PRS1
GCAGAGCAACATTAATACAAATCAACTATTGAATTGAAAAAACTTGATTAATCAACTATAAGCCTTACACATTGACCAATTAGAGCGTTTAAGAGGTCTGTCATAGTTATGTTAAATTACAGGAACCTCAATAGTTAAGAACATTTCTTGCCCATCAGCATCTTCCCCTTGATAAAATTTAAAAATATAAGGTTCATTCTGTAGGGCTTGTACTGGTATTGAAAATGTAATTTCTGTAATATTTGGAGTACAATCAACACCACCATCTACATGTGCAATAGGGTAAATAAGCCTTGAGGTTCCTTCATAGAAGTAATAATATTGATTATAATAATAATAACAACTATTTGGCAATTCTATGGTAACATTAATTCGATATGTATGTCCATAAATAAATTCATCTGGGAGTTCCACGCTTATAACACTTACATATTCCAAATGGTAGTCGTGGTCGTTGTCGTCGTTATTACATCCAATTAATAGGAAAATAGATAAAAATAGTATTAAATAATTTTTCATAATCTCAAATATAATCAATTAAAATCATTAATGAATATCAGTTAAAAATCAGTTTATACTGAATTAAAAAAGATTGAAAAAGATTGATTAATCAAAATAACTATTTGGTGAATACTTGTCAAGACTATGACCTGTTTTAAAACTCCTAACTTCTGTAATAACATTCTGCTCTCCATCATAAACAACCTCAACAAAGAACCTGTCTATTGCATAGCAGTTGATACGAATATCTTCTGTAATATAGTTGTCTAAAAAAGTTCCTTTATCCCAAACGGTTGTTTGTTTTTCTTCGAGGGTAAGAGAGTTAAATTCGTAGAGGGTCATATTAATAGCAATTAATTATACACGGTGTTAGCAGCAGGCTTTTATTTATTCCGTTCATTGATTGGTATAATTTTTAATTCTTTCGTTGCGTGCTTTAATGAAATTCATTACACCTTTTTTATAAGTCAAATAGTCCTCAATGGTGGAAAAATTTGGTCTTGATTTGAAGTTGTCAAAAGGCAAGTAAAATCTGATTTTTTGATTTTCGTTAATAAGGTCTTCAAGCAAGAAAAATTCAATATAGCCATTAAAACTCTCAAATAAGTCAAAGAAGTTTTTATAACGTAATAAGGTGTAGTAAAGCGGACTTTCTTGACCATGATAATAAAGTCTGATACATTCTAAAGTCAAGTCAAATCTGTCGTCAATTAAACTATTTACTCCTCGTGCTTGATTTATTGTGTGCTGTCCATCAACTCTTTTATTCGGGAAAATCGTGAATGCTCCAATAGTCGAGCCTGCGTCAAAAAGTTCGTTTACATCAGTTTGTATTTTTTCTGTAAGCCACTTTTTTCGTTTGTGGTTTTTATAAGAGTGAGTAATTGCGTCACTTCCCAATAAAAACTCGCCTTGCACAGAATTATGATATAAATAAACTCCGCTTTTATTGTTAATCAACTCAAATATTTGTCCGTTTGGCAAAGGTTTACTCCACAGAGCTTTGTGATAGGAACGAAGTGTTGGGCTTGTACTGTCTGGGTCTCCGCCTTTTGCATCTGTATAAACGTTAAATGTAGTATCAATTATCATTTTCTAGGTAAGTCGATTTTTAGCTTGCTGCTAACGGTCTTGTCTATGATTTCGTTGTGGAATCATTCGCAGGATTATTCCGCTTGGAAATCAGCCATTGGTTAATACTTTTATTTTGGTGCAGCACAAAACCACAATGAATTATAGCCATTGTTTAGGGTCACAATTAGTAAAGTTAGGTTTTGGCAAAGTCCAATTAGTAACTTGTGAACAAAAGCGATGACAACCAACAACACTGCTCACATCCCAAGAACCAATATCTTGATTGAATGATGATGCATCAGAAAACATCCACTGAAATTTAGTAACATTACTTACATCCCAAGAACCTATATCCTGATTAAAGGAAGAAGCTCCTCTGAACATACTGCCCATATTAGTAACATTGCTGACATCCCAAGAACCTATATCCTGATTAAAGGAAGATGCGTAGCCGAACATACTGCCCATAATAGTAACATTGCTGACATCCCAATCTGATATATTCTGATTAAACTTCCCATTAGAATAAAACATTTGCCCCATGTTTTCAACATTACTTACATCCCAAGTTGATATGTCCTGTGATGTGTAAGTATAGCGAAACATATTATTCATATCAGTTATAAATGATGTGCAAACTCTTTCATATGTGTTGCCGCTTCTGATTAAAGAATATAGCGTTTGTCTATCTACAATCTCATATAATACATCATTAACTACACCATCATCTCCAACTTTTGCCCATTTATGAGCTTTTATTGTAATCCCGTTTGAATCAAGATATAATGGATTTTTAGGTTTAGAATCACACCCATATAAAAGAATAATTAATGTTATGAATAACAGCTTTTTCATACCTACAAGTTACAATAATTTTAACAGAAGAAGATATGCCTATGGTTTAGTTTGTTATAAAATATTTTATTAACTTATGCTCTCTTTACTTTTAAAATGTATAACTATGAAAAAGTTATTTTATTTATTTCTTGTATTTGGGTTGTTTGCTTGTAGTTCTGATTCAGGGGGCGGACTCGCTATTGGTGATAGCTATCAAGGTGGTATTATCTTTTATTTAGATGGATTTGGTGGTGGACTAATTGCAGCACCCTCAGAGCAATCTACAGGAGCAAAATGGGGTTGTCAAGGAACTGTAATTACAGGAGCAGATGGAACAGCTATTGGAACAGGTAATCAAAATACGATTGACATAGAAGCTGGATGCACTACGGCTGGAACTGCGGCAGATATTTGCGCAAATCTAACTCTTGGTGGATACAGTGATTGGTTCCTGCCTTCAAAAGATGAATTAAATCAAATGTATTTAAATAAGACCGTAATTGGCGGTTTTACTGAATACTACTACTGGAGTTCTACGGAGGCCGATAACGGACCCGCGTGGGGGCAGGGTTTCTCCAGTGGTGGTCAGGCCAGCTACGATAAGGATACCACGGGCCTCGTGCGTGCTGTTAGAGCTTTTTAATTATTTAGTTATTTAACAATTTAATTCATAGTCGCGTAGCGACAGATTTTAAAAATGGCATTACATACCGAGTTACCTGTATATAGAGATACTTATAAATTGGTTTTGTTTTAGGAGGCAGTTTGATTAATACTATTTCAGAATTAGAAGATGAATATCAAGTGAAAATTTATGCATTTATGATATTGTCTATCTTGTTTCTTTTAAATGGGTCAAGAATATTATCAATCATTTGTTTTTTATTTCTAGTGAACTGTCAAAACGAGGATGTAGATACTCCATCTGACACTTCTCAGGAGATATTTTGATTCTGTCTTCAATAGGTTGTAATTGATTCTGTTTCTTGTAAATGGACGAAAAATGTGTAAACTATCCGATAGTCATATATTTTTAACATAATTCTTTGACTCGTTTTTATCTTCCTCTTGCACTCTTTTTAACGCTTGACGATCTTTTTACATTACTATTACTTTTTCCAGCCTTACGTTTCCCCTTTTTATTAGTTTGCTGTTCTGATTTATTTCCAAAGAATTTACTTCCCATAACATTTAATTTTTAGTTGTTGTTGATATTCTCAAAGTTAATCATTTTAAGTATTACACAATGACCAATTAGAGCGTTTTACAGTTCTATGATGGTATTTAGTTAGAGAATAATTATCGTTTGTGTATTGCTACTTTGTTAATTAAATCTAATATCATAGGATGATGTTCTTTTCCAAAAATCTTTAGTTACATAATTTGCGACATCAGATGCGTTTTTAACTTTTTCTAAATAAGTAATAGCTTTTTTATTTATACCTAATTCTTTAGCTAAACCTAGTCTATTATAATTAGAATTAGTGTCAATCAATAAATGTACATGGGTCATATTATCACACCTATCATCTTCTATAGTATAAAACACAATATTTATTTGCCTATAACTCCTTCAAACACCCACTGCTTGGGTTTATATATTCTGTAATAATCTATTGGATTAGTTCTTGGAAGAAGGGATTATTTTTTATATTCTGCAGCTTCTTCTGAACCTTCAGTTACACTTCCCTTACTATAAGAATGGGCTCCCATTCCTGCAAGTTCTCCATCTTTTACAATTAAGTATTGATTTCTAATTGGTTCATTATCAAAGAAGCATTCTAATATTTCTCTAGTACCATCAGCGTATCTTGCCTGTGCTGATAGAGTTGTTCCTGAAGTGTGTGGAGTCATACCGTGATTAGGCATAGTTCTCCAAACGTGATCGTTAGGTGCTGGTTGTGGAAACCAAACATCTCCTGCATAACCACTTAATTGGCCAGACTTAAGTGCTTCTGCAATTGCTTCTTTATTACAAATCTTTCCTCTGGCAGTATTAACTAGATATGCACCTTTTTTCATTTTGTTAATTAAGATTTCATCAAATAAGTTTTCAGTTTCCGGATGTAATGGACAATTAATTGTAACTACATCACATACAGCAACCATTGATTCTACAGATTCATGAAACGATAAATTTAATTCTTGTTCAACAGATTCAGGTAATCTATGTCTATCAAAATAATGTAAGTGTACATCAAATGGTTTCATTTTTCTTAAAACAGATAACCCAATACGTCCAGCCGCTACTGTACCAATATGCATTCCTTCTACATCGTAGGAACGTTGAACAGCATCAGAAATATTCCAACCACCTGCTTTTACAATTGCGTGTTGGTTGTGATAATCTCTTACTAAAGATAAAATCATCATAACAATATGTTCAGATACAGAAATTGAATTGCAATATGTAACTTCTACAACATCAACTTTATGATCCATTGCCGCTTGTAAGTCAACGTGATCAGATCCTATACCTGCCGTTATTGCCATTTTTAAATTTGGTGCACTTTCCATTCTTTTTCTTGTCAGGTAGTAAGGCCAGAATGGTTGTGAGATTACAACATCAGTATCAACTAATTCTTTATCGGCTTCGCAACCGTCAGCATCTTTATCTGATGTAACAACTAATGTATGTCCTCTATCTTCTAAAAAATTTCTTAATCCTAATTCTCCAGAAACACAACCTAGCAAGTCACCTGGATTAAAATCTCGTCCTTTTGGTGTTGGCAGTGTCATACCATCTGGATATGTTTCTAATTTAGGTATGCCGTCTAAAGCATAATTACTTGGCATACCATCTTTTGGGTCGTCATATAAAACACATAATATTTTCATTTTCCTTTATGTTATATTATAATTTATTTCCGCTGATTATGGGGCTTATATCTTTTAATTTAACAGCAAGTGCCGTGTTTAGTGACACTTGGCGTTTTAACCTTAGTTGATTCTTAAATTTTTGATAAATAAGAATTTTAATAAAATCAAAGGTAATGCATTTATTTTAAGCGGGAATTGATATTTATCATTTCTAAAATTCTCAATTTCAGTTTAAAATCAGCAATATAAATTTCATATATTTATAATAACATCAAGAGTCATTAAATTGACAGCAACCGAGTTAAAACACCACGGTGCTAAAAAGATGAGCCAAATGGAAAATAAGTTTGCTTCACTTTTTTACTTTCACATTTCTTTTAGTTTGTAGAGTTTAAAAAGGTTTTGATAAAAGAGTTTGAGAACTGCGTCGTTAAGTGTAAAAAAGCCTTAACACAGTGTGTTAAGGCTTTTTTATGAGATAAAACTATCTTAATAATTATTCTGTTATTTGCTTATTTATCAAGCAAAATTTCTTCTTTCTTTCTAATGTCCTTATTAATCCCTTTTAACCATTTAAATTGTCTCTTAATTTCTTTATGTCTTAACTCGGTAATCCATGCTTTTTCTTCTCTGTCTTTTTGAGACTTCATTTTCCGCTGCCTAAACGCTTCTTCTTTATTAAGTATTTCTTTTTTTCTTTTCTTTTCTTTTGTGGTTCTTATATATCTGTATGATATGGAATAAAAATATATTCCAATAAACATTATTATTAAAATAATTAATATTCTTAGACCTCCACTCATGACTATCAAGGATTAATAATTCACTAAAGATAGGCAATTCGGTTTAATATGCATAATTTATTGCACAAAATAGCCTTACATAATTATGTAAGGCTATTTATTTTTAAAAAGTCAAGTAAGTGATTAATTGTCTTTTTTACTAGCATCATCATCATCAACTTCTTCATCGTCATCATTGGCTTCTTCAACAGCTTCTGTTGCATCATCAATAGTAGTAGTTGTAGAATCAGTAACAGTTTCTTCTACTTCAATTGCTTCTTCAGTTGATTCTTCTACTGCAGCTTCTGTAGAATCTTCTGCTTTATCAGCTTCTTTTTTCTCTCTACAAGATGTAAACGAGAAACATAATGCCAATACTAATGCAGAACTTAAAATTAGTTTTTTCATTTTTAGTATTTTAAAGTTAATTTTTATGCAATTAATAACATCTAATGTTTTTTACAAAATATTTTTAACATTTTTTTAATATATTGTTAAAAGCGTAAGTTTTTCACTCTATTTACGTATGTAATGTATGATTTGGATTACGACACCACATTTTTTTGCGATATAAATAGCGTTTAAGCTTCCTGATCGCTTCCTTTTTTCAGTATTTAAAGCTAATGAATCCAAAATAGCATCAAATTCTTTTTGGTTAGAAATAGCATACATACCACCTCTTTCTGTCATTTCGTTAGCTTCGGGGAATTTCTTGTGATTTTTTCCAATAATTATAGGTACTCCAAAAACAGCAGCTTCTAAAGTATTATGAAGTCCAGTATTGCCAACTGCACCACCAACAAAAACAATATCTGCATAACTATAAATTTTAGATAAAATACCAATTGTATCGATAATGAAAACGGGATAGTCTGAAACGTCTAATCGTTCTTTTTCTGAAAATAGAATTGTTTTCTTTTGAATTGAATTTTTTAAATTTTCAATTTGTTTAGGTTTTATATTGTGAGGTGCTATAATAAATTTTAAATCTTCGGAAGTCGAATTAATATAATCTACAATTAATGCTTCATCTTCTGTCCAAGTACTTCCTGCGACAATACAAAGTTTATCTTGCTTAAACTCTTTAATAAAACCTAAAGTATTATCTATTTGTAACTGATTATAAACCCGATCGAATCGTGTATCACCAGAAATAGTAACATTAGTAAAACCTATAGATTTTAACAATTCTTTTGAATTTTCATCTTGCACAAAAATGTGTTCAAAAACGTTTAGAGATTTGCGCATCAGTCCACCATAAAATTTAAAAAATAATTGTTCTTTTATAAATAAAGCGGAAATTAAAATTGTCCTAATTTTTCTTCTTTTTAATTCGTTCAAATAATTTGGCCAAATTTCATACTTCACAAAAATCACCAAATCGGGATGCACAAAATTTAAAAATGTTTTTGCATTATACTTAGTGTCCCAAGGTAAATACACCACAATATCAGTTAGCGGATTTTTTTTACGAATTTCGAATCCGGAAGGAGAAAAAAAGCTCAATACTATTTTATGATGAGGATATAATTTTTTAATTTCTTCAAATACAGGAAGTCCCATTTCGTATTCGCCAAGAGATGCGCAATGAAACCAAATTACCTTATCCTGAGATGAAATATTGGATTTTAAAATCTTATAAGTATTTTTTCTTCCTTCGACACCGAGACGTAACTTGGTATTAAAATTTGCAATGATTTTTAAATGAAATGTAGCAATATAAGTGAGTATGTTATAGAGAATCTTCAAAGTTTTTCTTTCAGGCTAAAATACACTTCTTTAAAATAAATTCATTGCCTAACGGTAATGAATTTTGTAATTTCGTCACATATGAAGAAAATACAAATGGTTGATCTAAATGGTCAATATGAAGATATAAAAGATGTAGTAAATAATTCGGTTTTAAATGTTATTGAATCTACTACCTTCATAAATGGTCCGGAAGTTCATAGCTTTCAGAGTGCTTTAGAAAACTATTTAGGTGTGAAGCATGTAATTCCTTGTGCAAATGGAACAGACGCATTGCAAATAACAATGATGGGCTTGGGTTTAAAATCAGGAGACGAAGTTATTACAGCCGATTTTACATTTGCAGCAACCGTTGAGGTTATCGCATTATTGCAACTTACTCCTGTTTTGGTTGATGTAAATCCAGACGATTTTAACATCAATATTGGAGCCATTAAAAAAGCAATCACGCCAAAAACTAAAGCAATTGTACCTGTGCATTTGTTTGGGCAATGTGCTGATATGGATGCTATTATGGAGATTGCTAAAGCTCATAACTTGTATGTTATAGAAGATAATGCTCAAGCCATCGGAGCTACTTATACATCCAAAAATGGTACAAAAACAAAAGCGGGAGTGATTAGTCAAATTGGTTCTACTTCGTTTTTTCCATCAAAAAATTTGGGCTGTTATGGAGATGGAGGTGCGATTTTTACAAATAATGATGATTTAGCGCATACTATTCGAGGTATTGTAAACCACGGTATGTACAAGCGTTATCATCATGATGTAGTAGGTGTGAATTCCCGATTGGACTCCATTCAGGCAGCTGTTTTAAATGCAAAATTACCTCGTTTGGATGCTTATTGTAATGCGAGAAGAGAAGCAGCTAATAAATATGACGAAGCTTTTAAAGGGCAAGAAAAAATTATAACGCCTTTTAGAAGTGGGAGTGATAATAATCATGTGTTTCATCAATATACATTAAAAGTTAATGGAGTAGATAGAGATGCATTGGCACAGCATCTTAATGATAACGGAATTCCGTGTGGAGTGTATTATCCCATACCGCTACATAGTCAAAAGGCTTATCAGGATTCACGTTATGATGAAGCAGATTTTCCAGTCACAAATCAGTTAGTAAAAGAAGTTATTTCGTTACCAATGCACACCGAACTTGATGACGAGCAAATTGCATTTATTTCAAGTACAATAATAGATTTTATAAATGGGTAAAATACTGGTTACAGGCGGATTAGGTTTTATTGGTTCTCATACCGTTGTAGAACTTCAAAATAAAGGTTTTGATGTCATTATTATAGACGATTTGTCCAATTCTTCAATGGATGTTTTAGGCGGAATTTCATCAATTACAGGAATCGCACCAACTTATGAAAAATTAGATTTAAAGGATAAACCCAAAGTACAAACGTTTTTTAAAACTCATCAAGATATTCAAGGCGTTATTCATTTTGCAGCAAGTAAAGCTGTTGGCGAAAGTGTGGAAAAACCATTACTTTATTACGAAAATAATATCAACACCTTGGTTTATATACTTCAGGAATTACAAAAATTAAAACCAGCAAATTTTATTTTTAGCTCCTCATGTACAGTATATGGACAAGCAGATGAATTGCCGATTACTGAAAATGCACCAATAAAAAATGCCGAATCGCCTTATGGAAATACAAAACAAATTGGCGAAGAAATAATTAAGGATACTTGTAAAGTAACACCTCATCTTAATGCGATTGCTTTACGTTATTTTAATCCTGTTGGAGCACATAAAAGCACTAAAATTGGAGAATTGCCTATTGGTGTGCCTCAAAATCTAGTGCCTTTTATAACACAAACTGCTATTGGAATTAGAGAACAACTTTCGGTTTTTGGCGACGATTATCCAACTTCGGATGGGACTTGTATTCGCGATTATATTCATGTGGTAGATTTAGCAAAAGCACATGTTGTGGCTTTACAGAGATTACTAAATAAATCAACCTATTCCAATTATGAAACCTTTAATATTGGAACTGGCACAGGAAGCTCTGTTCTGGAAGTCATAAAGTCTTTTGAAAAAGTTTCAGGACAAAAATTAAATTATAAAATTGCAGACCGAAGAGAAGGAGATATTGTTTCGGCTTATGCAGATACTACAAAAGCAAATACTAAATTAGGATGGAAAGCCACACTAACTTTAGATGATGCTATGCGTTCTGCATGGAAATGGGAGCAACACATAAGAAAAAACAACTAAATAATATAAATTTCAATTATAGTCATTATGAATAAATTACTTTTTCTTCTAACAGTACTGTTTTCTTTCAGTATTACTTCTCAAAACACCTATTTACATTGCGGAAAATTAATAGACACAAAAAATGGTAAAGTGCTTACAAATAAAACTGTTGTAGTTTCAGGTAAAACAATTTTATCTATTCTTGATGGTTATGTAACTCCAGAAAATTCTGAAGATATTGTTATCGATTTAAAAGATAAAACCGTAATGCCTGGGCTTATTGATATGCACGTGCATTTAGAAAGTGAATTAAGTCTGAAATCGTATATAGAACCTTTTATACTTAATGAAGCTGATATTGCCTTTAATTCTCAAAAACATGCAAAAATAACTCTAATGGCAGGTTTTACTACTGTTAGGGATTTAGGAGGAAGTGGTGTTAATGTTTCGTTACGTAATGCCATTGCTCAAGAAAAAGTTGTTGGACCTCGAATTTTAACTGCCGAAAAAGCATTAGGAACAACGGGAGGTCATGCTGACCCAACAAATGGGAGAAGTAAAGTATTAATGGGAGATCCAGGACCAAAAGAAGGAGTTGTAAATAGTGTAGATGATGCCAGAAAAGCGGTGAGACAACGCTATAAAAATGGTGCAGATTGGATTAAAATCACAGCAACTGGTGGCGTGTTAAGCGTTGCCAAAAGCGGACAAAATCCACAATTTACTTTAGAAGAAATTAAAGCTATTTGCGAAACAGCAAAAGATTACGGAATGCAAGTTGCAGCTCATGCTCATGGCGATGAAGGTATGAGGCGTGCTATTCTCGGAGGCGTTAAAACTATAGAACACGGTACTTTAATGAGTGCCGAAACCATGGAGTTAATGAAAGAGTATAAGGTGTATTATGTGCCAACAATTACTGCTGGAAAATCTGTAGAAGCTAAAGCAAAAATTAAAGGCTATTTTCCGGAAATTATTGTTCCAAAAGCATTAGCAATTGGGCCAAAAATACAAGACACTTTCAGAAAAGCATATAGTAAAGGCGTACTTATTGCATTTGGTACAGATGCCGGTGTTTTTAACCATGGTGAAAACGGAAAAGAGTTTGGTTATATGGTTGAGGCTGGAATGCCAGCTATTGAAACTATTCAAAGCGCCACAATCACTAATGCTAAAGTTTTATAATTAGACAATTTAGGGCAAATTGCTGTCGGATTTCTTGCCGATATTGTTGCTACAGACGAAGATCCAACGCAAAACATTCACACTATGGAAACTATTGTTTTTGTAATGAAAGAGGGGAAGATATATAAAGAGTAATTATTTTTTTCGGTAGATAAAACTTGCAGTAACTATAAGTATCATTCCAGTAGTAACTGACAAATCTGCCATATTAAAAATCCCTGTTCTAAAAATACCACCTAAATCAATATGAAAAAAATCGGTCACCGAACCATAGAGTATTCTATCATATATATTTGCAAAACCACCTCCAAGAATACAAGAGAAACCAATGAGTGAAAGCTTATCAATGGTTTTGTCTTTAAACACATAGCGTAATACAAATCCTAAAACAGCAATAGGTAATATAAGAAGCAAAATTATTTTTAATGTAGGATTTAATTCACTTCCCATTCCGAGAAAAGCACCAGAGTTTTCAACATTGGTTAGGATAAATTTATTACCAAGAAGTTGAGTTTCTTTATAAAGTTCAACATAGTTTCTAACCCAAAATTTTGAAATCTGGTCGATAGCAATATTAAAAACAATTAATAAACTAATAAAAATAGAGCGTCGTGATAATTTCATATTAAGTTTGGATTTAAAAAATTGCTGATGTTGTTTCTACTTCTCTGTTAATTTTTCTAACCAAACCTTGCAATACCTTTCCTGGACCAACTTCGGTAAAATGTGTAGCTCCATCTGCAATCATTTGTTGAACCGATTGCGACCAACGAACAGGAGAAGTTAACTGTAAAATTAAATTTGCTTTTATGTCTGTTTCATTAGTAACAGCTTTTGCAGTTACATTTTGATAGATTGGACAATTGGGCTTGCTAAACCTTGTATTTTCAATGGCAGCAGCTAATTCTTCACGAGCAGGTTCCATTAAAGGCGAATGAAATGCACCCCCAACAGGAAGTACCAAAGCTCGTCGAGCTCCTTTTTCTTTTAAGGTTTCACAGGCTCTATTAATAGCATCAATATCACCAGAAATAACGAGTTGCCCAGGACAATTATAATTTGCCGCAACTACAATGCCTTCTGTTTCAGCACATATTTTTTCAACAACAGCATCTTCTAAACCCAAAACAGCAGCCATAGTACTTGGCTGCATTTCACATGCTTTTTGCATGGCAAGAGCGCGTTGTGAAACCAATTTTAAACCATCTTCAAAAGTTAATGCTTCAATAGTAACTAAAGCAGAAAACTCTCCAAGCGAATGTCCTGCAACCATATCTAGGTTAAAACTATCGCCTAAAATTTTCGCTAAAATGACTGAATGCAAAAAAATTGCTGGTTGTGTTACTTTGGTTTGTTTAAGGTCTTCTGCTGAACCTTCAAACATAATATCTGTAATATTAAAACCGAGAATATGGTTTGCTTTTTCAAACAGTTCTTGTGCAAAAGGTGAGTGTTCGTAAAGGTCTAAACCCATTCCTGAAAATTGTGCTCCTTGACCTGGAAATATATATGCGTTCATACTCATCTTTCATCTTCCTAAAAGGAAGAATATTTTAAGTTAAATTAAACATTTAATGTAGCAAAAATAGGAATAATATCTTTTAAAAAGATGATAGACCGCTTCGCTTTTAGACAAAAGATAATAGATTTTTTTCTTCTTTAATTGAAAATAAGAAAGACTAATTAAAAATTATAACCCATTTGTCGCTGCTTCTGCACAACGTTCGCCATCCATTGCAGCAGAAACTATTCCGCCAGCATAACCAGCACCTTCACCACAAGGGAACAACCCTTTTATTTCAGGATGTTCTAAATTTTCGTTTCTCGGAATAGTTATAGGAGACGATGTTCGTGATTCTACACCAACAACATTAGCTTCGTTGGTATAGTAGCCTTTCATTTTTTGTCCGAAAACTTCAAGACCTTTTCGTAATTTGCCTCCTATTAATTTTGGCAATAAAGAATGTAAAGGAGCCGATTTTAATCCGGGTTGGTAGGAAGTCTCATTCAAATTGGTTGATAAACGTCCTTCAACAAAATCGGTTAAACGTTGTGCTGGTGCTGTTTGATTTCTTCCGCCAGAAGTAAAGGCTAAACCTTCTAAATATTTCTGATATTCTAATCCTTTTAAAACTCCAAATCGTTCGTATTTTGGCAAATCGGTATCTACATTAATTTCTACCACGATTCCAGAATTGGCAAATGGGTTATTTCTTTTGGAAGGCGACATTCCGTTAACAACCACTTCACCATTTGCTGTTGCTGCCGGAACAATAAATCCGCCAGGACACATGCAAAACGAATACACACCTCTACCATTTATTTGGTGTACCAAATTGTAAGATGCTGCTGGTAATAATTCATTTCGTTTGCCACTACAATGGTATTGTATAGAATCTATGATGTGTTGTGGATGCTCAACACGAATTCCCATTGCAAAGGATTTTGCTTTTAGTGCAATGTTTTTTTTATGCAATAAATAGTAAATATCTCTTGCCGAATGTCCTGTTGCTAAAATAATTCGTTCAACAGCCATTTCTATGTTGTTTTGTAATTGAATTGCTTTTATATTGTTGTCTTTTATTATAAAGTCTGTAACACGACTTTCAAAATGAATTTCACCACCATATTTTAAAATGGTTTCTCTAATATTCTGAACAACCTTAGGCAATTTATTTGTGCCAATATGTGGATGTGCATCTATCAAAATTTGCTCCGTTGCCCCATGAAGTACCAGATTTTCGAATATGCGACGAACATCACCTCGTTTTAAGCTACGAGTATATAATTTCCCATCGCTATAAGTTCCTGCACCACCTTCGCCAAAACAATAATTAGAATCTTCGTTAACAAAGTGGTCTTGGTTTATGGCTTTTAAATCGCGTCGTCTGTCTTTTACATTTTTACCTCGTTCCAGCACAATAGGTCTGTATCCAAGTTCTATACAGCGTAATGCAGCATACATTCCTGCAGGCCCGAAACCTATAATATGAATAGATTTCGCTTTTGAAACATCTTTGTAATTAAATTCATAAGCAGAAGATTCTGGCATTTGCTCTTTAATATAAACGGCAACTTTATAATTGAATATAATCTTGACCTTTCTGGCATCGATAGATTTACGAAGCAACTTGATATCAGTAATGTCTTTTTGATTGATATGGAGAAACCTTGCAGATTTTTTTAAAAGAATATCGTCTTGCTTTTCTTCTTGAAGTGTGACACGAAGTTGAATCTCTTTTATCATTAGGTAAAATTACGTAAAACTTCTTACTATATTTACTGAAATTGCTGTCCATGCGTACCATTTATTTTAGTTTTTTAGTATTGCTATTATTTGGCTGTTGTTCAAATCCTGAAGGTGAAGAGCTTACAAATATTATAATTGCTCGAGATGTTTGGGGAGTTCCACATATTATGGCGAAAACTGACGCAGAAGTTGCCTATGGCTTGGCTTGGGTAGAATGTGAAGACGATTTTGTGACTCTACAGGAACTAATGGCAGCTTGTAAAGGTATGTTGGGAGAAATAAAAGGAAAAGAAGGATTAGTAGCAGATTTTGGAATTAAATTTATGGGATTGCAAGAGATTGTAGCAAAAAAGTATGACAAAGATGTTACTGGAAAATTTAAAACGTATTTGGAAAGTTTTGTAGCTGGAATTAATGCTTATGCGTCATTACACCCAAAAGAAGTCTTGTTAAGTGATTTATTTCCAATAACTGGACAAGATATTATTGTGGGATATTTATTAGGAAATTTAGAGGTTTCGCATGCCGGACAAGATTTGGCAAAAATAATGGATGGAACCATTATTAAAGATTTACAAAGTGATATTCCAAAAGGATCTAATGCGTTTGCGATTTCTAAACGGAAAACGACTGATGGTAAAACTTATTTAGCAATCAATTCTCACCAACCATTAGAAGGTTGGTATTCTTGGTACGAAGCTCATTTAATTAGTGAAGAAGGAATGAATATTTTGGGAGGTACCTTTGCAGGTGGTATTTGTATTTTTCATGGCGCAAACGAGAATTTAGGTTGGGCTCATACTGTGAATCATGCCGATTTTTCGGATGTATATAAACTGGAAATGCATCCTGAAAAAGAAAACCTGTATCGTTTTGATGACGAATGGCTGGAATTAAAAGAAAAGAACTATAAATCCTGGTTAAAACTTGTTGGACCCATTAAAATTCCAATTAAGAAGACCATTTATGAAAGTAAATACGGTCCGACTTTTAAAACAGATGACGGTGTTTTTGCCTGGCGATTTGTAGTAGGTAAATCTATAAAAATGGCTGAACAATGGTACGAAATGAATAAAGCCACAAACTTTGACCAATTTAAAAAAGCACTCGAAATTAGAGGTTTAGCTAGTTTGAATATTATATATGCAGATAAGGAAGACAATATTTATTTTTTGAGTAATGGAAGACTTCCTGTTAGAAATCCTGATTATTCGTGGAACAAGGTACTGCCAGGAAATACGTCTGAAACATTTTGGAATGAAGAGATTATTCCTTTAGACAGTTTACCCCAAGTTTTAAATCCACCAAGTGGTTGGGTTTTTAACACCAACAACACGCCATTTTCTGCAACCGATAGTTTGAGTAATAGTATAGAAACGGTACTGAATAAAACTATGGGTTATCAATCAAAAGGATTGGAAAATAATAGAAGCACACGCTTTTTAGAATTGATTTCGCAGTATGACAGTTTAAATTATTCTGATTTTAAACGTATTAAATACGATAGTCAATATCCATCTGTAATGACAACAAGAACTGCCATTAATCTGGAAATGATGATGCAGTTAAATCCAAATGAATATCCAGAAATTGCTGATGCTATCCAATTGTTAAATACCTGGAACAGGAAGTCTGATGTTAAAAATAAAACAGCGGCTTTGTATATTTTGTCATGGATGCATTTAAATAAAAAACGAAAAGCAGAACACCGAATAACAACTGGTGGAACAATTACTATTGAAGATTGTATTTATGGAATAACAAAAGCAAAAGAAGAATTATTAGCTAATT
>RDRZ01000044.1 GCA_003709165.1 Flavobacteriaceae bacterium PRS1
AACCGAACAGAGCGATGAACAGAAGCAAGAAGCAGATGAGCGTGAAAGTATGTATTTGGTTAGTGAATTTGCGAGTCAGTATTTTCAAAATATATTACATAAAACAGATCAAGGCAAAGCCATTGGGTTGAGCTATTTTAAAGAACGAAAATTTACTGAAGAAACCATAAAAAAGTTTGATTTAGGTTATGCTTTAGACGAGTGGCAAGCCTTTACAAATGAGGCTTTAAAAAAGGGCTATCAACTAAATTTTCTCGAAAAAACAGGGCTTACCATTGTTAAAGAAGAAAGGCATTTCGATCGTTTTAAAGGACGCGTTATTTTTCCTATTCACAGTATGTCTGGTCGTGTATTGGGTTTTGGAGGACGCATTTTAGCCACAAATAAAAATGCTGCCAAGTACCTTAATTCTCCTGAAAGCGAAATTTATCATAAAAGTAAAGTGTTGTATGGTATTTATCATGCAAAACAGAGTATTGCAAAAGAAGACAACTGTTATCTTGTAGAAGGTTATACGGATGTGATTCAGTTTTACCAAAAAGGAATAAAAAACGTAGTGTCTTCTTCTGGAACTGCATTAACACCAGACCAAATTAGACTTGTAAACAGGCTTACAAAAAATATTACGGTTTTGTTTGATGGTGATGCTGCTGGAATTAGAGCTTCGCTTCGAGGCATTGACCTTATTTTAGAACAAGGTATGAATGTAAAAGTTTGTACGTTTCCTGATGGCGAAGATCCAGATAGTTTTGCAAAACAAAATACATTTGAAGAATTGACATTGTATCTTCAAGAAAATTCCAAAGATTTTATTGCTTATAAGGCAGCTTTGCTCATGGAAGAAGCCAAAAACGATCCTGTAAAAAAGGCTGACCTGATTAGAGATATGGTAACAAGTATTTCGAAAATTCCTGATCGTATTCAAACAGAAATTTATGTGCAAGAGTGTGCGCGAATTATGGATATTAGCGAAGATGTACTCTTCAGCACATTGGCACAAATAGGAAGAAAAGAATTACGGGACGCTAATAAAACCTACCAAACAAAACAAAAAGCATTTGAAGTAGTTAAACATAAAACCTCATTAAAAAAGGTAGATATACAGTTTGAATTAGAGCAGAGAATTATTGAGGTGTTACTTCTTTACGGAAATAGAACAGAAGATTTTGAAGATTTAGTTTTAAAGGAAAATGAAGAAGGCGAACTGATTTTAGAACCAATTATACATAAAGCAAAAGTATTTGAAAAAATTTATTTGGATTTGCAAGAAGATGAGATGGAGTTTTCCAACGATAATTTTAGAGAACTTTACTATACAATAATTGACACTTTAAACCAGAATCCAGATACTGGTTTAGAAAATTTTGTGAATAAAGTAGATCCTAAAATTGCAAGCGAGATTACAAATATTTTAATGAATGATGAGCGTTATGAATTGCATGATTGGGAACGAAAAAACATTTTTCCAAAAGCTAAAAATCATAGTGTGGCACAATTGGTAAATGAAACTATTTTAAGTTTGCGCTGTTTTTTAATTGATCAGAAAGTAAGCGAATTTAAACAAGAAACCATTGATAATAAAAATGACACCAATAAGAATATTTTAGAAGAAGTAAAGGATTATTCGAAATTAAAAACACTTTTATCAAGAAAGTTGGATCGTGTTCTATAAGTAAGGGTACTTCTATAAATTCATTCGTATCAATATTTCCAGAATTTTTCGTAGACAACTAATTTTTTTGAAGTATCCTTAACCTAATTCTAAATGTCTTGCCTGGTTTACAAGATCTATGAGATTAGTGACATTAAGTTTTTTCATTAGTCTGGCTTTATAGGTACTTACGGTTTTTTCATTAATTTCTAACTCTTTAGCGATTTCTTTATTTCTTCTGCCAGAGGATAATAATTTTAAAACTTCAACTTCACGCATTGACAGTTTTTTGTAGAGCTTACTTGGTTTGTTTCCGCGTTCATCAAATGCCAAACGTTGCGCTAAATTATTACTAATGTAAATACCTCCATTATACACTTTAATAATAGCTTCTTTAATAGTTTGTGTTCTTACAGTTTTAGTTAAATAACCAGATGCACCAGCTTTAATGCAACTTATTGCATAGATTTCTTCAGGATGTGAGCTAAACATAATAACTCTTACATGGCTATACTCTTTTTTTAAAGTTCGTAATGCTGTAATACCGTTAAGTTCTGGTAAATCAATTTCAGAAAGCACCACATCTACATCATTTTTACCTACAAAATCGAATAATTCTTTTCCAGTAATTACACTTCCAATAACTTGAATGTCTTGAGAGTTTTCAAAAAGCATCCGAAGTCCAGTTATTATAATAGGATGAAAATCTGCAACTAATACCTTAATCATGATATAAGTTTTTAGTTAGTATTAAGAATGCGTAATCACAAATAGAAAAAGGATGATTGTTAATGATTAACGTTTAAAATTACGAAAAAAACAGCGAAACCTTCCTTTTTTTAAAAAAAATTACATAAAATCTTTAGGAATCTTACAGATGGGAATAGGAATCATTTTATGTTTGTTGGCTGTATTGTAGCGTTTAAAGATACTGAACACTTCTTTTTCGCGACCTTTAAAAGCATCAATGGTTTTTTCTTCAGAATCCATTTGCATTGCCCATTCTAATTCATCATAATTTGCTCCTATTTGGTCTTCATCACTTCTGGCATCACCAAATAATCCATCGCTTGGTGCTACAATCATTATAGCATCTGGAACTTGTAAGTACTTGCCTAATTGATATACTTGCGATTTTAACAAATCGGCAATCGGACTTAAATCAACACCTCCATCGCCATATTTTGTATAGAAACCTACACCAAAGTCCTCAACTTTATTTCCTGTTCCTGCAACGAGTAAGTTTAATAATCCTGCATGATAATAAAGCGTAGTCATTCGTAATCGTGCTCGTGTATTAGCCAATGCCATATCAACTGTTGTAAGATTGCCTTCAAGTGAAACTTCGGTTTTAAATGTTTCAAAAACAGGTGTTAAATCAACTCTTACATCACTCACATTTTTAAATTGCTTTTTAAGTTGTGCTATATGTTCTTGAGCTCTTGAAATATGACTTTTTGCCTGATGTATCGGCATTTCTATACATAATACGTCTAAACCAGTTTTTACACATAATATCGAGGTGATTGCAGAATCAATTCCGCCGGAAATACCAACTACAAACCCATTTACATTTGCTTTAACAGCATAATCTTTGAGCCAATTTACAATATATGAAACAACCTTTTTTGAGTTCATAAAGAATATTACCTTTGTCGAACAAAAATAAGCGAATAGAGTAATTAATAAAAATTAATATCGTTTAAGTTTGATAACTAAATTATATGCATAAAATATTAAGTTTTTTTGTAATTATTTGTTTTGTATTCTCCTGCGAAACTGAAAGCAAATTAGAACAGAAAATTGCTGAAATAGATGTGACTGTAAATGTAGAGCGTTTTGATAAACTTTTTGCTAAAGTTACGCCTAATGGTCTTCCACAATTAAAAAACGATTATCCATTTATGTTTTCGAAACGTTATAATGATTCGATATGGATTGCCAGAATTAATGATACATTACAGCAGCAGTTAAATGAAGAAGTTGAAAAGGCTTTTCCTAATGAAATTGCTTTTGAAGATGAGATACAATCCTTATTTCAGCATTTAAAGTATTATTTTAAAACATTCAAATCACCTAGAATTATTACAGTAACTTCTGATGTTGAATATAGAAACAAAACGATAGTTACTGATACTATTGTGCTTATTGCTTTAGACACGTATTTATGTAAAGACCACGAGTTTTATGGAGGTATTCATAATTATATTAAACAGAACTTTGAAGCATCTCAAATTGTTTCAGATTTGGCAACTCAATACGCAATACAAAACATTTATCAACCTAAAAGAAAATCACTATTAGACGAAATGATATATTTTGGGAAGGTTCTGTATTTTAAAGATGCTGTGATTCCGTTTAAAAACGATGAAGAAAAAATGGGCTACTCAAAAGAACAATTGGATTGGGCAATCGATAACGAACATTATATTTGGAGTTACTTTGTTGAAAGAGAATTATTATACGACACGAATTCTAAATTAGTATTACGTTTTATAAATCCTGCACCCTTTTCTAAATTCAATCTGGAATTAGATAAAGAATCTCCAGGACGCATTGGGCAATATTTAGGCTGGCAGATTGTAAGAGCTTATATGAAAAATAACGATGCTACTTTACTGCAAATGCTTGGCGCAACTGCCGAAAATATTTTTAATAATTCTAAATTTAAACCTCGTAAATAATGTCGAAAACACATAACTCTAAAATAGAAATCAATGTAATCCTTGATGACAATCGAGTGCCAGAAAAATTATCATGGTCGGCGACTGATGGAGGCATATTAGATGCAGAAGCAAAAGCTATACTACTTTCGGTTTGGGACAATAAAGCAAAAGAGGCATTGCGAATAGATTTATGGACAAAAGATATGCCTGTTGATGAAATGAACGTGTTTTTTCATCAAACTTTAGTCGCAATGAGCGATACATTTTATCGAGCCACACAAGACAAAAAGATGACAGCTACTATGAAAGATTTTTGCGATTATTTTGCAGAGAAATTGAATTTGAAGACGTAAAATAAGTACAATATAACATTAAAATTTTCTTCTCTTAGCTTTTATTTAGCAATAAAATATTCGTGTTAATTAAGAAAGTGCCTAGAAAAAGATTCGCCAAAATCAGTTGACCAAAGTAAGAGGGAGTATACTAATCTTTACCCATTACTATAACACAAACCAGCAAATATACCAGTCTTATATTGGCCAAAAAAACATTATTAGCGGTGTGCCTATTATTACAATTAAAATTTCCAAAGGCAATCCCATTCTCCAGTAATCACTAAACTTATACCCGCCTGGGCCAAGTATCAATGCATTGCACTGATGTCCAATAGGTGTAAGAAATGCACAAGAGGCACCCACTGCAACACACATTAGAAATGGGTCAATGCTAACCCCTGTAGTTATTGCAATTTCTACAGCTATTGGTGCCATTATAAGAGCTGTAGCAGCATTGTTTATCACATCTGAAAGAGTCATGGTAATAATCATAATCATAGCCAACATAAACCAAGTAGGCAAACTATCTGTCATGCCTACCATGGCATTCGCAATTAATTCAGTACTACCTGTAGTTTGAAGCGCATTGCTAACAGGAATCATGGCACCAAGAAGTACTATGATTGGCCAGTCTATTTGACGATATATTTCACGAACTGGCAAGATTCCAGTAAATATATATACCAAAACAGCTCCCAAAAGTGCCAAAGTAATTGGCAAGATATCAACTATACTTAAGGCAATTGCAGAGCCAAAGATTAATAAGGATAAACCTACTTTAGAAAAAACACCTACAGTCACATCTCTTTCAGCCAGTGGCATGAGGTCAAGTGAGCTGATATTATCATCAAGATTATCAGCATTGCCTTGCAGTAGCAAAACATCACCCACTCGAAATACCAAATTGCCAAGCCGTTTACGGATGGGTTCTCCCTGTCGGGCAACAGCCATAAGTATCAAGGTATTGGAGGTACGCTTACGCAAGTAATCCCTATCGCGATTCTCTAGTGGTGAATCTGGTTTTATTAACACTTCCTTGAAAGTAGTGTGGTTGTTTTTCAAACTATCAATACGCTCACGCATTAACTTTATGAACCGCAAATTATACTCATCCATCATCCCCTTAAGGTCAACTGGATCGGCCATGATAAGGTACCTGTCTCCTTCTTGAATAACATGATCCTGCTGGGGAGTATCAACAGTTTCATTTTTGGATATCCATCCAAATATGGTGAGCCTTTCTTCGGTAAAACTTTCTATCTCACTAATTTTCAGCCCTATAAACTTACTTTTATTAGGAATGCGAATCTCAGTAATGTATTCATTAATAGAAAAAAGTGATTCTGTTCCAGGTTTTTTATAAGATGGTTTTGGTATTAAACGCCAACCAACCAAGGCCACAAACAAAACGCCAAGAACTGCTATTGATCCTCCAACCGGACTGAAATCCAACATAGCAAATGCTTCTGGCTGAAAATTTTCCACATCAATATTTTGAGCTTTAAAATACAGAGCGGCGGGAGAATTCGCATCTGCAAGCGCAACTGCTTTCAAACCTATTAGTTGGGTTTCCCGTAAAGTAGAAATGATAATATTTGGTGGGGTACCTATCATGGTTATCATTCCTCCAAGAATACTGGCAAACGCCAATGGCATCAGGAGAATGCTGGGAGATCGTTTTTGCTTTGCGGAACTTTTAAGTGCTACTGGCAGCATTAAAGCAAGTGCGCCAACATTGTTCATGATAGCTGAAAGAACAGCTACAACACCACTAAGGCTCGTGATATGTGTGACTTGATGTTTAGAAAATGAGGCGATTTTGCGAGAAATGAGTTCAACGACACCCGCATTTCGCAGTGCCCTGCTAATTATAAGGACTAAGGCTACGGTTATAACGGCAGGATGCGCAAAACCAATAAATAGATTAGACTCATCCATGACTAAATTTGATGTTTCTCCACCCAGCACTCTATCAGCAATAAATAACGTTCCTAAAGCAATAATTGAGACAATATCATATCGCCAACGCCCCCAAATAAAAAGAATGAAAGTCATCACGATAATAAGCAGTATGGCTATTTGATCCGCATTCATAAACGATGTGTTATGTATTGTAAAAGGTTCATCTGTTCTTTTTTAAAGTATCTATATTGATCCCGTAATATACTGATTTAGAACTGTATATTTTATTTAATAACTGCCCTAATTTAATTAATGAAGGTAGTTGATTTTTTAAAGAAAAAATCTATTATTCAGGAAACTTATCTCTAATATTATCCAAACACAAATTATGAATACTTCCAATATGTGTATGTTTTTTTGATATATTTGGCTTATAAGTCCCTTCCTGTACTTGGGCTCCTATTTTTTGGTAGGCATCCCGAAACGACATACCATCTACCACTAAATTATTGATGCTGTCTACCGTAAACAGGTATTTGTATTTCTCGTCATCCAAATTAATATCCTTCACCATTATTTGCTCAATAGAATAATTAAAAATATCTAAAATGTCCTTTACATCTTCAAATACATTGATGATATTTTCTTTTAACAACTGAAAATCGCGATGGTAACCACTTGGTAAATTATTGGTAATTAGTAGCAATTCTGTATGTAAAGCCTGAATTTTATTACACTTGCCTCGTATCAATTCAAAGACATCGGGATTTTTTTTATGCGGCATGATGCTACTACCTGTTGTAAGCTCTTTAGGAAACG
Source organism: Flavobacteriaceae bacterium PRS1 (assembly GCA_003709165.1). GTDB lineage: Bacteria > Bacteroidota > Bacteroidia > Flavobacteriales > Flavobacteriaceae > PRS1. The sequence continues at coordinate 7,374 of RDRZ01000044.1, forward strand.
AAATAAAATCAAAATTTTGACTCATATACAGGCAAATATCCATAGCAAATCGTGCAAGAGTATTACATAAACCTCCTAAAGCTGCGGCGATGGTACGCTCGCTTTTACCGCGACTCATTTGCGCCGCCACGACATTGTATTTTAAGGTTGAAAAATTTAACTCTTGGGTTGTAAAATCTCTGTCTATTGGAAACGAACTCCCATAACCAGCAGCAGAACCTAAGGGATTTTGATCTACTGTTTTTAGTGCAGCATTTAATAAATATACATCATCAATCAATAATTCGGCATAAGCAGAAAACCACAATCCAAACGATGATGGCATAGCAACCTGAAAATGTGTATAGCCAGGAAGTAAACTGTTTTTATGTGTTTCTGCTAATTGAAGTAATGTATTAAATAATACTTCAGTTTTATCATAAATGAGCTTTAGGCTCTCTTTATAATACAATTGTAATGCTACCAAAACCTGATCGTTTCTAGAGCGCGCAGTGTGGATTTTTTTGCCGACATCTCCACAAGTTTTAGTCAATTCAAACTCAATTTTAGAATGTACATCTTCAAATTGTTCTTCAATAACAAATGTGCCATCTTCAATATGTTGCTGTATTTTGTTTAAGCCTCCATCCAATTTCTGTAATTCTTCAGCAGAAATAATATGGATTTTAGCCAGCATTTTAGCATGTGCCAGTGAGGCTTGTACATCATATTTAGCAATATGCAAATCTATTTCCCGGTCGTTACCAACGGTAAACTGTTCAATTTTTTTATCGATTGAAAATCCTTTATCCCAAAGTTTCATCTTGTTTCTGCGAAAGCAGAAATCTCTGCTTCCTTTTTAAGTTATTCTATTCTTTTAATTTATGTATTCCTTCCCGATAGCTATCGGGATTCGCAGGAATTACAATATTTTTATACAATTACTTGATTCAACAAATCAACATATATTTTAATCCCTTCTTCTATCTCACTAATATAAATAAATTCATCTGCACTATGTGAACGTGTGCTGTCTCCTGGTCCTAATTTTAACGACAGACAGGATAATACAGCTTGATCTGATAAGGTTGGTGAACCATAAGTTACTCTTCCTAATGCTATTCCTGCTTGTACCAATTCATGACCTATTGGTATTGACGATGAATTTAATCGTAAACTACGTGGAATAATACTATCGCAAGGTGCATTATTGACTAACAATTCTGCAATTTCTTCATTGGTGTAAGCATCATTTATTCTCACATCAATCACTAATTTTACATCTGAAGGAACTGCATTATGTTGTGTGCCTGCATTGATTTGTGTCACTGTCATTTTAACATCACCTAATGCTTTTGAATTCTTTTTAAATTGAAAATCTTTAAACCATTTAAGCACATCTATCACTTTATAAATTGCATTGTCGTTATTAGGATGAGCAGCATGACTTGGTGTGCCTTTTACAATAGCATCAAAAACTACCAATCCTTTTTCAGCAATGGCAAGATTCATAAGTGTTGGTTCGCCTATAATGGCAACATCTATTTTAGGAATTACAGATAGCATACTGATTAAGCCATGTTCACCACTACTTTCTTCTTCGGCTGAAGCTACCAAAACCAAATTGTATTTCAGATTTCTTTCATTATAAAAATGTGTGAACGCTGCTATTAAAGATACCAAACAACCTCCAGCATCATTACTTCCCAAACCATATAATTTTCCGTCTTCTACAATTGCTTTAAAAGGGTCTTTTGTATAGCCATTATTAGGTTTTACAGTATCGTGATGCGAATTGAGTAACAGTGTTGGTTTCGTGTCATCAAAATATATATTGGTTGCCCAAACATTGTTTACTGTACGTTGGTATGATATATTATTTCTCCGAAACCAATATTCGATATGTGATGCAGTTTTATCTTCTTCGGAAGAAAAGGAAGGTGTTTTAATTAGTTTTTTGAGCAATTCAATCGCATTATTTGTCAGGTCTTGTAGTATCATTACGCTTGTATTGTAGTGTGTGGTGTTGATGTGAAAAGCATATCTGGTTTTCCAATATGTACTTTATGAACGTTATTGTTTACAGCATGAAAACAGTTGTCTAATTTTGGCAACATACCATCTGCTATTATATCCTGTTCTATAAGTGTTTTATATGTTTTGGTATTAATATTTTCGATAACAGAATCATCCTCATTTACGTCTTGAAGTACACCGTTTTTTTCGAAGCAATAGTACAATTCGGTTTTATAATCTTCTGCAAAAGCGATTGCCAATTCTGAAGCAATCGTATCTGCATTTGTGTTTAATAATTGTCCTTGTATATCGTGAGTTATCGCACAAAAAACAGGTGTTATATTCTTATTAAGAAGTATTTCTAAAGTATTTGTGTTTACTTTTAAAATATCGCCTGCAAAACCATAATCTACAGTTTTTACTGGCCGTTTTTCAGCGACAATACTATTGCCATCTGCTCCGGTAAATCCTATGGCATTACATTGATGCGCTTGTAGTTTTGCTACTATGTTCTTATTGATTTTTCCAGCGTAAACCATCGTTATAATATCTAAAGTATGCTTGTCTGTAATACGTCTGCCATTTACCATTTTTACTTCAACATTCATTTTACCAGCTAATTGAGTTGCCAGTTTCCCACCACCATGCACCAATATTTTTAGTCCTTCAAGTTTAGAAAAATCTTCTAAAAAAAATTGCAAAGCATCCTCATCATCAATGATGTTTCCTCCTATTTTTATTATTCTTAGCGTTTTCATCCCATCCTAACCTTCCCAAAGGGAAGGGATTTTATTTATTTAAATCTTCCAAAATTTGTTTTAATACAATTTGTGCTGCATATGTTCTGTTATTTGCTTGCTGAATCACTACAGATTGCTCACTATCTAAAACAGCATCTTCAACAACTACATTTCGTCGTACTGGTAAACAATGCATAAATTTTGCCTTGCCTAACTTTTCTTGAGTCATCATCCAATTGGTGTCCTCAGTGAGTGTTTTACCATAATTATTATAACTGCTCCAATTTTTTACATATACAAAATCAGCATCTTTTAAAGCGTCCTCTTGATTGTAATTAATGGGTGTGTTCTTTGTGATTTCATGGTTTAACTCGTAGCCTTTAGGATGTGTAATACTAAAATTTACATCAACAGATTGCATCATTTTAATAAATGAATTTGCAACAGCATGTGGTAAGGCTTTAGGATGTGGTGCCCAAGACAAAACCACCTTTGGTTTAAGCTTCGTTTTTAACTCTTCAATCGTAATGGCATCTGTTAAAGCTTGTAATGGATGTGCTGTTGAACTTTCCATATTTACAATGGGTAAAGATGCATATTTTATAAAGCTATTGAGCACAAATTCCGATTCGTCTTTTTGTTTATCCTTTAAAGTTGGAAATGCTCTCACAGCAATAATATCGGCATATTGCGAGATTACCTGAGCAGCTTCTTTAATATGTTCGGAAGTGTTTAAATTCATTATAGTACCATCTTCAAACTCTAAATTCCAGACATCGCTTACATTTAAAACCATGACTTGCAATCCCAAATTTTTTGCAGCTTTTTCTGTGCTTAATCGCGTGCGTAAACTGGAATTAAAAAACAGCATCACCAAGGTTTTATGCTTTCCCAATTCTGAAAATTGAAATGGATTTTTTTTTAATTGAATGGCTTGCTGAATGATTTCTGAAAGGTTTTCAATATCATTTATTTCTGTGTACTTCTTCATAACAATTCTTGTTTTAAGGCTTCAAAAAACAAATCTATATGATGTTTTTGAACGGTTAACGGCGGAAGTATTCTCAATAAATTCAGATTTTTAGCACTTCCTGTAAATATATGATGCTTGAAAACGAGTCTTTTTCGTAATTCGGAAACATTAAAGTCAAATTCTAAACCTAACATCAATCCACGTCCTTTAACAGCATTCACTTTTGAAAGTAATTGTGCTTTTTCAATAAAATATTCTGAAACATCTTTTACATTTTGCATTAAATCCTGACTTTCCAAAACATTTAAAACTGCTAATGATGCAGCACAGGCTAAATGATTTCCACCAAAAGTGGAGCCTAATAAACCTAAAGATGCTTTAATAGTTGGATGAATTAAAATCCCTCCAATAGGAAACCCATTTCCCATACCTTTTGCCATCGAAATAATATCTGGCATTATATTATGTTTTTGAAACGCAAAAAAATCGCCTGTTCTTCCAAACCCAGATTGCACCTCATCTGCAATTAAAATTGAATTGTATTTTTTGCACAGTTTGCTTAACCCTTGATAAAATTCAGCTGTGCTTTCATATAATCCTCCAATACCTTGTATAATTTCCACAATCACAGCGCAAACATCATTTTTAACTAATGCTTTTTCAACAGAAACGAGATCACCTAAATTTATAAATTCTACCGCTTGCTGAGCATTTAAAGGTGCAACTATTTTAGAATTATCTGTCGTTGCAACTGCAGCAGATGTTCGCCCATGAAATGAATTTTTAAAAGCAATAATCTTCTTTTTATTTGTGTGAAATGAGGCTAATTTTAGTGCATTTTCATTCGCTTCAGCTCCAGAATTACATAAGAATAATTGATACTCTTCACATTTAGATAGTTTTCCTAATGTTAAAGCTAATTCAACTTGCAATGGATTTTGAATAGAGTTACTATAAAATCCAATATTATTTAATTGTTCACTCACTTTTTTTACATATTCAGGATGCGAATGCCCAATAGAAATCACAGCATGACCTCCATAAAGGTCAAGATATTGTGTTCCTTTTTCGTCAAAAACATAAACATCTTGTGCTTTTACTGGAGTGATATCAAACAAAGGATAAACATCGAATAGTTTCATAACTGTTCTGTTTTAATGGTGTTAATTTTATTAAATGATGTTACCATACCTTGAATAAGTGATGAGCTTAATCCTTTGTGTTCCATTTAGTTTAAGCCTTCAATAGTACAGCCTTTTGGTGTGGTTACTTTATCAATTTCCTGTTCTGGATGATTACCAGTTTTGATTAATAAATTAGCGGCTCCTTCACATGTATGCATCGCAAGTTCTTGAGCTTCCTTGGCGTCAAAACCCAGTTGAATTGCAGCTTGGGTTGTAGCTCTAATCAATCGCATCCAAAAGGCAATTCCACTAGCGCAAATTACTGTTGCAGCTTGCATTTGACTTTCTGGAATAGAGATAGAAGTTCCTAAACGGTTAAATATAGCTTCAGAAATTTTAATACGCTTCTTGCCATTTTCATTACAACACAAACAGGTCATAGATTTCCCAACAGCAATGGCAGTATTTGGCATGGCCCGAATTATAAATTGCTCTTGACCAACAACAGCTTCTATTCTTGAAATTGTAAAACCAGTAACAGTCGAAATTATGACATGATTCTCTGTTAAAAAAGAAGAAATGTCTTTTAAAATAGATTCAAAATGTGCAGGCTGAACACCAAAAATCAGAATATCTGAATGTTTAACTGCTTTTACATTATCTGAAGTAATAATCACCTTTTTATAACCTTCAAAATCTTGAATGCTTTCAATATTTCTTTTTGTTAAATACAATGTCGTAATGGCATTGGTGGTAATCAATCCTTTTGCAATGGATTGTCCTAAATTCCCTGTTCCTATTATTGCTATTTTCATAGTTTAACTTTTTTGTCATTCCTGCGAAGGCAGGAATCTTTTTGTTTTTAGTTTTCTTCTTGCTAATGGATTCCTGCCTTCGCAGGAATGACAGTATCTTTAAAAATATGTGCCTTTTAATTGTAATCCTTCCGTTTCGGTAAAGCCAAACATTAAATTCATATTCTGAATGGCTTGACCAGAAGCACCTTTTAAAAGATTATCTATAGTACTTGTGATTAATAATTTGTTATTGTGTTTATGTAAATGAAGCAGACATTTGTTGGTGTTTACCACTTGCTTTAAATGTAGTTCCTCATCAGAAACAAAGGTGAATGCTGCATCTTTGTAAAACGATTTATATATTGCTTTTGCGTCATCTAAACTTCCTTCAAAATTGGTGTATGCAGTAGCAAAAATTCCTCTAGAAAAATTTCCTCTGTTTGGCATAAAAAGGATTTCTGAAGAAAAAGAATCTTGCAATTGCTTAACGCTTTGATTTATTTCTCCTAAATGCTGATGTATAAAAGGTTTGTAATACGAAAAATTATTATCTCTCCACATGAAATGTGTGGTTTTAGATAAGGATGTTCCTGCTCCTGTAGCTCCTGTTACTGCATTTACATGCACATCATTACTCAATAACTTACAATGCGCTAAAGGCAGTAATGCTAACTGAATAGCAGTAGCAAAACAGCCAGGGTTTGCTATATAATTTGTATTTACTATAGCGTTTTTTTGTAATTCTGGCAAACCATATACAAAGGTGTTATCTTGAAATACGGCATCAGATTTTAATCTAAAATCGTTACCTAAATCGATGATTTTAGTGTGTTTTGAGAATGTATGTTGCTCAAAAAATGCTTTTGAGTTTCCATGTCCTAAACATAGAAATAGTACATCAACTTCGGTATTCACTTCATTAGTAAAATTTAGATTTGTTGTACCGACTAAATCCTGATGTACACTACAAATTTTATTTCCAGCGTTAGATGTACTATACACAAAATTGATTCCAGCTTTAGGATGAAAAATTAGCAATCTGATTAATTCTCCTGCTGTATAACCTGCACCTCCTATTATTCCTATTTTAATCATGATTAATTATTTACTTGTCGATAAATTTTACTTTGATTGCTATAGATTTTAATAAACCCTTTAGCCTCTTCTGCTGTCCAACCTTTATTGATTTCGCCATAGCTTCCAAAATCAGCATTCATTAAATCGTGCTTGGAAGTAATTCCATCTAATGTAAAATGATATGGTTTTAAGGTTACAAAAACATCTCCAGAAACTTGTTTTTGGCTACTCTCTAAAAAAACTTCCATGTCTCTCATTACTGGATCTAAATACAAGCCTTCATGTAAATGTGTTCCATACCAATTTGACAGATAATCTTTATGTTGCATTTGCCACTTGGTAAGCGTATGTTTTTCTAACAGATGATGTGCTTTAATAATAATCGTTGCTGCAGCTGCTTCAAAACCAACACGTCCTTTAATTCCAACAATAGTATCGCCAACATGAATATCTCTGCCGATCGCATAAGCAGAAGCTAAATCATTCAATATTTCTATATTAATTTCAGGGCTGTTCTTTTTTCTATTTACAGCAACCAATTCTCCTTTACTAAAAGTAAGTGTTACTTTTTCTTCGCCATCTTTTTGCAATTGTGAAGGATAGGCAGATTCTGGCAAAGGTTGATGAGACGTCAAGGTTTCCTCTCCTCCAACACTTGTTCCCCAAAGTCCTTTGTTGATAGAATATTTAGCTTCTTGCCAAGACATGTCCACCCCATTTTTAATTAAATAATCGATTTCTTCTTGTCGCGTTAAATTCCCATCTCTAATGGGAGTAATAATTTCAATTTCTGGTGCTAAAGTTTGAAAAATTAAATCGAATCTTACTTGATCATTTCCTGCTCCTGTGCTGCCATGTGCAATATACTGGGCATTGATACTTTTCGCATACTCCACAATTTCAATAGCTTGAATAATTCGTTCGGCACTTACCGAACAGGACATATAGGATTGCAAGACCATGGAGATAAAGTGTGGTATAGAAATATTAAAATAAAAGAACTTTATTAATTTGAGCAACACTATTTTAGTTAGTTTATAATTATTTGGAAGCTATAAAATGAGCTCTTTTTCTATTAGAGACATTGTTGCTTCAAAAGTTAATGGTTATAGCAATGCTATTTTAAAAGAACTGCTTGATAAAACATCTAACTTTATTAATACCGCCTATATACTTTAAAATCACTTCAATTGTATTATCTTAGTGCTATAACTAAATTACACGTCATGAAATTTTTTAAATATTTATTAGTGTCGTTATTTACTTTTATGTTAGTAATTGCATGTGGTGGTGAAGAAAAGAAGAAAGAAGAACCTAAAAAAGTGAAGATAGGAGTCCAGAAAGAAATTAAGAAAAAAGACGATAATGTTGCAAATGTTGTTTTGACTGCCAATGATTCTATGCAATACAATAAGAAAGAAATAAGAGTAAAATCAGGTCAAAAAGTAAAATTAACTTTAAGACATATTGGTAGAATGGATATAAACGAGATGGGTCATAATTTTATTTTACTAAAATTGAATGTCAATGCAGATGAATTTGTAGCTAAAGCAGCTACAGAACAGGCTAATGGCTATATTCCAAAAGACAGTCCAGATATAATTGCGCATACAAAGCTTATTGGAGGAGGAGAAATTACCGTAATAGAATTTGATGCACCCGAACCGGGTGTCTATCAATTCTTATGTAGTTTCCCGGCACATTATGCGACGATGCATGGAAAATTTATTGTTGAATAAATACATTTAAAACAGTAAATATTAATAGTTTTCGCAAAAAAAATTGACTCTATGTAAGTTATATCAAAATAAATTGTAGGTTTGCCTTATGATTATCACAAAAAATAAAATACGTACTTCAGTTCCCAGTTTGCGCTTGCG
>RDRZ01000045.1 GCA_003709165.1 Flavobacteriaceae bacterium PRS1
TAGTAAAAGGCTGTTCAAAAGCCCAATCGTTTATGTTACTAAAAGGCGATTGAAGTCCTGAATTGTCAATTGCATTTACACCAAAACTAAAACGATAGGTGTCATTGCGATCCTGACTATTGACTGATATACAAAAACTTAAAAAACCCAAAAGTAATAGAAAATTTTTCATCTTAATTTATATTTTATAATTTAGACCTAAAAGTAATAAATATAATCAGATAAATTACTAATTTTCAACTTTAAATATAATTACTAAGTTCAAACAATAAGTGAAACAGATAAAAAGATGAGAAAATTAATCTTCCAATCTTTAAAAAAACATTGTTGCCGATGAATTATAAATAATTAATTGACTCTCAAAGATGTCAAAGAAAGATTAGGAGGCAGATACAATTATTTGGTAAAAAATAAAACAGCTATTCTTAGCGCAACAGAACGTAAAAGTCAATTTGAATTAATGGTTAAGACCGATGCCGCCAAAGCAGAATCTATTCGAAAACAAATAATTAATTTGCTTGCACCCTTTAAACCTGAGTTCGACCTAATATCTGTTAAAAAAATGAACTAAAATTTCTAAAAATTCAATCCTGTGTTTATTTATAATTTAAAATTGTATAATTCATTTATATTGAGTACTTTTATTACTCAATATAAATACATGTTAGATACTCTTATCACATCTAAAACCAGAATAAAACTATTGACAAAGTTTTTTGTCAATGCATCCAATAGTGGTTATTTAAGAGGATTAGCTAAAGAGTTTAACGAATCTACCAACGCTATTCGCAAAGAGCTTAATAAGCTCACTAAAGCAGGATATTTAGTGGTTATAGAAAATGGCAGGTATAAAAAATACTACAAAGCTAATAAGAAACACCCTTTATTTTCTACTGTTCATAGTTTAGTATTAAAGAACCTAGGCTTGGATAGCCTTGTAAAATCTATACTGGAGCGTATGGGAAACATAAAACGTATTGTTGTAGTTGGCGACTACGCTCAAGGTATTGACAGCGGTGAAATTGAAGTGATGGTGGATGGCGTTAATTTAAATACACAATACATAAAAAGATTATCAAAAAAAATTGAAAAAGAGATTGGACGCAAAGTTAATTTTATGATAAACCAAGATTACAACAGCGAAGGTTTAATATTATATGATGTCAATAATGAAGCAGCAAAATAAAATGTGGTTTGTATTAATTACTAAACCAAAGGCAGAAAAAAAAGCTGCCAGCCAACTATCTCAAATGGGAATAGAGGCTTTTTGCCCAGTACGAAAAGAAGTAAGACAATGGAGCGACCGGAAAAAGAAAATAGAAGTACCACTATTACCTTCCATGGTTTTGGTAAATCTTGATGATATGGACAGGTCTAAGGTTTTTGCAGTAACAGGAGTAAAGCGATATTTATTTTGGTTAGGAAAACCAGCAGTGGTAAGACAAGATGAAATAACTGCATTAAAAACGATGCAGGACCAAGCCTATAAATCTCTGAGTGTAGAGCATTTAAAAGTGGGAAGTAACATTGACTTAAAGGAATTTGGATTTCAACAAGAAAAAGGTACTGTAAAATATGTCTCAGGGCAACAATGTTGGGTGGTTTTACATAGTTTAGGCTATGTTATTAAATTACAACTTAGTTCCCGAGAAAAAGATAAAAGAATACCATTAGGGATTTCCTAAAGGTAAAATTTGACTTTATTAATAGAGCAAAGAGCTATTTGACCATGTTATAAAAATGGGACTTATAGCGGCGAAGCCATAAAAAAATACAATTAATTAAAAATAATGAGAGAAGATTTTTATTGTCATGAGACGTCAATAATTGATGAAAATGTTAAAATTGGAGCAAAGACAAAAATTTGGCATTTCAGCCATATTATGAGTAATTCCGAAATTGGAAAAGGCTGTAATATCGGTCAGAATGTAGTTATATCGCCTGAGGTCGTTCTTGGGAATAATGTAAAGGTGCAGAACAATGTATCCATATACACGGGGGTTATCTGTGAAGACGATGTGTTTTTAGGGCCTTCGATGGTTTTTACCAATATAATCAATCCCCGGAGTGCTGTTATAAGAAAGTCACAATATCAAAAGACCCTTGTAAAAAAAGGAGCGAGTATCGGTGCCAATGCCACCATATTATGTGGTAATACAATAGGATGCTATGCTTTTGTGGGAGCAGGAGCTGTTGTGACTAAAGAAATTCCGGATCACGCCCTGGTAGTGGGAAACCCCGCAAGACAAACAGGATGGGTGAGTGAATACGGACACCTATTAGAATTTAATAAAGAAGGAATTGCAATTTGTAAAGAAAGCAATCAAGAATATCTTTTAGAGAATAACAATGTAAAACGAATTAAATAAACTATATGAAAAACTTTGCTTTAATTGGGACTGCAGGTTATATTGCTCCTAGACATTTACGAGCTATAAAAGAAACAAATAATAATTTAGTTGCCGCAGTAGATAAATTCGATTCAGTAGGGATTATGGATAGTTTTTTTTCTGATGCAAACTTCTTTGTAGAGTTTGAACGTTTCGACAGGCATATTGAAAAGTTAAAAAGGGAACAGGATTTTCATTTGGATTATGTGAGTATTTGTACGCCCAATTATTTACACGATGCCCATATAAGGTTTGCCTTACGCCAAGGAGCTGATGCTATTTGCGAAAAGCCTTTGGTGCTAAACCCGTGGAACATTGATGCTTTAGAAACATTAGAAACTGAATATCAAAAAAAAGTAAATCCCATTTTACAATTGCGTTTACACGAAAGTATAGTGGCACTTAAACAAAAGATTGAAAACGGTCCTAAAGATAAAATATACGATGTAGATCTAACCTACCTTACCTCAAGAGGAAAATGGTATTATACCTCCTGGAAAGGAGATCTTTCAAAATCAGGGGGGATCGCATCCAATATAGGAATACATTTTTTTGATATGTTGTCTTGGATATTCGGATCGCTTCAAAAAAACACGGTACATGTGCATACCCATGACCGTGCATCGGGATACCTGGAGTTCAGGCAAGCCCGGGTGCTCTGGTTCTTATCCATTAATTACGATCTGATCCCAGAAAACATAAAAGCCAAAGGCCAGCGAATTTACCGTTCTATTAAGGTTGATGGCAAAGAAATAGAATTCAGCGATGGTTTCTTAGATCTGCACACCAAAAGCTATCAGAATATTTTAGAAGGCAGAGGTTTTAGCTTACAGGATGCGGCGACCTCGGTACAGATCACACATGAGATCCGCAATGCGGAGTTGACTCCTATACAGAGTGATTATCATCCCATGGTAAAATATCCTTTAGTGCCTCACCCTTTTGAAATGAATCACCATTTATAAAGCTGTGGTAATCCCTTCAAGCTTAGCGGGATTTAAGAGATATAGCTCTGCTAAAACCTCCTCCTGCATACTGCAGGCAGACGCAAAGACAAAAAGAATTAATTATTATTCATAAATCAATTTAATAGAAATACTATATTTGTGATACCAAAAAAGAATTCAATGACTTTAGTTTTTTTTAAACGCTTATATCTACCTCTCTTTATATTAATTACCACATTATTTCTAAGCAGTTGTGCTTCAAGACAAGATCTGGTATATTTTCAAGACGCTGATAAAGAAATAGAGCTTAGTGTAAAATACGTATTGACCTATAAACCGGACGACCTGATAACCATTTCGGTCTCGGCTCTGGACATGGATGCGGTGCGCCCCTTCAATTTGTATGTGGCAGCCTTTAGAGGGACGGCTAATGGGATAACTTCAACACCTTCTCTACAAACCTATTTGATCGACGCAACAGGCAATATAGATTTTCCTGTTATTGGTACTGTTCCCATCGGTGGTTTATCACGAAAAGAAGCTACTCGTTTGGTTACCGATAAGTTACACCCTTATATAAAAGACCCTATTGTAAATATACGGATCACCAATTTTAAAATAAGTGTTCTGGGCGAAGTCAACGCACCGGGAACTTTTAACATACCCAACGAGCGTGTAACATTACCTGAGGCTTTGGGTTTGGCAAGAGATCTGAAAATACAGGGTAGACGTGCCAATATCTTAATTATTAGGGAGGTTGATGGTAAAATAACTAAAAATTATATCGATTTGCTTACCAATGCGCTTTTTAGTTCCCCTTTTTATTATTTACAACAAAATGATGTGGTTTATATAGAGCCCAATAATTCGAGAATCAAAGAGTCTAGAGTTAACCCAAATACAAGTATATTCCTTTCGTCCGTGTCAATACTCATTTCATTGTTAGCCATTTTAACCCTGTAATTTATGAATACCGAACATCAAAATATATACGCTTTTGAAGAAGAGGATACCTTGAATTTACGAGAAGAACTCGATAAATACCTCCATTATTGGAAATGGTTTGTACTGGGGGTTGTCTTGAGTATCACCTTTGCGTTCTATTACCTGCGTAAAACAACCCAAAAGTACGATATAGAAGCCACAATAATGATCAAAGACAGTAAAGGTAACGGCGGTCTCATGTCTGAGATGAGTGCCTTTCAAGATCTGGGTATATTTAGCGATATTAAAAACTCTATCGAAAACGAAATAGAAATTCTGAAGTCACGTACCTTAATGACGAGCGTGATAAAAGAGCTGAATCTAAACATAAAATACATAAGAGAAGGACGTATTAATGTTCGAGAATATTATAATAACGCCCCTATAAAACTCAACTTTTTAGAAAGCGATTCTGTTCTATATAAGACCAAAGCCTTATTTATTGTTACTATCTTAAATAATAGCACTTACAGTCTTTCAGTAAATAATTTGGGTAGTTTAGGCACTCATAAATTCGGACAACAGGTTAAAACACCTTTAGGCAGCATTCTTATAACCCCTAGGTTTCAAGGTGAATTACCCGGTAATCCGGAGGTTTTTGTTTCAATTGTGCCTGTAGAGGCATTAGCGAGTGGATATAGAGGTTCTATCACCATTGAACCGGTAAGTAAATTGGCCAGTGTTATCAGTATCAGTTTAGAAGATGCCATTCCACAACGCGCTCAAGATTTTATCAATACATTGATCAATAAATACAACCAGGATGCCATTGACGATAAGAATCTGGTCTCTAAAAATACGGCTGATTTTATTGAAAACAGATTGATCATCATTAATAGCGAGTTAAATATAGTAGAAAGTGACGCCGCTTTGTTTAAAAAGCGGAATAAGTTAACGGATATAAAATCGGAAGCCAGTTTGTTTTTAACCAATGTTTCGGATACTAAAAAACAGATTTTAGAAAAAAATACCCAACTGCGTTTGGCCGATTTTATGCTCGATTACTTAAGGCAGAATAAAGGGAGTATTAAACTTTTACCCAGTAATCTGGGTTTATCTGATGCAAGTATTGCCACTTTAATTGCCACATACAACGAATTGGTATTAGAACGCAATCGTATTTTAAAAAGTTCGAGTTTACAAAACCCTGTGGTGGTAAATCTGGATGCGCAACTGTTGACCATAGAGCAGAGTTTAGAAAAAAGCTTAAACAATGTAAAACAGTCTTTACAGATCGTACTGTCTGATCTTAATGTGCAAGAAAAATTGATAGATGCCAAAATAACAGCTATTCCGCAACAAGAAAAAGAATTTAGAACTATAGAACGCCAACAGCAAATTAAAGAAGCCCTCTATTTATACCTGCTTCAAAAACGAGAAGAAACAGCCATAACTTTAGCCGTAACGGCGCCTAATGCTAAAATTATTGATGTCGCTTTTAGCAATGGTATTCCGGTATCGCCCAAGAAAAATATTGTGCTCTTGGTGGGGCTGTTAATAGGTTTGCTGGTTCCCTTTGTCATTATTTATATCAAAGATCTATTAGATACCAAAATACACAGTCGTAAGGATATCGAAAAACAGATCAATGTTCCTGTTCTAGGCGATATTCCGACTAACAGATCAAAGAACATTATCATTATGCGTGGCGATATCCGCTCCGGCACAGCCGAAGCCTTTAGATTGTTACGTACTAATCTCGATTTCTTATTGGCCAATATAGGCCATAATAAAGCCAAAACGGTTTTTGTAACCTCAACTATTAGTAAAGAAGGAAAAACTTTTATCGCCATGAATTTAGCCGCTTCTCTGGCTATTAGCGGTAAAAATGTTTTATTACTAGGCTTAGATTTGCGCGCACCAAAAATAGTACAATATCTTGAATTACAGAAAAGAAAAGGTATTACAAACTATATATTAGATGCTACAATTAAATATAAAGAGCTGTTATATGCCGTTCCCGATCTAAAAAATTTAGATTTTATAAGTTCGGGCGATGTGCCACCCAATCCGGCTGAATTGTTATTAAGCCCGAGACTTAACCAATTGTTTACAGAAGTAACCCAAGACTACGATTATATTATTATAGATACGGCACCCGTTAATTTGGTAACCGACACCCTATTGTTAAATAAATATGCCGATTTGTTTATTTATGTAGCCCGTGCCAACTATTTAGACAAACGTTTGTTGATAGTACCCGAAACCCTGTATAAAGAAAAACGCCTTAATAATATGGCTATTCTTATCAATGATTCCGATACGACAAAGGGTTATGGTTATGGTTATGGTTATGGTTATGGTTATGGTTATGGTTATGGCCATAACAAAGCCAATAAAAAATGGTGGGAACGTTTTTTTGAGGTCTCCGGAAAGTATAGTGATCGTAGTTAAAAAGAAGAAGTAACTAAATATATGTCTTCTCTCGAATATTTTGCCCTAAGTTTTCAGATTCAATAATTAATAGGGAAAACGATTTATTACATCCTTATCAGCAATTAGCTAACTATATATTAGAATTGGATGATTTTAATGATGTTTTAAATAAAAAAACTATAGTTAATAGTGAATTAAAAACAAAGTTTATAAATGAAAGAGTGTATAATGATGATGGAAGATCTTCTTTTAGGGCTGAAGAGTGTATTGTAAGTTGTATTGAGAAATCTTTATATTAGAATCGAAGTATTATAAAAATATATTATTAAAAGAATGAATAGTATGAAGATATTAATTACAGGAGCAGCAGGTTTTATAGGGTCACATTTAGTAGAAAAATGTGTTGAATTAGGTTACGACATAAAAGCTTTTACTCATTATAATTCGAAAAACTCTTGGGGATGGCTTGATAATAGCCCAATAATAAATGATATTGAAGTAATTTCAGGAGATATTCGAGATTATGATTCTGTTTTTAATGCAATGAAAGGCGTTGACGGTGTTTTACATTTAGCAGCATTAATTGGTATTCCTTATTCTTATGTTTCACCTCTAGCTTATATTCGTACTAATGTTGAAGGGACATATAATATAGTTCAGGCAGGTAGAGAATTAGAAGTAGAAAATATTGTTGTTACTTCTACTAGCGAAACTTATGGAACAGCTCAGTTTGTTCCTATTTCTGAACAACATCCAGCAGTTGGTCAATCACCTTATTCAGCCACAAAAATCTCTGCTGATGAAATTGCTTTAAGTTATTATAGATCATTTAACACTCCTATTAAGATAGTTAGACCTTTCAATACTTATGGTCCTCGTCAATCGGCAAGAGCAATTATCCCAACAATTATTTCTCAAATAGCAAATGGTATTACTAATTTAAAATTAGGTAATCTTACTCCAACACGTGATTTAACCTTCGTTAAAGACACAGCTAAAGGCTTTATTGAAATTTTTAAATCCGATAACCTTTGGGGTGAACCAACTAATATTGGGATGAATGATGAAATTTCTATTGGAGATTTAGTTTATAAAATTGCTGAATTAATGGGTGTAGAAATTACTATTAATACAGATCAAGAACGTGTTCGTCCAGGTAAAAGCGAAGTGGAAAGATTATTCTGTGATAATAATAAGATTTTAACTAATACTAATTGGAAACCAGACTATACACTTGAAACAGGTTTGCTTGAAACTATTGATTGGGTTAAGGAAAATATCAACATTTTCAAGCCAACAGTATATAACGTTTAAGAAGATGAATCCTTTTATTGAAATTTCAGGTAGGAAAATAGGATTGGATTATTATCCATTAATTATTGCAGAGATTGGTATAAATCATAACGGCTCTATTGATATAGCAAAAAAGATGGTCGATGCTGCTGCTCGTGCTGGAGTTGAGGTTGTAAAACATCAAACTCATATTGTTGCAGATGAAATGAGTTCTGCTGCAAAAAAAGTTATTCCAGGACATACTAAGGAATCTATCTATGAGATAATAGAATCCTGTTCTTTGAATGAAGAGGATGAAATAAAATTACAAAAATATACAGAAAGTAAAGGACTGATTTTTATCAGCACTCCTTTTTCTAGAGCAGCAGCTGATAGATTAGAAAGAATGAATGTTCCTGCATATAAAGTTGGTTCCGGAGAATGTAATAATTATCCTTTGTTAAAACACATCGCATCTTTTGGAAAACCAATTATTCTTAGCACAGGAATGAATACAATAGAAAGTATTAAAAAAGCAGTTGCTATCTTTAAAGAGTATGATGTTCCTTATGCATTGCTTCATACAACTAATGTTTATCCAACTCCTGCTAGAATTGTTCGTCTTGGAGCCCTTACAGAAATTCAACAGGAATTTCCTAATATTGTTATAGGTCTATCAGATCATACAGTTAGTAATCATGCCTGTTTTGGTGCTGTTGCTTTAGGCGCTTCTATTCTTGAACGTCATTTTACAGACTCAATGAAACGTAATGGACCAGATATAATTTGCTCAATGGATGAGGTTGCATGTAAAGCATTGGTTGAAGGAGCTAATTTATTAAAACAAATGCGAGGCGGAAAAAAAGGCCCAGTTGATGAAGAAAAACCTACTATCGATTTTGCTTACGCTACAGTAGTAGCAATAAAACCTATTAAAGCAGGAGATGTTTTTACAAAAGAAAATATTTGGGTAAAACGTCCTGGAACAGGTGAAATTCTTGCCGAAGATTATGAAAAGTTATTAAATAAAAAAGCCCTTAATAACATTCCCGAAGATACGTTCGTATGTTGGAATGATATAAATAATTAGAAATATGAGAAAAGTATTTGTCTTAGTTGAAAGAAGAGCAGATTATAGTAGGTATAAACCAATTCTTGAAAAATTAAAAGCAGATCCATTTTTTGAAACCTATCTTGTTGTTACAGGAATTTGTTTGTTAGATATACACGGGAAAGATATTAATTATATTGAAAATGATGGTTTTAAAATTAATGCAACGATACCTATGTTCGATCCTGCTGCAGAAGATAATGGTGCTGAGATGGTTAGGTCTATGTCTCGAGTGTTAACTGGTGTTGTTGATGAATTAGAAAAAGCAAAGCCAGACGTTGTGCTCTCAGGGTTTGATATTGGAGGTAATTTTGCTGTTACAATAGCCGCTGCGCACATGAATATTCCAGTTGCTCATATACAGGGAGGTGAAGTTACAGGCAGTATAGATGAGAGTATTCGTCACGCAATGAGTAAATTTTCTCATATTCATTTTCCAGCTACGGAGGATGCTAGAAATCGATTAATTAAAATAGGTGAAAATCCAGAAGATATATATGTAGTTGGGTGTCCTTCAATTGATGTTTTAGTAAACACGCCATACATTGATAAAAAGAGTTTAGAAAAAAAATACGATTTAGACTTTTCTAAACCATTTGTAATAATGATTCAACATCCCGTAACAACTGAAGCAAAGTCTTCATTAGATCAAATTAAAGAAACGATCGCTGTTATTAAAAGAATGGATATTCAAGCTATAGTATTACTTCCTAATAATGATGCTGGACATTCAAAAATAATAGATGAAATTAAAAAATCTGGAATAAATTGGTATCCAAGTTTGTCAACTAATGATTTTGTTAATTTATATAGAAATGCGTGGGCTTTAGTAGGTAATTCTAGCTCAGGAATACACGAAACATCAACATTTAAAATTCCTGCTGTAAATATTGGTAATAGGCAAAAGGGTAGAGAAAGAGCTGCCAATGTTATTGATGTTCCAAATAATGCAGATGCAATTGAGCAAGGATTAAAAAAAGCATTATTTGATGAAGAGTTTAGGAGTTTTGTAAAAACAATAAAAAATCCTTATGGAATAGGTGATTCTGCAGAAAAAATTGTTAAAATATTAAAAGAGGTATCATTAGAAGGAAAAATCCAAAAAGTATTTTATGAAGGGTAAATCAATATTAATAATTGGTGGAGCTGGTTTTTTAGGAAAGTCTATACTTTCTTTAATAGATCAAGATAATACAAAAGTATATTATGCCGATTTAAATCCAATTAAAGGATTAGAAGATTTTTTTATTGAGTTAGATGTTCTAAATGAAGATAGCTTCACTAATATTAAATTTGATATAATAATCAACCTAACAGGCCAAGTTACGAAGCCATCAAACTTATGTTTTCAGTTAAATAGTTACGGAATTAAGAATATTATAAGTTTTGTAAAACAGCAAAATGCAAAACTTATCCATATTTCAACAGTATCTGTTTATGGTAGTTCAGATTCTGTTATAAAAGAAAAAAGCGATATAAATCCTGAAACATTTTATGGTAGTATTAAAGCTATGGCAGAGTTTTTAATACAAAGTGCATTAAAACCAGATCAATATAATATCATTCGAATATCAAACCTTTATGGTGAAAAACAACCAAAAGGAATGTTAGCATACCTAATTAGATCAATAAATAATAACGAAAAAATCCATTTCAATAATGATGGAACAATGTTAAGGCATTTTTTACATGTAAATGATGCCGCTGCATTGATAACAAAAATAATAAACAACTTCAAACCAGG
Organism: Flavobacteriaceae bacterium PRS1; assembly: GCA_003709165.1. Taxonomy (GTDB): domain Bacteria; phylum Bacteroidota; class Bacteroidia; order Flavobacteriales; family Flavobacteriaceae; genus PRS1. Next base: position 10,825 of record RDRZ01000045.1, read on the forward strand.
AGTTTATAATTTTCCTGGAGTTGATAGTTATACAATAAAAGAATTAATAAGATTATTTGAAGATATTACTAAAAAGAAACTATTAGTGGAGTATAAAAAGTCTAAATCTTGGGAAAATTTACTTGTTATTAATTCAACAAAAATAACAGAAACATTTGATGTTAAAAGAAAACATATACTTAAGGATTGGTTAACCACACAATTAATAAAACAATGATCTCAACAAAAACATCACAGTTTGTTATTGCCAAAGATGAAACAATATTAGCATCTATGAAAAAATTAGATGCTAATGCAAATAAAATCTTATTTGTTATAGATGAAAATGAGAAACTCATTGGGTCATTAACAGATGGTGATATACGTAGATGGATATTAGCAGGGAAACAACTTTCAGAGAAAGTATTTAAAGTGTGTAATACAAAACCAATATTTATTGTTGAAGAATATACAACTGAAGCGGTAAAAGATATTATGCTTACAAAAAATATTGAGTGTATTCCAGTTTTATCGAAAAACCATACAATTATTGATGTTATATTTTGGCTTGATATTTTTCATAAAAAGAAGAAAGAAATAAAAAAAAGGCCTTTAAACGTACCTGTTGTTATTATGGCAGGAGGTTTTGGAACAAGATTAGCTCCTTTTACAACAATTTTGCCCAAAGCCTTAATCCCCATAGGAAACAAATCTATCGTTGAGCATATAATAGATAAATTTTTGCCATATGATGTGAAAGAATTTCATATGACAGTGAATCATAAATCAAACATTATTAAATCTTATTTTGAAGATATTGAAAAAACCTATTCTATCAATATAGTCAAAGAAAATAAGCCTCTAGGTACTGCAGGTAGTTTAAAGTTATTAAAAGAAAAAATCGATGATGTTTTTATTGTCACAAATTGTGATATTATTATTTATGCCGATTATGCAGAAATTTTAGATTTTCATGTTGATAGTGGTTATGATATCACCTTAGTATCCTCAATGATGAATTATAAAATACCTTATGGTATTTGTGAAATAGATAAAGGAGGTAAATTAATAGAAATTCGCGAAAAACCTGAATATAATTTCTTAATATCTACAGGTATGTATGTTTTGAATAAGAAAATATTAGATTATATTCCTGATAATGAGTTTTACCATATTACACATTTAATGGAAGAAGTAAAAAAACAAGGAGGGACGGTTGGCGTTTTTCCAATTAGTGAAAACTCTTGGGATGATACAGGCGAGTGGGACGAGTATAATAAAACAGTTAAACGATTAACCAATGATTAACGGTAAAAATATTCTAGGACTAATTCCTGCTCGGGGAGGATCTAAGGGAGTGCCAGATAAAAACATAAAACCTTTAATGGGAAAACCATTAATACAATATACAGTTGAAGCAGGAAAGAAATCAAAATACATTGATCATTTGGTTGTTTCTACAGATAGTGAAGAAATAGCACAAATATGTAAAATTATTCCAGTTGATGTTCCTTTTTTAAGACCAGATTATTTAGCATCAGATACTGCTAAAGCTATTGGAGTAATTCAACATGCAATTACTACAATGGAAGAAATAGATGGTGTTACTTACGATTTGGTGGTATATTTAGAACCTCCAAACCCATTACGTTTGGTAGAAGATATTGATAATTGTATCGATCTATTTGTAAAAGAAGAACCCGACTGTGTAGTAAGTGTACAAGAGGCCAATCAGTTTCATCCTATATTGATGAAAACAATAGAAAACAACAGGTTAAAACCTATATGGAAAGAGGAACCAGAAGGCGTTCCTCGTCAATTATTTAGCCCTACAGCATATATGCGAAATGGCGCTGTTTATGTGTTTAGAAAGGAATTAATAATGGATGGCATTTTATACGGAAATAATGTATTGCCTTACATAATGCCTCTAGAAAGGTCTGTATGTATTGATGATATGATGGATTGGTATGTTGCTGAAGCTTGGATGAAAAACAATAACAATTAATATAAATATTATGAGTATTTTTAAAAAGATTTTAAATAAATTTTATAAAGAAACATTAGTATATTTTTATTATACAGGGAGGCCAAAGAAATTTAATCCAATTTCTTACAGAAGGAGGAAAAGAGAATTATTGGCAAAAAAAGAAATTAAAAAGATTGATGACGGAGAGCTTTATGCTTTTTTACAGGATACCACACAAAAAAGCAAGTCTACAGGATGTGAATACTCTGATTATCTGACAATTTGGGAGGATTTAAACAAAAAAAAACCAAAGAATATTTTAGAATGTGGTTCAGGAATTTCTTCTGTTGTTTTTGCATACTATGTCTCAAAAGTAAAAGACCCCAAGGATGTAACATTTGTTTCAATGGAATCAATAGCTTTTTGGCATAACCAAATTTTAAAAATATTCCCTGAAAAGTTAAAAAAATATGTTCAATTTAATTTATCAGAACGTGTTGAAACTTTGTATAATGGTGTTTTAGGAAGTCATTATAAAGTAATTCCAAAACTCAATTATGATTTCATTTTTATTGATGGGCCTGGTTTACGAAAAGTATTTGGAGATAAAAATTATCCAAAGTGTTTTAATTCTGATATTATCAATATTTTAATTAATAATTCCTCAAAAAATATAAGTGGTCTATTAGACCAAAGGATAGATACCCTATGGAATTTAAAAAAACTTATACCTAACGGAAATATTAAATATAATCCAATAAAGAAGGTGGCTTATTTAAAGAATATTAGAAAATCACAATTAAGAAAAGGTTTAAAAATAGAAGAAACTGAGAACTAATTTATCTCTAAAATGAAAGTAGTTGTAATTGGTTATGGCTCCATCGGTAAACGGCATGTAAAAAATCTAATTTCATTAGGAATTCATGATATTATACTATGTAGAAAGAAAGCCAAAGGGAATGACTTAGGTCTTTTGGAAATTGAGAACGTTGAAGAAATAATTAAAATTAACCCTGATTTTGTAATTGTATCTAACCCTACATTTCTACATTTCCAAACCTTAGAATTCCTTATTCAAAATCAATTTAATATTCTTTGTGAAAAACCTTTGCTGCATAGCCCTGAAGAATGGAATCTGTTGAAATCTTTATTAGGCCATTACAATGGATTTTCTAAAATTATTTTTAATCTTCGATATCATCCTTGTATTATTAAAGTAAAAGAGATAATTGCTTCAGAAGAATTAGGAAAGATAAATTTTGCTCGGTTTTTTGTTGGTCAATACCTTCCAGATTGGCGTCCAGATATAAATCATTTGGAAAGCTATTCGGCTAAGAAAGGTATGGGCGGAGGAGTAGTACTCGACTTAGTTCATGAAATAGATATTGCAGAATACTTATTAGGTCAACCCCAAGGAAAGATTCACTCTATTGCAACAAAAGTTTCAGATGTTACAGAAGACTCTAATGATATTGCCGAAATAATATATCAAACCTCAAATAATGAGATTGTAAATATTCATTTGGATTATTTATACCGAGGATTTGCCCGCAATTTCTTAATCAGTGGAAAAGAATACAATCTTCATTGTGATTTATTAGAAAATACCATCCAATTTACAGGAAACCAAAACAAGCAAATCAAGACTTTTGAATTTAAAGATTTTGTAAGAAACGATATGTATTATAATTTGTTAGAAGATTATATTAAAGGATTAACAAATCCAGAACACCAAACTAAATTACCTTCATTTTATGAAAATGAA
>RDRZ01000046.1 GCA_003709165.1 Flavobacteriaceae bacterium PRS1
ACTGTAGAAAAATACTGGCTGGTTGAAAACCCACAACTAAAGGCAACTTCGGCTATATTTAAAAACTCGTTTTCTATTAAAATAGTTTTCGATAATTCCAAGCGTTTCATCATCAAATACCGCATTGGTGTTAAATTTGTTAATCGCTTACAGTGGTAAGTAAATCTGGTTAACCCAACACCAGCAGATTTTCCCATTTCTTCTATTGTCCAGTCTTCAGAAAGGTTTTTCTCTAATTCTTTTAAAAATAGCTTTACGCTACGAGAACTATCTGTAAGTTGTTCATTAAGTTCTACATTTTCAGAATTGAACAAATCTAAAAGCAAAATCAATAAATAATTTATAAGCAATCTAATTCTTGAAGAATTACTTCCATTTTCATCAGTGTCCACAGCCCTGCCAATTCTTTGAAAACAGTCTCTTATTAGTTTATCAGTCTTCCAAAGGATTTTATAATTCTGTCTTAATATCGTTGTTAATCTTTGAATATCTTTTGGCGCTAACATAATCCAATCGGGCCATACCCGTTTTTGGTGTGGTCGCCGCACACCTAAATCAAGAATTACCCAATAAAATTTACCCATTCCTATTTCCGGATTTCCAACTTTATGTGCTTTCCAAGGTCTTGTAATAGTTAAATAATTTGGAAGTAATTCCATTTCCATATTCCCTTGCGAATATGGTATCGTACCAGACTCCAGAAAATGAATTTCAATTCCCTCATTTCTATGCCAATCCAAACCCCAGTCCTGTGGTTCATTAGCATCCCAATACCCAATACTATTTAATCCAATAGTATCATCTGTTAAGTGATCTCCAGGATAAGTGTATCTTGCTAAAGCTTTAAATTTTAATTTTCTTCTTTTTACAGCATCAACTAAAGGCAAACAAGTATCTACATGATAGACAATTCCATCTGCTTCAAAAGGAGTAATTTTTTGTATATTTATCATCACTGAAAAATATAATATTAAAAACTAAATGAATTTACGACAAGAATACGATGCAATTGTAATTGGAACTGGTATTTCAGGAGGCTGGGCTGCCAAAGAGCTTTGTGAAAACGGATTGAAAACCCTTGTTCTTGAACGCGGAAGAATGATAGAGCATATTAAAGATTATCATACCGCAAATCTCGATCCTTGGGATTTGCCTAATGGTGGAGCAGCATCTCGAGAAACAAGAGAGCATAAACCAAAACAGCATCGTACTGGTTATGTTACCGCTGAAGCACATCAACATTTTTTTGTAGATGATCTAAAACACCCTTATAATGAAGATCGCCGTTTTGATTGGATTAGAGGTTACCATGTTGGAGGTCGCTCTTTAACCTGGGGAAGGCAAAGTTATCGATTAAGTGATATTGATTTTAAAGCAAATAAAAAAGAAGGAATTGCCGTGGATTGGCCAGTTAGATACAAAAACATTGAGCCTTGGTACGATTATGTTGAAGAGTTTATTGGGGTTAGTGGTGAAAATCTAGGTTTAAAACAACTTCCAGATCAGAAACTGCTGAAACCCATGAATCTCAACTGCGTGGAAGAACACTTAAAAAATTCAATTTCAGAAAATTTTGACGACAGGCTTTTAACTATAGGAAGAACAGCCCATATAACAGAAGGTACAAAACCCGGATTGGGAAGAAGTACATGCCAATATAGAAATAGGTGTATGCGAGGTTGCCCCTACGGAGCATATTTTAGCAGTAACTCATCTACACTTCCTGCTGCCGAAGCCACAGGGAATATGACCTTAAGACCAAATTCTATTGTTCATAAGGTTATTTATGATGAAGAATTGGGTAAAGCTACAGGTGTAAGAGTTATTGATACAGAAACCAAAGAGGTTATTGAATATAAGGCTAAAGTAATTTTCTTATGTGCATCGGCCATTGCTTCTGCTTCTATTTTATTACAATCTAAATCTAACAGATTTCCTAACGGACTGGGAAACGATAGTGGTGAACTCGGTCACAATATTATGGATCACCATTTTCAAGTTGGTGCTAGAGGTATTGTTGAAGGGTTTGAAGATAAATACACAAAAGGAAGACGACCCAATGGAATTTACATCCCGAGATTTAGAAATTTAGGAGGCAAAACAAATCAAAAAGAATTTACTCGTGGTTATGGCTATCAAGGTGGTGCCGGAAGAGGCAGTTCGAGTGAGTTGGTTGCCGAGCTTAAATATGGTGAAGAACTTAAAGAAGCAATTTTAAAACCTGGGCAATGGCGTGTAAATTTATTAGCTTTTGGCGAAACTCTACCCGACCATAGTAATAAAATGTATCTTAATTACGATAAGAAAGACGAATGGGGCTTACCTACTGTTACTTTTGATGCAGATTTTGGAGATAACGAAATGGCAATGCGCAAAGACATGCAAGAACAAGCCATAAAAATGTTGGAAGCTGCAGGATTTAAAGACATTAAAGGCTATGACAATACTAAAGGTAGAGCTATGGGTTTAGGCATCCACGAAATGGGAACTGCTCGTATGGGAAGAGACCCTAAAACCTCTGTTCTAAACAAACACAATCAAATTCATGCATGTAAAAATGTATATATAACCGATGGTTCTTTTATGACTTCTTCAGCATGTCAAAATCCATCGCTTTCTTATATGGCATTTACTGCAAGAGCAGCTAACCATTCCGCAAATGAAATAAAAAAATATTAATTTGTAAATTAATATATGTGATGAGTAATAACTATTTGAACGCTATAGAAGACCAATATGATGCTATTGTTGTAGGTACTGGAATTTCAGGTGGATGGGCGGCTAAAGAGCTCTGTGAGAATGGGTTAAAAACCCTTGTACTTGAACGCGGTAGAATGATAGAACATATTAAAGATTACACAACTGCCAACCTCGATCCTTGGGATTTACCTAATGGAGGAGCAACTTCAAGAGAGACAAGAGAGCGAAAACCAAAACAACATCGTACAGGCTTTGTAACTACCGAAGCACGCCAGCATTTTTTTGTAGACGATATTAAACATCCATATAATGAAGACAGGCGTTTTGATTGGATTAGAGGGTATCATGTAGGTGGTCGTTCTTTAACTTGGGGAAGACATAGTTATCGGTTAAGCAATATTGATTTTGGAGCTAATAAAAAAGAAGGTATTGCTGTTGATTGGCCTGTGAGATATAAAGATATTGAGCCTTGGTATAGTCATGTTGAAGAATATATTGGTGTATGTGGAGAGAATTTAGGGTTGAAACAACTTCCCGATCAGAAATTATTAAAACCCATGAATTTGAACTGCGTTGAAGAACATTTTAAAAGCAAAGTTGCCGAAAATCTTGATGACAGGGCAATTACAGTTGGAAGAGTTGCACATATAACCGAAGGTACAAAACCCGGATTAGGAAGAAGTACGTGTCAATATAGAGATAGATGTATGCGAGGTTGTCCTTACGGAGCATATTTTAGCAGTAATTCATCAACGCTTCCAGCTGCTGATGCTACTGGAAACATGACCTTAAGACCTTATTCTGTTGTTCATGAGGTTATCTATGATGAAGAATTAGGTAAAGCTACAGGCGTAAAAGTTATTGATGCGGAAACCAAAGAAGTATTTGAATATAAAGCCAAAGTCATTTTCCTTTGCGCATCAACCGTGGCTTCAACTTCAATTTTATTACAATCAAAATCTGATAGATTCCCTAATGGATTAGGAAATGACAGTGGTGAACTAGGGCACAACTTAATGGATCATCATTTTAGAGTTGGAGCATCTGGCACAGCAGTTGGTTTTGAAGATAAGTATTATAAAGGGAGACGTCCTAATGGGGTCTATATTCCAAGATTTAGAAACCTTGGAGGAGATACTGATAAAAAAGAATTCTTAAGAGGATATGGTTATGAAGGAGGGGCTGGAAGGGGTAGTTTATCTGAATTGGTAGCTGAATTAAAATACGGAGAAGAATTAAAAGAGGCCATTTTAAAACCTGGCGAATGGCGAATGGGTCTTACCGCATTTGGAGAAACACTCCCAAATCATAAAAATCGTATGTATTTAGATTACAACAAAAAAGATGAATGGGGCTTACCTACAATAACCTTTGATGCTGACTTTGGGGACAATGAAATGGCAATGCGTAAAGACATGAAAGAGCAGGCCGTTAAAATGTTAGAGGCCGGTGGATTTAAAAATATTACACCTTATGATGATATTGGCGGAATGGGTTTAGGCATCCACGAAATGGGAACTGCTCGTATGGGAAGAGACCCTAAAACCTCTGTTCTAAACAAACACAATCAAATTCATGCATGTAAAAATGTATATATAACCGATGGTTCTTTTATGACTTCTTCAGCATGTCAAAATCCATCGCTTTCTTATATGGCATTTACTGCAAGAGCAGCTAACCATGCCGCAAAAGAAATAATAAAACAATAAATATAAACACATGAAAAGAAGAGAAGCATTAAAACATATTGGCCTTACGGCAGGATTTGTTATAGCTACACCATCGCTAATTAGTTTATTACAAAGTTGTACCAGTAATTCTGAAACTTGGGTTCCTCAATTTTTTTCTGAAGAACAAGGAATCGTTATTAAGAATATAGTTGATGTAATTTTACCTAAAACAGATACACCTTCGGCTACCGAAGTAAATGTCCCTGAATTTATGGACACCTATATTAATGAAATTATGGATATAAAAGATCAAGATAGAATTAAAGTCGCTTTTGATGGTTTAATAACACTTATTAAAACCGATTATAACGATAATCTAAGTAAAGTAACCGAAGACAACTATAAACATCTTCTGGATAATTACATGCTGCTAGACCAGCCACCTACTCCAGAAACGGAACCAATGACGACTTCGGGTCTTCTTAATCAATTTAAATGGATGTCTATTAATGCCTATAAAATAAGTGAAACTGTTGGTGAAACCGTATTAGCATACGATCCTGTGCCGGGAAGTTATTTTTGTGGGGATTTAAATGAATTAACTGGAGGCAGATCTTGGTCTTTATAATCTTTATGCAATGAATTATATTTCCGAATTCTTGATTTGTATTATATGTGTATTCTTCTTTACTTGTAAAGAAGAAAAAGCTACAGAGCCTAAAGAAGAATGGATTCAATTATTTAACGGAGAAGATTTAAATGACTGGGTAGTTAAAATTAAGGGATATTCTCTTAATGTGAATGTTCACAATACTTTTCGGGTAGAAAATGGAATGCTGAAAATATCTTATGATGAGTATCAAAATTTCGATGCTTCTTATGGGCATATATTCTACAATAAGCCTTTTTCGAATTATAAATTAAGACTACAGTATCGTTTTATTGGTACCCAAGTAAATGGTGGAGAAAGTTGGGCAGAAAAAAACAGTGGTGTTATGGTTCATTCTCAATCTCCCGAAAGCATGGAAATTAATCAAGATTTTCCGGTTTCAATTGAAGTACAATTATTAGGTGGACTACATCAGAATGAAAAGCGTCCTACGGCCAACCTATGTACACCGGGTACGTATATAATAATGAATGGCATATTAGTTACAACTCACTGTATAGAATCTTCTTCTAAAACATATTACGGAGATGAGTGGATAAATTTGGAGGTTTTGGTTATTCGAGATTCAATAATTATACACAAAATTAATGGGAAAGAAGTGATTTCTTATTCAAAACCACAAATAGGAGGCGAATATAATACGCTAAAAACAAGAGAAGGAGAATTATTAAAAGATGGTTATATTTCATTACAAAGCGAAAGTCATCCTATTGAATTTCGAAATATTGAATTGTTAGAATTGGATTAATGCTCACAGTTTCAGAAATAAAAAAATAATACTTATAAGAAACAGTTTATTAAGAAAAACTTAGATTTAAAGTATATTGTAATAGATTTAAAGTATATTGTAAATGTTCACTTTATTAATTTAAGATTATGGAATTAAAAAATAAAACAAGCAGACGTTCGTTTATTAAAAATTCCGCATTGGTTTTTGCAGGAATAAGTATTATTCCAAGACATGTTTTGGGCAAAGGTTTTATTCCTCCCAGCGATAAATTAAATGTGGCTGTAATTGGCGGTGGTGGAAAAGGATATACTGATGCAATTCATACTTGGAATAATGGAGCATCTAATATTGCTGCCATATGCGATGTGGACTGGAACAGGGCTTCCAAAGCTTTTGAAAAATTTCCTAAAGCAAAACGATTTAAAGACTTTAGAAAAGTTCTTGACGAAATAAAAGATATTGATGCAATTACTGTTTCAACACCAGATCACACACATGCTATTATTGCTATGTCAGCAATGAATTTAGGATTACATGTATATGTTCAAAAGCCTTTAACACATAATATTTATGAAGCTAGAATGCTAACTAAAGCTGCTAATAAATATAGATTGGTTACACAAATGGGGAATCAAGGAGCTTCAGGGAAAAGTGTAAAACAGATGATTAAATGGTTTGATGAAGGCAAAATAGGAAAAGTTAGTAACGTTCATGTTTGGACAAACAGACCTGTTTGGCCTCAAGGAATTCCAACACCTACAAATAAGCTACAATTATTGGATGGCTTGGATTGGGACAGTTGGATTGGTCCAGCACAATGGGTTGATTATCACCCTTTATATCATCCTTTTAAATGGAGGGGCTGGTGGAATTTTGGAACAGGTGCTTTAGGCGACATGGGATGTCATTTAATTGATCCTCCCTTTAGAGTTTTGGGTCTTGGTTATCCTACTGAAGTAGAAAGTAGTGTTGGAGCTGTATTTAAAAAAGATTGGGTTCCAGAGTATTACCCTGAATCTTGCCCGATATCGTCCAGAACACAATTAAAGTTTCCTGCATCTATAAAAAATCCAACAGAATTAACAATGACCTGGACAGATGGGGGTTTACGACCATTTCACCCAGAGTTAATTCCTGCTGACCACCCTATTGGTGACGACGATAGTACTAACGGCGTTATTATGATAGGAGAAAAAGGAATTATGACCTGTGGAACATACGCTCGTAATCCTAAAATTTATTTTAATAATGGAGACCTTTTAGTTGCCGAAATAGTAGAGGAAGAAGAAAATCCGCTTCCAGAAAATGGACATCAAGCTGCATGGGTAGAAGCGTGTAAAGAAGGGTTTGGAAGTACTAAACATAGAGCATTAACCTCTTCGTTTGATTTTGCTGGCCCATTAACCGAATCTATTTTAATGGGAAACTTAGCGATAAGAAGCTACAATTTAAGAGTAAAGAATGGTAAGGGTTTCGAATACCCTGGTCGTAAAAAACTACTTTGGGATGGTGAAAATATGAAAATAACCAATTTTGAATCGGCTAACCAATTTGTGACACGAAAGTATAGAAAAGGATGGAGTTTGTAGTAATATTTACAGTACTCACCCTTTTATTTTAAAATATGCTTTTTTTATTCCACAATAAACTTGCCTCGCATCATTGCGAAATGTCCTGGAAAACTACATAAAAACTCATAAGTTCCAACTTCAGGAGCGTCAAATTCTATTACTGTCGTTTCTCCTCCTCCAATAAGTTTTGTGTGTACAATAATTTCTTGTGAATCTTTTGGGATGTATTCATTATCGCGCTCCGTTGCTGCCTTTGCTGCAAACTCTGTTGGATCAACATCTTTCTTTAATATTACAATATTATGACCCATTATATTTACATCTAACTTACCAATATGCCTTAAGGTAAGTTTTACTTTTTGACCTGCTTTTACTTTTATTTCTTTGGTATTGAATTTCATAAAATCGTCACCTGTTATTACAATATTGACAACATTGACATCTTTATTGATATTTGTATCTTTTTTAGTGCTGATTTTTATTTTCTTGGTATCTTCTTTCTTCTTCTCCTCTCCTGCACAAGCTGTTAAAATAGTTAGTGTTAAAAATGATGCTAAAAGGTATTTAAAAAGTTTCATAGTATTTTGTTTTTGTGTCGTATATTAATATTTACAATAAATAATCTGTATTGATAAAATTAGAGGTTTTATTTTCTAACAATTCTTTTAAAATAGCATTATTATAAGCATTGTCTTTAGATGCTACAAATGTTCTAATAGAAAAAGAACGCAACGCATCATGAACACTCAATGTGCTAAAGGCCGAATCTTTTCGTCCTGTAAATGGATACACATCTGGTCCGCGTTGACAAGAACTGTTTAAATTTACTCTGCAAACTAAATTCACAAGTGTATCAATTAATGGCGAAAGCGTATTAATGTCTTTTCCAAAAATACTCACTTGTTGTCCATAATTAGAATCTGCCATATCATTTAAAGGTTCCTGAATATCACTAAAAGAAACTATTGGAATAACTGGTCCAAATTGTTCTTCTTGGTAAACTCTCATGTCTTTACTTACAGGATACAATACTGTTGGGAAAATAAAATTATGGGTAGTTTCGCCACCTTTTTTATTTAATATTTTTGCTCCCTTATCCTTGGCATCATCAATTAGTTCCTGAATATATGCTGGTTTTCCTGGTTCTGGAAGTGGTGTTAATGTTGCTCCTTCTTCCCAAGGGTTTCCAAATTTAAGTGCATCAACTCTTGCTGAAAAACGTGTGTTGAACTCATCAACTATATCTTCATGTACATATAATATTTTTAGTGCAGTACAACGTTGTCCATTAAATGATAAGGTTCCAACAATACATTCGTCAATAGTTAGGTCTAAATCGGCATCTGTAAGTACAATTGCTGGATTTTTAGCTTCTAATCCTAACACCAAACGCAATCTATTTTTTTTAGGATGATTATTTTGTAAAGCATTAGCAGACGTACTATTACCTATTAATGCCAAGACATCTATTTTTCCGGTTTGCATTATTGGTGTTGCCAAAACTCGTCCTCTACCATAAATAATATTAACCACACCTTTGGGGAAACTATTTTGAAACGCTTCTAATAAAGGTGAAATAAGTAATACACCCAATTTAGCAGGCTTAAAAATAACTGTATTACCCATAAGTATAGCAGGAATAAGCAAGGTAAATGTTTCATTAAGCGGATAATTATAAGGTCCTAAACATAAGACAACGCCAAGTGGTCCTCGCCGAATGTGTGCATAAACACCAGAATTTTTTTCAAACTTTGCAGAGTCTCTATCGATTTGTTTATAAGCTTCAATTGTATCGTAAATATAATCGACTGTTCTATCAAATTCCTTTTCAGAATCAGATAGATTTTTACCTATTTCCCACATAATCAATTTTACCACTTCATTACGTTTGGTTTTCATTTGCTCTACAAAGGTCTCCATGCAGGCAATCCTATCTACAACTTTCATTGTTGGCCATAAGCCTTGTCCTTTGCCATAAGCTAAACAAGCTGATTCTAAAGCTTCCAAAGCTTCCGTTTTACCCAATTGTGGTATACTTCCTAATAATGTTGGCTTATATTCTTTTGTTGAAGAAATAGTAGAATACACTTCAACAGTTTCACCAGTCCAAGGTTTTAATTCTCCAGAAACCAAATACGTACTTTGATGTGTAAGAGTTGTTATTTTATATTTTTCTGGGATTTCCATCGCTGTTATTCTTATTAAAAAACTTTAAACCACTAATTTGACAAATCTGAAAGGAAATTCTCAATTTTAGGCTAAAACTGGATTCTCCTTTGTATCTGTTTTTATTATTTTCATTGCGGTCATTGCTCCTCGTAAAGTTTTTCCAATAGTTTCAACCGGATGTTGTCTAATTATTTCATTCACTTTTATAAGTTCTACATTATCTACTCCATTAGATGTATTAAATGGCTTTCCTATAACATCTGCTTTAACTTTTTTCATAAAGTCAACCAATAAATGTTTACAAGCATGGTCGAATAAATAACAACCATATTCTGCAGTATCTGAAATAATTTTATTCATTTCGAATAGTTTCTTCCTCGCAACAGTATTTGCTATTAATGGTAATTCGTGAAGTGATTCATAATACGCAGAAGAAGCAACTATGCCTGAAGCTAACATCGTTTCGTAGGCTAATTCTACTCCAGCTCTCACAAAAGCGATCATGAGTACACCATTATCGAAATATTCTTGTTCTGTAATATGATTTGTTGTAACCTTTGTTTTTTCGAAAGCAGTTTCACCAGTTTCAGCTCTCCATTTTAATAAATTTACATCATCGTTTGCCCAATCTTCCATCATGGTATGCGAGAAATATCCAGACATAATATCATCCATGTGCTTTTGGTATAATGGCTTCATAATCGTTTTTAATTCTTCCGATAATTTGAACGCTTTAATTTTCGCCGGATTAGATAAACGATCCATCATATTGGTAATTCCGCCATGTTTTAAGGCTTCAGTAATGGTTTCCCAACCAAACTGAACTAATTTTGCAGCATAATTAGCATCAATACCTTCTTCAACCATTTTATCGAAACACAAAATTGAAGCGGTTTGTAACACACCACATAGTATAGTTTGTTCTCCCATTAAATCGCTTTTCACTTCTGCGACAAAAGACGACTCTAGAACGCCTGCTTTATGACCTCCTGTTGCAACAGCATAGGCTTTTGCTTGAGCCCAAGCTTTTCCTTCAGGATCATTTTCCGGATGCACGGCAATAAGTGTTGGCACTCCAAATCCGCGTTTATATTCTTCACGCACTTCGGTTCCCGGACACTTTGGAGCAACCATTATAACAGTAATATCTTTACGTATTTGTTTGCCTTCTTCTACAATATTAAATCCATGAGAATAAGATAAAGTTGCACCTTGTTTCATTAAAGGCATAACAGCATCTACAACACTTGAATGTTGTTTATCAGGAGTTAAATTCAACACTAAATCTGCTTTTGGAATTAGTTCTTGGTAAGTTCCGACATGAAACTCGTGTTGAGTCGCATTTTTGTAGGATTGACGTTGCTCTGTAATTGCTGCTTGGCGTAATGCATAAGAAATATCCAATCCAGAATCTCTCATATTCAAGCCTTGATTTAAACCTTGTGCACCACAACCAACAATTACAATCTTTCTGTCTTTTAAAACTTTAACTCCATCAACAAACTCCGATGTTTCCATAAATCTGCACTTCGATAACTGATCTAATTGTTGTCCTAACGAAAGTGTATTAAAATAATTTGCCATTTCTATTATATTATAAGTTATTAAATGCGGCTAGCATTTGTGTTATTTTCATTTCATCTTTTGTCACTGCAATTCTGCCAGATCGCACAAACTGCATAATACCAAAGGGGCTCAACTCTCTATATAATTGATCTACTTCGCTGGCTCTTCCTGATTTTTCAATCACAAAGAAATCTTTATTAACTGTTACAATTATCGCATTATTTTCCTTTATTATATTCTGAATTTGACGTTCTTCAAATAATAAATTCGATTTTATTTTGAATAAACATGATTGCTGGTAAATAGTTTCTTCATCGGTATGATAATATGCTTTTATAACTTCAACCTGTTTATCAATTTGCCCTATAAGTTTTTTGACTTGTATCTCGGTTATGTCTACAACTATAGTAAATCGTGATACGCCTTCAATCTCGGAAACTGAAATACTTAAACTTTCAATATTAATATGTCTTCTCTGAAAAATAGCCGAAATACGATTTAATAATCCAATATTATTTTCGGTATAAACTGATATGGTATATGTTTTTTTGTTGTTTTCCATTTAGTTGATTTAAATACCCATTACTAACTTAATCTTACATCTGAAACCGAAGAACCAGAAGGAATCATTGGGAATACATTACCTTCTTTCTCTACACAAACCTCAAGAAAATAGGCGTCCTTGCAAGCCATCATTTCTTTAATGGCACCTGATAATTCTTCACGTTTTGTTACTCGTTTTGCTTCTATATAATATCCTTCTGCTATCGCAACAAAGTTTGGATTTACCATTTCGGTAGATGCATAACGTTTGTCAAAAAATAACTGTTGCCATTGCCTTACCATTCCTAAAAACTCATTGTTTAAAACCACAATTTTTACAGGCACTTTGGTTTGGAAAATAGTTCCTAATTCCTGAATATTCATTTGGTAACCACCGTCTCCAATAATAGCAACTACATCACGTTCTGGAGCAGCCATTTTTGCACCTATTGCCGCAGGAAGTGCAAAGCCCATTGTGCCTAATCCTCCTGAAGTAATATTACTTTTTGTTTGATTGAATTTCGCATAACGGCACGCTACCATTTGGTGCTGCCCAACATCTGAAACAATTGCTGCCTCGCCTTTACTTTGGTTATTTATTTCATTTATAACTTCACCCATAGTTAACCTTTCTTTGGTTGGGTAAAGATCATTTTCAATCACTTTTTTAAATTCAATAGCATATAAATCCTTGAATTTTTGCAACCATTCTTTGTGTGAGTTTTCTTCAAGTAAAGGCAATAATTGGGTTAAGCTTGCTTTTGCATCGCCTAAAACTGCGACATCTGTTTTTACATTTTTATCTATTTCAGCTGGATCAATTTCAAAATGAATAATCTTTGCTTGTTTTGCATACTTATTTAAATCTCCCGTAACACGATCATCGAAACGCATTCCGATAGCAATAAGAACATCACATTCGTTCGTTAATTTATTTGGCGCATAATTGCCATGCATGCCAACCATACCCATATTTAATGGATGTGAAGTAGGTATTGCAGAAGCTCCTAAAATAGTCCATGTCGAAGGAATCCCAGCTTTTTCAATTACAGCTTTCAGTTGGTCTTCCGCTTCACTTAAAATGATGCCTTGACCCCAAACAATCATTGGTTTTTTTGCTGCATTAATTAATTTCGCTGCTTCCACAACTGTAGCGCCATCTGTTTTAGGAATAGGAATATAACTTCTTACTCCAGTACATTTTTTATATTGAAAATCGAATTCTTCAAATTGCGCATCTTTAGTAATATCTATCAAAACTGGTCCTGGACGACCACTTTTGGCAATATAAAATGCTTTTGCCATGATTTCAGGAATTTCTGAAGCTTTAGTAATTTGATGATTCCATTTAGTAACTGGTGTAGAAATACCAATAATATCTGTTTCCTGAAATGCATCGCTACCTAATAAATGTGAAGCTACTTGTCCTGTAATACATACCAATGGAG
>RDRZ01000047.1 GCA_003709165.1 Flavobacteriaceae bacterium PRS1
GGTGATATTGATTTGGATAAATGTACTTCCTTTGCCAATGAGATGAAGGAAAAGTATAATACAAATCCATTGCCATTACATATTGATTTATATGAAGAAGAATTAATCAGAAAATATTTTGCTGATGCCATGAAGTATTATGGTAAAATCGACGTATTGATTAATAATTCTCAGGTTAAGCCAGAAGGGTTTTATAATTCATTTGAGAATTATACAAAAGATACTTTAATGCGAGTTTTGGAAGGAAATACAGTAGGCATGGCAATTTCTTGTCAGGAGGCTTGCAAGATTTTCCTTGAACAAGGATATGGTAATATTATCAATGTTGCATCAATATATGGCATAACAGGTGCTGATCAACGTTTGTATGATGGTGTGGATAATATCTATAATCCAGGTGAACGTTTTTCCTCTCCAATTTCTTATGCAATTTCAAAAGCAGGTGTGGTTAATATGACTCGTTATCTGGCTTCCTATTATCGCGAAAAAGGTATCAGAGTGAATTGCCTGACTCCGGGTGGCGTTTATGATAATCATGATGATAATTTCAATAATAATTATTCAACACGTACTTTATTAGGTCGTATGGCTGATCGCAAAGAATATAATGGTGCTATTTTATATTTAGTATCTGATGCATCAAGTTATATGACTGGAGCGAATTTAGTGGTTGACGGAGGTTGGACTGCAATTTAATTGAAGCAAATTAGCAAATTTATTATCTAGTTACTGAAGAAGAATTACTTTATAAATCTTTATTAAAAATTTAAGAATATGCCTGGTATTGTTGGTATAATAGAATTAGACAAACTCAAAAAAGGTAAATTTCACCCTCAAAATGAACTTGAGGCAATCTCATCACAACTTCTACATTATGAATGGTACAAAACACAATTTTTTGAAAGTGATGGAATTAGAGTACAAGGAATAATCACTGGTCTTACTCAAGAAAATTGTATTAAAGAGTATGATGACGGGATTACTATTGTAATTATTGGAGAATTATACAATACAGAATCATATGAATCAAATTATTTTGATTATATAAAAGAAAAATACTTATTAAAACAAGATGATTTTTTAAGCGAATTAAATGGTACCTTTTCATTATTAATTCATGATTACAATAAAAAGAAAACAATAATTGCTGTTGATAGAGTAGCTTCTAAACCTGTTTATTATTACACCATTAATGATAAACTTTTTATATCACCAGAATTTAAATCCTTTTCACAAATAGATAATCAATTATTTGAAATTGAAAAATCAGCAATGGCTGATATTCTTACTCACGGATTTGTTTTGAATAATAAAACACTACTTAAAAATATTTTTGAGCTTCCCAATGGCCATATGATTAAGGTGGATAATGGGAAAATCGAGATTAAACAGTATTGGGATTTTAATTTTAAAGAAGAAGATAAAAAACACTCATATAGTTATTATGCTAATCGCCTTGAAGAACTACTTGAAAAGGCTATTAAAAGACGTATTAGACAGAATATAGCATCCGGGATTTTATTAAGTGGAGGAATTGATTGCCGAGCAATTTTAGGTTATATGAGTAAATATGTTAGTAATCCAATAACAATTTGCTATGGTCATAAGCGTAATAATTGGTCGAACTCTGATAGTGATATAGCAGAAAAGTTAGCAAAGCATTATCATTCAGACCATTATTTTTTGGAATATAGTTTGGATAATTATCTTGAAACTATAAATAAAGTTTCGCATATAAGTGATGGTTTGGCAAGACCTCTTCCGGAATTTGAGGTTTACAAAAAAATAAGAAGAGAATTAGGTATTTCAAGAGTATTTACTGGGGATCACGCTTTTGGAAGATGGGGGAAATTTATGGGAGATGATGAGCAGATGTTAGATTTTGGAATTTATATTCGTTTTTTTTGTAGGTATAAAATGCAATTTATGCCAGTTAATAATAATTGGTACAAAGAATTATTAAAAGAATCAACAACTAACATTAATGATCTTTTAAATAAATGTAGTCTTTCTAAAATAAAAAACAGAAGAGATTATTTTTACCTCAATGCATATCAAGTGCCTCTATTAGGTAGAGATAGATCTACAATTATGTCAGAGTTAGAAGTAATAAACCCATGGTACGATTCTGAAATTCTTGATTTTGTAAAGACAATGCCTGAGAAATACAGAAAAGACAAGAAATTGTTTAAAAGTATTGTAAAGAAAACATTTAAGGAAATAAATTATATAGAATTAGCCAGAACCGTGTCTAAACCACCCCAAGAAGAATGGGAAAAATGGTATCAGCAAAATGTTGAAACCATTATGAGCGATTTAAAGGTATCCGAATTAGTAACGAACAATATCATTCAATTAAGTAAACTTGAAAACCAAATCAATAAACCAATAAAAGAGAATACAAAGAAAAAGCATTTTATTAAGTTAATTAAAAACAACCTTCCATCTAGATCCCGTTACAATTGGATTAATACAAGTTCACCAAAATATTTTCATTTGCTATTAATTAGTATTCATAAAATTGCTAGTAATTTTATTAACTATCTTATATACATAAAGATTAAGAAACAAGAGATGCTAAAGTTGAATGTTCATACTAACCTAATAAATGTATTACGGTTACATACTTCGTTGCAGGTTTTTAACTTAAAGAAAAAGTGACATTAAATGAATATATTAATACCTGTTGAGACTAGTTCTAGAGAACTATTATACAAAACATATTTGGCTCACTTGCTGGCAATGCAAGGTTTTGATTGTTTTGTAGGTAGTAAATCTAGAATTAATGTTCTTATGCATAGATTTAAAAACTATATTTATTTTGATAAAGGATATCATAAAGGGAAATCTGAAGGTATCTATAAAATTGTAAAATCACGAAATGGCTTTATTATTAGTTTAGACGAAGAAGGGGCTGTTGATTATTCTGATAATAGGACATTATTAAAAAGATATTCTAGACAACTATTTGATTTAGTTGATATAGTCTTTCTATGGGGTGAAAAACAAAAAGAGATTATTAATCCAACTGATATAATGAACTCAAAAATTATTGTCAGTGGTCATCCTAGATTTGAATTACTTAAGCCTGAATTTCAAGTGTTTTATAATGAAGAGGCTAAGTGCTTTAAAAAAAAATATGGAAAATTCATTCTTATTAATACCAATATGGGATTTGGAAACAATATTAAAGGAAATGAATTTGTTCGAGAGGGATATGGTAAATGGTATAATCAAATAGATGAAATTATCGATTATGATAAAATTAAACTAGATGCATATATTACATTTATTAAGCAATTAAGTGAATCATATAATGGTAATATAATAATCAGACCCCATCCTGAAGAGGATGCGTCCATTTATGATAAACAATTGGATAATTTAAAAAATGTTATTGTAATAAATAAAGGGTCGGTTGTTCCTTGGATAATTGCATCTGAACTCATGATTCACCCTGATTGTACCACGAGTATTGAGTCTTTCTTTTTAGGTAAAAAGCCAATTTCATTTTTACCAAAATCTAATAATACGAGTCATATTACAAAATTACCATTGATAATTAGCTCCTGTATTAATGATTTCAAAGATTTTGAACATACTTTAAATAACAATACTGTTGATACAAATAATTTGAAGGTTATAAATGAATATTTTTCATATGATAAAGACTCAAGTAATATCATTGCCAATGAGATTTGTAATTATGCATCTAAGCTACAAAAGCTTCCTTATTTGCCTATGACTTTATCAGATCGAATATATTTAAATATGAAAGGACTTTCTAGAAAACTAAATATGAAAAAATCTAAACATCTTAGTATAAGTAAGCTCTCAGGATTTACAAAAGTAGAAGTTCTTAGGATTAGCAACAGATTTATAGAATATAATAATAAATTCAGGTGTGTGAAAATTAGTACTATTGCAGATAAGTTATTTTGCTTTTCAAAGCATTAATATAATTGTTAATTATTAGTATAAATTATTAAAATAATATAAAATTATGAAGGTTAGTGTTTTTGGCTTAGGATATGTAGGCAGTGTTTCTGCTGGTTGCTTAGCAAAACAAGGTAATGCAATTATAGGTGTTGACATTAGTAAAAATAAAATTGAATTAATCAATTCAGGGAAAGCGCCCATTGTTGAAGAGGGGCTTGAAGAGCTAATTGCTCTTGGGGTAAAAAATAAACTAATAATGGCAACAACTGATTTATCTTATGCTGTTTCACAAAGTGAAGTTGGGATAATATGTGTAGGCACTCCAAATTTACCTAGCGGAAATCTGAATATGAATCAAATTCATTCAGTGGCAAAACAAATTGGTACAGCCTTAAAAAGTAAAAATGATTTTTATACCATTACAATTAGGAGTACAGTTATGCCAGGCACTAATGCAGCTGTTTCCAAAATAATTGAACAAGAATCCGGAAAACTTGCAGGAAAAGACTTTTCCGTCATTTCAAATCCTGAGTTTTTACGTGAGGGGAATGCAATTGATGATTTTTTTGAACCTCCATACACTGTAATTGCAGGCCATTCAGAGAAAGGTATAGAAGTTATTCGTGAACTTTTTTCATTTTTAGCTACACCTATACTAGTTGTTGATGTACAAATTGCCGAGCTAATTAAATTCCTAAATAATTCTTACCATGCCTTTAAAGTTGCTTTCGGAAACGAGGTAGGGAGATTATGTAAAGAACTAAATGTAGACAGCTATGAATTAATGGATTTGTTTGTCAGAGACACAGACTTAAATATTTCTCCAAAGTATTTTAAACCGGGGTTCTCTTTCGGAGGCTCATGTTTACCAAAAGATTTGAGAGCATTTAATTCTATTGCCCACGATCAATATATTAATCTACCAATATTTGAATCTATTGATAAAAGCAATGTTGTACATAACGATTTTCTTTTTCAAATGGTACAAAGCAAAGCAAAGAAAAAAGTAGGAATAGTGGGTTTAGCTTTTAAAGCCGGTACTGATGATCTTCGATTTAGCCCAAGTTTAGAATTGTGTGAAAAACTTATAGGCAAGGGTTACGAAATAAGTATTTATGATGAAAACATAAATCTTTCAAGATTGGTGGGGAAAAATAAAGATTTTCTATTTACACACTTACCTCACATTGATAAGCTTCTATCAAGCAATTTGGAGGAATTTTTAAGCAGCAATGATTTAATTGTTTTTGCTCATAATAATAAAAATGTTGTTAAATTCAAACACCTTATCAATAATGAAACCAATATTATAGACATCGCAAATATTTCAGAATTAAAAGGAATGAAAAATTACGAAGGAATATGTTGGTAAAGCGAATGAAAATTGCAGTCTTTGCTTGTGCTAATGGATTAGGGCACGTAAGAAGAATTATAGCAATTTCTGCATTTATGTTGAAAAATGGTTTTCAGGGTCAACTTGATGCTTTTATGCCATTAACACACATCCAGGCTTTAAAGGATTGGGAAGAGTGTAAATATTTTGTTAAGCATCCATTAGTTAAAATAATTGATTTTGAATACCCTTTAAAATATAAACGTAAAACCCAAACTTTATTCGATCAGGATTGGATGAATATCTCTTTACCAGATTTAAGTCATTACGATGTCGTATGGAGCGATAATATTGTTCAGGTACTGGAAACACGAAAGGACGCCATTCTTACAGGATCATTTTTATGGCATGAGGTTTTTGACGAGCAAAGTAATAAAAATGGATTAAAATCTTTTGTGGAGGATCAACGAAAATTGTTACATACTGTTAAACCAACTATGGTTGGCAATGAATATTTTTCGACTCCTGAAGTAAAATTAAAGACTAATTTTATTCCTGTTGGATTATATCGTTATTCTCTGCTTTTCCAAGAAAAAAAAGATAGGGGAATCTTATTATCCTGTGGCTTAGGAGGTGAAGAAGAAGCATTAACCAAAAAAGCAATTCATCAAATAATTGAAGACAATATTATCCCTCCTGATATACTATTTGTTGAACCACGGATTTTGCCTAAAAAATATCCAAATTGGATAAAGAAAGCAGATTTTTCAGATAAAATGTTTCAATATTGCGCTGCGGTATGTATAAGACCTGGTATGGGCACTATTAGCGATGCTCTTGTCAGTCGAAATAGAATTTTTGCATTTACTAATGACAACTCATTCGAAATGTCTCACAATTGTAGAGTATTAGAAAATTTAAATGTTGGTAAACAATGTGTAAGTCCATATGACGCTTATCTAGAGGCATTAAAATATTTAGAGTCACCTAAACAGCTCAACAACCAACTGTTACGAACCTCTCATTTAAGAACAGATGGGGTATTCGCAACAGCAATTGCAATCACAAAATAAAAAAAGAAGACAATATGATTTTTATAGCTGAATTTTGTCAAAATCACAATGGTGATTTTGAATTACTGAAAGATATGATTTATGCTGCCAAAGAATCTGGTGCAGATTATGCAAAAATTCAAAACATCTTTGCTGATATGCTTTCATTTAGAGAACGATTTGAAGGGGGG
Source organism: Flavobacteriaceae bacterium PRS1 (assembly GCA_003709165.1). Lineage (GTDB taxonomy): Bacteria > Bacteroidota > Bacteroidia > Flavobacteriales > Flavobacteriaceae > PRS1. The sequence goes on from RDRZ01000047.1 coordinate 6,516, forward strand.
CTTACTTCCGAAGGAGTGACTAAAGTCATAAAAAGACCTTACCAACCCGAATATAACCGTCTTAAAATGCTTGAATTAAGTTATGATCAGCAAGCAGAATTTGTAGAGATCTGTAATAAAGTTGGGATAAAACCACTAACAACTACGTTCAATCGAATGTCTATACCTCGGCTTAAAGAAATTGGATTTAATGAGATTAAACTTGCAAGTTACGATTGCGGCTCCTTACCATTAATACAAGATGTAAAAAAGAACTTTGAAAAAGTTTTTCTATCTACTGGAGCTAGTTATGATACTGAAATTAAAGCAGCAGCTGAGGTTTTAAAAGATCATGATTTTTCATTGCTACACTGTGTAACTATTTATCCAACCCCATTAAACGAATATCATTTATCTAGAATGGAGCACCTCAAACAATTTACCCCTTCAGTAGGCTGGAGTGATCACAGTCTTGTAAGCAGGGACGGCATCTTGGGTACTATAGCTTCTATATATTATGGAGCAGAAGTTATTGAACGACATTTTACAATCCTAGACGCAGATCAAACCAAAGACGGTCCAGTTTCTGTTACCCCTAAAAATGTAAAAGAATTAAAGGATATTTCGCTTCTTCCAAAAAATGATATAAAATATTACTTGGAAAAAAACCTTCACAATTTTGATCAAACATGGGGTATTATAGATAGAGAATTGTCCCATACTGAATTGCTCAATCGAGATTATTATAGAGGACGCTTTGCAAATAAAAAAGCAAATGGTGAAATATATTATAATTGGGAAAAAAAATAAATACCAACTATTATGATAAAATCATTTAAGAAAAAACTTAAAAATATATTTTTAAAGGCTGTAAATAGAAAATTTCACAGACAATTAAGAACTTATTTTCCTCCTCAGTTCCAAAATAAAACAATTGGGTCATATATAATATTAAACTACATAAAATCTAATAAAATTAGTGGAGATATTGTCGAATGCGGTGTTGGAAGAGGTGTGTCCATATTCTCTTTTGCAAATATTTGTAATTTGATTGGTTTAAAAAAATTAATCTATGGATATGATAGTTTTGATGGTTTTCCAGAACCTACAACAGAAGATAATTCTATTAGAAAGCCCCAAAAAGGCGAATGGAGTGATACGTATATCCATCATGTAAGAGAACATTTTATTTTTGAGGGATTAGATAAGTATTTTGACGATTTTATTCGATTAGTTCCGGTTTTTTTCGACCAAAGTTTACCCCCAAATAAATTAAAAGACATTGCTTTTTTACATCTGGACTGTGATTTATATATGAGTTATAAAACTTGTATAAGATATTTATATCCTAAATTGTCTAAAGGTGCTATAGTTCTTTATGATGAATTCAATCATCCCAAATGGCCAGGGGCAACAAAAGCTATTAGTGAAAGTCTTTCGTCATCTAAAAGAATTTTATTTTATTCCAACATCTTAGATAAATACCTAAGTGTAGAAAGCGTGATTGAAAATTCTGAAAACTTCATGAAATTAATGGGGCAACTTAAACTTACTAGATATGAAATATAAAATACTTGCAATTATACCCGCCAGGGGGGGCTCAAAAGGTGTTCCTAGAAAAAATCTTTTTTCTTTAAATAATAAACCCCTTATATATTATTCCATTGAGGCATCATTATCTTCCGACCTAATTACACATTCGATTGTTTCTACTGATGATGAAGAAATTCAACAGGTGGCCAAATCTTATGGGGCAGACGCTCCCTTTTTACGCCCTTCTGAATTGGCTTCCGATAGTGCACTTGCCGTCCCCACTATACAACATTCAATAATAGAGGCCGAAAAACATTATAAGTGCAAATTTGATTATGTTATTATGCTTCAGCCAACAGCCCCACTACGAACCTCAAAAGATATTGACGAATCTCTTTCTATATTAATTAAAGAAAATGCAGATGGAATTATCAGCATTGTAGATGTTGATAATTTTCATCCAATGAAAATGAAAGTCATAAAGAATAAGTTATTATATGATTTTAACACACCACCCACCGAAAATCCACCTCGACAATCTTTACCTGAGATTTTTATTGTAAATGGAGCTATTTACGCATCAAAGCGAGAAGTTATTATGAATAAATCCTCCTTTAAGGGTGATTTTTGTTTACCTTTTATTATGCCTGCAGAAAGATCAGTAAATATTGACAATTACATTGATTTTAAAGTTGCAGAATATTATTTAACTCATTAAACAATTTTAATCGAACAAATATCGTTACTTAATGTATTTAAAAAAACGGATTAAAAAATCAAGTATTCGTCTAATTAAAATCTTCGTGAAAATTGGATGCCATCGATTGACAGCATTTATTTTTTTTGTTTTTACAAAAGCATCAACAAGTAAAAGAAAAAAATTTAGAGTACTCTATCTGTCTAAGCCAATATTTAATCAAGATGTGAAGGCACTTATAAGCAACAGCAAAGAATTTGAGTATTATTTCTTTCCTCGCCTTTTATTATCAACCATCTGCAAATTGTTTATATCAAATTTTGATGAATTAAATGATGCAAATTATCATCCTCTAACTAAAGATAGCGAAGGTGTAATTAATTTACGAAATTTTTTACGAAAATTCATTAATGCATACCTAATGCTACTAAAGTTTGATATTGTTTTAGCTGGGAACTTCGTATATACGCAGCAACAAGAATTCTTTTGGGTATTAAAAGAGAGAAATATTCCTGTTGTAGTTATATATAAGGAAGGAATGTTTCCTATCAATCGATATGACGAAATGATAGACATATTCTATAAAACAAAAGAATTTCGTGGCGAAAAAATACTTCTTTATAATCAAAAGATTCGCGATACTTTATTAAAAGCGGCTGTTCCCGGGATTACAAAAGAAAATTCAGTAGTTGTTGGAATCCCTAGATTTGATAATTACTTTGAAAAAAGTAATATTAAAGAAAACAGTCATCTAATTGTATTGTTTAGTTTTGAAGCTGATGTTAAATCAAATTATTTGCTTGATAATCCGTCCAATAAGGCTGAGTTTGATAAAATATCTAAAAAATTCCATCAAATTTTTGCTGAATTTTGTATCAAAAATAAAAAATACAAACTAATTGTAAAAACCAAATCAACCCCTACAGCTATTAGTTATGCAAACAATATTTATCAAGAATATCAGGAGACGCTCGGTAATCAATTAATTATAACTAGCACGAAAACTGCTGAAAAGCTTATCCGATCTGCTCGATTTATTGCAGCCTATTCTTCCACCACATTAATTGAGGCCTTGCTTCTTGATAAAATACTAATTTGTCCTGATTTCCGAAAGCTAATGAAGTCAAAATCTCAAGATATTTTATACCCCCATACTTCGCTTGCCAATTATTTGAACACAGCAAGAGAATTAGAAGATGTTATTGTAAAAGGCATTTCAAATCAAATATATTCAGAAAAAACAAAACTAGAATTTTTAAAAAACATGGTATTTAGGGCTGATGGAAAAGTTTCTGAACGTGTTGAATACGAACTATTATCAATTATGAAAGAAAGGAATAGGGGATAGAGTGAATACAAAACATAGAAAATTGTGTGTTTAGTTCTAAATCTTTAAAACATTTAATCTATAAAATTTGAAGAGTTCAAAGAAAAAAGAGTTATTTCAGTTCATATCTTTAATAGGAATTGGAGGAATAATAAGTAAAATATTAGCAATCCCCCACTCTATTATCTTTGCTAAACTTTTGATGCCAAGCGGATTTGGGTTACTTCAATTAATAAAAGTAATTGTCTCCTATGTTGGATATACCGGTATTGGTATTTCACAAGGCATGAATAGAAATGTTCCAAGGGCTTACGCTAACAAAGAATTCGATAAAGTAAAAAAAATTAAAGATCTCACATTTACCTGGCTGGCTGCAGTTACCTTAATAGCCATTCTAAGTCTTTGGGTCATCTTTATATTTAGTGATATTTTTGGTAATAGGCTAAGTGTTTTCGATTTAGTATTGATTACTTTAATTATAATATTAGGACGAATAAATGCTTTTGTTAAGCCTCTATTAAAAGCCGAAGGACAATTTATAGTAATTGGGAAAACTACTGTGATAAACAATACAATTTCTCCTATTTTAGGAATTATTCTTGTCATATTATTTAATCTAACAGGGGCAATAATTGCCTTGACTTTTAGTCAACTAATAACATTTATTTCATATACATATTTTTATAGGAGATATATACCAAAAATATATATTAATTGGGCTTTGTTAAAAGAGCAAATGTCAAGTGGATTACTAATTTTCATTGGCATGTTTTCCACATCTCTTATAATCAATTTTACGCTAATATTAATTGGGTATTTTCATAATATAGAAGAAGTAGGTATTTTTTCATTCGGTTTAATTTCTTTAATTTACATACAAAGGTATTCAGGTCCTATTGGTATGTATTTTTATCGTGACATAATGATGTTAAAAGACGGGGATAATAAGAACAATGATTATTATAAAAAGTTATTGAAATTGCCTTACGTATTTAGCTTTTTCTTTAATACTTTTTTATTAGGATTATTCTCAATTACGTATTTTACAATTATTAATTTGGTTCTTGACAAATATTTTAATAGTATACCAGTTATTTACATTTCTCTTTTTGGATTAATTATTTATAATTCCAGAATTTTTTTATTTCATTTCTTAGATGCAACCAATCAATTAGCTCGTAGGACAGCTATAATAGTAATTGGAAGCAGTATAAGTTTATTACTTACGACAGTTTTATTAAACTTAAAATATCCTATTTATTATGTCGCTTATTCTTGCAGCGCTGGATTCATATTGATTACTTTAGGAGTTTATTTCATAAGCGTAAAGCAAATTTTCAAAACTTACAAAATTGTTTTTGTTATGTTATTGAAAGTAATAGTAATTGCGCTAATCAACTCAGTACTTGCTTATTTTTTTAGTGAAGTATTCTTTATAAAATATGTATTGAATATTCTTTCCTTCTCAAATATTGCTTATTCAATTATTGATTTATTAATCAAACTTTCAATATTTATATTATTAAACTATTTCCTTTTTTCTTTATTTTATATACAAGAAAAATTTATGTCTGAGTTTAATAAAAATGCTTTAAAAATCGTATTTAAAATTAAATCAAAATTTAGAATCCAAAAACAATTGAAACTTTTTTAAAGTTTTATATTCTTATAAAAATAGCACTTTAAAGAAATATTATATTGCATCTAGATATATCCCTTGCAAAGCCATCTTAATCATTTAACAGGACTAATAAAAAATGAAATTACGAAAAGCAATAAAAAAACTATTCAGAATAATTGATATTCCATCAATATCCTATAGTAGTGTTATTAAGAATCAGGAGATTAAAATAATTGAGCCAGTGGATAAACCCGGTGGATTAACATTAGAAGAACTTGCTATCATAATTGGAATTTCTAAGCGATATGATAATTGTAAAATTTTTGAAATAGGTTCTTTCACTGGAAGAACTTCAATAAATTTACTTCACAATAATCCAAAATGCTATTTAACGACACTTGATCTTCCCGATTATGATAATATTGATACCAAGCTCAAATTCTCTCTTTTAAAAAATGATGTTAAAATCGCAAAAACATCAGAAAGGGGCTTCTTTTTTAGTAAGTATCAAGAATTTGAGAAGAGGGTTAAAATACTTATTGGGGACTCAGCAGTTTTTAATTTTAATGATGAGTACGGTAAATATGATATGGTATTTATTGATGGCTCTCACCGAT
>RDRZ01000048.1 GCA_003709165.1 Flavobacteriaceae bacterium PRS1
TAGGAAACCAACGTTATGCAACAGGAAGTATAACACACAAAACATTTAATCCACAATTAAACATTGAAAACGAATATGTTTTTTATGAAGCAACTTCAGAAGAAATTAACGAAGCCGTTTCGTTAGCATCAAACGCTTTTAAAACATTCAGAAATATTTCAAGATTAAAAAAAGCAACATTTTTAAATGCTATCGCTGATGAAATTTTAGTATTAGATGATGAATTAATCCAAACATATTGTTTAGAAACAGGATTGCCAGAAGGTCGTGCCAAAGGGGAACGTGGAAGAACGGTTGGACAATTAAGAAGTTTTGCCGAATTAGTATCAGAAGGTTCTTGGGTTGAAGCAGCAATAGATACTGCTGAACCAGACAGAGCACCAATACCAAAACCCGATGTGAGAAAAATGATGATTCCTCTTGGTCCAGTTGTGGTTTTTGGCGCATGTAACTTTCCATTAGCGTATTCAACAGCTGGAGGTGATACAGTGGCAGCTTTAGCAGCTGGTTGCCCGGTAATTGTAAAATCACATCCAATGCATGCTGGAACAGGAGAATTGGTATCGCAAGCAATCATAAAAGCAGCACAAAAAACTGGAATGCCAAATGGTGTATTTTCAAATTTAAATAGTAGTGGCATTGAAGTTGGAGTACAATTAGTACAACATCCAAAGGTGAAAGCTGTTGGGTTTACAGGAAGCATAAAAGGAGGAAGAGCATTATACAATTTGGCTTCTAAACGAGAAGTGCCTATTCCCGTTTTTGCTGAAATGGGAAGTGTTAATCCAGTAGTTATTTTGCCAGAAGCATTAAAAGAACGTAGCGAAAGTTTAGCCAAAACATATGCAGGCTCCATTACTTTGGGTTCTGGGCAATTTTGCACCAATCCAGGTTTGCTTTTAGGAATTAAGAGTGAAAGTTTAGACAGTTTTATTTCTACACTTTCAGATGAAATCGTAAAGATTCAACCAACTTGTATGATACATCCAAACATTATTGGAGCATACGAAAGTAATAAAGCAAATGCCATAGCACAACCACAATTAAGCGTCGTTGCAGATTATGATAACGATGTGCAATCCAATTATGGAAGACAAGCCATTACTACTGTTGAAGGTAAAACGTTTTTAGAAAATACAACGTTGCATCAGGAAGTATTTGGACCATATTCATTAGTTGTACAATGTGAAGACGCAAATCAATTAGAAGCTATTATTTCAAAATTAGAAGGTCAGTTAACAGGAACAATAATAGCCGAAAGCGATGAAGCATCAAACTATGCCAAAGTTATAACTGCACTTCAAAATCGAGTTGGGCGTATTATATATAATGGTGTTCCAACAGGTGTTGAGGTTTGTCCTGCCATGGTTCATGGTGGTCCTTATCCAGCATCGACCGATAGTCGTTTTACTGCAGTTGGCATTCATTCCATAAAACGTTGGGTAAGACCATTTAGCTATCAGGATTGGCCTAATAATCTATTGCCAGAGGAACTCAAAAATGAAAACCCTTTAGGAATTTCAAGAACGATTAATGGTGAACAAACTACTAATAAAATTTAAAAACATGCATTATTTGAAATTATTTGTAGTCTTTTTTTTAGTCTCAATTATTAGCTTTTCGCAGAACGAAACAAGCAATTCAGCACAAACATTAGAAGAGGTAATTAGTAGTTATCAAGATCATAAGGGCTATGACAGAAAAGAATATCCTTTGGGTCTTTTTACACGAGATTATTACAAATCTGAAGCAGAATTTGCAAAAACTAAACTTGAAGAATTGTCAAAAATTAGGATTGATACATTTAGTGAAAACGAAAAAATTTCTGTTGAACTATTAAAATTTGTGCTTCAAGATCAAATAGATTTTTATGAGTTTGAACGGTTTCTCAATCCACTGTTATCTGACTCTGGTTTTCATAGCAGTTTGAATTATATGGTCCGTTCATTATCAAATTATAAGAAAACAAAAGAATACCTTAATAAACTTAATGCTTTACCAGATTTTGTTAATCAGCATTTTGTGAACCTTCGAGAAGGATTAAAAAAAGGAGTTTCGCAACCTCGTGTAATTTTTAAGGGTTATGAATCAACATATAACGAGCATATTACAGATAATTATGAAGATAATTTTTTCTATTCACCTTTTAAAGATTTGCCAGAAAGTTTAACCGAATTTCAAAAAGATTCAGTTTTAATTGCAGCAAAATCAGCAATAGAAAAAAATGTTATTCCACAATTTAAACGAATCAAAGAATTTTTTGAAACCGAATACCTCCCGAAAACCAGAACAACTATAGGAGTATCTAACACTCCAAACGGGAACGCCTATTATCAAAATCGTATCGATTTTTACACAACAAGCACACAATATACGGCTGATGATATTTACCAAATTGGATTGAAAGAAGTAGCTCGTATTAGAGCTAAAATGGAGCAAATAATTAAAGATTTAAACTTTGAAGGAAGCTTTGCAGATTTTCTGCAATTCTTACGTACAGATGAGCAATTTTACGCAAAAACTCCAAAAGAATTATTAATGATTGCTCGAGATATGGCAAAACGTGCAGATGAACAATTGCCTAGATTTTTTAAAACATTACCACGAAAACCTTACGGAGTTGCTCCTGTCCCAGATGCTATTGCACCAAAATATACAGGAGGAAGATATATAGGAACTCCAAAAAACAGTACAGAACCTGGTTATTATTGGGTAAATACTTATAATTTACCAAGCAGAACCTTATATACATTACCATCATTAACGGTTCATGAAGCAGTTCCCGGTCATCATTTGCAAGCTTCATTAAATAATGAACTAGGAGATAGCATTCCACAGTTTAGAAAAGACTTATACCTTTCGGCTTATGGAGAAGGTTGGGGATTATATTGTGAATTTTTAGCAGACGAAATGGGAATGTACACCACACCTTACGAGCATTTTGGGCAATTAACTTACGAAATGTGGCGTGCTTGCCGATTAGTAGTAGATACAGGAATTCATACTAAAGGGTGGTCAAGAAATCAAGTAGTTGATTATATGTCGTCAAATACAGCATTGTCATTACATGAGATTAATACGGAAACGGATCGTTATATTTCCTGGCCAGGTCAAGCATTGTCGTATAAAATTGGAGAACTTAAAATAAGGGAACTTCGTAAAAATGCAAAAACTGAATTAGGTTCAAAATTTGATATTCGAGAATTCCATGAAGTAATTTTAGGACAAGGCACTGTAACGCTTTCTATTCTTGAAAATCTGATTAACAGCTATATTGAGAAAATGAAAAATGAGTAGAAAATTATTTAAATGTATTGATGCGCATACTTGCGGTAATCCGGTTAGAGTAGTGATTGAAGGAGGACCAGATTTAAAAGGAGCGAATATGAGCGAAAAACGTCAACACTTTTTAAGTGAATATGATTGGATTCGAAAAGGATTGATGTTTGAACCTCGAGGTCATGATATGATGAGCGGAAGTATCTTGTATCCACCACATAATCCAGAAAACGATTTTGCTATTTTATTTATTGAAACTACTGGATGTTTACCAATGTGTGGACATGGAACGATTGGAACAATTACAGTTGTAATTGAAGAAGGACTAATTACACCAAAAGTATCAGGAAAAATTAAAATGGAAACTCCAGCAGGGTTGGTCGATATTGAATATAAGTTAACAAAAGGGAAAGTAGATTGGGTTAAATTTGTGAATGTAAAATCTTATTTAGCTGCGGAAGACTTAACCATAGATTGTCCGGAACTTGGAGAATTAACTTTTGATGTGGCTTATGGAGGTAATTTTTATGTTATTATTGATTTTCAACAAAACTTTTCTGGAATACAAGATTTTACTGCCAGTAAGATTATACAATATTCTCAAGTAGTTCGGAATAGAATTAATGAGAAATATCCTAACATGTTCATTCATCCTGAGAATAATTTAATACGAGATGTAACACATCTATTATGGACTGGTATTCCAATAGACCCAACATCCTCAGGACGAAATGCTGTTTTTTATGGCGACAAAGCCATTGATCGTTCGCCTTGCGGAACTGGAACTTCCGCAAGAATGGCGCATTTGCATGCCAAAGGAAAATTAAAAATAGGAGAAGAATTTATACACGAAAGTTTTATTGGTTCAAAATTTATTGGTAAAATTGAAGAAGAAACTACTTTAGATGGTAAAAAGGCTATCATTCCAAGTATAAAAGGATGGGCTAAAGTATTTGGATATAATTCTATTGTTATTGATGATGATGATCCTTATGCAAATGGTTTTCAGGTGATTTAATATGAATAAAAGTGTTATAGTTATTGGTGGCGGAATTATAGGCTTATGCTCTGCATATTATCTTCAAAAAGAAGGTCATCAAATTACTGTTGTAGATCAATCTAATTTAGATACAGGCGCATCTTATGTTAATGCTGGATTTTTATCTCCAGGTCACATTATTCCAATATCAGCACCAGGTGTTATGAAACAAGGCTTGAAATGGATGTTCAATGCTTCAAGCCCTTTGTATATAAAGCCACGTTTGGATTTAGATTTTCTAAAATGGACTTGGGCATTTAATAAATCTTGTAATGCAAAACATGTACAGAAATCAGCTCCAGTAATTAGAGATATTTCGGTATTGAGTCAGGAATTATACGATGATATTAAAAAATCTGAAAACTTCACTTTTCATTACGACAGAAAAGGACTCTTAATGTTATGTCAAACCGAAAAAATGTTTGAAGAAGAATTGAAGATGGCTACTCTGGCACAAGATTTAGGATTAGAAGTCAGTATTGTTAACGAAGTTGAAATAAAAGAGTTAGAACCAAATGTAGAGATAAATGCTCTGGGAGCAGTTTATTATAAATGTGACCATCATACTACTCCACAAGAATTTATGAAAGAAATTAAATTACATTTAAGGCAAGTAGGTGTAAAATTTTGTGCTAATGAAAAGGTAGAAGATATTGAAGTTAAGAACGCAAAAATTTCAGCCATAAAAACTGATAAACAAAAACTTTATGCAGATGAGTTTGTTTTATCAGCAGGATCGTGGAGTGGAATTTTAAGTAAAAAATTAGGATTAAAATTATTATTACAAGCAGGAAAAGGGTATAGAATCAACACCGAAAAACCTACAGGAATCACTATTCCAGCAATTTTAGCAGAATCTAAAGCTGCAGTAACGCCTATGAACGGTTTTACACGCTTTGCCGGAACAATGGAAATTGCTGGAATAAATCATACTATTAATAAAATTAGAGTTGAAGCTATAGCAAATGCTGTAACACGATATTATCCTAATATTGTACTTACAAAAGACGAAAAAGAGAATGCAGCTTGTGGGTTGCGTCCAGTATCTCCAGACGGATTGCCATATATTGGGAAATCTAAAAAATGTGAAAACTTAACCATTGCTACTGGTCACGCAATGATGGGTTGGAGTATGGCAACTGCAACTGGTAAATTGGTATCAGAAATTATTACGGAACAAAAACCATCTTTAGATTTAAATCCGTTTCATCCAGATCGAAAATTTTAGTTTTCTAAGTCTTGAAGATTCAACCTCATTTTAATCATATATTTTTTAAAGCCAACCTTTTCATAAGCTTTAATAGCAGAAGGATTTTCATAATAAACATCTAATCTTATTTCGAAGACATTTTTTTGTTTGCACCATTTTAACAAAGCATCGACAAGAAGTTTATTTAATCCTTTTCCACGATGTGCATTTGGCACAAACATAAAACCTAAATGACCTTGTTTTTTATGTTTAAAATAGTTTCTGTCATCTTTTATTTTGGCATAACCAGAAGCCACTATTTCATTATCAAGTTCAACAACATAAACTTCAGAATCTTCACTTTTAATAAATTCTGAAATATCATAATAACTTATTTTTCCATCTTTTATAGTTGGATCCATTGGGCGTTCTGCTTCGATAACACCTTGTTCAAATTTTAAAAGGGTAGGTAAATCTTCTAAAGTTGCTTTTCTGGTAATATAATTCATAATGTTAACAGGATGTATCAGCTATAATTTTCCATTCGCCATTTATCTTTTTAAAAATAATCATAAACACACCATTGGCATCTCCAATGTTTCGTTTTAAATAATATTCTCCCATTACGAAGTAGGATTCATTATTAATTTTAGAAATATCTTTAATTTTAATGGTTAAAGTACCTGAATGGTCTTTCGTAGGATACCCTTTTTTATAATTGGCCAGTGTTTTATCCCATCCATAGGTCAAACCACTACTACCATAAAATTTTAAGGAATCATTTTTCCAATATCCTTGCATAAAGCCCTCTAGATCATGATTAGACCATGCTATTTCCTGAGTCTTCATTATCGAAATTATTTCGTCTTTATCTTGTCGTTCGGTAGTTTGAGAACAAGAGAATATTTGCATTGACAGGCAAAGTAAAAGGATTAAATTTTTCATGGTATTAAGATTTAATTAGGTATGTTCCTTGTGATAAGTTCACGTTATAAATATTACAATCAGTTTTAAACTTGTTTTTAAAGGCTTCTTTTATAAAATTAGAAAAATCTAAAATATCACCTTTTTTAATAAGGTTTATCGTGCAACCACCGAAACCGCTTCCCATCATTCGGGCGCCAATAATAGTGTCATTATCTTTTGTTGCCTCTACTAAAAAATCTAATTCATCACAACTTACTTGGTATTGATGTTGTAAGCCATGATGTGAGTCATAAAATAGTTTCCCCAGCAGTTTAATATCATTATTTTGGACAGCTTTTGAAGCTTCAAATACGCGTTGATTTTCTTGAATCACATAAAGCACTTTTTGATAATCTTCTTCTGGAATTTGATCTTTAATTGAAAGTAAATCAATTTCAGAAGCATCTCTTAGACTTTTAATATTTAAAAGCGATACAATCTTTTCACAAGTTGCACGTCTTTCATTATAGACGCTTTCAGCTAAACTATGTTTAACATTTGTATTGATAAGAAGAATATCATAGTCCTTAAAGTCAATTTTAAAATTAGTTGCTTTAATATGTCTGCAATCCAGAAGTAAAGCACTATTTTTTACACCAAACATACTTGCATATTGATCCATAATGCCACATTTTACACCTACATAGTTGTGCTCTGCTTTTTGTGAGATGGCAATCATTTCTTTTTTTGTCAGACCTAACTGAAATAATTCATTTAGGCTATAAACAATACTGTTTTCCAAGGCTGCCGAAGAGGATAATCCTGCGCCAATTGGAATATTTCCACCAAAAACAAGCTTGAAGTTGCCAAGGTGTTTGTCTTTTTTCCGAATTTCGGCAACTACACCTAATACATAATTTTTCCAGCCTCCTTTTTTTAGAGATTGTATATGCTCTAATGAAAAATCTAATTGTTCATTGACATCATAAGCAATTACAGAAGAAAAATGTTCATCGCTGTAATGTATTGCCGCAACAATACCTTTATCTATAGCAGCCGGAAACACAAAACCGTCATTATAATCGGTATGCTCACCAATAAGATTAATACGTCCGGGCGAAAATACGAGAATGGGCACCGAATTAAATTTTGAAATGAACTTTTGTTTTATACTCAATATTAAACGATCCTTCATTTAATTTTCATTTATAAGATAACATTAAGTCTTCAGCAAAGATATTTCGCAAATAAAATAGTAATTCTTCAGCATTTTTTTTAGTAAAGACCATAGGCGGTTTAATTTTTATTACGTTGTGATCAGGTCCATCTATACTCATTAAAATCCCATGGTCTTTCATTCTGTTTGCCAGATAATCGGTTTGTGCTACAAGTGGATTCATTTGAGAATCTACTAATTCTATTCCCAAAAATAAACCTTGTCCACGAATATCTCCAATTATCGGAAATTCAATAGCTAATTCTTTTAATTCAAACTTTAAAAACTCACCAATTTTTAACGCATTTTCCTGAAGCTTTTCTCGTTTAATCGTTCTTAATACTTCTATACCAATGGCACAAGACACAGGATTACCACCAAAGGTGTTAAAGTATTCCATGCCATTGGCAAATTTATCAGCTACTTCTTGAGTGCAAGCCACAGCAGCTATTGGATGGCCATTACCTAATGGTTTTCCTATGGTCACAATATCTGGAACAACATTATGTAATTGGAAACCCCAAAATGTTTTTCCTAGCCGACCACAGCCTACTTGTATTTCATCAGAAATACAGAGTCCGCCGGCTGCTCTTACATATTCATAAGATTTGGTTAAAAAACCTTCTGGTAATTCTATTTGTCCGCCGCAACTTATAATAGGTTCAATAATAAAAGCTCCAACACCACGTCCTTTTTCATGAACAATATCAATCTGTTTTTGAACTTCGTTTACATAGTGTCCACAAGTATTTTCACCTCTGTATTTCCCTCTAAAAGCGTCAGGTAATGGGAAAATATGTATGTATTCGGGTGTACCTTGACCTCCTTTACCATCAAACTTGTACGAGCTAATATCAATACATATATTAGCATTTCCGTGATAACTCGCTTCCGATGCTATTATATCGCATTCTCTAGAAACTGCTTTTACCATTCTAATAGCGAGCTCATTGGCTTCGCTTCCTGAATTTACAAAGTGCAAAACGTTTAACTCTGATGGTAAAGTTGCAATGAGTTCTTCAGCTAGAGCATTTATATTTTCGTGTAAATAGCGTGAGTTGGTGTTTATTAAAGCCATTTGTTCTTGCCCTGCTTTCACAACATTATAATTCTCATGTCCAACATGAGCGACATTGTTGACAGTATCTAAATATTGCCGTCCAAATTGGTCGACTAAATATTGACCAGCACCACGAACCATTCTAATAGGCACTTTATATTGTAAGCTTAAACTTTTGCCTAAATGTTGCTTTCTATAGCTTATTAGATCTTCATTTGAAATTCCCTTATTTTTCTGGAGTGCTTCCGATTTAAATAATAAATTAGGGTCTGGACACAAATATTTCCATACATCAAGTTGATTATAATAAACTACTCCGGGAAAATCGATTTTGTAATCTAGCATTGACAGCATCACCTGAAAATGAAGATGAGGTGCCCAATTTCCGTTCTCAGGATAATTACCTAATTCTGATATTTTATCTCCTTTTTTGATGATATCGCCAATCTTGTGTTGCAATACACTTGCAACCGTATTGTGTCCATAGAGTGTAAAGAATTCGAAATCTTCTACGGCATGTTTCAAAATTAGTAATCCACCATATTCTTTGTCACCAGCATCATTCACTGCTGTAACCACTTCGCCATCAAACAAGGCATGGACCGAAGTATGTGCCGGAAACCAAAAGTCAATACCTAAATGAATGGTTCTACTTTCTTTACCATAGTTTCCTATTTTGTCATAAGCGGAAGACGTATAAATTGCACGTGGTTCTAAATAGCCACCAGCAATAACTTTATTTGGATGTTCGGCTTGTAGCATATCAATTTTAAACTGAAAGAAATCTAAATTATTAAAGTCCTGTTGATGTCCTACCCACTTGCTAGAAACACTTAAATCTATATGTAGTATGTCATTACTCTTTGCTATTGGAAACAAATTTGAAACTTCAAAGCTATTTTTATTTGCCCAATTGTTGAATTTATCCTGATTTGGATGCACATTAAATCCACAAGCATTTCTAAAATTGAAATGAGCAAAATCTGCGCTTACATTCTTCCATTTTTTAAGTAATTCCCAGGCAGGTTTTTCACTAATTAGTAAGTATTTGTTATTTGGTTCTTCAATTTTATTAATAGCAGATTTAGTAACTGAAATCACCAAACGCATTGCAATGGCATCGTATAAATGGGTTAATTCTGATTCTTGTAAAGAGTATGTTGAATGAAATCCTTTTACTATTGGCAACGCTGAGTCTAAAGGGTCATTACGATTCATTATGGCATACCCACATGCGATTGCTAAATCATTAATTATTTGTGTGTGAATGGCATCTCCATAATCTATTAAGGCAGTTACTTTAGGGTTGATTAACTCTGAGGATACTACTATATTATTGTCATTAATATCGTTATGGATGACAGATTTTCGTAGTAAATTATAAGCTTCAAAATTGTTTTCAAACAACTCTTGAAAATAGGTTATAATCTCAATTTCTTTTTCATTAAAAAGATGAAGGTGTTTTTTTGTCCAAAGCGATTGTGCAATATCCCAATCAGAACTACGATGAGTTTTGTCATGCTCAAATCCCAGTAGTACACTTGTAAGCCTGCCACATTTTTCTCCTAGACTAAAACGTAAATCATCTAATTGTGGATTAACACTGCTCCAGACTCTACCAGTGATCCAATTAAGCAAACGTACTTTTCGTGGTTTGCCGAATGCGTCAGTAATTTCGGAAATAGCTTTCCCTTTTTTGTCTTTTATAACTTTTGGTGCAATTAAATTATGTCCGTTAGCTTCAACAAATTGTAATAACTTTTGTTGAAAATCAAGATAGTTTTCATCTTTACTTGGGCGAGATATCTTTAGAATATAGTCATAACTATTTTTAATTTTCACTCGAAAATTATAATCTTCATAACCTGGCAAGGCTGAAGCATTTCCAGTTAAATCATACAATGATAAAAGAATATGTTCTGCTTGAATTTCAGAAACTTCAAAAGTATTGGTCGGCATTAGTCCTAATTTTTGTAGTAAAATAATTAACTATAAAAATAATAGAAAATAATGCGATAAACCATTTAGATTCTAAAGAATTCTCGTTTGTTTTTTAAAAAACGCATCTTGCTGTTTTTTCATGAGTTCGTGTGCTATCTTTTTCTTGTAAGCATAAAGTTCTTCTTCGGTTGAAATATCGCCATAAACACGATCATTAATAATATTATCAGTATTTAATAAGACGTTTCTTTGATAAGCATTTTGTTCAGCCCAAGTATTTAATTCAGATTCACTATTGGCAAGTTTAATATCGTATTCTCCTTTAGGAGATATAAGTTTCGCAAATATTGGAGACGTTTCAATAGCCAAAAAGAGTAAGAAAATAAAGAAAGATGGCAACCAAGGAAGTTCATCTAATGCATTAACACGTGCCATTAAACCATCAAAATTATCAATTATTGGTTGAGAGGTTGTAACTTGAGTTTCGTACTCGCTTTCAAGTAGTAATATTTGATCTTCGGTAGTAGTAATTTTTTCTTTATTATCAATTTTTAATTGTTACAATTCAGCTAGCAAAGCATCATGCTTTTCTCGTTTTTCTTCATATACAGGACCTTTACCAAGCAACATAGTTCCTTCACGACCTTCGGCTTCAGCAATATAAGTTGCATAGAGGTCATTAACTTCAGCCTCTTTTGTGTCTACTTGAGTTTGAAGGGCTTTAATATTATTATTTAAAGTTTCAATTTTTGGAGTGTATTGAAGTGCTATTTGATCTTTGTTTGCCAGCGTAAAATCATTTTTTTGCTCCAATAATACTTGATTGATCTCCTTTTCAAAGATTTTTAATTCTAAAGGTTTGGCAATTACAATAGCGATAATAACAGCTAATAAAAGTCGTGGGGAGGCTTGTATAAGCTCGTCTATAATATTACCTGTTTTTTTAATTGTAGAAACAATATATCTATCGAGATTGAAAATGAGCAAGCCCCAAACAAGTCCGAAACCAATAGAAGTTATTGTGTTGTCAAAACGGTATAAAGGGCATAACTTGATGCAATAAAAGTCATAAGAGCGGTAAAGAAAACGGTAGCGCCAATACCAGCATATTTGTTTTGTTCGCCAATGGAACAGTCGTTGAGAATATCTGTATCTGAACCAGAACAGACAATGAAGAATTGTTTTAGCATAATATAGTTTTTTGATTGATTGACTATAAGAACGATATTTTTAACCAATTGTTACAAAAAAGCCTCGAAAATCGAGACTTTTATTTTATCTTCTCTAGCTGCAAGTTGATCTTTTTTATAAGCTAATTTAGCTTTCTGAAGTTGTTTACGGTCTTCAGAACGTAGCTCTCTAACTTTAATTAAGTCTTCTTGTTTAATTTTACGTAGCTCAACTTTTTGAACTTTTAATTTATAGTTTTTTACAGCTTCTTCATATTTTTTCTTTTCTTTCGGTGTCGCCTTTTTTTGTAGTGGAG
>RDRZ01000004.1 GCA_003709165.1 Flavobacteriaceae bacterium PRS1
TAAAATATTTTGCGTTATTTTTTTTAGACTTTACGGCAATCTATTGATGCCTAAACCTAATTTACCTTAAAATCTAAAGCAATATATGGTTGTGCGAAATTACTGAAAGGACCAGTACCAGCTTAGAATTGATTAACTTTGAGATATATCAACAACAACTAAAAAGTAAATGTTATGGGCAGTAAATTCTTTGGAAGTAAATCAAAACAGCCAACTAATAAAAAGGGGAAACATAAGGCTGGAAAAAGTAATCGTAATGTAAAAAGAACGTCAAGCGTTAAAAAGAGTGGAAGAGGAAGATAAAAACGAGCCAAAGAATTATGCTAAATATATTACACTTCTACTTTTAATAGTACTTATTATTCAATTACTGTTTATTGTATTTAAAATTATTTAGTTAACTGATTTAAACTAATTCTTAACTTGATTAAACAAGTTTTTTCAAATCAATTAATTAATCTTTCTTCAATCTTTTGAAAATACTCCTTGACTAATTCAAATTACACAAATTACAATTATAAAGTGTAATATACACATCTGTAACGAGTTGATAAACAAGCTCATAAAATCAAATTACATAAATTACATAAATTACAGGGGGTGGTAAGTTATTATACTTATAATTCAAAAAGTGTAACAAATATGTAACTTCTATTAGTTAAATACTTGATAATCAATAGGTGTAACTTAAAGGCGTTGTAAGACCATTACCTGGGAAACAGTTTGAGGTTATTTAACATCTGTCATTCCTGCGAATCCCGTTAGCTATCGGGAAGGAATCTCAAAATAAGAAATGCAGAATTTTGATGTAGCTTTAAAATTTTTACATCTTACTAAAATTAATACCCGACCTTATCTCTTACTCTATCCAAAACCTCATCAGCCACTGCTTTTGCTTTTGCAGCACCAATGGCAAGAGCTTTATCAATTTCGTTAAGGTTATCCATATAATAATTATAACGCTCTCTTTCAACTGCAAATTTATCAATTAAAAGTTCAAAAAATTCTTGTTTTGCATGGCCATAACCATAACCACCTTTTTCATAATTAGCTTTCATTTCAGCTATTTGAGCATTATTGGCTACCAATTTATAAAGAGCAAAACAATTACAAGAACTCCAATCTTTTGGCGCTTCAAGAGGTGTGCTATCGGTTTGAATACTCATAATTTGATTTCGTAATTGTTTGTCAGTCAAAAATAAATTAATAATATTGTTTTTACTTTTGCTCATTTTATCACCATCAGTTCCAGTAACAAGCATGGATTCTTTTTGCACATCAGCTTCAGGAATTACAAAAGTGTCGCCCATTTGTGCATGAAAACGGGCTGCTGCATTTCGTGTCATTTCGATATGCTGTAATTGGTCTTTGCCAACAGGAATAATATCGGCATCATACAATAAAATATCGGCAGCCATTAGCATAGGATAAGCAAACAAACCAGCATTAACATCTTCAAGTCTATCGGCTTTGTCTTTAAAACTATGTCCAAGCGTTAGACGTTGATAAGGAAAAAAACAGCTTAAATACCAAGCCAGTTCAGTTACTTGTGGCACATCACTTTGGCGGTAAAACACCGTTTTATTAATGTCTAATCCAAATGCCAACCAAGCAGCAGCGGTAGAATAGGTGTTTTGTTTAAGCAATTTAGAATCTTTAATTTGAGTGAGCGAATGCATATCTGCAATAAACAGAAAGGATTCATTTTTAGGATTGTTGCTCATTTGTATAGCGGGAATAATAGCTCCTAAAAGATTTCCTAAATGTGGTATTCCTGTACTTTGTATTCCTGTTAAAATTCTTGCCATAACATTTCCTGCGTAGGCAGGAATCTTTTTAATTAATATTCTTTAGTACATAAAAAATGCTAAACCCTTTAAAGTTCTATTATTTTAGTAACGGTTTTCTATATTCAAGACCTCACAGATTTTCAAAACCCGTGAGGTCTAAAAAACTAATGCGACAAACTTCTTATAAACAGTCATTTACACTTTTAATATTATTTTTGGTTACACTAAATTAATTTTCAACAGTAGCAAAGGTACTTTTTTTAGTAGAAATGTTAAATTAATTTAAGTAGTTTTGATGCCAATGATTGTATTTAAGTATATATTTTGGATTTTATATCGTATTTGGTTCTACATTCTTGTAATTGTACCAATTATAATCTTATTTCCAATCCTTATTATTTCTGTATCCAGAGAACAATGGTATCCTATGTTTTTTAGAATAGCTCGTTTTTGGGCCAAAATTATTTTAATAGGAATGGGATTTCGTTGGAAAATTAAAAAAGAACAAACCCTTGAAAAAGGAAAAAGTTACATGTTTATTGTTAACCACACCTCTATGGTTGATATTATGTTAATGTTAGTTACTGTAAAAAGACCCTTTGTTTTTGTCGGGAAAAAGGAATTAGCAAAGATTCCTCTATTTGGATTTTTTTATAAAAAGACCTGTATTTTAGTAGATAGAAGTAGCATTAAAAGCAGACAAGCGGTATTTTTAAGAGCACAGCAAAGACTTAATCAAGGCTTGAGTATTTGTATTTTTCCAGAAGGAGGCGTTCCTGAAGAACATATAGAATTAGATGTTTTTAAAGATGGAGCTTTTAGATTAGCCATTAATCATAAAATTCCTATTGTTCCGTTAACTTTTTTAGATAATAAAAAACTTTTTTCTTATACTTTTTTTAGCGGAGGTCCAGGAAAAATGCGTGTAATTAAGCATAAATTTTTAGAAACGCTCGACTTAACTATTGAAGACACCAAGACGTTAAACAATACAGCAAGACAAGTAGTGCTGAAATCTTTACGAGAAAACATATAAACTAAAAGCTGCTCAAGGCACAGAGCAGCTTTTGTTATTTTATTGTAACTAAAAATATTTAGAGCTACAATAACCAATCTAACCAACTAAAAATTTTAAAACTTAAAACTTAAAACTTAAACCAAAATATATGCCAATAAAATAAGGATTTAAATTACCTGACGTATTATTGAACGTATTTATTTGATATTTAAATATAGGTTCAAGATTTAAAATAAACTTATCTGACATTTTAAAATCAAAACCTAGCCCAAAATTTGCGCTAAAGCTAGTATTGTTAATATTTGTTGCTTCTCCTAATAAAGTACTAACACCATTAAAAAATGAATAGATTTCGTTATCAGTTAAAAATAAAGCACTAAATCCACCTATTACACTAATGCCCATTTTTTTATTCGATATTCGATATTCTAATTCTAAAGGGATTTCTATAAATCCTAATTTTTGATCTATTGATGATTCTATAAAATTATTTAGAATTCCAGGAACTTGTAAAAAATTAAATTCATCTATACTAATAAAAGAAAGATTTTCTCCAGCTTCATTTAATTTTATATTCCTTAATAATCCCGGACTATCAGATCCACCAATATTATCGTAAACAATAACATTGTTTGTACTATAACCAAGATTAACTTTATTTATTCCAGCACGAACTCTCAATTTTTTATTAATAGCATAACTTCCTGAAATACCATAACTCATATTAACATCTCCAGTTTTTGAGTTATTGTTAAACTGTGGATGGATTGAGGATCCATTTCCGAAAGAATTGAAATAAACAGGACCAATATTAGAGGCAATACTCCATCGATCAAATTCTTCTTTAGGAATATCTTCAATATTTTCGTCCTCATTAGCAGTAATTTCTTCAGTTAAAGACAATTTGTCATTCTCTGTAATTGTATTAGACTCTTCAGATTCTGTGATATTTTCATCAACATTAGTGTTAGTTGAAGCAATCTTATAAGTTTCTTTTGTTTCTGATGTATTGTTAACAGTTTTCAATAACTCATCAATTATTGCCTTATCGATATTATTATTTTCAACCTTATCTTTATACAAATTCGAATTAGTATTATCTGTGAGAGCATTTTTTGACTTTTCTGAAGAAGATTTTACCAATTCGTTTTTGTTAATTTTATAAGTATTCCGATTAACGTTTTGAGTATTATTACTTACAGTTACATATCTGTTTTCATTATCGTGTTTAGTCAAGTTATCATTTTGTGCTGAAATTGAACCTGTATTAGTAGTAGAACTAATAGATGGAAAATTAGAAGATTCAGATTTAAGATTTTCTGAAACATTTTTTTGCTCGGAATCTGAAAGCGTATTTTTCTTATTAATAGCATCTTGCAAATCTGTATTTTCAGAATTTTTTATTGTGCCTTCATCTACAATTATTTCCTGCAAAGGATTTGTATTATTATTAAGTACAACTTGACTTATTGTAAATAATAACAATAAAGCAGCGGCTACACCAGCCACTCGCCACCACATTGGGATGCCTTTTTTTCCTTTTTCAATACTTTGTAATTCAATAGATATATTTTCCCAAACAGAATTGCTAGGAGTAGCTTCAAAATCTTTTAGCTTCTCCTTAAACAGTCTGTCTATGTTTTTTTTATCACTCATTATAATGATTGCGAATTTAATTTCGCATAATAATTTTCAATTTTATCTTTTAAAATCATTCTTGCTCTGGCAAGGTTAGATTTTGTTGTACCAGTTGTAATATCAAGCATTTTTGCTATCTCTTTATGCGAATATTCATCTAAAGCATAAAGATTAAATACAAGTCTATATCTATAAGGTAATTCTTGTATACTTTGTAACAAAAAATTTATATCTATATCATAATCTTCAACTTCTACTACTATATCTTCAATATCATCTTCATTTACAATATTAAAAACACCTTTTCTTCTATATTTTTGAAGAACAGTATTAACTGCAATTCGTTTAAGCCAGCCTTCAAAAGAACCTTTATAACTATATTGTGACATTTTTTCAAATATAGTCACAAATGCATCCTGTAGATTGTCTTCGGCATCTACATGATTTCTAGAATACTTTAAACAGACAGCAAATAATTTACTCGAAAAGAGCTTATAAATTTCGCTTTGTGCATTAGTATCATTTTTTTTACATTTTCGTATGAGTAGATCTAAACTCAAGCATCTAAATTTTAATTAAAATTATTATTCTATTGGTACTTCAATAACTAAATAAGAATTATGTCCATTTTCATCTTCTCCTAGCCAAAATTTAAAAATATATGTTCCTGCATTATTTTTAACGTGAAAAGTAAATGAACGCTCTACAATATCTTCTATTAGAGACTCGCACTGTAAAGTCTCTGTCGCATTTATTACTGTATTAATTACAGCAATTGTTCTAAAATTTTCTTCGGATACATAATACAAATCGTTGTATATATGACAAGTAGAAGGTCTTAAATAAGTATAATTAATATTATAAACTTCGTTATAACTAAAAGATTGGGGCATTTCTACGGTTTTAATAGGTAAAATCTCAAAATGAAATTCTTCATTTACAGGATCAACACTACACGACCAAAAAATAACTATAACAAACCCAAAAAAAAATAATTTCTTCATTTTAATTTGATATTTAGATACAAACTATGTTATAACATAGATGCTAAACCTTTAAAAAGGTTGCGTGGGGATTATAAAAACTTCGATAGTATCGAGACCTAGACTTTCAAACTTTATTTGTCTTGAGCAATTATTGTTTTAATTTTTTGCTCAAGCTCTTCCATTAAGTCAGGATTATCGTTTATGATAACTTTAACAGCATCGCGTCCTTGACCGAGTTTCGTACCCTGATAACTAAACCAGGAGCCACTTTTCTTTATTATTTCATGCTCAACAGCTATGTCTAATATTTCACCAACTTTTGAGATTCCTTTTCCATACATAATATCAAACTCTGCCAGTCTAAATGGCGGAGCGACTTTGTTTTTTACAACTTTAACACGAGTTTTATTGCCTAAAACAGTGCCATTACTGTCTTTAATTTGTGTAGAACGACGAATATCTATACGTATGGAAGCATAAAATTTTAAAGCATTTCCTCCAGTAGTAACTTCAGGATTGCCAAAAACAATACCAATTTTTTCGCGTAATTGGTTAATAAACATCATAACACACTTGGTTTTGCTAATAGAAGCTGTTAGCTTACGTAATGCTTGAGACATTAATCGTGCATGTAAGCCCATTTTAGAATCTCCCATTTCACCTTCTATTTCACTTTTTGGAGTTAAGGCAGCTACAGAATCTATTACAATAATATCTATTGCACCAGATCGCACTAAGTTATCAACGATTTCAAGAGCTTGCTCACCATAATCAGGTTGAGAAATAATTAAATTATCGATATCTACACCTAGATTTTTCGCATAAAAGCGATCAAAAGCATGTTCGGCATCAATAAATGCTGCGATTCCACCTGCTTTTTGGGCTTCGGCGATAGCATGCAAAGCAAGGGTAGTTTTACCAGAAGATTCGGGGCCATAAATTTCTACAACTCTGCCTTTTGGATAACCTCCAACTCCTAAGGCTAAATCAAGTCCAAAAGAGCCCGAAGAGATAGCTTGGATGTTCTCTACTGCTGCATCACTCATTCTCATGACCGTTCCTTTGCCATAAGCTTTATCTAATTTATCTAATGTAAGTTGTAGCGCTTTTAATTTTGCTTCTTTTTCGTTGCTCATTTCTTCAAATTTTGATTTCTATATTGATGCTAAAGTAATACATCTTTTAGCACAATACAATTTTATGACGCAACCTTTTTAAACTTTTGGCATCTATCTTTTAGAACGGGAAAATTTTGATATGAAATTTTTTAGGTGAACCATATTTATAATAAAAGCTTTGATAAAATCAAGGCTTTTTTTTGTCTTAACATTATAACAAAAAAAGGATGATATAAAAAGATTACATTTGCACAAAATATTTCTTAACCTTAAAACATTAGTATAGCATGCAACTGTACAATAAATTAAGTGCAAAAGAAAGGGCTGAATTAATTGACCAATCTGGTAAAAAACGATTAACTCTTTCTTTTTATCAATATGCCAAAATTGGCAATCCGCAAATTTTTAGAGATCATTTATTTATAACCTGGAATGCATTAGATGTTCTTGGTAGAATATATATAGCGCACGAAGGGATTAATAGTCAATTATCACTTCCAGCCAATCGCTTTACAGCATTTAAAGAGCATTTAGATAGTATTTCTTTTTTAAAAAATGTAAGATTAAACATTGCTGTTGAGCAAGACAATAAGTCGTTTCTTAAACTTAAGATAAAAGTCCGGGATAAAATTCTTGCAGATGGTCTAAATGATAACACGTTTGATGTAAGAAATATAGGAATTCATGTAGGCGCAAAACAGTTTAACGAACTTATTGAAGATGAGAAAACAATTCTTGTCGATATGCGAAACCATTATGAAAGTGAGATAGGACATTTTAAAAATGCCATTACTCCAGACGTGGATACATTTAGAGAGTCGTTAGATATTATAGAAGAAGATTTAAAAGACCATAAAGAAGACAAGAATCTGGTAATGTATTGTACAGGAGGAATTCGTTGTGAGAAAGCAAGTGCTTATTTTAAACATAAAGGTTTTAAAAACGTATATCAACTCGAAGGCGGAATTATAGAATACACAAGACAAGTGAAAGAACACAATTTTGAAAATAAATTTTTAGGACAAAACTTTGTGTTTGATGATCGAAGAGCAGAACGTATTAGTAATGATGTTGTTGCTATCTGTCATCAATGCAAAAACCCTTTCGATATACATACTAACTGCGCAAACGAAGCCTGTCACTTATTGTTTATTCAATGTAATGATTGTAAAGAAATCATGGAAAATTGTTGTTCAACCAATTGTATGGAAATAAATCAATTGCCCTATAAAAAACAAAAAGAACTTCGAAATGGACAAGGCAATAGTAATGATATATTTAAAAAGGGAAGAGCAAATCATCTACATTCCAAAAAAAATTTAAGAAATATCTTTCCAATCAAAACAAATTAATTTTGGCGAGTTGCTGCTTTTTGAGAAATAAGTTCAGAATAAAATTCTTTCTTTTAAGTCTTTAGAATAATCCTATCTTTACAAAGGAATTTCCACGAAAGTGGGAATTTCACAGTACGGTAATTTAGTATTAATCATCTTCTGAAAATGAAACGTTTTCAGAATCTATATATTTATTTTTATGGCTTGTAACAGTTGTACGACTGGTAAAGATGGTCAGCCAAGAGGATGTAAAAACAACGGAACTTGTGGCAAAGACAGCTGCAATAAACTAACCGTTTTCGATTGGTTATCAAACATGTCTCTTCCTAATGGTGAAACTCCTTTTAATTGTATTGAAGTTCGTTTTAAAAATGGCAGAAAACATTATTATAAAAACCCTGAAAATTTATCCTTAAGAATTGGTGATATTGTTGCCACTCAAACAAAATCAGGTCATGATGTTGGTATGGTTACTCTTGCAGGAGAACTTGTAAGAGTACAAATGAAACGCAAAAAAGTTGAAGAAGATAGCGAGGAGGTTTTAAAAATATACCGAAAAGCATCACAAAGGGATATTGATATATGGCAAACAGCACGAGATAAAGAAGAGGCAATGAAGGTAAAAGCACGCCAATTTGCGATAGATCTTAAATTGCAGATGAAGATATCAGATATTGAATATCAAGGAGATGCAAGTAAGGCGACCTTTTATTATACAGCCGACGAGCGTGTAGATTTCCGGGAACTTATTAAAGTTTTTGCAAAAGAATTTAGAACACGAATAGAAATGAAACAAATTGGGCTTCGTCAAGAAGCAGCCAGACTTGGAGGAATAGGTTCTTGTGGCAGAGAACTATGCTGTTCCACATGGCTAACCGATCTTCGATCAGTAAGCACGTCTGCAGCCCGTTATCAGCAATTGTCTTTAAATCCTCAAAAATTAGCTGGGCAATGTGGAAAATTAAAATGCTGTTTAAATTACGAACTTGATTCTTACCTTGACGCATTAAAAGATTTTCCTAAAACAGAGATTAAACTTCAAACCGAAAAAGGCGTAGCTGTTTGTCAGAAAACAGATATTTTTAAAAGACACATGTGGTATGCTTATGAAGGCGAATGGATGAATTGGCACAAATTAACTACAGATCAAGCCAATGAAATAATTGAATTAAATATTAAGAAGAAAAAAGTTGTAAGCCTAGAAGAGTATGCCGAAGAGTTGATAGAAGACACTAAAAACGATTTTGAAAACGTTGTAGGGCAAGATAGTTTAACACGGTTCGATAGTCCAAGGCGTAGAAAGAAACGTAGAAATAATAGAAACCGAAACCGAAGAAAGCCTCAAAGCAATGCGAAATAATTTATGGTGTCTCTTTATTATTATGATAGGATTTACTTCCTGCGATTCCAGTCAGGTTTTTGACAAGTATCAAACCATTCCTGATAGTTGGCATAAAGATAATATAGTAAGTTTTAATGTCATTCCGCCCGACACAACCAAACACTATAATTTGTTCGTAAATATTAGAAATACTTATGATTTTAAATACAGTAATTTGTTTCTAATTGTTGAAATTATTTTCCCGAACGGGAAAGTGATAAAAGATACATTAGAGTATGTAATGGCAAAACCAAATGGAGAATTTTTAGGATCAGGATTTTCAGATATTAAAGAGAATAAGTTGTTTTATAAAGAAGGCTTTATTTTTGAAGAAAGTGGCGATTATAAAATAAATATTCAACATGCTATGCGTAAAAACGGAAGTGTTGTAGGTGTCGAAAATCTTGAAGGGATTACAGATGTTGGATTTAGAATTGAAAAAGTAACTAATTATTAATATTTCCCTTTGGGAAATCGAAGATTCAACGAAACAATAATTTAAAATTCAGCTCGAAAGAGTTAAAATGTCTGAAAGACAAAAGGGCATATGGCAGCTAAAAAGAAAACAAATAAAACATCCGGTTTTTCAAAGTATATTCGCTGGTTTTGGATGCTGTTTTCCAGCGGGATATTAGCCATAGCTTTAGTTTTTCTGTTAGCATCCTGGGGATTTTTTGGAGAAATGCCAACCTTTGAAGATTTAGAAAACCCAAAAAACAACTTCGCAAGCCAAATTATTTCTTCTGACGGCGAAATATTAGGAAAATTTTATTTTAATGACAACAGGACTCCTGTTGATTATAACGAGTTACCACAACATTTGGTTGATGCTTTAATTGCAACTGAAGACGTACGTTATCATGAGCATGCTGGAATTGATGCCAGAGGTACAATAAGAGCATTTGTTTTTTTAGGGAAAAGAGGTGGAGCAAGTACGATTTCACAACAATTAGCTCGACAATTATTTGTTGGTGTTAGGTCAAGAAATAAGTTTCAGGCGATGACCCAAAAAATAAAAGAATGGGTAATCGCTACACGATTAGAACGCCAATATACCAAAGAAGAAATCATAGCAATGTATTTTAATATCTACGATTTTGGTAATAATGCCGACGGAATTCGTTCAGCAGCAAGCATTTATTTCGATAAAAAATTAATGGACTTGGATGTAAAAGAATCCGCAATGCTGGTTGGGATGTTTAAAAATTCTTCGCTATATAACCCAAGAGAACACAGAAATCCTGTAGGTACAAGAAACAGAAGAAATGTGGCTTTAAGCCAAATGAATAAAAACGGTTACATCACTGAAGCTGTTAAAGATTCGCTTCAAAAATTGGATTTAGGATTACGATATACGCCACAATCACATCGCGATGGTACAGCTACTTATTTTAGAGCCTATTTACAAGGCTTTATGAGAAAATGGGTTAATGATAAAGCAAATCGTAAACCAGATGGTTCAAAATATAGCATTTATAGCGATGGTTTAAAAATTTATACTACCATAGATACAAGGATGCAAAAACATGCCGAAGAAGCTGTAGCGTTACACATGCCGAGATTGCAAGCCGAATTTTTTCATCAAAACACAGCAAAACGAAACCCAACTGCTCCATTCTTAGAACTAACTTATGGTGCAATAGATACTTTATTGAGACGCTCGATAAGACAATCGGAGCGATGGAGACATATGAAATACGATTTGAAGATTCCTGACGAAAAAATATTATCATCTTTTAATAAGCCTATTAAAATGTCTGTTTTTTCTTGGGAAGGAGACATTGATACAATCATGACACCTATGGATTCTATGCGTTATTACAAATCGTTTTTACGCACAGGAATGATGTCTATGGAACCACAAACAGGACATGTAAAAGCTTGGGTTGGTGGTGTAAACTATAAGCATTTTCAATACGATATGGTTAAACAAGGAAAGCGCCAAATAGGTTCTGCCTTTAAACCTTTTGTGTATGCTACTGCAATTGACCAATTACATTTATCACCTTGTGATATGCTTCCAGATATTCCTTTTTGCATCGAAAAAAATAAATATGGAAATCCCGAAGAATGGTGTCCTAAAAATTCAGGTGAGAAATATGGAGGCTATAGAACACTAAAAAACGCACTTGCAAATTCAGTAAATAGTATTACTGCTCAGCTTATTGACAAAGTAGGGCCACAACCAGTAATCGACTTAGCACATAGTTTAGGAATTGAACAAGGTATTTTATCAGTGCCTTCAATTGCATTGGGAACACCAGATTTAAGTGTTTACGAAATGGTTGCGGCATATTCTACATTTGCCAATAAAGGAGTCTATACTAGACCAGTTATGATTACAAGTATAGAAGATAAAAACGGAACGATATTATTTCAGTTAACTCCAGAAACCAAAGATGTATTAAGCGAAGAAGTCGCTTATGTAATGGTTAATTTATTGGAAGGCGTTACACAATACGGTTCAGGAGTACGGTTAAGAACAAAAGGAGCAGATGCTTATCGTACCGATTTCAGAGAAATAATTACAGGGTATCCGTATGAGTTTACAAACCCAATTGCCGGAAAAACTGGCACGACACAAAACCAAAGTGATGGTTGGTTTATGGGTATGGTACCAAATCTCGTTACAGGAGTTTGGGTTGGAGCCGAAGACAGAGCAGTACATTTTTCTTCGATTACTTACGGTCAAGGCGCAGCAATGGCATTGCCTATTTGGGCTTTGTATATGAAGAGTTGTTATGACGATGCCGAATTAAATGTATCGACAGAAGATTTTGAAAAACCTGATAATTTGTCTATTGAGCTTGACTGCGAAAAATATCAAGGCAATTTAAAAAAGAAAGGAATAACAGATGATGACTCAGAAATAGATTTTTGACTTGTTTGTCACCCAAATTAACATATAATATTTCACCATTCTTTTTAGAATGGTTTTTTTATTTCGTAATTTTCAAGCACTAAATTTTGGGTATATGATTAACAAAAAAGTTAATAATGTAACGGTTGCATTACAAGGTGTTACTGATAATATGACCTTAATGTTGGGAGGTTTTGGGCTGTGTGGTATTCCGGAAAACAGCATTGCTCAATTGGTTAAACTCAATGTAAAAGGACTAACATGTATCTCTAACAATGCTGGAGTAGATGATTTTGGTTTAGGGCTGTTACTTCAAAAGCATCAGATAAAAAAAATGATTTCATCGTATGTTGGCGAGAACGATGAATTTGAACGTCAAATGTTAAGTGGCGAATTGGATGTTGAACTCATTCCGCAAGGCACACTTGCAGAACGATGTAGGGCAGCACAAGCAGGTTTTCCGGCAATATACACGCCAGCAGGTTATGGTACCGAAGTTGCAGAAGGCAAAGAAACCAGAGAATTTGATGGTAAAATGCACGTGTTAGAATATGCTTTTAAAGCCGATTTTGCTTTTGTAAAAGCATGGAAAGGAGATGAAGCAGGGAATTTAATTTTTAAAGGCTCTGCAAGAAATTTTAACCCTAATATGTGTGGCGCAGCTAAAATTACAGTGGCCGAAGTAGAAGAGTTAGTACAATTAGGAAGTTTAGATCCAAACCAGATTCATATTCCTGGAATTTTTGTTCAGCGTATTTTTCAAGGGGAAACCTACGAAAAAAGAATTGAACAACGTACTGTAAGGCAAAGAAGTTAGAAAGTTATAAGTATTTAAAGTACACTAAAGTTAACTGTTTGAAGTTTTTTAAATCAATGAATAATAACTTTAGGCACTTAAAACTTTAGACATTTAAAAACTAAATTATGTTAGACAAAAACGGAATAGCAAAACGAATAGCAAAAGAAGTGCAAGATAGGTTTTATGTAAATCTTGGAATTGGCATACCAACATTAGTTACAAACTTTGTAAGAGAAGATATTAATATTGAGTTTCAAAGCGAAAATGGTGTGCTAGGAATGGGACCTTTTCCGTTTGAAGGCGAAGAAGATGCCGATATTATTAATGCAGGAAAACAAACGATAACCACTTTAGCTGGAGCTAGTTTTTTCGATTCTGCTACAAGTTTTTCAATGATAAGAGGACAGCATGTAGATTTAACTATTCTTGGAGCTATGGAAGTTTCGGAGAACGGAGATATTGCCAATTGGAAAATTCCAGGTAAAATGGTAAAAGGTATGGGAGGAGCAATGGATTTGGTTGCAAGTGCCGAAAATATTATTGTAGCAATGATGCATACCAATAAACGAGGAGAATCTAAATTACTTAAAAAATGCTCTTTACCACTTACTGGAGTTGGTTGTGTAAAAAAAATAGTAACTAACCTTGCTGTATTGGATGTTACTGAAAATGGATTTAGACTTTTGGAACGTGCTCCGGGAGTTTCGGTTGAAGAGATACAAAATGCAACCGAAGGAACTTTAATTATTGAGGGAGATATTCCCGAAATGAACTGATATACTCAACACACATAGTTTTTTGGTTTTTTCACTCCTTCTTTTTTTCTTTTCCTGTGTTAAAATTTTAAACCGTAGCTACGACTATGCTTGAAAATTTTGCCTTGACAAAGAAAAAAACAAGTTCGTCAAAATTTCCAAAAACCTAAATGCATTGAGTATGCTTAATTTTAATATTGAGAAATACTTCACAAATTATCGTTAAATGTTAAAATTTAATGTATTTCAACGATTAATCATGCTTTTAATCTATTAATTTAATTTTTAGTTGCATATTAGCAGTCTCGAAATTAGTCAGATAGATTCCTAAATCTATCATGAATTTAACTTATGAATGTTATTTCAAATTTACCTTAACCTGCTTATCGATTCTAAATAACATTCATAAGTTTTTTAACAGAAAGTTTTCTAAAATGTACAAAGCTATAATTTTTTCAGAAGCTTAATTTTAAATGTGAATTATTTCCTCACTAGTTAGGATATCATCGCCTCGAAGACGTAAGAATATTTGTGCAACAGCAATCGTATCTTTTTCGCAATAGGTAATAATTCTATCTATATTCTCCTCCTCATAGTAAACACGATATACTTCACTGCCATCAATATCATCTTTTGGTGAAGGAATGCCGAGTACATTAGTTAACAATTTTAAAGAAGTATAGCTTTTATAATCTCCAAATTTCCATAAATCTAAAGTGTCGAGATGAGGAACTTCCCAAGGCTTCTTCCCAAAAAGGTTGAGCTTATACGGAAGCTCGATAGCGTTAATTATCATACGTCTTGCAATGTATGGAAAGTCGAACTCCTTTCCGTTATGAGCACAAAGCAGATGCTTGGCTTGACTAAAATGTGAAATGAGTAGGGTTTTAAAATCTTTTAATATTTTTATTTCTTCACCAGAAAACGAAGTCGTTCTAAAGGTGCGTTTATCATCTTGAAATGTAAAATAGCCAACCGAAATACATATTATATTTCCAAACTCTGCCCAAATTCCTGCTCTTGGATAAAACTCTTCAGCAGTAAATTCATCTTTACGTTGATATTGTGATTTCTGTTCCCAAAGTTCTTGTTTGGATTTCTCTAAATCAGAAAAATGCTGTGTTTCCGGAATCGTTTCTATGTCCAGAAAGAGTATATTTTCTAAATTTAGTTTATGAATCATATTTATTTTTCGCTATTTCCATTCCGATAATTATCGGGAGTTATCTGGAGAAACCTTTTATTATTTAACGATTTACTTCCCATCATTTTATAAGCCTCATCTATATACGTGTAAAAGTTTGTGGAATGTGGATCCTTGCTCATATCTTTTGGTATTTCAATTCTATGTCCAAGACGCACGATAATAACATTGTCTTGAGGAATAACAATAACCATTTGTCCTAAATGCCCTCTCATATAAAAAATATCTTTATTATTATGTTTTGCAAGCCACCAGCCATAACCGTATTCAGGACTTGCTGTAAAACGAGGAGTTATAGATTTTGCAATAAAAGCTGAATCTAAAAGCTGCTTTCCATTCCATTTACCATATTGTTTGTATAATTTTCCAAAACGCGCAAAATCACGCGCATTACTGGCAACACAACAGAAGGTTTTTTCTAAACCACTTTCTTCGCTATCTAATTGCCAAAAAGCTTCATTTTCGGCACCCAGAGGTCTCCAAAAACTGTCACTTAAATAATCTGATAGTTTTACGCTTGTTGCTTTTTCAATTACCATTCCTAAAAGCTGGGTATTACCACTTAAATATTTATACGATTGTCCAGGATCTTCGGTTACTTTTACACCAAGCATCATTTTTTCTAAATCATCATAAAAATAGGCTCTTGTCATAATAGATAAAGGAGAATAATAATTTTCATCCCAGTTTAAACCCGAAGCCATTGACGACAAATCTCCAACAGTTAATTTATCTGCCAAGCCTACCTTAAATTCAGGATAAAAATCACTAACAAGCTGATCTAAACTTTTAATTTTGCCTTCCATAATGGCTTTGCCCAACATAGCAGAAATCATACTTTTTGCCATTGAGAACGAATTACTTTTAGAATCTTTATTATAACTATCGTAGTAGTTCTCAAACCAAATACTATCGTTTTTAATAATTAAATAAGCAACTGTTCCTTTATCGTTGTTAAGATTAGTAAGTACCTCTGTTTCTTTTACTGTATTATAGTGTTTATGAAAATTCCAAGGTTGTGCTGTTCCTTTTTTGATAGTTCTGTTATCAAACATATTATAATCTGAAAGGTAAGAAGTTGTATGACCTTTTGCATAAATGGTTCTTACCGCTTTAATTATGTAGTCATAATCAAATACATAAAGAGTAATAATAAGTAATCCGAATAGAATAAGGATCCATTTTAAAAGTCTTTTAAGAAATCTCATATACAAATATTATTTAGTTTTTAAAGATAGATTTTTTTATTGAATAATAGATTCCTGCCTTCGCAGGAATGACAATTAAAACAATGATTGCTGTTTATACGGACTTTCATGTTCTAACAACCATTGTTTTCTATGTAATCCACCAGCATATCCTGTTAAACTTCCATCGCTTCCAATCACGCGATGACATGGCACTATAATCCAAAGAGGATTTTTACCATTTGCGTTTGCCACAGCACGAATTGCTTTTACGTCGCCTAATTGTTTCGATAATTCTAAATAAGATAATGTTTTACCATAAGGAATAATTTGTAGTTTTTCCCAAACTCGCTTTTGAAATTCTGTGCCTTGCGGATTCAGTTTTATGCTGAAATGTTCTCGTTCACCATTAAAATACTCTTTAAGTTGGTATATACAATCCTGAAGTTCTTCGGGAATTATTTCTGTAATAATCTCATTTGAATTTAAAATAGTAACCGAAGAAATGCCGTCTTCATCACCAATTATTTTAGCTATGCCTAGAGGTGTTTCTATGGTGCAATTGCTCATTTATCTTTAGTGCTTTAAAACTCTAAAGTACTAATTATTTACAATTTAATCCTTGACTTTTGAAGCCGTATAAAACACTTGTTGTAAGGCTGGACGAATATTCAGATTGTAAATATTACGATGTGTTCTTGTTGGGTAAACTCGATTTGACAAAAAGATAAATACTAATTGTTCTTTAGGATCAGCCCAAACAAAAGCACCTGTATATCCAGCATGTCCAAAACTTGCCGCATTAACTTCTGGTGCTGGATACGCTTTTTTTATACTCAAATTGTCATTTCCAATTAATGGTTTATCAAATCCTAAGCCCCGACGATTATTATTTTTTGGGTATTGAATTTTGGAAAATTCGTTGAGTGTTGCTTCAGTAATATAGCGTTTACCATTATAAATACCTTTTTGTAAATACATTTGCATCAGTTTTGCTAAATCTGAAGCTGTACCAAACAAACCAGCATTTCCAGAAATACCACCAAGCAATGCTGCGTTTTCATCATGAACCCAACCTTTGGTAAGCGTTTTTCTGAAGAGGGAATCTTTTTCGGTTGGAACAATACTGTTTTTAAAACCTTTAGACATTGGGAGATAGCCTAAAGTATTACATCCTAATGGGCGATAAAAGTTTTTTTGAAGATAAGTTGTATAAGTGATTCCAGTTATATTTTCAATAAGTTGGGGATAGATTAAAGAGGCTAATCCTGAATATTTATAGGTTTTATCGCCACTTACTTTAGATAGTTTAATTTTCCGAAACACCTTTTTCTTAAAACGCTTATTGATGTAGATGTTTGAGTATGCTTGATTAGGAAATCGTTTACTTTTTATATGTCTTGCAAAACGTCTCTTTAGTTTTTCTTTTTTAAGAACTTCGTTTAAGAACACAATATAAGGTTGTAGTCCGGATTGATGTGCTAACAATTCGCGAAGCGTAATATTTTTTTTGTCTTTTCTATGCTTCCAGGATTTCCAATAGCTGCTAAAAGGAACGTCTAAATCAAGCTTTCCTTCATCATACAATTTCATTAAAGCAGGAAGAGGACCAATTATTTTGGTAACTGATGCCAGGTCGTAAATATCATTTAATGCTACTTTTTGGATACTATCGTAAGTATGATAACCATATGATTGATGAAAAATAATTTTATTGTTTTTTGCAACTAATAATTGTGCTCCTGGGAAAGCGTTTTCTTTTATCCCAAGTGTCATTATCGAATCTACTTTTTTTTGAATATAATTTGAATCTAAACCAGTTTCTTCAGGAGTTGCATATTGTAATTGTGCATTAATAAATGTTGTGGTTAAAAGAAAACAAGAAAGAATAAAAAACAGGGTTTTAAACATTATTTCAAAACAAGAATTATCCTGAAAGTTAAGAAATCAATTTCACAATGTCTTTCGCGAAGTAACTTGCAATAATATCGGCTCCTGCTCTTTTAAATGCAATAGTGGTTTCCATCATAATCTGGTCGTGGTCTAACCAGCCTTTTTCAGCAGCTGCTTTAATCATTGCATATTCACCACTTACCTGATACACAGCAACAGGAATATCGAATTTATTTTTTACATCTCTAACAATATCCAAGTATGCCATTCCTGGTTTTACCATAACAATATCTGCCCCTTCTTCAATATCCATTTTGGTTTCACGAAGTGCTTCATGACGATTTGCAAAATCCATTTGATACGTCTTTTTGTTTTTTGGAACATTTACCAAATCAACAGGAGCCGAATCTAAAGCATCCCGAAATGGGCCATAAAATGCTGATGCATATTTTGCAGAGTAGCTCATAATTCCAGTATCTGTAAACCCTTCATCTTCTAAAGCTTCACGGATAGTGAGAATGCGACCATCCATCATATCGCTAGGTGCTACAAAATTTGCTCCAGCTTGCGCATGAGAGACACTCATTTCAGCTAAAAATTCAGCAGTATCGTCGTTGATTATTTTACCGTTTTTTACAATTCCATCATGACCGTAAATAGAATAAGGGTCGAGTGCCACATCTGTCATGACTAACATTTCTGGGCACACATTTTTCACAGTTTTAATAGATTGTTGCATCAATCCGTTTGGATTTAAAGCCTCTGTCCCTTTATTGTCTTTTAAATTATCTGGTACTTTTACAAATAGTAAAACCGATTTTAATCCAAGTGACCAAAGCGTTTTCACTTCGTTCTCTAATACATCTAAACTGAACCGAAAGTAGTTTGGCATTGAAGTAATTTCTTCTTTGATGCCTTTTCCTTCAACAATAAAAAGAGGTACTAAAAAATCGTTTGGGGTAATTATCGTTTCACGAACTAAAGAGCGAATTACTTCATTAGTTCTTAATCGTCTGTTTCTTCGTAGGGGATACATTTTTATAATGTTTATCTGTTTCTTCGTTAATTGTTAATCCAATCTACAGGACTTTTAAGGGCATAAAGTAATTTTTCTTCTTTGCTTCCTTTTTCGGGATGATGATTGTAAACCCATTGTACATGTGGTGGCAAGCTCATTAAGATACTTTCTATTCTTCCGTTTGTTTTTAATCCGAAAAGCGTTCCTTTATCATGAACTAGATTAAATTCTACATAACGACCACGACGTATTTCCTGCCAAGTCCTGTTTGCTTCAGAATAAGGTAAATCCTTTCGTTTTTCAACAATAGGCACGTAAGATTCTAAAAAACTATCTCCAATTTCGGTTACAAAGTTATACCAATTTTCCATACTCATTACTTTGGATACCCTACAATAATCGAAAAACAAACCACCTATGCCACGAGCTTCGTTACGATGTGAGTTATAAAAATAGGCATCACAATGTTTTTTATATTTTGGATAGAATACTGGGTTGTGTTTGTCACAAGCTGTTTTACAGACTTGATGAAAATGATTAGCATCTTCGTTAAACAAGTAATAAGGGGTTAAATCCTGTCCGCCACCAAACCAGCTATCAACAATCTTTCCTTGCTCATTATACATCTCAAAATAACGCCAATTGCCATGAACTGTTGGCACCATAGGATTTTTAGGATGCAATACTAAACTCAGCCCACAGGCATAAAAGTTAACTTCTTTTACTCCAAAATGGGTACGCATAGTTTGAGGTAATTCGCCATAAACAGCCGAAATATTAACACCTCCTTTTTCAAAGACATTACCGTTTTCAATAACACGAGTTCTTCCTCCACCTCCTTCTGGACGTTCCCAAAGGTCTTCATAAAATTTTGCTTTACCGTCAATTGCTTCAAGTTTGGAAGTTATAGTGTTTTGTAAATGTTGTATGTATTTATAAAACTTCTGTTTCATATTAATTTTTATACTCTTTCACAGCAACAATAAACGCTTTTGCATGGTCTATTGGAGTGTTTGGCAAAATACCATGACCTAAATTTACGATATACTTATCTTTCCCGAAATCGTTAATCATTTGGTGTACCATTTTTTTGATTTCTGATGGAGGTGAAAATAAGCGAGAAGGGTCAAAATTACCTTGTAGCGTTATGTTTCCACCAGTCAAATACCTTGCGTTTTGAGCGGTAATCGTCCAATCTATTCCTAAAGCACTTGCATTGCTTTTCGCCATTTCTTGCAAAGCAAACCAGCATCCTTTTCCGAAGGCAATTACTGGAGCATCATCTTTTAAGGCTTCAATAATTTGATTGATGTATTTCCACGAAAATTCCTGATAATCTACAGGGGAAAGCATTCCACCCCAGGAATCAAAAATTTGAACTACATCAACTCCAGCCGTTACTTTTGCTTTTAAATAGGAAATTGTGGTTTCAGTAATTTTTTGTAATAATTGATGTGCAGCTATAGGATTTGTAAAACAAAATTCTTTTGCTTTATCAAAATTTTTAGAGCCTTGACCTTGTACACAGTAACATAAAATAGTCCAGGGAGAACCTGCAAAACCGATTAAAGGAATCTCGTTATTCAACAACTCTTTAGTTGCTTTTATGGCTTGCATTACGTAATCTAATTCGACATCAACATCTGGTACAATTACATTATCTACACTTTTTTGATCACGAACAGGATTTGGAAGATAAGGGCCAAAATCAGGTTTCATTTGCACCTCAATATTCATCGCTTGTGGAATTACCAGAATATCGCAAAATAAAATTGCAGCATCCATACCAAAACGGCGAATAGGTTGCACAGTAATTTCACTTGCCAATTCTGGAGTTCGGCAGCGCGTAAAAAAATCGTGCTTGTCACGAATTGCAATAAATTCTGGTAAGAAACGTCCAGCTTGACGCATCATCCAAACTGGAGGGCGATCTACAGTTTCGCCTTTTAAAGCTCTTAAAAATAAGTCGTTTTTTATCATATTTATTTCCCGCTAATTCCGATGGCTATCGGGAGGAATCTTTTTAATTACACTTCAATTTTATTACGAGATACCGAAACTAGTTCAGGATGACAATGGCTTAAACATAATTCAAATTCACT
Organism: Flavobacteriaceae bacterium PRS1; assembly: GCA_003709165.1. Classification (GTDB taxonomy): domain Bacteria; phylum Bacteroidota; class Bacteroidia; order Flavobacteriales; family Flavobacteriaceae; genus PRS1. The sequence continues at coordinate 21,084 of RDRZ01000004.1, forward strand.
AATTCTATTACACTTTCAACAGTTGGAACTTTAGCAACTCTAACATCTTTAAAATGTTTTGATGCTTCTGTAGCTGTTGTTTCACCAATACAAAAAGCAATCTTATCTCCATTGTTTTCTAACAAATAACTTTTTATTGTTGATGGACTGTAAAACATTACACCTTCTACTTTTTCATCAATTTTTATTGAAGCTAATCTCGTACTGTACGCTTCAATTTCATTTACAGTAATGTGATTTTTGGTTAGAATATTTGGTAAATCATCAAGATGTAAATCACTACAAAAATAAGTGACTTCAGTACCTTCAATATATTCTATGAGATATTCAGCTAACTTTTTAGCGTTTGGTTCAGAATGTGTGACTTTTCCAATTTTTTGTTCTATCAAACGCTTTGTTCGTCTACCAACGCAATAGATATTTTTGAATTGTAATTCTTCCGCAGGAATATTTGTGATTAATGATTCAACAGCATTTTTACTGGTAATAATCACATTTTTAATTTCAGATTTTAAGATGAATGGATTTATTCTATTAGTATTAATTTGAATAAAATCACTGCCTTCAACGTTAATATCATTATGAAACAAATCTGATTGTGAGTTTGATAGTGATTTTGTAGAATATACAGTTACTTTTTTATCTACTTGTTTTAATTCATTCATCAATCGTTTACCACCACGTTCGATAATAAAATTTGCACAATAGGCAGCCATATCCTGATGTTCGCCTAATTTTTCGTTTCGAGTAACTTCAATCTTTTTTGTTCCGTCAATATTTAAAAGCACGCCTTGAAATGAAACTTGCTCATCTTTTATAAAAGCAATTGCTCCAATTGGAGCTGTACAACCACCTTCTAAAAGATTTAAAAACTTACGCTCAATAGAAGTGCAAATTTCTGTTTCCTCATGGTTTAATTCGGCACAAATAGCTTTTATATCTTCATCTTCATCTAAAACGGTAATCATTATTGCTCCTTGTGCCGGAGCAGGAATCATCCAATCTAAATTAATTGCGTTTTTAGATCTTAATCCGATTCGCCCTAAACCAGCAGCAGCGAAAATGGCTCCATTCCAATCGTTGTTTTCTAATTTTTGTAAACGCGTATTTACATTACCACGTAAATCTACAAGCGTGTGAGTTGGATATCGATTTAACCATTGCGCTCTACGTCGTAAACTACCAGTAGCAATAACAGCATCTCGTTGAGATAAAAACTCTTCATTGTTTTTATAAACGAGAGTGTCTCTTATGTTTCCCCGTTTTAAAACTGCAGCTTGCACAATACCTTTTGGTAAAATTGTTGGTACATCTTTAAGGGAATGCACAGCAATATCGATATCGTTATTGAGCATTGCAATGTCTAAAGTTCTGGTGAATATTCCAGTAATTCCCAGTTCATATAAGGGTTTATCTAAAATTAAATCTCCAGTAGATTTTTCAGGGACTAACACGGTTTTGTGACCGAGTTGTTCTAACATTTGTTGTACAGTTTTTGCCTGCCAAAGAGCAAGTTGGCTCTCACGTGTACCAATTCTAATAATTTTAGACATTTGTAGAAGTTCCTAACTGAAACACTTTTTTTATAAGTTCAAGGCTTTCATCGGCAGAAGCGTCATCACTTTTTAAATGATGCGCAAAATGATTGGTAATTTTTTGAATAATATTGTTACTGATTAATTCGGCTTGTTCTTCGTTGAAATCGGATAATTTTTTACGTTGTAATTCTAATTCAGTAGTTTTAAAATCTAATAATTTGTGTTTTAGAGCCTTAATAGTTGGTGCAAACTTTCGCTCTTCTAACCAACTATTAAACTCGTTTTTAACCTCTTCTATTATGACTTCTGCATGCGGAATATGTTTTTTTCTTTTTTCTAAAGCTTCATCTGTTATTTGAGATAAATCGTCTAAATGTACAAGTGTTACGCTCTTTAATTCTTGAACGTTTTCATTCACATTTTTCGGTATAGATAAATCTAAAATTAAAAGCGGTTTATTGGTCTGAATAATTTGTTTATCTATTGTTGGATTTTGAGCTCCTGTTGCAACAATTAAAACATCTGACATATTTATTTCTTCTTGTAAATTAGCGTAATCTTTAACAACAAGATTGAATTTTCCAGCTATTCGCTCTGCTCTGTGTTTTGTTCTATTAATTAAAGTGATTTTTTCATTTTTGGTGTGTTTTACAAGATTTTCGCAAGTATTTCTTCCGATTTTTCCAGTACCAAAAAGTAAAATATTTTTCTCTGAAATATCCTTAACATTCTTAAAAATATATTGCACAGAAGCAAAAGAAACAGAGGTGGCTCCTGAAGAAATTTTGGTTTCAGTTTTAATTCGCTTACTGGCTTGTATTACAGAATTTATTAGACGCTCTAAAAAAGCATTTAATAAACCATGTTTTTTTGAAGTTTTTGCACTAATCTTTAATTGACTTATAATTTCAAAATCACCGAGTATTTGACTGTCAAGCCCAGATCCAACTCTAAACATATGCGAAATGGCTTCTTTATTTTTATAAACGTAAGCTACTTTTTGAAATTCTTCTATAGTCCCATTAGTATTATCGCAAAGTAATTTTATGAGTTGAAAAGGATGCTGTGCAAAACCATAAATTTCGGTTCTATTGCAAGTAGATGTAACTAATAAACTCTCAATATTTTTTTCTTTAGCTTGATTAAGCAAAGTAGATTTTGAGGTTATATCTAAACTAAAACGGCCTCTAATTTTGGCATCTGCTTTTTTATAGCTTAAACCTATAGCATAAAAAGAATTTCCTTTAGAAATATTATATTGCTTCATTATCTAACTTGGATTATTGGAAGCAAAAATATGTAGCTAACGACTAAAAAAATAACGCTTAAAGAACTTTTTATATCGTTTGTGGGTTTTTAAACTTTATTTTTAATATTATATGATAAATGTCATATTTTTGCACTTAAATTAACCCTTTTTAACAAGTTAGTTTAGAATTAATATAAATAGTATGAATGTAAATAATGATAATAGTACGTTAGAAAATGTCGCTAAAGGTGCTTTTGATGAAACTAAAGTTGATGAAGGGTTTATTATACTATTAAACAAAAATGAAAGTGACAAATTACAATATATTGAACGCGAAATAGATAATGACTTCATTCAATTTCATTTTTGTTTAAAGGGGTCAATCAAATTTAATTTCAATAGCGGCAGATATGTATTAGATATTTTAGAAGAGAATTCCTTGCTCTTATATAATCCGCAACGAGAATTGCCAATTAATCTTGAAATTAGCCCTAAATCATGGTTAATTACGGTCCTGATTTCTATTAAAAAGTTTCACGGTTTGTTTTCTCAAGAGGCAGATTATATTACGTTTTTAAGTGATGACAATAGAGATAAGAAATATTATAAAGATGGAAAAATATCGCCTTCAATGGCTATAGTTTTGAATCAATTAATAAACTATAATCTAAACCGGTCAATAAAGAATTTATACTTTAAAGGAAAGGCATACGAAATCTTAAGTTTGTATTTTAATAGAAATGAGGATGCAGATATTGAACAATGTCCATTTTTAGTAGATGAATCTAATGTTATTAAAATAAGAGAAGCAAAGGATATTATTATTTCAAGAATGGTAGAGCCGCCAACACTACAAGAGTTATCAGAAGAAATTGGTTTAAGTTTAAAAAAGTTAAAAGAAGGATTTAAACAAATTTATGGCGATTCGGTGTATAGCTTTTTGTTTGAATACAAAATGGAAGTGGCTCGAAAACTATTAGAATCGGGTAATTATAATGTTTCCGAAGTTGGTTTAAAAGTAGGCTACAGCACAGCAAGTCATTTTATAGCTGCATTTAAAAAGAAATATAGAACAACGCCTAAAAAATATATAATGTCTTTGAGTTAATTGACAATAAACCTGTTGTCAGGTATTTAAAACCTTATAGGTTATGATAATGAAATAAATATGAAAGGAATTTTACTTATAAATTTAGGTTCACCAGAAAGCCCAAACCCAAAAGACGTTAAGAAATATTTAGGCGAGTTTTTAATGGACGAACGTGTGATAGACGTTCCGCTTTGGGCAAGAACACTACTTGTAAAAGGCATAATTTTAAATACAAGACCAAAAGCATCGGCATCAGCTTATAAAAAAATATGGTGGAAAGAAGGCTCGCCTCTTATTGTGATTTCAGAAAAACTTAAGGAAAAGGTTAAAAAGCAAGTAAACATTCCAGTTGCATTAGCCATGAGATATGGAAGTATGACCATAAAAAAGGGACTCCAAGAATTGGTTAACAAAGGTGTGGATGAGATTTTATTATTTCCGTTATATCCACAATTCGCTATGGCAACAACCGAAACAATTTTAGTAAAAGCTAAAGAAGAACGACGCAACTATTTTCCAAATCTTAAAATAGAATCAGTTCCGGCATTTTATAACAAACCAGATTATATTAAAGTGCTTTCCAATTCAATACAAGACGCATTAAAAGATATAGACTACGAGCATCTTTTATTCTCATATCATGGTGTTCCCGAACGGCATATTAAAAAAAGGGATATTACAAATTCACACTGTAAAATAGATAAGACTTGTTGTGAAACACCTTCAAAAGCTCACGAATTTTGTTACAGGCATCAATGTTATGAAGTAACACGATTGGTTGCTAAAAAACTTCAACTTACAGTTGGGACATTTTCAACTTCATTTCAATCCCGATTAGGATTTGATTCTTGGTTGCAACCATATACTGACCTTACAATCGAAAGATTGGCAAAACAAGACATTAAAAAAATGGCAATAGTAACTCCAGCTTTTGTTAGTGATTGTTTAGAAACACTTGAAGAAATTGCCATGGAAGGTAAAGAGATTTTTAAAGAATTGGGAGGAAAGGAATTTACAACTGTTGCCTGTTTAAACGATAATGATGATTGGGTAGCCTTATTAACAAAATGGATACATGATTGGGCTTTAAAAGAAACAATTTTAAGTTAAAATTGAATTCACATAATAATTAATAGCTATTAATTATTACTTTTATTTGCTAATAATTAAACCAAAAACAATTATGCGATTTTCGACAGTAATTATAGCAATGCTACTTTTCTTATTAAGCGATACCCAAATCAATGCACAAACATTTAAAGAAGCACAATACGATGCTTTAGAATATAGACTTGTTGGTCCTTTTAGAGGCGGACGAAGTGCTGCTGTAACAGGAGTATCAAACCAGCCCAATCTATTTTATTTTGGTGCAGCGGGAGGAGGAGTTTGGAAAACTTCAAATGGTGGGCGAGAATGGGAAAACATTTCTGACGGTTATTTTGGCGGAAGCATAGGAGCGATAACAGTTTCGAAAAACGACCCGAATGTAATTTATGTTGGAGGTGGCGAAAAAACCGTTAGAGGAAATGTGTCTTCTGGATATGGTATTTGGAAAAGCGTTGATGCAGGAAAAACATGGACGGAATCTGGATTAAAAAACTCAAGACACGTGTCTCGTATTGCTGTTCATCCAACAAATTCAGATATTGTTTATGCAGGAGTGTTAGGAAATATTTACAAGCCAACTCTAGAAAGAGGTCTTTATAAAAGTACAGACGGAGGGAAAACATGGCGTAAAACATTATTTGCTAATGACCATGCAGGCGTTGTAGATTTAATTATCGATCCAACAAATCCTAGAATTTTATACGCTTCAACTTGGCGTTTACAACGTACTCCTTATAGTTTAAGTTCTGGAGGAGAAGGTTCTGCACTATGGAAAAGCACAGATGAAGGAGAAACCTGGAAAGAGATTTCAAAAAACAAAGGCTTTCCAAAAGACACTTTAGGAATTATAGGTGTAACCGTTTCATCGGTAAATAACCAACGTGTTTGGGCTATGGTTGAAAACAAAGAAAAGGGGGGCTTGTACCGTAGCGATGATGGAGGTGAAACATGGACACAGGTAAACAGCGAGCGTAAATTACGACAAAGAGCTTGGTATTATACACGTGTTTATGCAGACACAAAGAATGTAGATGTCGTGTATGTTTTAAATGTTCGCTATCATAAATCTACAGATGGTGGAAAAACCTTTAACACTTATAATGCACCTCATGGCGATCATCATGATTTATGGATTGCTCCCGAAGATCCAAATCGTATGATTATGGGAGATGATGGAGGAGCACAAGTGACTTACGATGGAGGAATAACCTGGAGTATATATCACAATCAACCCACAGCACAATTTTATCGTGTGACAACAGACAATCATTTTCCATATCGGATTTATGTAGCTCAGCAAGATAATTCGGCTATAAGAATACCTCACAGAACTAATGGCAGATCCATTGGAGAAGACGATTGGGAAAGTACTGCTGGAGGAGAATCTGCTCATATTGCAGTCGATCCAGAAAACGACGATATTATTTATGGAGGAAGTTATGATGGATTTTTAACAAGAGTAAATCATAAAACCGGAACTGTAAGAGCCATTAATGTGTGGCCAGATAACCCAATGGGTCATGGAGCCGAAGATATGAAATATCGCTTTCAATGGAATTTTCCTATAATTTTTTCCAAACACAACACAAAACGATTATATACATTTTCTAATCAAGTTCATGTTACCGAAAATGAAGGTCAATCATGGAAAATTATTAGCCCGGATTTAACAAGAAACGATCCTGAAAAATTAAAATCTTCGGGAGGTCCAATTACTCAAGACAACACGTCTGTTGAATATTATTGCACCATTTTTGCTGCACAAGAATCGGCATTACAAGAAGGCTTACTTTGGGTTGGAAGCGATGATGGTTTGGTACATGTTACAAAAGATGGTGGAGAAAATTGGGAAAATGTAACTCCTAAAGGTATGCCAGAATGGATGATGATTAATAGTGTTGAGCCAAGTGTTTTTGATGCGGGAACTTGTTATATTGCAGGCACAAAATATAAATCGGGAGATTTTGCACCTTACCTTTACAAGACTGTAGATTATGGAAAAACCTGGACGAAAATTACTAACGGAATTGCTTCAGAGCACTTTACAAGAGTACTTCGCGAAGACCCAATACAAAAAGGATTGTTATATGCAGGTACCGAAACAGGAATGTATATTTCGTTTAATGATGGAAAAAACTGGAATCCTTTTCAATTGAATTTGCCAATCGTTCCAATTACAGATTTAACGATAAAAGATAATAATTTAATTGTCGCAACACAAGGGAGGAGCTTATGGATATTAGACGATTTAACAGTTTTGCATCAGTTGTATAATGCTCCAGAAAATGTAAATATTTTGTTTCATCCAAAGGATGCTTACAGAATGCGTGGAGGAAGTAAAAAAGAAAGCAAAACCGAAGGCACAAATCATCCTAATGGTGTAATGACCTATTTTAATTTAATGGATTATGATGAAAAAGAAGAAATATCTCTAACGTATTTTGATACAAAAGGTGATACCATTAAAACGTTTAGTACTAAAAATAAAAAGAAAGACAAATTAGAAATAAAAAAAGGAGCAAATCTGTTTGTTTGGAATATGACTTTTAAAGGTGCAGAAAAATTGGATGGTATGATTTTGTGGTGGGCAAGTTTAACAGGGCCAAAAGCAATTCCTGGAGAATATAAAGTAAGTCTTAATGTAAATGGTAAAAGTATTTCACAGCCTTTTACTATTGTTGCTGATCCAAGATCCGAAAGTTCTTTAGCCGAAATGCAAACGCAGTTCGATTTTATAAAAGATGTAAATAAAACTATGGATAATGCTCATAAATCCATAAAGAAAATTAGAAAGATAAATGAACAATTAACTGCTTTTGAAATCCAATATAAAGATGATGAAAGTGTAAAAGAACTTTTAGAGAAAGCCGAAAAACTAAAAGAGCAATTTTCAGAAATTGAAAAAGAACTATATCAAACCCAAAACAAAAGTGGTCAGGATCCTTTAAATTTCCCTATACGACTAACTAATAAATTAGGACATTTAAATTCTTTGGTAAGAATGGGAGATTTCCCGCCAACCGAGCAAGACATAGCTGTGAAGAATGAATTATCGAAACAAATTAATAATCAACTTACAACTTTTAATGATTTGGTGGATAATGAGATTAAAGCGTTTAATGCAGCATTTAATAATAAAAAATTGAATTATTTATTTGTTGAGGATTAATGGAGTTATACAACTATATAAAAGCACTACATCTTATTTTTGTTATTACTTGGTTTGCTGGATTATTTTATATTCCAAGATTATTTATATATCAAATAGAAGCCTTCTATAAACCTTCACCTGAAAAAGAAATCCTAGGCAAACAATTAAAACTAATGGCGAAGCGTTTATGGTTTATTATAACATGGCCTTCAGCCATATTGGCAACACTATTTGCCATCTGGCTTTTGTTTTTAATCCCAATATGGCTCGAACAAGGATGGATGCATGTTAAATTAGGATTTGTAGTTTTACTTTTCTGGTATCACCTTAAAACACATCAAATATTTAAACAATTGCAAAAAGACGACGTAAGATATACATCAAAGTTTATGCGAATCTGGAATGAAGGAGCAACCCTCATTTTATTCTCCCTGGTTTTTTTGGTCATTTTAAAAGATGCTATCAATTGGGTTTTTGGAGTTATAGGAATAGTCGTACTGTCAATTTTATTAACGATAGGGATTAAATGGTATAAAAAAATTAGAGATAAGAATCCTAAAGCTTAATTTCAATCTTCAAATTCCAAAACCCAAATTTCAACATTGGTAGTTTTGGAATTTTAAAATTTTAAAATTGAGATTTGTTTTAAAGAATTTGGTTTGATTATTGTTATATTTATGAAGTAAATTTAGTAGATGGCTACAAACAGATTGTCTTTACGTTCCCGTATTTTTTTGTATATGATATTATTGGTAGTTGTTGCATCAATATTGATTGCTTTAGTTACTATTTATCAATATAGTGAGCAATCTAAAGATTATCATATGCAGCGCCTTGCGCGAAAAGAAGTTCAACTACTTTCAAGTATGAATTATGTATTGAAAGAAACTTCTTGGCCTATAGATACAGAACATTTAGGGCTTATATTCAAAGATGAAATTTATAAAATTGCTGATTATTTAAATGTTGGATTTAATCTATATGATTTAGATGGAACCTTAATTAAAAGCTCAAAATATGCTTTTATAAATGATTCTTTAATAAAATGTATTTCAACGGATATTTTAAATAAACTATCACAAAGCATTGATAAAAAATATATAGAGCATATTGATATTATGGGAGATGATTTCCATTCTTCTTATATCGTATTTTCCGATTCTAAAGCAAAACCTTTAGGTATATTAAATGTACCCTATTATCAAGACGATTCGTTTAGTAATGCAGAACTTAAAGAGTTTTTAATACGCTTGAGTTATGCCTATTTTGTAATGCTGTTAGTTGCTGTTGCCTTTGCTTATTTTGTGTCTAAATATATTACACGTTCGCTTAAAACTATTAGTGATACGATGAATGAAACTCGGTTAGAAAAACGAAATAAAAAAATAGAATTAAAAGGTGCGAGTCAGGAAGTTTCGATATTGGTAGAGTCGTATAATAGTATGATAGATGAATTGGAAGAAAGTGCGGTAAAATTAGCACAAAGCGAAAGGGAACACGCTTGGAGAGAAATGGCGAAGCAAGTGGCACACGAAATAAAGAATCCGTTAACACCTATGCGATTGAGCGTGCAGAGCTTTCAACGAAAATTCGATACAAACGACCCAAACGTTCTTCAAAAAGTTGACGAGTATAGTAAAACCTTAATACAACAAATTGACACATTGAGTTCTATTGCATCAGCGTTTTCAAGCTTTGCCAAAATGCCAGCACAAAAAAATGAAATGCTCAATATCGTTGAGGTTGTAAATTTAGCGCTGGATATTTTTACTGAAGATTATATTAGTTTCACATCAAAGGGAAAGGAGGTTATTGCAAAATTTGACAGAACACAACTTATTCGTGTAGTTACTAATTTAGTAAAAAATGCCATACAAGCTATTTCAGAAGAGCAAGAACCAAAAATTATGGTAAGCGTTTATTCTCAAAATAATACTGTTTTTATTACAGTGAAAGACAATGGAGACGGAATTTCAGAAGAAAATAAACCAATGGTTTTCGAGCCAAAGTTTACGACTAAATCAAGCGGAATGGGATTGGGGTTACCAATGCTTAAAAAAATTATTGAAACTTATAACGGAAGTATTACTTTTACATCACAAGAAGGAGAAGGAACTACTTTTATTGTAACGTTTCCTAAAGAATAAACCTATTCCTGTTTAAGCAGGAATCTCATTGAATTAATTATGAATTACGATAATATCTTATCCCAATTCCAAAATGGGATTACAACAATAACCATTAATCGTCCAAACAAATTGAATGCTTTAAACACAGAAACCATTCAAGAATTGCATGAAGCTTTTAATATGGCTGATTTAGATAAAAGCACGAAAGTCATCATCATTACTGGAAGTGGGGAAAAAGCCTTTGTAGCAGGAGCTGATATTAGTGAGTTTGCAGATTATGATGTTGAAGAAGGACAAGAACTATCTGCCGAAGGACAAGAATTATTGTTTAACTATATTGAAAACTTGTCAACTCCTGTAATTGCAGCTGTCAATGGCTTTGCTCTTGGTGGAGGATTGGAATTGGCAATGGCAGCTCATTTTAGAATTGCAAGTGACAATGCAAAAATGGGCTTACCAGAAGTATCACTTGGTGTTATTCCAGGATATGGAGGCACACAACGTTTACCTCAATTGGTTGGTAAAGGTCGCGCTATGGAAATGATAATGACAGCAGGAATGATAGATGCTAATCAAGCTCTTAACTATGGTTTAGTAAATCATGTAACTACATTGGAAGAACTTATTCCACTTTGCGAAAAAATTGCGAGAAAAATTATGCGTAACTCTTCAGTAGCTATTAGTTCAGCAATTAAAGCTATTAATGCAAACTTTAAAGACGGAATAAATGGGTTTGATGTTGAGATTGAAGAATTTGGCAACTGTTTTGGTACTGAAGACTTTACCGAAGGTACTACAGCATTTTTAGAAAAACGTAAAGCTGATTTTCCAGGAGCATAAATGAGATCAAAAATTTTCGTCAGAATTTTCTTTAATTAGGCACAATATTTGCTAGTACTAAGCAATAGAAATCATTTTTAATATGAAAATATCACTACTTGTCCTTTTTGTATTTTGTTTAAGCAATACACTTTTAGCACAATACGAAGTTACTATTGAAGCCTTTGTATTAGACAAAGAAACCAAACAGCCAATTCCTTATGTAAATATTGGATTTTTTGAAAAAAGTATTGGAACTGTAAGTAATGAAGATGGAAAATTCACTCTAATCTATCATGAAGATATAGTCGGCGGAAAAGAGTTTTTACAATTTTCAGTCTTGGGTTATAAAACTCTTAAAGTGAGAGCTTCTCAATTGATAAAATTTCTTACCAACACTAATAAGTTTTATCTTATTCCAGAACCCGTAGAGTTAGAAGAGGTTTTTATTATTAATGAAACTCGAAATAAAAAACGAATTGGAAATACGAATATAGTTCTTAATATGATGGGCTACTGGAAAGATGAAGATGTCTTGGGAGGAGAAATTACCACTAAAATTAAAATCAAGAAGAAACAAACCAAACTTTTAGATTTAAAATTTAATATTATTGAAAACACTTCCGATAGTATTAAAGTTCGAGTAAACGTTTATAAGTATAAAAATAATTATCCGCAAGAAAATATTTTAAACACTAATGTTTTTCATATAATAAAAACAAAAAAAGGAGAAGAAAGTATCGACTTGAGACCCTATAATATTGAGGTTAGTGATGATGTGGTTATAGGTATTGAGCTAGTAGAAGTTTATGGGAAAGATATAAATTTTGCAATTTCGGCAGCTAAAGGCCTGTCCTTTTTAAGACTAATTAGCCAAGATAAATGGACACGATATTCTCATATTGGGATGAATTTTACCCTATTAACTTCATTCCCAGTATCTGCAACGGATAATGTCTCTAATAGTAGAGAACTTCCTAAAAAAATTACCTTGTATTACGATGTTTCTAAACACATGAAAAAAAGGTTTTCGAAACAAGAATTTAATCTTTTATCAAAGTACTTATTGACCTTAAAAGAAGTAGAAATAGAAGTTATAAAGTTTAATAATACACGTAATAATACTAGAATATTTACTATCCTAAAAGGAGATGCTAGCGAATTAATTACCTATTTACAAAATAGTGATTACGATGGGGCTTCCGGTTTTAAAAACATTTTAAAAACAAACACATTTAATGCAGATGCGATTTTACTTTTTAGCTCTGGAATTGACAATTTTTCCCCGCTACAATCCGAAGTGTATATTCCAACATTTTGTATTAATTCTTTGACAGATGCAAATCATTTAGCTTTGCAAAAAACTGCCTTCTATGCTGATGGTCATTATATTAATTTAAGTAAAATAAGCTCTAACCAAGGACTTGATTTTATGATAAATGAAATTGAAGACAATGAAATTTATACTAATGTAAACGACAATGAGACTATCGAAAAGGATTTATTGTACGGTAAAGTTTTTTATGTGGCAGGATCAATTCAAGGAGCTACAATACGAGTAAAAAACACCTTTATAGAATCACAATCTGATGCTTTTGGATACTTTAAGATTAAAGCTAAAGAGGATGATATATTAGTAGTTAATTACTTTGGGATGGAAGAAAAAGAAGTTTTGGTTTCAAATTCTAAAGAGATATATATTCTTATGAAACTTATTGGAGAACTTCTGGATGAGGTCTTACTTAAAGGAAAAACAAAAAAAGAAGAAGAGGTTGTTACAGGATTTGGTAAGAGTAGCAAAGATGCAATTGGGTACTCCTTAAATACAATAACATCAAAAGACATTAAACCACACCACACTACTTTAGCAGATGTTATCCGTGGAAATTTTGCAGGTGTAAAAACAGTGGGGCTAGACCGTAACAATCCTAAATTTATTATGAGAGGGTGGTCTTCTATTTTTAATGTTTCTTATGTGATTTTCGATATTGACGGAGCAATTTACACCGATAATCCACCATATATTAATCCACAAGATATCGAAAGTATTACCATCTTAAAATCATTAGCAGCAACTTTTAAATATGGCGCTGTAGGTAATGGAGGAGTAATAAAAATTGTTACAAAGTTTATGACGGGTGGTAAAGGGAAAAGGAAAATTAATAGCGCATTGGTTAAAGGAAATGATTATGTAGAAAACGGTATTCTTCTTATAGAATCCGTAAAAGAAACACCAAGTTACTTGCGAGAATTTGAAACAGCAATATCTTATAAAAATGCTTTAACTATTTATTCTAAGCATTTACAACAAAAGACGATTTTATCTACCCCTTATTATCTAGATGTGTCTGATTATTTTAAGAAATGGAATAAAGATAAGGCTTACACAATTTTATCTAATATTGCTTCCGTTGCTTATAATAACCCCAAAGCACTAACAACCCTTGCTTATAAACTAGAGGAGTTGGAAAAATTTGAACAGGCAAAACACATCTATAAACGAATTATAGAATTACGCCCAAATGACACACAATCCTATCGTGATTTAGCTCTTAGCTATACTACTACGGGGTATTATACTGAAGCGATGGAGCTTTATGGTAAAATGCTAAATAACCAAATAGAAAATGTAGATTTTAAAGGTTTGGAAAAAGTTATTACTAGTGAATTCATGCATTTATTAGCCAAACATAGAAGTAAAATAAATTTTGTAAACATTCATGCCGATTATCTAAAAGCCGATTTTAAATACGATATGCGAATTGTTTTTGAGTGGAACGACCCAAGCACAGAGTTTGAATTGCAATTTGTGAACCCACAAAAGAAATTTTTTAAATGGTCTCACACCCGATTTGAAAATAAAGAACGACTATTGGATGAGATAAAAAACGGATACCATATTGAAGAATTTATAATCGATGATTATGTTTCTGGTGAGTGGATTATTAATATTGAATGTTTAAGTAAAGCAGATGAGTTAAACCCAACCTATTTAAAATATACGGTTTATAGAAACTATGGTCTAGCTAATGAAACTAAAGACATAAAGGTAATTAAGCTAGATAAACAGTTGCAAAAAGTAACATTAGATATGTTTCTATATAAATAAAGCCTTTTCTCAAACACTATTTTACACCATCCCATTCTGCATAAAACTGTTTTAAAAATCGCTCCATATATTGATGGCGCTTTTCAGCAATTTGGCGTCCAGTTTTCGTGTTCATTCGGTCTTTAAGAAGCAATAATTTTTCGTAAAAGTGGTTTATGGTTGGCGCAGAAGAGCTTTTATACTCTTCCTTTGTCATTTTTAAGTTTGGTTTAATTTCTGGATCATATATCTTTCTGTTTTTAAAGCCCCCATAATTAAAACAACGAGCAATACCTATAGCGCCAATTGCATCTAGCCTGTCGGCATCTTGTATAACATCTAGTTCGGGAGAGCGAAACTTTTGATTCTCTTTACCTCCTTTAAAAGAAATGTTTTCAATAATTCGAATAACATTTTCTATTATAGTACTATCCACATTGTTTTTAAATAAAAACTCTCTCGATATTTTTGGACCAATACCTTCATCACCATTATAAAACTTACTATCGGCTATATCGTGTAGTAAAGCTCCTAAAGACACCACAATCATGTCCACATTTTCTGTTTTTGCAATAAGTTGTGCGTTTTTAAGCACACGATGTGTATGAAACCAATCGTGACCACCTTCAGCATTTAAAAGGCGCTCTTTTACAAAAGCTATGGTTTTGGAAATAATATCTTCATCCATTTTAGGTTAAAAGTAATAATTTAAACCTTTATTTTTCACGATTAGTATATAATTGATTATCAGTAAACTAAAATCAAATCTTTTGTCTTTTTTCTTTGAGAGAATCGGTCTTATATCTTTTTGGTCTTATAATTTTGCAGGTTCTACCCATTTAAACTGAAAAGAATTTTCGGGTATAATCATGCGTTCCGTTATACGCAATAATCTTGCAGGAAGTTTCATTAAGTAATCTCTTGCTTTTTCTGCTTCCTCTGTAAGACTGGTAATATTGTCAATTTCCCAACGTTTTATCAGTTTTTCTAGAATCTCAACATAATCTTTACCTGTATATATGCCTATGCGCTGTGCGGTATTAGAAAATTCTTCAAAAGCAGTTCCTATTTTTTTGCCAGATTCTCTTAAAAATACTGCTGGCATTGTTATTTTTTTCTTCATCATATAATGAAAAGCCATCATCATTTGGCTAGGGTCCACTTCAAAAATGCGTTCTACAAACTCACTATATGCGTGATGATGTCTCATTTCGTCTCCAGCAATAATTTTACACATTTTTGCAAGTTGCTTATTGTTATACTTTTTTGCAAATTTAGCCACACGATTATGAGAAACGTAGGTAGCAAGTTCTTGAAAACTGGTATATACAAAGTTTTTATATGGGTCTCTGTCGGTTCCAATATCAAAACCATCTGCAATCATGTGTTGTGTTGTTATTTCAATTTCTTTCATGTTTACTCTACCAGAAAGATATAAGTATTTATTTAGCACATCTCCATGCCTGTTTTCTTCGGCAGTCCATTGTCTTATCCATTTGGACCATCCGTTTCCTTCTACTTGATCGATACCTTCAACATCCATTAACCAAGATTCGTATGTTGGTAAGGCTTCTTCGGTTATCATATCTCCAATTAAAACCACCCAAAGGTCATAAGGCAACTCTTTTGCTAATTCACGTATTTCTCTTACATCTTCAAAAAAGCTGTCTTTTTCTGAATTTGGCAAAAAATCTGTTGGCTGCCAAATATCTTCAGCAGGTATAAGATATTTTTGTATTAAAGAGTCAACATCCTTTTCCAAAAGCTGCATTACTTCCAATCTTATATTTTTTAATGACATATCGTTTTTTAGAGTTTAATATGACTTTTAATAGTAGTTTCAATACTATTAATTAGTATTTCTTTATCTGCAAAATTAGCAATTTTTAAGGGTTTATGCACCATAAATGTAATATGAGTTCCTAAGCCCATTGGAAATTTTCCGTAACAGATCGTTTTCCATGAATTATTAATAGTAATTGGCACTACAATTGCAGATGGCATCTCTTTAAATAAAGTTAACAATCCAAAGATTTGAAATTCCTTTGGCACACCATTTTTACTACGCGTACCTTCAGGAAAAATAACAGCGGCATATTTCTTTCTTTCTATATATATCCCAAATTCCTTTATAGCTTTAATAGTTTGAATAGGTTTCTTTCTGTCTATTAATAACGAACCCCCATGACGTAAATTATAGGACACGCTAGGGATGCTTTTTCCCAATTCTATTTTACTAATAAATTTAGGATGAAATGCTCTCATATGACACGATATTACTGAAACATCGTTCATGCTTTGATGGTTTGCGACGATAATTAAAGGCTGATTTTTGTCTATTTTATGAGGATTAGAATACGAATATCTCGAACCCAAAATGTGTAAGCAACGCATTAAGAAAAGATTCATAAAATCCACACTTTTTTTATGTGCCTGATAACCAAAAACGTTAAAACATACCCATTGAATAGGATGAAAAATCAATAAGGTCAACCCGAAAAAGAAGTAGTAAATTATGGTTAAAGGATAAGCTAACAGTTTTATCATGGTTCAAAAATAAATAATAAAATGTGCATTATGCACAAAAAAACCACGATAAAATCGTGGTTTGATAATTTAAAAAATTTCTGTCCTTGAGCTATCGACTTCCTTTTAACAATGTTCGTTATAAGCATCAATCAAGTTTTCTGCAATCAGTTCAGCTGGGCGACCTTCAATATGGTGACGTTCTAACATGTGTACTAATTCACCATCTTTAAATAATGCCATACAAGGCGAACTTGGTGGAAACGGAATCATATATTCTCTTGCTTTATTGGTAGCTTCAGCATCAACACCTGCAAAAACAGTTACTAAATGATCTGGATGTTTTGTGTTTTGTATACTTATTCTAGCTGCAGGACGTGCATTGGCAGCGGCACAACCACAAACCGAATTTACAACGACTAAAGTTGTTCCTTCTTTTGCTATTGCTGCTTCTACACTTTCGGCAGTATGTAATTCTTCAAACCCTACATTGGTTAAATCTTCACGCATTGGTTTTACTAATTCTGCTGGATACATATTTTTAAAATTTATGTTTATTAAAATATCTTGCAAAGATAAACAATTGTGTAACAAATTAACGATACAATCAAATAACAAATATTATACTTACTCTGATAATTTTTATTTTAATAAATAAGTCAGAGTGAACCTTTATTTATAGTATTTCTTTTTTTAAATAGAATATTATATATAGGTTTGACGATAAATAAAATTTATACTTACATGGGTTTTTCAAAATGGATAGGCGCATCAATAGGTTGGTCGTTTGGAGGACCAATTGGAGCAATTATTGGATTGGCATTAGGAAGTGTTGTAGATGCGATGGGAAATAGAGAAGCTACCACACAAACTAGAGGGAGAAGAGCATTTCAACATAGACAAACACAATCTGGCGATTTTGAAATTAGCTTACTTATTTTGTCGTCAATAGTTATAAAAGCTGATGGTAAACAAGATCAACGTGAATTAGATTTTGTACGCCAACAATTTGTTGGCATGTATGGAAAGGAACGTGCAAACCATGCTTTTAAACTTTTTAAAAACATAAACAAGCAAACCAATATTTCTACGCGTCAAGTTTGCTTACAGATTAAGCAAATGATGGATCATCCGTCACGTTTACAACTAATGCATTTTTTGTTTGGTATTGCAAAAGCAGATGGTTTGGTTACTGATGATGAAGTAAGAATAATACATACTATTGCAAGTTATTTAGGGATTAGTACCCCTGATTTTGAAAGTATTAAAGCCATGTTTTATAGTAGCAAGGAAAATGCCTATAAAATTTTAGAGATTACAAAGACTGCTTCAGATACTGAAATTAAAAAAGCCTATCGTAAAATGGTAAAAAAATACCATCCAGATAAAGTGATGCATTTAGGTAAAGAACACCAAAAAGGCGCTAAAGAAAAGTTTAGACAAGTGCAAGAAGCCTACGAGCGTCTGCAGAAGGAGAGGGGTTTTTAGATTATTTATCATTCTGCACTTGATATGGAATTTTAATTCTAAAAATAAGTACTAAACCCAAATAACCATGTTGCTGTTTTTGCTGCTGAATTATTTAAAATATCTTTTTGCCATTGGTATCGGTAATTTAATCTGAAAACCGTTTGTGCTGATGGCCTGAAACTAATGGCAGGTGTAATTGCCCATAAATTATCTCCAATATCAGTTTGGGTTTCATTAAATGTTCCTACATTCCAGTCTACATAATCAAAACGAGCAGCAAGGTTTAGGGTGGCATTGTCCCAATCTAGGACCTTTCTTTTTAATATGGGTTGCACAACATCAATAAAAGCACCGACCTGTTTTGTGCCATATTGTTGTGTAAAGGTGTCTGGAACATCTACTTTAATCAGTACCGCTTCCCCAACAATATAAGTCCCCGTTTTTTTAATTGTGGTTTTGAAGTCAATAGCAAAAACATCCACCCTTCTTTTTTTGTCAAGCGTAAGGCCTTCTTCTTCAAATTTATTGTAAACACCACCCATGTATGAAAACCCAATTTCGCCTAACTTTCTGTTTTTTATAGCAATTTTTCCTGTAAAAAGTGCTTTTCCGCTGTTGCTTTCTTCGAAACGGTCTTCATTTTCTTTAGCCGCAGGAAGGAAGGTTTTATTTTCTTCGTTATCAATAATGCTATTATCAAATCCGTTAGTAAGGTAAACCTCGTAACCAAAGATCCAATTATATTTGTGTGTTTTTCCATATAAACCAAATCCTGCGTTAGACCAAGTTGCAGGAAGTAAGTTTACTGCAACATCAGGACGTTCCACAAATTCCCATTTTGGGCCGTCGTGATTTTGGTTGAAACCACCAATAGGATTCATAATAATACCACCTCTAAAATTAAGTGCAGGATAGAATGCGACATCTATAGCTGCAAACTCGATTCCTATTTCTTTAGTTCCGTCTTCAAACTCTATTTCTGACAGAAATTTTATACGCTTACTTATAGTTGCCGACATGAATATGGTGAGTCTTCGAGCTTGAAAGGATAATCCTTCAGATACACCATCTTCAGAACTATAGATAGAATTTGCTTCAAGATAACCACCTAAAGCAACAGGAGTATTTTTGAGAGCTAGAAACGGCCGATTATAAACGGCATCCATATTTAAAGATGTTTTTGAGGTATCTGCAGGAACTCGAGTTACAATCTTTTCTTGGGCGTTTATTGTTCCGCCTATAGCGCATAACAAAAGACCTAATAGAAACGGTTTAGTCTTAAGAAAGGTATATGTTCTCATTGTCAGTTTCTGTTTTAAATGTTTTTAATTTGTCTTCGGCAGGACCTTCTAAAACGTCTCCTTGTACCGAAAATTCACTTCCGTGACAAGGGCAACTGTAAATGCCTCCTCCTACATTAAGCTCACAACCTCTATGCGTACATTTTAATAATGATGCGACGTAGGTGTCTTCTTTTATTTTATAAATACAAATTGGAAACTCAGAATCTTCAGTTTTGATCAAGACAAAAGAGCGATAGACTTTTTTATCCTTCTTTAATTGCCAAAATTCAGATTTTGCAATCACCAATTTATTTGCATTACGGCTAACCGAAGCATAATAAATAGAACCACAGGACTGTAAAAAAGAACCCGCTAATGTGATACCAATAGTAGTATAACAACAAGATTTAATAAATTTTCTACGCTTCATAATTAAAGAGATTCTAGAAATGCGATGAGCTGCTGTTTTTCTATTTCCGAAAGCTGCGTATATTTGGATTTAGCTTGTTCGGCTTCGCCTCCATGTAATAAAATAGCCGCTTCAATGCTTAAAGCACGTCCATCGTGAATTAAAAAATAGGAACCTCCTTGTGCGTCTTTAGATAAGCCAAGTCCCCATAATGGCGGTGTTTTCCATTCTGATGTTTCTGCGAATCCTTCGGTGTAACTGTCATCTAATTCAGATCCCATGTCGTGAAGCAATAAATCGGTATATGGATGAAATTCTTTATAAGATAGCACATCAATCGGTGAGTATCCTGTATTTAAAGTTGGCATATGGCAAGAAGCACATTGTATTTGTGAAAATAATTGTTCTCCATAAATTACTTCTGGTTTGCTTTCATCTCGGCGAAGAGGCGCTTTTAATGTTTTAAGATAGAAAACGACATCATTTATCGTTTGTGTACTAACTTCTGGATCTTCTTCCAGACCACTGTAAGGATCTATGGATTCAAAGAGTGATGTAACCCCCATATCTTGATTATAAGCTCCTGATGTTTGATGTAATAAATCGTAAGCAGCTCCTTTTTTTCCGAATCGGGAAATGTATCTACCATTTTGAGAGATGCTGTTTGGTCTTAACGTGACATAATCGGGAATGTTATTCCAATGTGGTCTACCACTTATACCATCACCATTAGCATCATTTGGGTCTGAAAGTGCAATAAGGTCTACATCGCTTACCGCATCTAAAAACCCAAGTCCAGTTACTGGAGGTGCAATTAAGTCGGTAAATGTTGCTCCAGCAGGAAGTTGTTCTGGGAGATAACCCGGAATCGCTTTATGCTGAAGTTGAGGACCTCCCATATCAAGAAATTGGTTCCCCAAGGTGTCAGGCTGTCCAAAACGTGTAAAGCGAACAAATGGCGTTCCTCTTCCATCTCCTGCATGGCAACTGGCACATTGATTAGCTACGAAAATTGGACCTAGTCCTTTCTCAATAGTAAATACATCCCCAAAAGCTTCGTCTCCACTTAGGAATTGAATTTGCTGTGCGGTGGTAAGGCCTTCAATGGGACCATCTAAAAGTTCATTTTCATTAGGAGCAGGTATCAGAGTATCTTCGCAAGAAACGCCTAAAACCAGGCAAAGAGCAACAATTATTAGTGTTAGAAAATTAAACTTCATGTGATTATTTTTATGAACTTAAACATTTAATCTATATCAAAACAATGAATCAACCATTTTCAGCCTGTTATTTCGCAAAGGTAAATCAAAATTTAGACTTATCTAAATATTTTTTTACCTTTAAGTAAATTTATGTATATTTGTGACCTTAAAACAATTATTTTGGTTACACAATCCGAGGAAAATTATTTAAAAGCCATTTTTCATTTAGGGAAACAAGGCAGTATTGCAGTAAGTACAAATGCTATTGCAGATAAGATGAACACCAAAGCATCTTCGGTTACAGATATGCTAAAAAAACTAGCCAAAAAAGACCTCGTCGATTATAAAAAATATAAAGGTGTTTCTTTAACCAAAACGGGTAAAGTAATTGCTGCTAATGTTGTTAGAAAGCATCGATTGTGGGAAGTATTCCTTGTAGAAAAGCTTAACTTTTCCTGGGATGAGGTTCACGATGTTGCAGAACAGTTAGAGCATATTAAGTCTCAAAAATTAATAAACGGGATAGATGCCTTATTAAACTTTCCAACTCACGATCCACATGGCGATCCAATTCCAGATAGAGAAGGAAACTTACAAAAATCTCAGAAAATCTTTTTATCACAAGTAAATCAAAACGTTAATTGTTCTTGTGTTGGTGTAAGAGATTCTTCGGCTAACTTCCTTAAATATCTAGACAAAAATAATATTGCTTTAGGAACAGACATTCAGGTTTTAACCAAAGAGCCTTTTGACGAATCCATGACCATTAAAATTAATGATTCGGAGTTGACTATTTCTAAAGAGATAGCAAGTAATATGTATGTAAAAATTAATTAAAATGAACTATAATCCAGTATTCGCTTTACTAATATTTTTTGCAGTTTCATTTTTAGGTTACCTGTTATTTAGACCAAGAAATGGCTGGTTTTGGTTGATTAAGAACAATTTAAAATCCAATGAAAAAACAGTTATTGAAGATATTTTAAAACAATTGTATCACGGCGAAAATTCTGGAAACGAAGTAAATATAAACAGTTTAACCAGCGCATTAAAATTCAACAATAGTATTATTGTAGATGTTATAAAAAAAATGTCAATTAACGAATTAATACAATTTGAAGGGGATGTTTTAAAATTAACCAACTCCGGAAGAGATTATGCTTTGCGCATTGTTAGAGTGCACAGACTTTGGGAAAAATATTTGGCCGAAAAAACAGGTTACGCTAAAGCAGAATGGCATGACATGGCAGAATTGAAAGAGCACGAATTAAGCCCTGAAGAAACCAATGTATTAGCGACACAATTAGGAAACCCAATTTACGATCCGCATGGCGACCCAATACCAACAAAATCGGGAAAAGTAGCAGATGTTAATGGAGAGTTTTTATCTTCTTTAGCAGTAAATGCTGTTGGAAAAATTATTCATATTGAAGACGAACCAGATGTAATTTACAAACAAATTATTGCTGAGAACATCCATATTGGTTCTCAAATAAGAATGGTTGAGAATAATAATCAAAGAATCGTTTTTTATGCTGAAGGAGAAGAGTTTATATTGGCACCAATTGTTGCGGCAAATATTACAGTTGCTGTTCTTGAAAAAGATGAAATAGTTGAAGAAAATATGGTGAGATTATCAAGTCTTAAAGAAAATGAAACAGCTCGTATTTTAGGAATATCAAAAGAAAGCAGAGGAGATAATAGAAGGCGATTATTAGATTTAGGCTTTGTAAAAGGAACTAAAATAAGTATAGATTTAATAAGCCCAATGAAAAACCCAATAGCCTATTTGGTTAAAGGAACTTCTATTGCTTTGCGAAAAGACCAAGCATCAAAAATACTTATTAAGAAAGATTAAGATTATGGAAAACAAAGTTAGCAGTGCTTGTGATACTTGCTCTCATTTTAATGCAAAAGGCTTAAAGAAATTAGGAGTGAATACCAAAAACTTCGATTTTGTTGTGGCATTGGCTGGAAATCCAAATACAGGTAAGAGTACTGTTTTTAACGCATTGACAGGGTTGCGACAGCATACAGGGAATTGGCCAGGAAAAACAGTAGTAAGGGCCGAAGGTGCTTTCGAGTATAATGCTCAAAAATTTAAACTCATAGATTTACCGGGAACCTATTCTTTACTTTCCACTTCGCAAGACGAGGAAGTTGCACGAAACTTTATTCTTTTTGGGAAACCAGATGTTACAGTTATTGTTGTAGACGCTAGTAGACTGGAGCGAAATCTCAATTTGGTTTTACAAATTTTAGAAATAACGGATAAAGTGGTTTTGTGCTTGAATTTAATGGATGAGGCTAAACGAAGCAATATCAAGATTGATGTAAGAACTTTAGCCAGAGATTTAGGTATTCCTGTAGTACCAACAAGTGCACGGTTTAGTGAAGGAATACCTGATTTAATTCAAACCATAAATGAGGTTGCAACAGGAAAAATAATTTGTAAGCCACATCAAATTAAAAATGTGCCTGAAAATATTGAAAATGCTGTAAAAAAATTGAGTACTGAAATTATAAAACAATTCCCATCTATACCAAATAGCAGATGGATAGCTTTCAGATTATTAGAAGGCGACACTCAAATTATTGAAGCCTTAAAAACGGGAGAATTAGTTTAATGGTATTAGATTTAAAATAGAAATATATAACTTTATTTAGAAGGACAGGATAAGATTCCTGCCTTTGCAGGAATGACATGAATAAAAATTCTATAGATAATATAATAGCCTTATCAAGTGATTTACGCTGGAAAATTGGTGACGATTTTCATGATGGTCTTGCTGAAGGAATCTATGCAGATGCATCAGAAATTGCAAATGGGTCTGTAAGTATTGATAATGAAAAAAAACGGTTTCGTTTAGATTCTAAAATAGATAAAATTGTAACTAGTAAAACTTGGGGTTTCCCAATCATGTTTATGATTTTGGGAGTGATTCTTTGGCTTACTATTATAGGAGCTAATTACCCTTCGGCAATGTTGGCAAATTTATTGTTAGATAATATGCATCCAGCATTAAAAGGTTTTGCATCAAGCATTGGAATGCCTTGGTGGTTAGATGGGTTTTTAATTGATGGCGTTTATCTTGCAGTAGCCTGGGTAATTGCTGTAATGTTACCACCAATGGCAATATTCTTTCCAATGTTTACACTTCTCGAAGATTTTGGTTATTTGCCTAGAGTTGCATTTAATTTGGATTATATGTTTAAAAAATCCGGAGCACATGGCAAACAAGCGTTAACTATGAGTATGGGTTTCGGGTGTAATGCCGCTGGAGTGGTAGCAACTCGAATAATTGACAGCCCAAGAGAACGATTAATCGCAATTATCACTAATAATTTTTCTTTATGTAATGGTCGTTGGCCAACGCAAATTTTAATTGCTACCATTTTTATTGGAGCTGTAGTTCCAGCTTCTTTTTCCGCAATTGCATCGTTATCGGCAGTTATTGGAATTGCAATTTTAGGAATATTTTTCATGTTTTTTACGTCTTGGGCATTAACAAAAACAGTTTTAAAAGGAGAAGTTTCCACGTTTAATTTAGAGTTACCACCATATCGTCCACCACGGTTTTGGAAAACTGTTTATACCTCTTTAATCGATAGAACTATAATTGTTTTATGGCGGGCTATACTTTTTGCAGCACCGGCAGGAGCTGTTATTTGGTTGATTTCAAATATTTATATAGGGAACGAAAGCATAGCTACTCTAACGATTAATTCTTTGGATGGTTTTGGTTTTCTTTTAGGAATGAACGGTGTTATTTTACTGGCATACATTGTTGCTATTCCAGCAAATGAAATTGTGATTCCAACTATTTTAATGTTAACAGTTATGGCAAGTGGGATTCCTGGAGGTGAGGGTGTAGGAGTAATGTTTGAATTGGATTCGGCAAATGCAACGGGAGATATTTTAAAAGCAGGTGGCTGGACCTTACTAACAGCAGTTAATTTAATGTTATTCAGTTTGTTACATAATCCTTGCAGTACAACCATTTATACCATTTACAAGGAAACCAACAGTGTAAAATGGACAACGGTTGCCTCAATTTTGCCTGTAATTATGGGATTTGTGATTACATTTTTAGTGGCTCAGGTTTGGCGGTTATTTTAATAATAAGAAAATTAACTGCTTTCAACAATAAACTAAATTTGTTTAATGACAACCACAATCATCGTTATCACAAGAGTTCTTCTTCTTTTTTGGATTCCACAAGAATTTTTTCACTAAAAACAAAACAGCAAAGCTCACTGTAATAATCACAAATATAGTTTGTAGGGTACTATTCATTATTTTTTAGTCGATTTAAATATCTTTTTATTTCAACAACTGAAAAGCTATTAAAGCTATAATATAAGCAATACTTGACATACCAAATAATTGACTTAATGGCCATTTCCAGGTATTGGTTTCGCGTTTTACAATAGCCAATGTGCTCATACACTGCATGGCAAAGGCGTAAAACAGCAATAACGAAATTCCTGAAGCTAAAGTAAAAACTTTAGTTCCGTCAGAATAGACTTCAGCAGCCATTTTATTTTTTATCGTATCCACTTGTTTTCCATCGGCACTTCCCACACTATATATAGTTGCAAGTGTGCCAATAAATACTTCTCTTGCTGCGAAAGACGTGACTAAAGCTATGCCAATTTTCCAGTCGTAACCTAAAGGCTTTATGGCTGGTTCAATGGTTTTTCCTATAATTCCTATATAAGAATATTCTAATTTATGTGCTGCAATTTTATCTTCTAATTCTGTGTCATTTAAGTTTTGGTATTCTGCACTTATAATAGTTTCAGCATTATTAAATTGTTTTCCTGGACCATAAGAAGCTAAAACCCATAAAATGATGGAGATTGCTAAAATTATTTTTCCTGCTTCAAATACAAATGTTTTGGTTTTTTCAATGACAGTAATAACTACATTTTTTAAAAGCGGAATTTTATAACTTGGCATTTCGATAACAAAAAATGTTTTGTGGTTAGTTTTTAAGATTTTGTCTAAAATATATGCCGAAAACACCGCCATCCCGAATCCAATAAGATAGAGTAGCATTAATGTTAGTGCTTGATAACTTAAACCTAAAAGGCGACCTTCAGGAATTACAAGCGCAATAATAATTAAATATACAGGAAGTCTTGCAGAACAGGTTGTAAATGGCGTTACTAAAATGGTAATTAAACGCTCTTTCCAGTTTTCAATATTCCGTGTTGACATAATTGCCGGAATGGCACATGCTGTTCCAGCAATTAACGGAACGATACTTTTACCACTTAATCCAAAACGACGCATAACCCGATCCATTAAAAAAACGACGCGACTCATATAGCCACTTTCTTCAAGCACGGAAATAAATAAAAACAAAAATGCAATTTGAGGTATAAAAATAACGACACCACCAATGCCCGCTATAATACCTTCGGCTAACAGATTGGTAAAAATGCCAGGCGGAAGGGTTGTTTTAACCCAATCGGCAAGTGATGCAAACGAAGTATCAATAAAATCCATTGGCACAATTGCCCAATCGTAAATAGCCTGAAAAATGGTAAGCAATATGACGAAAAAAATAACATAACCCCAAACTTTGTGTGTGAGAATACGATCGAATTTTTCTCTTAATCCTATAGCTTTTGAAGCATCTATAGTTTGCCCTTCTTTTAAAAGATTGTTAATAAATTGATAGCGTTTTATAGTTTCTTTTAGTTGAAGACGTTTTAGTTCGGAATCTGACTTTGTTTTGAATTCAGAAATATCTAATTCCTGTCGAGTCATTTTTCCGAAATTTACATCTTGAGTAATGACAAGCCAAAGTTTATAAAGGTCTTGATTTGGGAAAGCTTTTTTTAATCTTTTAAAGTAATCTTCATCGATAGTTGAGGTGTCTAAACAGGGTTCGAGTGATAAGTTTTTATAGTTGTTTATTAAATCTTTTAAGTGTTGAATACCTATATTTGTACGAGTGCTGATTAAAGCAATGTTGGTATGAAGGTGTTGTTCTAAAAGCGGAAGATTTAAAGTAATACCTTTTCGTACCATTCTATCAGACATATTAATGACCAGGATTGTAGGGATTTTCAAGTCTTTTATTTGAGTAAAAAGAAGAAGGTTTCGCTTTAAATTTTCTACATCACTTATCAGAACAGCAACATCAGGAAAATCTTTGTCATTTTTATTTAGAAGCAATTCAATAACAAGATTTTCATCTATAGAAGAAGCATTTAAACTATAAGTGCCTGGTAAATCTAAAATATGTGCTTTAACACCACGCGGAAGTTTACAGATGCCTTCTTTTTTTTCGACGGTAATTCCAGGATAATTCCCCACTTTTTGATTTAAACCTGTGAGCGCATTAAAGACTGAAGTTTTGCCAGTATTTGGATTTCCAATCAGTGCAACATTAATTTGTTTACTCATTTAATGTTTTTTCAATTACAATTAATGCTGCAGTTTCTTTTCTAATTGCGAGATGACAACCGTTTATGTTAAGATACATTGGGTCTGCAAAAGGAGCTACTTGTATTAGCTCCACAGTATTTCCCGGTAAGCATCCCATTTCTAATAATTTTAACGGTATTGCTTCCGAAGAAATATCAGTAATGATACCTTTCTCTCCTTTTTTTAAATCGGCAATTGTAAAACTCATCCTTATTTAGATTCATTATAAAGAAGCAAAAGTAACAGAAATTATATAATAATGGATAGACTAATTAAAAAGATTTTGAAACCAATTTAGTTTACCTACATTTTTCAACTTTTTTATATCCTTAAGTAATCGTTCTATATCTTCAGGATTTGTACCATCGTAAAATCCTCGTATTTGTCTTTCTTTATCTATAAGCATAAAATTTTCGGTATGTATCATATCAAAAGGACCACCATTTCCATTATCTTTTACTGCGAGATACGATTTTCTGGCTAACTCATAGATTTGTTTTTTGTCTCCAGTAACCAAATTCCATTTAGATGCGTTAACACCTTTTTCTTTAGCATAACGCTTTAGTTGCGCAACAGTATCAATTTCGGGAGTAACTGTATGTGATAGAAGCATCACTTCATCATCGGTAATAATCTTTTTTTGAATCTCGTACATATTATCTGTCATAATCGGACAAATAGTTTGGCAGGTTGTAAAAAAGAAATCGGCAACATAAATTTTATCTTTGTAATCTTCTTGGGTAATCGTTTTCCCGTTTTGGTTTATTAAACTAAAATCAGCAATTTTATGATATTTTTTTTGATACTGAATCGTGCTATCAACCATTTCGGCATTAACTTGAGAGGGTTGATATATTGGTAAAGGTTTTTCGACGTTTAAAATATTATAGATAATCGAAATAATAATTACAGATAGAATAAAAAAAGCAATTGCTAAAACCTTCAGTTTTTTAAAAAAAGACAACATTTAATATGGGTTTGTATTAGAGTGACACAAAAATACAATGAAATATTGTTCTAAAGAATTTTTCAATGAACTCATCTTAACTTTTTCAATTTCATAAATAGTTGTTAAATATAATGTAATGAATAATTATCTTTTTTAAAGTAATTATAAAGCCTTACTTTTGTGCGCTTGTAAAGTTAATATTTTCATATGTCTGTATTTTTAATAAAAGCTGCTCAATTATTAATGAGCCTTTCTATACTAGTTGTTTTACACGAATTGGGGCATTTTATCCCTGCCAAATTATTTAAAACCAGAGTTGAAAAATTCTATTTATTTTTTGATATAAAATTTTCACTTTTCAAAAAGAAAATAGGAGAAACCGTTTATGGTATTGGCTGGCTTCCGCTAGGAGGTTATGTTAAGATAGCCGGAATGATTGATGAAAGCATGGACACCGAGCAAATGGCAAAACCACCTCAACCTTGGGAATTTCGTTCTAAACCTGTTTGGCAACGTTTAATTATAATGCTTGGAGGAGTGACTGTTAATTTTATTTTGGCGTTCGTATTATATATTATGATTTTATTTGTTTGGGGTAATGATTATGTTAAGAAAGACGATATAAAATATGGTTATAGCGTTACTAAGACTTTAGAAAAATATGGATTTAAAGACGGAGATAAAATCATTTCTGTAGATGGCACTCCTTTTGAAAACATACGTAGTATTAACAGCCATTTGCTGTTAAGGAAAGTAAATAATGTAACTGTTGAACATATAAACGGAACTGTTGAAAAATTAAGTTTACCTGAAACTATAGGGCCAGAACTTTTCGAGGCTGGAGATTTTCCGGCAATGTTACCTAGATACCCTTTTAAATTAGATTCTGTAGTTTTGGATTCCCCAGCATCAAAAGCAGGCTTATTAAAAAGCGATATTTTAGTTTCAATTGATGGAGTAAACATAAATTTTCTTTCAGATTTAAAATCTAAAATCCGAGATAGGAAATCTCAAAGTATTTCGTTAAAAGTGTTAAGAGATGGAATTGAGAAAGACTTAAAAATAACCCCTAATAATAATAACACAATTGGAATAATTACTATTAATTCAGATTTAAATTTTGTGAAGTTAAATCATAAAAATTATTCTTTTACTGAAAGTATAAGTGGAGGTGTTTTATTAGGATATTGGGCTGTTAAAGATTATTTATCTCAATTTAAATATATTTTCACTAAAAAAGGCGCTTCTCAAATAGGTGGTTTTGCGGCTATAGGTAATATGTTCCCTTCTACATGGAATTGGCAAGCATTTTGGATGCTTACAGCTTTTTTATCTATTATGTTAGGTGTTTTAAACTTACTACCAATACCAGCACTAGATGGAGGTCATGTCATGTTTTTATTATACGAAATGGTTTCTGGAAGAAAGCCAAGCGACAAGTTTTTAGAATATGCACAAATAACAGGTTTCTTATTATTAATTGCATTAGTGCTTTTTGCAAATGGCAACGATATATATAAATCTATTTTTGATTAATTTTTTTAAATAAAATAGTTGTTCTCATTTAAAAATAAATTATATTTGCGCTCGCTAAAGCGGAAAACAGTATTCTTTAACTCTACCCGATAACTATCGGGAGGTTAAGAAATATAATTGAAATATTCCTCCTTAGCTCATCCCGATAGCTATCGGGAGGTTAGAGCAAGAGTGAGAAAGTTCTTTAAATTATGGTTGAGAATAATGTTTATATACTTTTTTCTGATACTTTGAATCAATTTTATATTGGTGAAACTGTTGACTTTGAAGAGAGATTAAATGAACATAATTTGGGGTTTTATAAAAAGGCTTTCACATCTAAAGCAAAAGATTGGGAACTATTTTTAAAAATAGTATGCAAAGACAGAGTTCAAGCAAGAAAAATTGAAACCCATATTAAGAGTATGAAAAGTAAAAAGTATATTAATGACTTAAAGGATTACCCCGAGATTATTAATAGGCTTATACAAAGATATTAAATCAATACTCCTCCTTAGCTCATCCCGATAGCTATCGGGAGGTTAGAGCAAGAGTGAGAAAGTTCTTTAAATTATGGTTGAGAATAATGTTTATATACTTTTTTCTGATACTTTGAATCAATTTTATATTGGTGAAACTGTTGACTTTGAAGAGAGATTAAATGAACATAATTTGGGGTTTTATAAAAAGGCTTTCACATCTAAAGCAAAAGATTGGGAACTATTTTTAAAAATAGTATGCAAAGACAGAGTTCAAGCAAGAAAAATTGAAACCCATATTAAGAGTATGAAAAGTAAAAAGTATATTAATGACTTAAAGGATTACCCCGAGATTATTAATAGGCTTATACAAAGATATTAAATCAATACTCCTCCTTAGCTCAGTTGGTTAGAGCATCTGACTGTTAATCAGAGGGTCCTAAGTTCGAGTCTTAGAGGAGGAGCTTAATGATAGAAAGCCATTCAAGAGATTGAGTGGCTTTTTTGATATTGTTGGGCACACGTTTAGGTACAGTTTTTCTATTTTCCTTTCCTTTCTTATTATTTCATTTGATTACTTTTGATACATGTCTAACAAACAATATCAACTTCAAATATTTGAATCTAATAAATACGTTCCTTTTTCAGATAAAGGAGTAAGACTTGAAACAGCTTCATTAAAAATATTTGGAGACGGTTTAATTGATGAAATTAAGAATTTTACAAATGATTATTCTGAGATAAGTGTTCCTCAAGAAGTCTTAACAATTCTGGAAGACTTATTAGATAAGTTTTCTTTAAACAAGCATAAATCTGAATTTCTTACATTAATTTGTGCAACACAAAGTGCTTATATATTGTATTTAAATGATAATAAAGATTTAGAAATGATAACAGATTTTGTGCATGAAAAGAAAATTTTTCAGAACTTATTAAATGTTTTAGGGAAGTATTTATTGGCAGAAGACAGGAATATTCTTCATTCAATAAGTTTTAAATACAAAAAAGGGGCTACAATTCCGATAAAAAACTTTTTTATTATCAATGATATTTATTCTAAGTTATGTAAAACTTATGGACTCACAAAAGAGAACTTTTACATACAAAGGGAAGAACTTCTTATTAATTATAACAATTTTGATTATGAGAAAGCATGTGAAAACATGAAACATCACATATCTAAAAAACTATCTAATTTTGTTACGAATGCGAATATTAATAAAAGTGATGCAAATAGATTTGTTATTTCCTTTCTTTATTTATAACAAATTATAGTAAACAAAAAAACCTCTTTCGTCTAAAATTTGATCAATATTAGTTAAAGCAATAGAAGCCCAACCAGGGTTTCTTGCTTGTCGCACAGCATTTACATCTGCTGCTGCTGCACCTGCATCTCCCATTCTATATTTAGCTTCTGCTCTCATTAAATACATATCTGCCAATCTAAATACTGGTATATCAACCCCTGTATCGATGATAAAAGTTTCCAGAAAGGAGTTTCTTTGCTCAACTACTGTAAGTTTTTCTTTAGGAGCAGGAGTCCATATTATTGATAAAAACAGTTTCGGAATTATAGCAACCTGTTCTGTTATCGAGGATACATCCTATTTTAATTATTTCAAATAAGATCGAACATTCCGGGTTTTTAAAGAAGCAATTTTTATTTAAACTTATAAATCTCTTTTGGTAATTAAAGTTACTTTCGTATTTTCACGACAAACATTCATCTCGGATAGAACCTATTTTTACGCTTAAAAGTAAAAACAAAATTTTATGAAGAAATATCGTGTCACTATAACAGATATTGCTCGGGAGCTCAATGTATCTGCATCAACGGTTTCTCGCGCACTGAACGACCATTCCACGATAAAAAAGGAAACAAAAAAAGCCATAAAAGATTTAGCGTTGAAACTAGATTATAAGCCCAATTTGCAAGCTCAAGGGCTTTTACAGAATAAAACGTATACCATAGGTATTGTTGTGCCGTCAATTACAGGTCATTTTTATTCCTCTATTATCACGAGTGTTCAGGATGTTATTGGACCAGCCGGATATAATATGATTATTTGTCATTCGGATGAGTCATATAAAAACGAGGCTAATATTATTGATAATTTATTAGGTAGCTGTGTGGACGGAATTATGGTTTCACCGGTTTCAGAGACGAAGAATGTCAAATTATTCCATCGTATAAAGAAAATAGGTGTGCCACTTGTAATTTTTGATCGCGACTGCCCTGGCATTCAGGTTGATAAAGTTCTTGTTGATGATTATGACGGAGCATTTCAGGCTGTAGAATATCTTATTCGTTCCGGGTGTAAAAAAATTGCTCATTTGGGAGGACTTAAAAATATTTCTACAAATAAATATCGTTTAAAGGGTTATCTCGATGCTCATAAAAAGTACAATATCAAGATAAATAAAGCATACATTACTCATGTTTTAGGATATACACATACAGATGGGATTGAACCAACAAAAAAATTGTTTCGACTTAAAAACCCGCCAGATGCTATTTTTGCTGTAAATGATTGTATTGCAGTTGCCGCGATGAGCGTTGTGAAAAATTTAAATTTTAAAATCCCTGATGAAGTCTCTATAATAGGTTTTGACGATGAGCCTCACTCTTCCTACTTTTCGCCCGCTTTGTCAACTGTATGGCAACCCGTATTCAGCATAGGTATGTTAGCCGCCAGAATTTTACTCAGTCATTTGAATAACACAAATACAGAAAACAAATTCCGCAATGAAATTTTTAAAACAGAATTAGTCATAAGGGATTCTACAATAAAAATATAATTAAAATCAGCCCTTGATTTTTAACGAGAGTAAAGGTATAAACTCTTATTATTTTATTTCCGAAATTTTAACAGGTCTATTTTCTTGTAATGATTTAATTGCTGCTAGACCTATTTTTAAAGATGACATTCCGTCTTCCCCTCCCACAGGAACTTTTGTTCCATTTTTTAAGCTTTTTATATATTCTAACATTTCTGTTTTAAAAGCTTGTGCATATCTGTCTAAAAAAAAATGTATTGGTAAAGCTGCCTGTATACCTTTACTATTGTACAGTATATGAGAGTCGTAAAAGTTGTTATGCGCCTGCACCATGCCTTTAGATCCAAAGACTTCCACGCGCTGATCGTAACCATAAACGGCTTCTCTACTATTATCAATTACCGCCATAGAACCGTCGGTATAGGTTAAGATAATTACAGCGGTGTCGATATCTCCTGCTTTGCCTATTTCGGGGTCTATTAACACGGCTCCTTTAGCAAATACTTCTTCTACTTCTTTGCCAACTATAAAACGAGCCATATCAAAATCATGAATAGTCATATCTAAAAATAAGCCTCCCGATTGTTTGATATAGGATATTGGAGGGGCGCATGGGTCTCTACTGGTAATTTTTACTAAATGAGGGTTCCCTACTTCTCCGTTTTTTACCAATTCTTGAACTTTTTTAAATTCTTTATCAAATCTTCGATTGAAACCAATCATTAATTTAACGTTAGTGTCTTTTACTGTTTTTAATACTTTTACAACTCTTTTTAGAGATAAGTCTAAAGGTTTTTCACAGAAGATGTGTTTCCCAGCTTTTGCAGCCAATTCAACAAAATAGGCATGCGTATCTGTTGGCGAACAAATTACTACAGCGTCTATACTTGTTATTGTTAACATTTCTTCAAAAGTTGATGTTGTAAAAGCAACACCCTTTTTTTTTGCATATTGTAAGCTTTCAGACAAAACATCAGTAGCGGCCACCACTTCTACATCACTAATTTCGAGCAAATTATCCAAATGAATTTTTCCAATTCTTCCTAAGCCAACAATGGCAAATTTTAATTTTTCCATCTAAAATGATTTTTATAAACCTATTTTTTTTAAATAATTTCTATTAATCTGTGCGCAATATTTTGGATTTCCCATTCCTGGTAAAATATCCTGTTCTACGACGACCCAACCTTTAAACCTTTTTTCTTTTAATATTTCTACGACAACTTTAAAGTCAACAGCGCCTTTGCCTAACTCACAAAACACTCCTCTCTTGACAGCGTCAAAATAATCTCCTTTTGATTCTGACGATAGTTTAGCAACTTCGGGGTTAAAGTCTTTAAAGTGTACAAGCCATATTCTGTTAAAATGGTCTTTCAAGGCTTGAACAGGGTCTCCTCCACCAAAGGTATAATGCCCCATATCTAAACATAATCCTAATAATTCTGGATCTGTCAATCCTAAAAGGGTGTTTATCTCTTCGGGTGTTTCAACATATCCAGCACAATGGTGGTGAAATACGGTGCGCATCCCGAAAGTGTCTTTTACTGCTTTGGCAATGTTTTCTGCACCAGTAGCGTAATTTTTCCACTGCATTTCTGAAAGGCCCATATCTGGGGTTATTCTTCCTGCATTTTGTGTGCGTTCTGGCACAGAACCATTATCATCTGCCAACACAATGAAGGCATTTTTATAGCCAGCTTGGAACATAAGCTCCGCCACTTTTAAGGCAGCCGTAACACCATCATTATGATTGCCGGTATCTGCTAGTGCAACAGGAACAAAAGCTCCTAATAATTCTAAGCCTCTTTTGTCTATTTCAATCTTTAATGATTTAGGAGAAGTTGGCATATATCCCCAATCTCCGAGTTCGGTACCCAAATAACCTGTTTCTTTGATTTCGTCTAAAACTTGTTCAAAACCAATTTCTTCAGATTTCCCTTCCAGGTCAAACTCTAATACTCCCCATGAGCAAGGTGCATTTGCGATTTTGATCATATTCTTTCTTAAAATTTACAAGACCACTCTTTTGGCCATCTTTCAATAATTACCTTGGTTTGTGTAAAAAACTCTATGGCATGTTTTCCTTGCCCGTGTAAGTCTCCAAAAAAACTGTCTTTCCAGCCGCTAAATGGAAATTGTGCCATTGGAGCTGCAACTCCAATATTGATTCCTATGTTTCCTGCATCTGCTTCATTTCTAAATTTTCGTGCATTGGCGCCACTTCCTGTAAATATACAGGCCATGTTTCCGTAATTACCACTATTTACAAATTGTATTGCTTCTTCTATGTTTTTCATTGAAACAAGGCTCATTACAGGACCAAATATTTCTGTTTTTATGAGTTCTTTATTTAAAGCAACGTTTTCTAAAATAGTAGGAGTTAAGAAGTTTCCATTTTCGTATCCAGAAACAGATGTTTTTCTACCGTCTAAAACAATTTTTGCTCCTTCATCTATTCCTAGTTGGATTAAATTGTTGATTCTATCTTTGCTTTCGGGGGTAATTACTGGCCCCATACTTACGTTATCATCCCAGCCATAACCTGTAGTTCTTGATTTTATGGTTTCGTACAAGGCCTCTTTTATTTGTCCTTTTTGGTCGTTTACCGTAATAATGGTTGAAGCCGCTAAACAACGTTGTCCAGCACAACCATAAACAGAGTCGGCTATAATTTTAGAGGACATTTCTATGTCTGCATCTGGTAATATTACTATAGGGTTTTTAGCACCTCCTTGTGCCTGTACCCTTTTTCCGTTGGCAGTCCCTTTAGAATAGATATATCTAGCTACAGGCGTACTGCCCACAAAGCTTATTGCTTTAATAGATGGGTGTTCTAATATCGCATCTACAGATTCTTTTCCGCCATGAACCAAACTAATAAGCCCTTTGGGAAGGTCTAGCTGGTCTATAAACTCAAAAATCTTCATCATGGTTAACGGTACTTTCTCTGAGGGTTTTACTATAAAAGAATTTCCTGTGGCTATTGCGTAGGGCAAGAACCAAAAAACAATCATACTAGGAAAATTAAAAGGAGTGATGCAAGCGGCAACACCCAAAGGCTGCCTGATCATCATCTCGTCTACCCCACTTGCAATATCTTCTATAACATCTCCCGCTATTAGCATTGGTGTGCCACAAGCAACTTCAACATTTTCAATAGCTCTTTGGATTTCTCCTATTGATTCTGCCCTGGTTTTACCAGATTCTTGTGTAATTATCTCAGCAAGGGACTCTATGTTTTCTTCCAACAGAAATTTTAACTTGTAAAGCGCTTGCACTCTTTTTATTACAGGAACTTTGCACCATTCTTTAAAGGCTTTTGATGCCGATTCGGTTGCTAATTCTACGTCTTTTCTAGTATCTACTCCATAAGGTACTTTTGCTAAAACTTCCTGATTTGCAGGATTTGTTACAGCAATGGTTTCTTTAGACAAACTTTCTGTCCAAGCACCGTTAATATAATTTTTTAAAACATTCATTTTTTTTAGGTTCAATTTATTTTTTAGCTAAGATATTCTTGATAGCAGTACGTATATTAATACGGTAATAACACAAAGGGAAATAGACAGTGGTTTGGTGTATTTCCAAATTGTTAAATCAACGGCACCTACATCTGTAATTTCATACATGTTTTTTCTTCGGTAAAAATGAGATACTCCATACATAATTCCAACATTAATTAAAAATTCAATTCCCCAAAGATGTACAAAATGAATGCCGTGGCTTGTATATCCCCAGGTCATAAAAATGTAGAAAGACAAACCAAATAAAAGAGCAACTTTAGCACCCATTGCCGAAACTTTTTTCATAAAGAAACCTGCTATTAATATGGACGCAATAGGGATAAAGAAAATACCATTTAATTGTTGTAATAACTGATATAGCCCATCTGATGCATTGGCCACCATTGGTGCGGCAAAAATTGCTGCTACTGCCAGTACTGCTGAAGTTGATTTACCAATAATCACCAATTTTTTATCGCTGCTTTTTTTATTGATATGCCTTTTGTAAATGCCTAAACTAAACAATGTGGCTGCGGAATTTAATACAGAGTTAAAGGTGCTTAATACAGCTCCCATAATTACGGCTGCAAAAAAGCCTATTAACCATACGGGCAGTACTTTTTTAACTAATTCCGGATACACCATATCTTGTTGGTCATAATAAGTGTCTTGAAAATAGTAATAGCAAATTACTCCTGGAAGAATAATAATTAATGGAACAAATATTTTAAATACTCCTGTTAGCAATAAGCCTTTTTGTGCTTCTTTTAAGTTTTTAGCACCCAAGGCTCTTTGAATAATAGTTTGGTTCATACCCCAAAAATAGATTTGATTTATTATTAAACCAGTAAACAAAACTTCAAAAGGCAATACCGAGTCTTTTGCTCCAATAACATTAAATTTTTGTGGTGCAAATTCATATACTTTAACCAAGCCGCCTATAATATTACCATCGCCTATTTCCAACAACGCCAAAATGGGAATTAACATACCTCCTATTAAAAGCCCAGCACCATTAATAGTATCTGAATATGCCACCGCTTTTAGCCCTCCAAAAATGGCGTAAATAGAACCTATTACACCTATAATTACAACTGTAATCCAAAGTCCTTCTGTTTTATCAACACCTAGCACATTAGAAACACCAAAGAGACTTTCTAAACTAATTGCTCCTGTATAAAGTACAATAGGCAATAAGGTTACCACAAACGATACAATTAAAAATCCTGCGACTAAAGTTCTGGTGGTGCCATCAAACCTATTCTCTAAAAATTGAGGAATGGTAGTCAGTCCCATTTTTAAATACTTCGGAATAAAATAGATTGCAGCGATTACAAGTGCGATTGCTGAAGTTACTTCCCATGCAATTATTATAAAACCATTAACGTAAGAGTTTCCATTCATTCCTATAAGGTGTTCTGTGGAAATGTTGGTAAGTAACATAGAGCCTGCAATTACAATTCCTGATAAACTTCTTCCTCCTAAAAAATAGCCTGTAGAGGAAGTCAAATTTGTTTTTCGAAGGTTGTACCATGTAAAATATGCGACACCTGCAGTAAAAAGCAGAAAAGCAGAAATTATTATTACTAAATTAGAATCCATATTAAGGTGTTTTTAGCTAGTCTATAAATAATATTTTTGTGTTTTTTTATTCTCTTTATATGTGATTAATGCTTCTTTAACTGCTTCCTTTTCTGAAACTTCAGCTATGGCAACATCCCACCAAGTAAAACCCGGAACTGCTTTTTTTCTATCTACATCAATATAGATCAATATAGTTCTATCAATAGTTTTTGCTTTAATTAAGGCCTCTTTTAATTCTTTTACATTGGAAGTTTTAATTACATAAGCCCCCAGACTGGCTGCATTGGCGGCGTAATCAATGGGTAATAAACCTCCGTCTAACTGTTGTGTTTCGTCATTTCTGTACCTATAATACGTTCCAAATCCTTCACTCCCCACAGCGTCGGATAAACTTCCTATACTGGAATAGCCATCATTATTAAGTAAAATGACGGTTATTTTTTGTTTTTCTTGAATAGCGGTCACAATTTCCTGCGACATCATAAGGTAACTACCGTCACCAACCAATACATAAACTTCACTTTCGGGACTTGCCATTTTAGCCCCTAGCCCTCCAGCTATTTCATAACCCATACAGGAGTAACCATACTCTAAATGAAACCCTTTAGGGTGCGATGTTCTCCATAGTTTGTGCAGATCTCCAGGCAAACTCCCTGCAGCGCAAACAACGATGTCTTTTTCGCTGGCAAAAGTATTGACAGCACCTATTATTTCTCCCTGAAAAGCAGGAGTATCGTTTTTTTCGGCATATATCTCCGATACAAAAACATCCCAACTTTTATTTAAGTCTTCTGTTTTTTGTCGGTATTTTGGAGATACTTTATAATTAACAAGTGCTTTGTCAAGATGTTCCAAAATAACTTTGGCATCTCCTGTTAAAGGCAAAGCACTGTGTTTGTAAGAATCAAATTCAGTAACATTAATATTAATAAACTTCACATTTGGATTTTGAAAAGCAGATTTTGAAATCGTTGTAAAATCACTATATCTGGTACCTATTCCAATAACCAAATCTGCATTTTTTGCAATTTCAATAGCTCCTGGGGTGCCAGTTACTCCCATAGCGCCAAGATTTTGGGGCTCATTGTAATTTAGAGAACCTTTACCTGCATACGTTTCAGCAACAGGAATACCTGTTCTGTTTACCAATTTTTTTAAAATTGCAGTGGCATTACTGTAGATAGTGCCTCCGCCCGCTATAATCATTGGGTTTTTGCTATTTTTTATTTGCTGTATGGCCTTGTCTAACAAAGTTTGGTCTGGCATAGTTCTACCAATTACCCAAATGCGTTTTTCAAACATTTCGACAGGGAAATCAAAAGCCTCTGCCTGAACATCTTGAGGGATACTTAAAGTAACTGCACCTGTTTCGGCTGGAGATGTAAGAACTCGTATGACTTCGGGTAATGAAGTTATCAATTGTTCGGGACGATTTATCCTATCCCAGTATTTTGAAATAGGTTTAAAACAATCATTTACCGATATATCTTGTGAGTTTGCTGACTCCAACTGTTGTAATACCGGGGCAACTTGTCTGGTAGCAAAAATATCTCCCGGGATTAATAAAACAGGAATTCTATTGATTGTTGCTCCTGCTGCTGCAGTTATCATATTAGTTGCACCTGGTCCTATTGATGAAGTACATACCAATGTTTGTAGCCGGTTTTTTACCTTTGCAAAAGCCGCTGCAATGTGTACCATTCCTTGTTCGTTTCTAACAACATAAAAAGGGAAATCCGGATTTTGATGCAATGCTTGCCCTATCCCTGCCACATTTCCATGTCCAAAAATACCAAGACAGCCTGCAAAAAATGGGTTTTGTATTCCATCACGCTCTACATACTGATTTTTGAGGTATATTATGGTGGC
Organism: Flavobacteriaceae bacterium PRS1; assembly: GCA_003709165.1. Classification (GTDB taxonomy): domain Bacteria; phylum Bacteroidota; class Bacteroidia; order Flavobacteriales; family Flavobacteriaceae; genus PRS1. The sequence goes on from RDRZ01000004.1 coordinate 61,264, forward strand.
TTGTGCTACAGTTAATCTTCTTGTTTTCACGCGAATAATTTTTATTTATTTTACTTTATAGTTAGTCAATTATTATATCAATCTTATATTTCGTTTAATTTACTTACACGGTTTTAAATGTGCTCTAAAACCCTCCTTTTTCTTCAATAAACCTAAAGGATTCTTCTAGTGTTGGCATAAAATTGGCACAGCCTTTTTTGGTTACTACTTGTGCGCCACTGGCATTGCCCATTCGACATGCTTTGTACAAATCCCAACCTTGTAATAATCCATATATAAACCCTCCTGCAAAAGCATCTCCTGCACCAAGTACGTTTAAAACTTGAACAGGAAAACCTGGGACATCCGTCTTGCTACCATCCTTTTTATAGATACTAACTCCTGATTCGCCCCTTTTTACAATGAGAGTTTCAATTCCACAAGAGAGTAGTTGCTTGATAGAAACTTCGATATTCCCTTTAATTTCGGGGGCAGAAATTTGTTGATCTTTTATAATTACCTGTGACGAATCGCTCATAGTAGCCGCCAATATTTCTTCTTCAGTACCAATTGCTATTTTTACTTTAGGCAGAATGGCTCTTACAGTCAATCCGAAAGCCCTATAATCATGCCATTGGTCTGCTCTAAAATCCAAGTCGAAAACAACCTGAACATTATTTTTTTCTGCAATTTCAACAGCAAAAAAATTAGCACTTCTAGTTGGTTCAATATTTAATGCGGTACCGTTAATTACTAAAATTTTGTACTCTTGAATATTTGCGTTCTGAACATCGTCTATAGTAATTTGACTGTCTGCTGCATTGTCGCGATAAAACACCAAAGGGAATTTATCGGGAGGTTCTATCCCTAAAACAACAGCACTGCTTCTTGCGTTATTTTTAACAGGAATAGAATGGGTATTTACATTTTCACTTTGAAGGAAATCTACAATAAATTCGCCCACTTTATCATTGCCGACCGCCGTTAACAAGCTGGTATCAACGCCTAATCTAGAACAGGCAACAGCAATATTAAGCGGTGAACCTCCAACAAAGGCATCAAAGCCTTTAATATCGTTAAATGAGACCCCAATGTTTTGCGAATACAAGTCTATGGAAGATCTTCCCAATGTAATTACATCATGTTTTTTATGCTCCATATATTACTTTTTCCTGTTATTCATTTTGGCGGTTACCAAAGGTAAACGGCTATCTTTTGTAGTCCATGAATCGTAAATCCATTCATGATCAGGATCTGTAGTATTTTCTAGACATTGATCGGATCCGGCTAAAAAATTAAGGTAATAACAGTGATATCCATGTTCGGCCACTACTGGGTGATACCCTTTTGGAATTATAACTACATCGTTATGACGAACTTTAATAATTTCGTCTAAAGACTCGTCCTTTGTATATACTTGCTGTATCGCATAGGCTTCAGGCTTTTGAAACTTATAAAAATAGGTTTCTTCCTGATAAGGTTCTAACACATTACCATCAGCATCAAGTATTCTTTCATCGTGCTTATGTGCAGGAAACGAACTCCAGTTGCCAGAAGGTGTATATACTTCTCTAGACACAATTCTACTACAACCAAATCCTGGAGGAACTAAATCGTTAAACTGTCGTGTTGCATTATCTCCACCAAAAATGACTACAGGAGTATTTTCGGGAGTAACAAATTTTGCCGGGAAATCTTCGTCGGAAAGACACCAGCCATAGGCAATATCTAAATTTTTGCTTGTTGCCTCCAAAGTGAATTGTGTTTTTCTTGGTAAATATAATGTGTGAGCAATTCCGCTGAATACATCTTTTCGACCATTTATAGTTTCCCAATTTCCTTTAGAACTTTTTACTTTAAAATTCCCTCCTAACAAAACAATAACCATTTCGTTTTCTCGAGTGTTGCTTTTCCATATTTCGTCCCGTTTCATTTCTCTGGCTTCAAAATGTAAATAGTTCCAATTGGCAGATTGAGGTGTTATATTATGATAGATACTAGATGCTCTATTTGGTTTTATAAGTAACGGAGATTTATTTTTCATAACAGACCTGTTTTAAGGATAATTTTAACTCACTTACTTTCCCTGTTGCATTTAAAAGATCGAATTTTTCAAGCATAAATTTCTCATAAGCATCAATTACTGTTTTTCCTGGAATTATAGGATCAAACAAATCAGGTGTATTATTAAAAAACTCTCTATGAACTCGCGTCCATATAAGTCTAATATCTGTAGCAATATTTATTTTACAAACCCCATATTTGATTGATTTTACTATCTCTTCAGATGATACACCTGCTGCACCTTCGGTCAAACTTCCACCATTTTGATTAATTCTTTCAATTTCTCTCTTATCAACTGCCGAACCACCATGTAAAACAATAGGAAACTTTGGAAGTCGTTGTTGAATGTCTTGTAGAATATCGAACTGAATTCCTTGACCACTTGAAAATTTATATGCTCCATGACTTGTTCCAACTGCTACTGCCAAACTATCACAATTTGTAAGTTTGACAAATTGCTCTACTTCTGAAGGTTGCGTGTATTTTGCATTTTTCTCATCAATGGAAATATCATCTTCAACGCCACTGAGAACACCCAATTCTGCTTCTACAAATACATTGTTCAAATGTGCTTTTTGCACAATAGCTTTTGTCCTGCTAATATTTTTATCAAAATTATCATGAGAAGCATCAATCATAACAGAATTATATTTATTGGAAGAGATGGCGTCTAAAGCATGCTCTTCATCTCCATGGTCCAAATGAATCGCAAATGTAGCTTTGGGATATAATTTTGAAGCAGCACCAATCATTGAAATTAACATTTCAGTTCCGGCATAATTTCTAGCTAAAGGAGTTGTTTGGACGATAAAAGGGGCATTGCCTCGCTCACCAGCTTGAAACAAACCGAGTATTTGTTCCATATTAAACACATTCACAGCTGCAATGGCATATTTACCATAACAATTAGTGTAAAATATTTTAGGAGAAACTATCATATAGTTCTGATTTATATATTATCATAAATTTATGATGACATCTTCAAAACAACAATAAAATATTTATTTTATTAATAAAATGAAGCAAAAACTATATGCAAAGGTTTGCATAAAACAGTAGTTATAGGGTTAAAAAGTTTAAATTTCTCTTGTCTTTAATTAGTTCCTATTATTTCAATAGATGCTCAAACCTTTATACATCCATACTACTCCATATTACTCTTTTCACAATTAAATAGTTGCTGATAAACTCCGTATTACCCCACAACACTCCACATTACTATACAATAGATGGGTACATGTGGGACCACTTTATTTTCTAGAAAACTAAAGTAATTCTATTTAATAACTAGTTAGGTTCTCATAACTATATATAGCTTGATTTGTTTCTAAATCAAAGTAAGCGATTTGTCCAAATTGATTGGGAGGGTAATTTTCAATTTTCCTATATCTTTCACCATGAATTTGATTTGCAAATTTGATAATGTCTCTTTTTGTGACTGGTTTATCAATATCTTTTGAGATTATTTTTTTACCTATTAATACTGTTGCTGTTCCGATTGCAGCACCCAATACAGAACTTTTGTCAATAATTGGTTTTTTTGTAATTTCAGTAGTAGTTGTAACCTCTACTTTTGGTGCTACACTTTTATTTTTCTCTTGATTATTTCTTACGCGACAACTATCAGAACAGTATTGTTGTACTTTTCTACGTTTGGGAACATATTGTTTTTGACAATAGTTGCAGGTATACAGATATGTTTCATTCATAATTATACGTTAAAGATACGTAAATTTAACGTATAAATTAGAATTCTTAATTATTCCACATTTTTTCAACTACGACTTATATCTTTGTGTAAAAGGAGCCCTATATCCAAACTGTTCCGCTATTTCTTCTTCACTTAAATCAGGTTGTTTTATTAAGTTATTCAGAATACCAGACATCCTTTCAAGATTTAGATTAAAACTAGAATGAAAGTAGACTGACATATTATTTATGTTTTAAATTATTTCTAATATACACTACTAATCTAATTAAAAAATGTCGTATTATTATTAATTATCGTCATATTTTATGTTTCTAACAAAAACAAACTTCATACAATACCTCAATTGCCCAGAATCAGTATGGCTACTAAAAAACAAACCAAATGAATATCCAAAAGGGGAATTTTCTCTTTTTCTTGAGAAATTAATAAAAGAGGGTTATGAGGTAGAAGAATACGCTAAAAGACTTTTTCCAAATGGAATCAACTTACCTGAAAAAGAATCTCCTGAATACACAAAACGAAAATTAGAAAAGAAGTATAAATATTACTTTCAACCAGCTTTTAAAAGCCCTAAAGGAGTATTTGCAAGAATAGACATATTAGAAAGGTTAGATGTTAAAACTTGGCACATATACGAGATAAAATCTTCTACATCAATTAAAAAGGACAAAAACAATAATCATTTAATGGATGTTTGTTTTCAAAAGTATGTATTGCAAGAAAATGGGATGAAGGTTTCAAAATCGTCAATTATACATCTAAATAGAGAATATGTAAAAAAAGGAGACATTATACCAGAGGAACTTTTACAAATTGAAAATGTAAATGACGAATTAGATGAACTTTATTCATCTGTTGTAAATGAAATAAATGCAGCAACAAATTTTATTAGTAAAGAAGTAATTAATCAAGATGTTTGTTCTTGTAGATGGAAAACACGGTCTAATCATTGTGATAGCTTTAATTATTTCAACAAAAAAATCCCTGATTACAGTATTTATGAAATAGGCAGAATATCAGCTAAAAAAGTTGGATTATTAGTTGATAATGACCAAACAAGTATTTTGGATATTCCATTTGATTTTGTGCTAAATACTAATCAACAAACGCAAGTTGAATCTGTAAGACAAGAACAGCCAATTATTAACTATGATAACATTATAAGGCATTTAGATGGTTTAGAGTTCCCCCTTCATTTTATAGATTATGAAACATATGCTAGCGCCATTCCTAAATTAGATGGGATGAGCCCACACAAACATTTACCTTTTCAAGTATCTATACATACTTTAGCGGAAGACGGAACTTTAACTCATTTTGAATTCTTATTAGAAACTATGGAAATGCCTAATGCAATGTTAGGGGCTATGCAAGAATTTACAGGATTAGATGGCACATTTATATCATGGCATGCAAGTTTTGAAATTGGAAGAAATAATGACCTAAAAGAATGGTTACCAGAATACAATTCATATTTAAATTATGTTAATGAGCATATGTTTGATTTAGAAACTATTTTTAAAAAGGATTACATTGACTATAGATTCCATGGGTCAAGCTCTATAAAAAAAGTTTTACCAGTAATTGCTCCTAATTTATCATATTCTGAATTAGAGGTTAATAATGGCACCATGGCATTAGATACATGGGGCAGAATGGTATTGGAAGAAGAATTTAATGATGATATAGAACAAACAAGAATGAACTTATTTGAATATTGTAAATTAGACACATTGGCAATGGTTGAGATTTATAGAGCATTAAAAATCCTTATAGCTTAATCTATTCCACTATTCTAATATGTCCATCATAAATTTCAATTTCTCCGACCAGACCTAAAACATATTCTAATAGATACACAGGGCTTTCTGTTAAGCGGTCTTTAAACTCTTGTCGTAAAGCTAATAAATATAGTGCCTGACGATGTACCCCAACAATACCACATCTCACTTGTTTGTTATATGCATCTACTACAAATAAAAATCCGTATATTTAGTTTTACTAACTAACTATTCATAATTAAAATCTTCAAAAAAATACGCATGCAATTATTTAGCGAAAATAAAACAGCCAATTACATTAAATACGCCATAGGTCAGATTGTTCTAGTTGTAATAGGGATTTTAATTGTTTTAAGTATAAATAATTGGAACGAAAAGCCAAAAATCAAATTAAATAAAATCACATTTAATTACAAAATCATCATATTGTTACTGCTTGTTGTTACAAGTAGTTGCAAACCAATTTATCTAACGAAGTCATTCAAAATAAAGCAAGTACCAGAAGTGCCAAATTATAAACTCGAAAGCAGTTGGGCTGTTTTACCTTGGACATATTCAGAAGAATTACAAAAACTCTCATCTCAAGAACAAGACACGCTTATAGCTGATGTGTTTTACGTATATCCTACCTTATTATTAGATAAAAAAGATACCCGTTGGAATGTGTCTGTTAACGATTCAGTTCAAAACAAAAGAGTATTAAATGTTGCAGTTCAGTTTCAGGCATCAGCTTGGGCAACAGCAGGAAAATTGTATATTCCTTTTTATAGACAGGCACATATACGAGCATATTCAATGTACAATCAAGGAGGAAAACAAGCTTTTGAAATTGCCTATAAAGATGTTAAAGTAGCTTTTGAAACCTATTTAGATACATATAATAATGGCAGACCAATAATTATTGCAAGTCATAGTCAAGGCACAACACTTACAAAACGTTTACTAAAGGAATTTTTTGACGGTACGCCTTTACAAAAACAATTAATTGCAGCATACATTCCAGGAATAGGAGTATCTCCAAACGAGTTTACATATATAAAACCTATGACCACACCAACTGCAACAGGTGGATTTGTATCTTGGAATACATATAAAAAGAATAGCTATCCAAAAAAATATGATATTTGGTACAAAGGGAAAGTGACTTCTAACCCAATAACCTGGGATATTGCAACAACTACTGATTTTTCACAGCACAAAGGGTTTTACTTCACTAATGGAAAATATTATGAAAAAGCATTAAAAATTACTATTACTGATGGATTGGTCTGGACGACATTACCACGTTTTCCCTTGCGCATATTTGCGTTATTTAAGAAGAATTATCATTCAGGAGACATCAATTTGTTTTGGAAAGACATAAAAACCAACGCAAAATTGCGTGTTAACGCATGGAATTAATATGTTATTAACAATATTAAAAGAGAAATGTAAGCACGAAATATTGCAGATATCATTCACCCCTTTTTACTGAAAAGCCCTATGAATAAAAGGATAGCTAGAAAACCTCTTAACTTTTAGCTTCAAGTTCTAACTCTGTCCAAGGTGCTATTTTCAGTTTTTATACTTAAAAGTTATGTTCAGAAAGCAATTTTTATTTGCAAATACATAGTATATACCTTACATTTGAAATAGAAACAATTTAATCAAACACAAAAATCTTTAAAAATTATGGAAGGATATTGCGTAAAATGTAAAGCGAAAAGAGAAATTCAAGATGGTGCTGAAGTCACTATGAAAAATGGCAGAAGAGCTATGAAAGGTAAATGCCCAACTTGTGGAACAGGTATGTTCAGGATATTAGGAAAGGCTTAAGTTAGTTAAACATTTATGGCTGTATTGGCTATAAAATTTTAATAAATTTCAGTTCTAATGTCAGAACCAAAATAAGAAATCCAACTTATGAAGATAAGTTGGATTTTTTGTTTAAGGCTCCATAGTTCAAGGGATAGAACAAAAGTTTCCTAAACTTTAGATCCAGGTTCGAATCCTGGTGGAGTCACTATTTTTTATAAATGCACACAATATTTAGTATTTTGAGTTAACAAAATCAAACCGCTCTCCAAAAACTTCAAGATAACTTACTTTAGCTTCCGAATTCATTCTGAAATCAAGCATTGCTTTTCCATAATATTGTTTATCAAATGTAATTTGATAGGTATCGTAGTGCCAATGAGATAAAATGCCTTTTACAGTATTATTTAAGTTATATCTAATACCTTGATTAGTTTCAGTGATTTTTACTATACCATATTGTTTATGCTTATAGGTTCCTAAAACTTTACTAATTGGTAATGAAGCAATTGTTTCAAGGATTCGTTTAGGTTCTTTTTGTTCCGTTTTTTGAGAATAAAGATCTTTAAACTCAGTACTCCAATCTCTGGTGATTTTTCCATCCATAAAAAGGTCGAAAACTGTGTACATAATGGCGTGACGTAATTCTAAGTGATCTAAATTTCCCATAACATAAACACCTATATTTTCTTCAGGGATTAAACCAGCAATAGCTATCATACCTGGAAGACTTCCTGTATGAAATTGTACCATTTTACCTCTATAATCGTGTTGAAACCATCCTAAACCATAAGTCGTCCAATTTGGTTTGGTAAGCTTTTGCGTTGGATAAAACTCGTTAGATGGAATTATTTGTTGAGGTTTAAATAATTCTTTAAAATTTCTATCACTAATTAAAGTATCTCCTTTATGGGTGCCATCATTTAGTAAAAACTGAATCCATTTCCCAATGTCATTTATACTTGACCACATAGAGCCAGCTGGACCAATTTCATCCGCAATAAGCTGATCAATTTTTATGATTTTACCCTCATGAGGAAAGTGAGCATCTGCTTTATTCTTGATGTCCTTTACCATTTCATACTTGGCAAAAGTTTCATTCATTTCTAAAGGAATATAAATACGTTCTTTTAAAAAAGATTCCCAAGATTGACCACTTACTTTCTCAATAACTTTACCAGCTGCTAAATACATAAGATTTTGATAAATAAAACTGGACCTTAAAGAGTATGAAGGCTTAACATCTCGCATTTTATAAAGTGCACTATCACCACTTATTTGCATCCATCCCCAAAGATAGTCTGTGTTTCCAAGCCCTGTTCGGTGAGTTAGTAAATCTCTAACAGTAATTTCGCGGGTCATATATGGGTCGTAAAGCTGAAAATCTGGCAAGTATTTAATAACATGATCGTCCCATTTTAGTTTGCCTTCATCTGCCAACATTGCTAATGCAGCTGCAGTAAAAGCTTTGGTAGTTGACATGCAACCAAATAACGTATGTTTGTCCACAGGTTTATTTTCACCTAACGTACGAATACCATAGGTTTTTGTAAAAACAATCTCACCATCTTTAACAACTGTTACTGCTAACCCTGGAGGATTCCATACTGTTAAAGCATTTTCAATATAATCATCTAATAATTTTACTTGTTTTTGTACTGACTGAGCAATGGTATTTAATGAAATAGTAAATACGAATAGGAAAACAAATAATCTGGTTTTCATTTTAATAGAGGTTTAATTAATTTAATACAAGTTACTAAACAATTTTAGACTATAACGAAATAATATTAACAAGAACTTATATGAATATTGAAAGTTTTTTTAAGTTATTTGCACTTAATTATGTTTAATGAATAGTTACAATGAGAAGAATAATATTCCTGGCAACATTTCTATTTACTATTGTAGCGTCTGCACAAATTTTTGAACCTGTTAAATGGGAGTTTGAATCTCAAAAGATTAGCGATAACGAGTATGAATTAATTTTTACTGCGATTATCGACGAACATTGGGCAGTATATTCTCAATTTATTGACGATGGTGGACCAATACCTACAGAGTTTACCTTTGAAGAAAATGAGACTTTTATATTAATGGATGGACTTATTGAAAGTGACGAAAATAAGGTAACCAAACACGACCCTGTTTTTGATATGATTGTGTCTAAATTTTACAATAAGGCTGTATTTAAACAAAAGATAAAGGGTAATGAAGACAATGTAATAATTAAAGGGAGTCTCGTATTTATGACCTGTGATGACGAACGATGTTTGGCTCCAATAGATGTGTCTTTTGAGTTTAATCTATCTTCAACAGGAGCTAGTATTGGTAAGGAAACTATAATAGATAATGTTGAAATTAATGATGAAGACACAAATAGCATATTATATGGATTATCACCCAGTGACATCACAAAATCCGATTTAAATTGTGAAAACGAATATATATCAGTAGTAGGAGATGTAAAAGGAGAAAAATCCCTTTGGAATATTTTTGTTCTTGGTTTTTTGGGTGGTTTATTAGCACTTTTAACACCTTGTGTATTTCCAATGATTCCGTTAACGGTTAGTTTTTTTACAAAGAAAAACGATCAAAAGAAAAATTCTGGAATTTCTAAAGCCATACTATATGGGTTTTTTATCTTAGCAGTTTATTTAATATTGAGCATTCCGTTTCACTTATTAGATTCGGTAAATCCAGACATTTTAAATGAGATATCGACCAATGTCTGGTTAAACGTAATTTTCTTTTTAATATTCCTGATTTTTGCATTCTCCTTTTTTGGATATTTCGAGCTTACGCTTCCGGCAAGTTGGACGAATAAAACTACTCAAGGAGAAAATACAGGAGGTATTTTAGGTATATTTTTTATGGCATTAACACTTGCTTTAGTGTCATTTTCTTGTACAGGACCAATATTAGGATCACTATTAGCAGGCTCTTTAACAGCCGATGGAGGAGCCTGGCAGTTAACAGCAGGAATGGGAGGTTTTGGCTTAGCTTTGGGCTTACCATTTGCGTTATTCGCTATGTTCCCTAATATGTTAAATGCCTTACCAAAATCTGGTGGTTGGTTAAATACTGTTAAAGTGGTATTAGGGTTTTTAGAATTAGCATTAGCCTTTAAATTCTTATCGAATGCCGATTTAGTAAAACATTGGGGAATTTTAAAAATTGAAATATTCTTAGGATTATGGATTATCATTTTTGCAGGTTTAACACTTTACATATTTGCAAAAATTAAGTTTCCGCATGATTCTCCAGTAAAGAAACTATCCTTTTTTAGAATATCTTCTGGAATATTAGTTGCTGCATTTACTGTGTATTTAGTTTCCGGATTCAGAATAAATAAAGATACCAATACATATACTCCTTTAACTTTATTAAGTGGATTAGCGCCACCTGTTGGATATAGTTTCTTGTTCCCGAAAGATTGCCCGAATAATTTGGAGTGTTTTAAAGATTTAAAAACGGGAATTGCTTATGCTCAAAAAGTAAATAAACCCATTATGCTCGACTTTACAGGCTATGCTTGTGTTAACTGTCGTAAAATGGAAGAGCATGTTTGGCCAGACAAAACGATAGACAGCTATTTGCGAAACGACTTTGTGCTCATTTCGTTATATGTGGACGATAAAAAAGAATTACCTCAAGATCAGCAAATAGAGGTAAACAGAATAAATGGAGGCACTCGAAAACTGGAAAATTATGGACATAAATGGGCGAATTTTCAAACACAATTTTTTCAAACCAACTCACAGCCTTATTATGTACTAATGAGCCCAGATGGAACACAAATTCTAAACCAACCTATTGCATATACGCCAGATGAGGAAGATTATACACAGTTCTTACAATGCGGATTAGAGGTTTTTAATCAATTGAAATAAAGAGAAAAATAAGGATAAAATAATTCAAATCTATACAGCTTTAGTGTAACACAAATCACTTTATTATGTTAGAAAATTTTTGGTTTAATGTAGAATACGGGATTAACCATGTATTAGATTTTAATGCTTACGACCATGTTCTTTTTTTAATGGTACTAACAGTTCCTTACGTGTTTAAAGATTGGAAACGTGTATTGTTGTTAGTTTCGGTATTTACAATTGGTCACACCTTGTCTCTAATATTGGCAGCTTATAATATTGTTGGTATTAACGGAGTTTTAGTTGAATTTTTAATACCGCTAACAATATTAATTGTAGCCTTGTACAATGTGTTTAAAGAAGGGAAAAGAGTTAAAGAACATAAAACAGGAATCTTATTTATTACAACTCTATTTTTTGGATTAATACATGGTATAGGTTTTGCTCGGGAATTTAAAATGTTTATTGGTAAGGATGAAAGCAAGGTAGAACCACTTTTAGAATTTGCTTTAGGAATAGAAATATCCCAAATTATTATTGTCTTTATGGTGTTGTTTTTAGGGTTTATTGGGCAAACCATTTTTAGATTTTCAAAACGTGATTGGGTTATGGTAATTTCTGCAATTGTAGTAGGATTAGTTATTCCAATGATAATAAATAGTGATTTTCTTTTTAGAGGTGTCCTTAAGTTAATAGGAACCCTTATAAAAGGTTGGTAAAACTTTAATGACACTTAAGTTGTAATTGAAATAGTAAGCAAGTATATTCGTTATACCATTTTATTATAAATTGACGATTTAATTAATGCCAGAAAAAAAACAGTTAAAATACGATATCGCATATTTACGAATGGCTGAAGTGTGGGGAGAATTATCCTATTGCCAACGCAAACAAGTTGGAGCCCTTATTGTTAAAGATAGAATGATAATTTCCGATGGTTACAATGGTACGCCAACCGGGTTTGAAAACGTTTGCGAAGGCGAAGAGGGTTATACAAAATGGTATGTGTTACATGCCGAAGCCAATGCTATTTTAAAAGTAGCTGCTTCAACACAATCCTGCAGAGGGGCAACATTATATATAACACTTTCTCCTTGTAAAGAATGTAGTAAATTAATCCATCAGGCAGGAATTATAAGAGTAGTATATAGCAAAGCATACAGAGAAGATTCTGGATTACAATTTTTAAAAAAAGCAGGAATAGATATAAAACTTATAAGTGATTTAAAACAGTGAACATTCAAAAAAATTATCTGCCTCTAATTATTGGTGTAGCAATTGCTACTGGAATTTTTATTGGAGGAAAGTTAAATTTTGGCGATTCTTCCAATAGATTATTTACTTCAAATTCTAAAAAAGATAAACTAAACAGACTTATAGACTTTATTGATTATGAATATGTTGACTATGTAAATACAGATAGTATTGTAGATGTTACTATTAACAACATTCTGGATAATTTAGATCCACATTCTACATACATTCCCAAAAAAGACCTCAAAATCATTACTGAAAACATGAAAGGCGATTTTGTAGGAATTGGAGTAAGTTTTTATACCTATAGAGATACAGTTACGGTAATAAGAGCATTAGAAGGAGGACCGAGTATTAAAGCCGGAATAAAAGGAGGAGATCGCATTTTAATTGCCAATGGAGAGTCTATTTATGGGAAAAACTGGAGTAATGAAGCGGTTGTAAACAGGCTTAAAGGCGAAAAGAATACTTTAGTTAATTTAAAGATATATAGAAGAGGAGAACCAGAACTTTTAGAGTTTAAAGTAAAACGCAGCGAAGTTCCGATTATAAGTGTTGATGCTGCATATATGCTCACCAATAATTTGGGATACATTAAAATAAATCGTTTTGCACAATCTACCTATAAAGAATTTAAGAAAGGGCTTAACAAACTTCAAGATAAAGGAGCCACAAAACTTATTTTAGATTTACGTGATAATCCAGGAGGATTTTTAGGCATAGCAGAACAAATTGCCGATGAATTTTTAGAAAAAGGAAAACTTATTTTATTTACTAAAAATAAAAAAAGACATATCGAAAAAAGTTTTGCAACCAATCGGGGTAGCTTTGAAGAAGGCGAAGTATTTGTACTTATCAACGAAAACTCTGCTTCAGCAAGCGAAATAATAGCAGGGGCTTTACAAGACAACGACAAAGGCACCATTGTTGGTCGTAGGTCTTACGGAAAAGGATTGGTACAACGCGAAATGTCTTTAGGAGACGGAAGTGCTATACGCCTTACAGTATCGCGATATTACACACCAACAGGACGTTCTATACAGCGTTCTTATAAAAATGGAAACAAAGATTACTACCACGAATATTTTGAAAGAATAGACAATGGCGAACTATCGAATGCGAGTAAAATAAAAGTTGCCGACTCATTAAAATTCATAACTCCAAAGGGTAAAGTTGTTTATGGTGGAGGAGGAATTATTCCTGACGTATTTGTTCCTATTAATAAAAAAATGGAAAATGAAATAGTAAATCGTATTTTGGATAGAGGTATTATGAGCTATTTTGTTTTTGAAGATTTAGATAAGGACAGAAGTATTTACGAAGGCATTAATGAAGAAGATTTTATTACTGATTTTGTTGTAAGTGATGCACTTCTAAATCGTTTTAATGATTATTTAAATGCCAGAACGAGATTTAAAATAGTTTTTGTAGCATACAACGATGAAATAAAATTTTATATTAAAGCAACTTTTGCTCAGCAATTATATGGTAGTGAAGCATACCAAAAAATTGTAAACACTAATGATGTGATGATAGATAAGATAAAACAGTTAATTCAGGAAAGTAAATAATATTTCTTAAGATTTCCTTTTTTGAATTTTCTCAATCCGCTTTGAAATTCTTAAAATTGCAAGTAATAAAATAACACAAAGTCCCGCAAACATAGTAATAAAAGCTATAATACTTTCACTGCCAAAAGGGGCGTTAAAATCTATTTTAGTAAAGTTATAAATAACAAGTATAACTGCAATTACCGAAAGAATGGATGTGAATATTTTCATAAGTTAACAGACTTAAGGGCAAGCCTACGAGACATTATTGGATTAATTTTTTCTATTTATATACAAGATTCGGATAATTGAACCCACTGGTGGGTTAAAATAATGCTTTTATGTTTGCTGTAAATAATTTCACAGCAATTGCTAATAAAATAACGCCAAATATTTTACGTGTAATACTAATCCCGTTTTTCCCTATAATGCGTTCAATTCTAGCTGAGGTTTTTAAAACAATATAAATAACGATAACATTAACAATTACAGCAACAATAATATTTTCAATTCTAAATTCTGCTCGTAACGAAAGCAATGTTGTTAAACTTCCAGGACCAGCAATTAACGGAAAAGCCAATGGAAAAACCGAAGCAGTTAAATTTGAGCCTTCATCATCTTTATAAAGTGTAATGCCTAAAATCATTTCTAAAGCAATAAAGAACAATATAAAAGATCCAGCAACAGCAAAAGAGTTCACATCAATTCCTATAAGGCTTAAAATACGTTCGCCAAGAAACAAAAAAACAATCATGATAACTCCAGAAATTATAGATGCTTTTTCGCTCTGTATGTGTCCGTATTTTTTGCGCAAATCAATAATTATAGGAATATTTCCAACAATATCTATTACTGCGAACAACACCATAAATGCTGTAAATATTTCTTTAAAATTTAATTGCATTTTGTTTGAATCTAAATTTTGGCAAAGGTCGTTATTTAATATCGATTTGTAATATTAATAAACAGTAAAGTTTCTCTATTTTTGTGCAAATTTTAATGTTAGGATTAAAGTGTTTCAATTAGGAAAAACAATAGTTTCTGAAGATATTATAGAGAAAGACTTTATGTGTAATTTAAGCGCGTGTAAAGGAGCTTGTTGTGTAGGTGGTGATGCTGGAGCACCTTTAGAGGAAGAGGAAGTCAAGATTTTACAGAAAATGTATCCAAAAATAAAACCTTTTTTAAGACCAGAAGGGATTAAAGTTATTGAAGAGCAAGGAGTTTTTGTCACTCTTGAAGATGGTGAATTAGAGACACCATTAGTAAATAATGAAAATTGCGCTTATGTTAGTTTTGATAATAGAGGCGTTGCAATTTGCGGGATAGAAGAGGCTTACAATCAAGGTGAAATATCGTGGAAAAAACCTGTGTCATGCCATTTGTATCCTGTTAGAGTTAAAGATTACAGTGAGTTTTCGGCAGTTAATTACCATAAATGGAAAATTTGTGATGACGCTTGTACTTTAGGGAAAGAGCTTCAAATACCAATCTATAAATTTGTAAAAGAAGCTCTTATCCGAAAATTTGGCGAAGATTGGTATATGGAACTTGAAAAAGTTGCTAAAAGCATGAATACTTCGGGTTAGCCCTTTTCGTAAGAGATTAAATCAATCGGAATATCAAGAATCACTTTTGTGCCTGATGACCTACCTTGTTTATCATGTAAATCTTCAATTTTTATAGTATACATATTGGTATAGCGTTTCGAGAAATTTGCTAAACGCTCTTTAGTTAATGAAATTCCAACCGATTTTCGTTTCAATGTTTTTTGTTTTTTTATTTCTCTTGAAGCTTTTCTTCCAATACCATTGTCAGTTATTGAAATAGTAATATGCTTTTTTTGTTTTTTTCTACTTTTAATTCAATTTTTTTATCTTCTTCTTTTGAAGATAAACCATGCCAAATAGCATTTTCTAAAAAAGGCTGTATAATTAGTGAAGGTACTTTAATATTATGAGTATTTACATTTTCGTCTATTAAGATTTTAAATTCTATGGCATTAGAAAACCGAATGTTTTCAATATTCATATAAAGCTCCATGGTATCAAGCTCATCAGAAAGCGGAATCTCTTTTTCGGAAGAAGCCGCAAGGATTTTCCGAATAAGTTTCGCAAACTTGTTTAAATAATAAACGGCATTTTCCTTTTCATTATTAATAATATATAGCTTAATAGAATTTAAAGAGTTAAAAATAAAATGAGGATTCATTTGGCTGCGAAGCATGTCTTGCTCTAAAGTTAATATTTTCTTTTCTTGCTTTAAATTTTTGTGTCTGTCATAAACTGTAAAAAGAATCGATACTAAAATAATTACTAATAATCCAAAAAGAAGTGCGAGTTTGTTCTTTTCCAACTTTGTTTTTACAAGTTCATTTTCATCAGCTAATGCCTTAATGGTATTGCTTTTTCTATCGCTTTCATATTTTAAGACCAAATCGTTTATATAATTCAAATCGCGTTCATTATTAATAGATTTTTCTAATTCTTTAGCCATTTTAAATTCTTGCAAAGCAGTTTGATAATCCCCTTTTTTAGTGTTTAATTCTGAAAGACGATTTCAAGCCATACTTTTTTAAATATCCAAAGCTATATTGAGATACTTTTCTGCTTGAGTTAAATGGTTTAATTCATACTTTACCCAACCTAAATTCATATAAGAATTAGAAATATAAAATTGATCTCCAACTTCTAAAGCCTTTATGAGAGTGCTTTCTGAAAGTTTAAGAGCAACCAAAAACTTTTTTGTTTAATATAAATCTGTACGATACTATTGTTGCATATTACGCGACCTACTTCTGAGTTTATTTCGTTATTATATTCCAAAGATGTTTCATAATATTTTAGAGCATCTTCAAGACGACCTTCAGCCTCTTTAATAAAACCGATATTTTCATAATTTATAGCGAGACCTAATTTATTGTTCAAGCTTTTTTCTATGGTAAGCGAATTGGTAAATTGCTCTAAAGCAAGATCGTATTGCTTAAGAGACAAATAGATGTTTCCCATACTATTTTGAGATACTGCTATACCAAGCTTTATATCATAAGAAGGTGTTTCAACAGTATTGGCAATGTTTAGAGCTTTTGCATGGTAATCTAAAGCAGAACGAACAAAGTCCATTCTTCTGTAAACTACACCTTGCATATTTAAACTTAGCATCATTAACTCTTTATTATTAACTTCTTGGGCTAATTCTTCAGCTTGTTTATGGTTTTCAAGAGCTTTAGTGTAAAGAGAGAAGTTTCTATAAATGATTCCTAGTGAATTTAAATCATAACATTCACCTTCTTTGTATTTTAAAAAGTGGCTTTCGATAGCTAAATGCTTCATTAGTATGGTGTCTCTTCTATATTTACGAAAGATTGATTTTATGGTACTAAATTCTGAAGGTCTTAAAACAAGAGCTTTTTTTACAACATCTTCAAACTCGGTATTTAAAGATTCCTGAGCTATGGTATTAGATATGCCAAGAATAAACGGAATAACTATAAGCCAAAATTTTTTTAACTTAATCATGGAACTTGCATATGTGTTAATAGGCATTATAATTTTTGTAAAAAAGCAGATTTTCGTTGTCTGGCAACAGGAATTTTATGATTGGATTCCATAACGACATAACCTTCAGATTTTAAAAATTCTTTGATCTTATTTAAATTGACTATGAACGAATTATGAATTCTAAAAAATTTGTGTTCTGGCAACATACTATTTACTTCCTTTAATTTTTTGGTAACAACAAGTTTTTGATTTTTTGTTAAAAAAAAGGTGCTGTAATTACCATCAGACCCAATAAATAAAATGTCTTCGACTTCAAGAAAGACTAATTTACCATCTGTATTTATTGTAATTTTTTTAGTATTTTGCTTTTTATTTATATCTAAAAGAAACCTCTCTAATTTATTTGAATTTAAAATTCTCGAGTTGAACTTTATTATTTTTTGTATCGTATCACTTAAATCATCAGAATCAATTGGTTTTAGCAGATAATCTATGGCTTCGTGTTTAAGAGCTTTTATAGCATACTCATCATAAGCAGTTGTAATAACAACAGCGAAATCCCGATTCGTTAATTTTTCGAGAAATTGAAATCCGTCCATGGTAGGCATTTGTATGTCTAAAAACAAACAATCTGGAATATTGGTTTTTAAAAAAATCAAGGCATCTTCAGGATTGGTAAAGGTTTTTACGATTTTAACAGCTTCACTAAAATGAGTTAGTTCCCAAGATAAACTTTGGATGGCTTTTGGCTCGTCATCAACAATTACTGCATTTAGCATATATAAAAATAGTTAGAGTACTACTGTTTTTTTAACAGCTTATATAAAAGATAGTATTTAAGGTATAAAAAGTTTTTGTAAAACTTCTAAAATTAAAAATATAAAAAGACATACCATCCAAACACAAAAACAAACTATCTATACATTTAAATATTGTATTGACATATTTTTTAAGATATTTGGTTAGCGAATTTATATAGGTTTAAACAAAATAAATGAGTGATATAGGAAATCACTTTTATATTAATTGCTATTAATCAATTAAAAACCATAATTTCTTCTGGTTTTTTTGTTTATTTTTTTATAAATAAAACTATTCTTTATTTTATTATAGTTTTAGTTAGTTTAGTTAATTATAGGGAAAAGTGAGAGTAGACTACTCTCACTTTTTATTTGCACTAATATATAATAAATAATACTAAAAAATCTTTTAAAGAATTAATTTTTTGGAGTTTCACTAAATGCGCTATATCAAAGAGTTACACGATTACAAGTAATTTTAAAAATTTGATAATCAGCTATATAAGACTATTTTTTAATTCAACTTCATTTAAGAGTAAACTCACACGTTGTTAAAAACTTGTTAATAATGTTTATAAAAATAGCTTTCTTTTTCGCCCTCAATTTTAAATATTTGTAAGTATCAATTAGAGTCTAAAAAACTCGATTAAAAATTTATAACCAATAACCAATATGTCACAACAAATTGAACCTATTTTACAAGAAAACAAAAATCGATTTGTTATTTTCCCTATTCAACATCATGACATTTGGGAATGGTATAAAAAACAAGAAGCAAGTATTTGGACTGCCGAAGAAATAGATTTACACCAAGATCTTTATGATTGGAATAACAAATTAAATGATGACGAACGCTATTTTATAAAACACGTTTTAGCCTTTTTTGCTGCAAGCGATGGTATTGTAAATGAAAATTTAGCCGAAAATTTTGTTTCAGAAGTGCAATACACCGAAGCTAAATTCTTTTATGGATTCCAGATTATGATGGAGAATATACATTCTGAAGTATATTCGTTATTAATCGATACCTATGTAAAAGACGATAAAGAAAAGAATGATTTATTTACAGCCATCGATACGTTTCCTGCCATTAAAGAGAAAGCAGATTGGGCTTTAAAATGGATAGATAGTCCAAGTTTTGCTGAACGGTTAATTGCTTTTGCAGCCGTTGAAGGCATTTTCTTTTCTGGAAGTTTTTGCTCCATTTTCTGGCTTAAAAAAAGAGGCTTATTACCTGGGTTAACATTTTCAAACGAACTTATTTCAAGAGACGAAGGTCTACATTGCGATTTTGCTGTGCATTTGCACGAGAATCATATAATAAATAAAGTTTCTAAAGAACGAATTACATACATATTAACCAATGCATTAGATATTGAACGCTCATTTATTACTGAATCACTTCCAGCAAGTTTAATCGGGATGAATTCAAAATTAATGACACAATATCTTGAATTTGTTACCGATAGACTTTTGGTAGATTTTAACTGCGAAAAAGTATATAATGTAACCAATCCTTTCGACTTTATGGACATGATTTCATTGCAAGGAAAAACCAATTTCTTTGAAAAACGCGTGTCAGAATATCAAAAAGCAGGAGTTCTTCATAAGGAAGAAGATAAAGATAAGTTCAGTTTCGATGCCGATTTTTAATTAAGCACAAACGTTCAAAAGGTTACTTTTCAGAATCCAATTAAAGTATTATTCCTTCAGCAAAGGGAGCATAAACAAACATACCAATAGATAATTAAACAGAAGCTTCCTTTGTTTAGAAGCTTCCAAAACAACACTTTAGTTTTACCAAACTAAATTTCTAAACCCTGTTCTGATTTGTTTCAGAATTAAATTTAGACTAACTAACTAATCCTTTTTCAGATAACCAATATCAGAAAAAATAAAACGTATTCCACAGTATGTATGTAGTAAAAAGAGACGGCAGAAAAGAACCAATAATGTTCGACAAAATCACTTCGAGAGTGAGAAAAATGTGTTATGACTTAAATAGTCTAGTAGATCCTGTAAAAATTTCTATGCGAGTTATAGAAGGATTGTACGATGGAGTTACTACAAGCGAGCTTGATAATCTTGCGGCAGAAGTAGCTGCAACAATGACAACAGCACATCCAGACTATGCAAAACTTGCTGCTCGAATCTCTGTTTCCAATTTACATAAAAGTACCAAAAAAACATTTAGTGAAGTCATGACAGACTTGTACACTTATGTAAATCCAAGAACAGAAAAAAAAGCACCTTTACTTTCAGAAGAAGTATATCAAGTAATTATAGATAATAAAGAAAAATTAGATTCTACAATTATCTATAATCGCGATTTTGGCTACGATTTTTTTGGCTTCAAAACTTTAGAACGCTCTTACCTTTTAAAACTAAATGGCAAAATTGCTGAACGACCTCAACACATGCTAATGCGTGTTTCTGTCGGAATTCATTTAAACGATTTAGATGCTGTAATAGAAACTTACGAGCTCATGTCTAAAAAATATTTTACACATGCAACTCCAACATTATTTAATTCAGGGACACCAAAACCACAAATGTCGTCTTGTTTTTTATTAACTATGAAAGATGATAGTATTGAAGGCATTTACGATACCTTAAAACAAACGGCGAAAATCTCGCAATCGGCTGGCGGAATTGGCTTGTCTATTCATAATATTCGCGCAACAGGAAGTTACATTTCTGGCACTAATGGCACAAGTAATGGCATTGTCCCAATGCTTCAAGTGTTTAATGATACAGCACGTTATGTCGATCAAGGTGGTGGAAAACGCAAAGGGAGTTTCGCTATTTATTTAGAACCGTGGCATGCCGATATTTTCGATTTTCTTGAATTAAAGAAAAACCACGGAAAAGAAGAAATGCGTGCACGCGATTTGTTTTATGCGATGTGGATCTCAGATTTATTTATGAAACGCGTTCAAGAAGATGCAAGTTGGACGCTTAT
This sequence comes from Flavobacteriaceae bacterium PRS1, assembly GCA_003709165.1. Classification (GTDB taxonomy): domain Bacteria; phylum Bacteroidota; class Bacteroidia; order Flavobacteriales; family Flavobacteriaceae; genus PRS1. The sequence goes on from RDRZ01000004.1 coordinate 82,531, forward strand.
GTGTCCAAATGAATGTCCAGGATTATGTGACGTATATGGAGAAGAATTTGAAACGCTATATACTAAATATGAAGCAGAAGATAAAGGACGCAAATCGATTAAAGCACGTGAACTTTGGGAGAAAATTTTAGAATCTCAAATTGAAACAGGAACACCATATATGTTGTATAAAGATGCAGCTAATCGTAAATCTAATCAAAAGAATTTAGGGACTATTCGATCTTCAAATTTATGTACAGAAATTATGGAGTACACGTCTCCAGACGAAATAGCTGTATGTAATTTAGCTTCAATAGCATTACCAATGTTTATTAAAAATGGTGCATTCGACCATAAAGAACTCTTCCGAATTACTAAGCGTGTTACTAAAAATTTAAACAGAGTAATAGACAGAAATTACTATCCTGTAAAAGAAGCAAAAACTTCTAATTTTCGTCATCGTCCAATAGGTCTCGGCGTACAAGGACTTGCTGACATCTTTATTAAATTGCGATTGCCTTTTACAAGCGACGAGGCAAAACAATTAAACAAAGATATTTTTGAAACACTTTATTTTGCAGCTGTTACAGCATCAATGGAAGAAGCAAAAACAGATGGACCTTATCAAAGCTATAAAGGTTCACCTATTAGTAAAGGTGAATTTCAGTATAACCTTTGGGGAATTAAAGATGAAGAATTAAGTGGACTTTGGGATTGGGCAAAACTGCGTAAGCAAGTACTAAAACATGGTGTTCGCAACTCTTTATTAGTAGCACCAATGCCAACAGCAAGTACTTCTCAAATTTTGGGTAACAACGAATGTTTCGAACCATATACGTCAAACATTTATACACGACGCGTACTTTCAGGCGAGTTTATTGTTGTAAACAAACACTTGCTGGAAGATTTAGTAGAATTAGGACTTTGGAATGATGGTTTAAAACAAGATATTATGAGAGCCAATGGTTCTATTCAAGGCATTGATAACATTCCAGATGACATTAAAGAGCTGTATAAAACGGTTTGGGAGTTAAGCATGAAAGACATTATAGATATGTCTCGCCAAAGAGGATATTTTATTGATCAATCACAATCATTAAATTTGTTTTTGGAAGGAGCTACTATGGCAAAACTAACATCAATGCATTTCTACGCATGGAAAAGTGGCTTAAAAACCGGAATGTATTACTTACGTACAAAGAGTGCTGTAGATGCTATTAAGGTTACATTAGATAATAAAAAGAAATCTGAACCAGCAGTTGAGGCTGTTGATGTAAATGAAACTTTAGTTTCACAACAAAAACAACTAGCTGTTAAAACTGCTGAAAAATTCGCAAAGCAAACCAGTACAGAAGTTGAAGTAAAACCAATGTCAGCCGACGAAATGAAAGCCTTGGTTGCTCAGGCAAAAGAAGCTGAAGGAGACGATTGTTTGATGTGTGGGTCTTAATAAAATGTCATTCCTGCGTAGGCAGGAATCTAAATAATATCAAGCATCTCTTTCTATGATTTTGAAAGTGATGCTTTTTTTGTTAAGTTAAAAAATTCTTTATAAGAATTTAGTATGGATAAATTTCTAAAAGTAGCTATAGATGAAGCAAAGAAAGGATTAAAAGAAGGAGGAATACCTATTGGTTCTGTTATTGTTTACCAAGGAAAAATTATCGGAAGAGGGCATAATCGGAGAATTCAAGAAGGTAGTGTTGTGCTTCATGGAGAAATGGATGCCTTTGAAAATGCAGGACGACAATCTGCCAATGTCTATAATTACTGCACATTATATACAACCTTATCGCCTTGTGCCATGTGTAGTGGCGCCATATTATTGTATGGAATTCCTAGAATTATAATTGGAGAAAACAAAAGTTTTTTAGGCGAAGAAGCACTTTTAAAATCTCGAGGAGTTGATGTAATGGTTGTCGATAATCAAGAATGTAAAGATATGATGACTTCGTTTATTACAAACAATCCTGAATTATGGAATGAAGATATAGGTGTTTAAACCATTCTTTCATTTTATAAATATTAAGTTAGACAAAGATACAAAACAAAAAACCACCCAATGAGGTGGTTTTTATTCTAAACATATTATGATTTATTTTCCAGAAGTATCTTCAGGACTAGAAGGTAAAGTCGCAGGTTCAACCGAACTATCATGCGCATTATGATACTCTTCTAATAAATTCATTGTTGCATTTAGTAAATCTTTAGTTTCTAATAACAAGCTAAAATATAGTGTTGTGTTTTTAGGACTTCCTCCTTCTGTTCGTGTACGTTCAACTTGTTTTTGAATTTTTTCTTTCACTAAATCATAAACTACTTTTTTGTTATTTAAAAGGCTACCAATTTGTTCAAATGAGCGAGAAACAAATGCTTTCTTGGTATTATTAAACAACTCTTCAATTGCATCATCAATTTGCTTAAGGTCTTTTATTTGGTTGAATTTTAATTTTTTATGATTGTTATTTACATGCTTATGACTTATTTTAGAAATGTATTCTAACGATTGGGTCATGTCTTGCAGATATCCTAAAATATGAATATAAAAATGACTGGCGCCAACACTAGAATCGTCTAAATTTTTAATAAAATAGAAAATATTGTCACGCAATTCATCTACTTCAGCCGAAAGTTTAACAATCTGTTTCTTATTCTTTTTAAGCGCAGATAAATCTTGAAGTGCAAGACCTTGAATAGCATTAGTGTAAATACGGTTACCGCGTTTTACAACATTAGCAATATTTTTAGCACTTTCATAAATTACGCCTTGTACCGAGCTGCTTTCAGCTTTTTCCAAACTGTCTTCAGCTTTTGTTTCTTTAGAATTTTTCTTGTGAGAAATATAATTTCTGCCTAAAAGTAATACAGCAAAAAACAATAAAATTGCAATAGCAGTTGGACCACCAAGATTAATTAAATATACCATTATGGCGGCGGCAGTAAAAGCACTTATTGCGGTAAAAAACCAACCTCCAATAATATTCAATACACCTGCAACACGATACACAGCACTTTCGCTTCCCCAAGCGCGATCTGCAAGCGAGCTTCCCATAGCAACCATAAAGGTTACATAGGTTGTAGAAAGTGGTAATTTATAAGATGTGGCAATAGATATTAAAACTCCGGCAACCATTAAATTTACCGATGCTCTAACCATATCAAATGCAGGAAGCTCATGTGTTTTTTCTTTAGATAAAGTAATAACAGGTTTTTCAAATTGTTTTTCAATTTTAGCTTTCCATGTTTCAGGTAAAATATAAGACGATATTTTAGAAGACCCTATAGCAAATCTCACCAATCCACGAGATAAAAAATTAGGTTGAAAACGTTCTTTAGTTTCACCTTGACTGGATAAATCTATAGATGTTTTTACTACAGCTTTAGCTTTACTGGAAAACCATAATGTAAGAACCATAATCATGCCTGCTATAAAGAGAAGCAATGTTGGTGTTGGTACTTTTGATGCTAAAACTTCCATACTAAACTCATGTGCAGGGATACCTGAAGCTACCCATGCTTCGTACGATTGCCATGCAGCAATCGGCACACCAATAAAGTTTACCAAGTCGTTTCCGGCAAATGCTAATGCTAAAGAAAAGGTTCCTACAATAATGATTAGTTTGTATATATTGGTTTTAAGATAATTAATTAACCCATATGACAATAATGACCAGAATACTAAACTAACTACAATAATTGAGAGTACTTGTGTTTCTAAAAAATCTTTTATTGTTGCTCCACCAATAATATCGAAACCTTGTTTAGCCACATCGGCACCTTTTATGCCTTTCATAAGAATAAAATACACAATTGCAGTTAAGGCAACACCACCAAATAGCGCACCAACCCATTTGGCTTTTTGTTCGAATTCGTAAGACAATAACAATCTGGAAACCCATTGTACAAGTGCACCTATAGAAAATGCGACGATGACCGAAAGTAGTATTCCGAATATTATCATTGTAGCCTTGGATGTGTTGATATAGTTTACTACATCGGAAAAATCTCCACCGTCTGCCGCAATTTTTATGAGTGCCATAGCAACAGCAGCACCTAATAATTCAAAAACAATAGAAACAGTAGTAGAAGTTGGTAAACCAAGTGTATTGAAAAAATCTAATAAGAGGATATCAGTAATCATTACTGCCATAAAGATGTACATAATCTCATCGAACATAAACTCTCCCGGATTAAAAATGCCTTTTCGTGCTACTTCCATCATTCCGCTGGAAAAAACAGCTCCAACAGCAATACCAATACTGGCAACAATCATAATTGTTCTAAACGAAATTGCTTTAGAGCCTAAGGCAGAATTTAAAAAGTTTACAGCATCATTACTTACACCTACAACCAAATCAGCAACAGCTAAAATGGCAAGTGCAACAACCATTAATAAGTATATATTGTCCATAATTTAGTTTAAAATAGTTAGCAAATATCTATAGTGTTTTTCAATAAAATGTTATCTAATTGTTATGTTTTAAAAATGTAAATCGAATTGTAACCTGTACATGAGTACATAATTATTATTTGCGATATCTATATATGTAAAATCTGATTGAACTTTTAAACTATGACCAACAATATATTTTGAAACACCTAAAGTGTATTCGTTTTTCATATTTGCGCCTGTTATATTTTTATCTAAATTAGTATTAGAATAACGACCTGCAATTTCCCAATTACTTTTAAAAAGATAACCTGCTTGTACATTTAATGCGTTACCAACTTTTACGACGACCCCAGTTAATGTTCCATCAGAGTTTTTTGCTATAGGATCATTGGAATCTCTGTTTACATATTCTCCCATAAATGAAAAGCCCTTATATTTAAAAATGGCATCTATAAATAAAGTAGAAATATTGGTTTCATAAAAACCATTATCAGTTTCCATATATTTACCTTGGTTACTTCTTGTTTTAACTGCATTATTATTAAAATCATAAGAAACTCCAAAGGCTAATTTTGGTTTAGGTTCACGGCTTAAATCACCACCTTTGTAATCGCCTTTACTAGTAAAGTTACCAAAAGGTAATAATTCTATTCGACTAGTAAACTGATATCCGCCGAGATTTCCAGTAGTTACATTTCTACCTTCACCTTGTGATATTGCAAAAATTTCTCTTATTATAAAATTATTTGATAAATTAATATGATGTCTAAATTGGACACCCATATCTCTGTCTAAATTAAATCCAGCATTAAGGATTGATCGATCTACAAATTGCAAATTAGCAGAAGATATAACGCGTTCTCTATTTCCAGGGAGTTTGGTTTGACCAAACCATAACTCGAAATTTTGGTAAAAATTCCATTTCATCACTGCATCAATAATATATCTTGGCGCATTACCGGTAAATTTTGAAGCACCAGAAATGTCTCTATTTGATAAACCTAATTCTAATTTATATTTAAGTTTTGGGCTAAATGCATAACCATCAAACTTTAAACGTGCCCGTCGAACTAAAAAATTAGTTTCTGGGCTTTCACCATCTTCCCAAACAGCTATTCCTAAAAACTGCATTCTTACACCAATTTTCATCGTCCATGAACTATCTTGACTAACAAGATTAAAGAGCCCTTTTCCGAATTTAGGCGATGATGACTCTTGAGCGTTTATATTAGTTATTACTAATAATAGAAATAGTACGCAGAACGTATTTTTAAATTTCATATTAGAATGTTAGTTTTTGTCGTTGCAAATAACCAACTCTAATGTTAAGTTAATGTTTCCTAAAGATTATTAAATAATATATCTTGCGTACACTTAACATGATACTATGAATTGGGAACAATTACTCTCCTTAAAACGCTTTGGCGACACTAATAAACGATTACGAAAAGAACAAGACGAAACACGCTTGGGGTTTGAGGTCGATTACGATCGTATTATTTTTTCTTCTGAATTTAGAAGCCTTCAAGACAAAACTCAAGTTATTCCATTATCGCAAACCGATTTTGTACATACACGTTTAACACACAGTTTGGAAGTGAGTGTTGTAGGAAGGTCTTTAGGAAGACAAGTTGGCGTAAAATTGTTAGAAAAATATCCTCATTTAAAAGAAGTTCATGGGTTTCAAGTCAATGATTTTGGAGCTATTGTAGCTACAGCAGCATTAGCGCATGATATAGGTAATCCACCTTTTGGTCATAGCGGAGAAAAAACTATTGGAGAATTTTTTAAAACAGGAAAGGGAAAACAATTTAAAGAACAGCTTACTGAAAAAGAGTATCAGGATTTATGCGATTTCGAAGGCAATGCGAACGGGTTTAAAATACTAACGCAAAGTAGGGAAGGAAGAGATGGAGGCTTACGTTTAAGTTATGCGACTTTAGGAGCTTTTACTAAATACCCAAAAGAATCACTTCCAAAAAAACCTACTAATCATATTACAGATAAAAAATATGGATTCTTTCAATCTGAAAAAGAAATTTTTATTGAAGTTGCAAACGAATTAGGATTAATTCAAACAAGACACGGCAAAGACATAAGTTTTGCCAGGCATCCACTTGCATATCTGGTAGAAGCGGCAGATGATATTTGCTACACAATTATAGATTTTGAAGACGGTATTAACTTAGGATTAATTCAAGAAGAATTTGCTTTAGAATATCTTATTAATTTGGTTAGAGACACCATTAATACCAGTAAATATAATACATTAACCAATGTGCAAGACAGAGTTAGCTATTTACGAGCTATCGCAATTAATACCTTAATAAATGAGGCCGTGACTGTTTTTATGAATAATGAAGATGAAATTTTAAAAGGAAATTTTTCGACTGCATTGTTAGACAAGAGTAAATATGAAGCTCAAATAAACGACATTATTAAATTAAGTGTCGAAAACATGTATCAATCTAAAGAAGTTATTGATAAAGAGATTGCTGGGTACGAAGTTATAACTAAACTGTTGGACACTTTTATTAATGCAGTTAACAATGCGTTTTATGGGGAAGCTTCGAGTTACGATAAATTGATTTTAAAACTATTGCCTAGCACAATAAATTTTAATGAAACAGAAATTTATCTCAGGATGCTAAATGTTTGTCATTACGTGTCGCTTTTATCTGATAGTAATGCAGTATTAACCTATAAAAAATTAAAAGGATTTCAATTTAATTAATAAAACAATCCTTAAATTTATAGTGTCCAATTCTTATTTTAAACTTAATGATTATGAAAAATCGATTATTATTTTCCGTAATGGCACTTCTGTTTACAGCTATTTCTGTTTTTTTAATTAAAAACAATAAAACTGAATCAAAAATTGAAAAATCAAGAGAACAACACAAATTAGCATTACAGAACAGTCCATTTAGCACCTCAAAAAACCTTTCGGAAAAAGATCGCAAAGCTTTAGGATTGCCGCCAAATGCATATAACGAACGTATGTGGGAGTTAACAATGGATCCACAAACAGGAAGACCAATGCCTGAAAGACTATATGCTCTACAGAGTGAATTGAAATTACAAAGGGTAGCTAAAAGAGGAGTTGGTGGAGATGCTAATAATGCTTGGGTAGAGCGTGGACCAAATAATCAAGGAGGAAGAACAAGAGCAATAATGTATGATCCAAATGACGGAACAAATAAAAGAGTTTTTGCTGGTGGAGTTAGCGGAGGCCTTTGGGTAAATAATGATATTACAAATGCAAATTCTAGTTGGTCTGAAGTTAACTTGCCACAAAATTTATCTATATCTAGTATTGTATACGATCCAAATAATACAATGACCTTTTATGTTGGTACTGGAGAATCGTATGTTGGAGGAACTGTAAATGGGAATGGACTATGGAAATCAATAGATGGAGGAGTTAACTGGGAAAGAATTTTTGGAGGAGCGACTGCAAATGGAGAAGGAGCAAATGTTACTGTAAATTCACCTGGTTCAATTGTTGGTAATTACACTGCCATTCAAGCAGCTTTTGGATCACCTCTTACATCAATTACTGGGAATTTAGTTTTGGTTAGTGATGGAACTGGATCTCCTACCGAAGGCTGTTTTGCTTTAACAAACGGAGGAGCTGTTTCAGGAAATATAGCAGTTATAGAAAGGGGTAGTTGCACTTTTGCTTCAAAAGTAAAAAACGCTGAAAATGCAGGAGCAATAGCAGTTCTTGTTATTAATAACGTAGCAGGACCTCCAATAATAATGGGAGGAGGAGATTATACAATTTATATACCTGCAGTAATGATTTCACAAGCTGATGGTCAAACTATATTAGCTGAAATTGGGAATACAGTAAATGTAACAATTGAGCCTAATGTTACTCCTTTCTCTGGAAATTTTGTTTCAGGAGGAATACAACATATTAACGATATAGCTATAAGAGATGTCGGTTTAACAAGTGAAATTTATGTAGCTGCTGCAGCCTCTTTGTTTGCAGATGCTAATCCAACAGGTTTTTTAGGAACAGGAGCTTATGGCTTATATAAATCTACCAACAATGGCATTACATGGACTTTATTAACTTTGCCAGTTAATGGCGGAAATAGTGCTATTGCACCTAATGATATAGAAATTGGACCAGATAATAAGGTTTGGGTGTCCACGACAAGAAGTTTAGTGTCACCAGCTGATCCAGGAGGGCAAGTGTTATCTTCTTCTGATGGAACAACTTTTACACTTAAACACACTATTACAAATGGAAGAAGAACTCAAATTGCTGTTTCTGCATCAAATGCAAATAAAATTTATGTTTTGGCACAATTGACTTTTGGCACAAATGGTGTAGAAATAATACTCACTGATGATGGTTTTACCACACAAACAAGTTTAACATTACCAAATGATGTAGATACCGGGATTCCTTCAACAGATTTTACTCGAGAACAATCTTTTTACGATTTAATGTTAGAAGTGGATCCTACTAATGATGCTGTAGTATATGTTGGAGGGATCGATTTATTTAGATCTACTAATAATGGATCGAGTTGGAGTCAACTTTCTAAATGGTCAAACAATAACGATTTAGCTACTTTAAATGTGCCTTTGGTTCATGCCGATCAACATGCATTTATTTTCGACCCTTCAGATGCAACAAAAGCAACAATTAGTAACGATGGAGGTGTTTTTTATGCTACATCATTATCAGGCACACAAGTAATTAATTCTAGAAATAAAGATTATAATACAGTCCAATTTTATTATGGAGCTATAGATAAATCTGGAGGTACCGATGATTTAACCGGAGGAACCCAAGATAATGGCACTCAATTTAAACTTAATGCTACAGCCGGAGCTAACGGGTTTTCTGATCCCTTTGGTGGTGATGGTGGCTATACCGAAATTGATAATGGTGGGACATATATGATACAAAGCTACCCTAGAAACAACCATCGTTTTATTAGTTACCCAAGTCTTTCTACCCGATATTATATTACAGCAACAAAAGATGGGCTGAGTGCTGATGGAAGCTTTATTAATGAGGCAGCCCTCGATACTAATTTAGATATATTTTATTCTAATTCAAGTACAAGTACTCCAACATTCAGTATCGAGAGAACTTCTAATTTTGTCGCTGGGACAGGAGGCATTGTTAATACGAGTTTAACAAATGCGCTTTTAAATGCTTCGCCAACAGCTTTTAAAGTATCTCCTTTTACTGGAGGATCTACAAAATTATTTGTTGGGCTTACTAATAGTACGTTATTACGTATTGATACTGCAAATGGTAGCCCAACATGGAATAATATTACTGGAGGAAGTTTTGTAGGAAGTATTTCTGATATTGAATTTGGTGAAACAGAATCTGACATATTTGTAACAATGCATAATTATGGAGTAATAAGTATCTGGTTCACAGATGATGCTGGCTCAACTTGGACAAGTATTGAAGGCGATTTACCAGATTTGCCAGTAAAATGTATTTTACAAAACACTTTAATCCCTAATGAGTTAATTATTGGTACAGATCTAGGAGTTTGGGCAACTGAAGATTATACAGTTACCAGTCCTGTTTGGGTTCAGGCATATAATGGTATGAGCGATGTTACTGTTGTTGATCTTGATGTAAGAACATCCGACAATGTAATTTTAGCAACGACACACGGCAGAGGGTTATTTACAAGCCAGTTTACCTCTGTTCCATTAAGTGTAGATGATAATGCTATTGTTAACAATTCAATTAAAGTCTTCCCGACAGTATCAAATGGAGAATTTTCTATTCTTTCAAAAAATTCTTTGGGAAAGGTTGAAATGTCATTATTTACTATTACCGGACAAAAAGTTTATACCACAACTTTCGAACTCTCTAATATTAAAAAGAACTTTAATTTAAGTTTAAGTTCTGGCTTATATTTAATAAAAATTAAAGGCGATAATTTTGAAGAAACCAAAAGAGTAATTATAAAATAGAGATTAGTAAGTAGGGTTAATCCTTATGAGGCTGTTTTAGTATAGGAAGAAATATATCAAATATTACTTTTTATCGATATTATTTGCTTTTTATCGAGTTATTGATTATGTTTACACAATCTTAACCCAAAGATTTATCATAATGAAAAAAAACCTACTTGCAGCAATAGTTGTATTTTTCTTCACTTTTATTGTATTACTTATCATTAGCAATATTTTGTAGTAGGAAAATAAAAGGGAGCGAAAAAAGATTATTTCACTATGGTATTATTATAATCACAATTAGTAATTATTTGCTATTTAATTTTTTAATTATGATTAAAAATAAAAACATACAAATGGGATTATTAGTGTTTTTTATAACATTAATAGGGTTATTAACACTTGTTAAATTTTATCCAGAAGATCAATCTGTGACAACAGATGTAAATACCCAAGAAAAACTAGAGATTGCCTTTAAATAGGTTATCAATTTCTTGTTTTATACCAAGTGAATTTAAGAAAGTTTGCTCCTTTAACTCATTTATGTTTCCTTGTTCAATAAAAACATCAGGAATTCTTAATAGTTTGATGCTATTGGTATAATTATTTTCAGAAGCAAACTCTAGAACAGCACTTCCAAATCCACCTTTAATAGAATTATCTTCAATAGTGACAATATACTTATACTTTTTAAAAATGGCATGTAATAATGCTTCGTCTAAAGGTTTTACAAATCGCATATCGTAATGTGAGATATCATTTTTATTTACAGACAATTTAATAGCCCCATTTACATTTTTGGCTATTGTACCAATACTTAAAACAGCTGAGATTTTACCTTTTTTTAATTGCACGCCTTTTCCGATTTCAATTTTAGAAAATGGTTGTTTCCAATCTATTGTTATGCCACGACCACGTGGATAACGAATTGCTATTGGACAATCTAATCCAAGTTGAGCAGTGTACATTATGTTTCTAAGTTCTACTTCGTTTCGAGGCGCAAAAACAATAAGGTTTGGAATACATCTTAAATAAGCTAAATCAAAAACACCATGATGTGTTGCGCCATCTTCGCCAACTAAACCAGCGCGATCCAAACAAAAAATAACAGGAAGCTTTTGCAAAGCAACGTCATGAATTACCTGGTCGTAGGCACGTTGTAAAAATATAGAGTAGATATTACAAAAAGGAATTAATTCTTGAGTTGCCATTCCTGCTGCAAGAGTTACTGCATGTTGTTCGGCGATTCATACATCAAAAGCGCGATCGGGAATTTGTTCCATCATGTATTTTAAAGAACTTCCTGTTGGCATTGCAGGAGTAATACCAACAATCTTTTTATTTTTTAGGCAAGCTCAACTATAGTATATCCAAAAACATCCTGATATTTTGGTGGCTGTTGAATAAAGCCAGATTTGGAAAGAATTTCTCCTGTCTTAGCATCAAATTTCCCTAGAGCATGATATTTTACCTGATTGTCTTCAGCTTGTTTTAAGCCTTTCCCTTTTGTGGTAATAAGATGTAGAAATTTAGGACCTTTTATAGATTTAAGACGCTCCAATTCCGAAATAACTTTATAAATATCATGACCATATATTGGACCAGAATAATTAAAATTTAAGGCTTCAAAAATATTATCTTGTTTTTGAGCTCCTATCTTAACATTGGTTAAATATTGTTTTAACGCACCAACACTTGGATCAATACCAATAGCATTGTCGTTTAGAATAACTAGTAAATTGGCATCGGTAACTCCCGCGTGATTTAAGCCTTCAAAAGCCATTCCGCTAGCAATAAAGGCATCTCCAATAATTGCAATATAATGTTTTTTAAAATCGCCTTTTAGTTTTGAAGCGATAGCCATTCCTAATGCTGCCGAAATAGAAGTTGAAGAGTGACCAACTCCAAAAGTATCATACTCACTTTCATTACGTTTTGGAAAACCACTAATGCCACCAAATTGTCTGTTGGTATGAAAAATGTCTTTTCTCCCGGTTAATATTTTATGTCCGTAGGCTTGATGCCCAACATCCCAAATCAATAAATCTTCAGGAGTATTAAATACATAGTGTAAAGCAATAGTAAGTTCAACGACTCCAAGACTAGCACCTAAATGTCCTTCTTTTGTTGCTACTATATTTATAATAAATTCGCGTAATTCTCGGACAAGTAGAGGTAAGTCATCTTTGTTTAATTGACGCAAGTCTTTTGGTGAGTTTATATTATTCAGTAAATTATATATTCGATTACAAATGTACAAGATGAAATTGTATTTTTGACAATATGGAAAATCCCTTTGATGATATTTATTTTATGAAAAAAGCACTCCAAGAAGCGGAAACTGCTTTTGATAAGGGTGAAATTCCTATTGGTGCTGTCATTGTTATAGAAAATAGAATTATTGCCAGAACACATAATTTAACCGAGACTCTAAACGATGTTACAGCTCATGCCGAAATGCAAGCCATTACAGCTGCTGCAAACTTTTTAGGGGGAAAGTATCTTAAAAATTGCACCATGTTTGTTACATTAGAACCTTGCCAAATGTGTGCAGGAGCTTTGTATTGGAGTCAGATTAGTAATATTGTTTTTGGAGCAAAAGATGGGCAACGTGGTTGTGGCGTTATGGGAACAACATTACATCCAAAGACTAAAATAAAAGGTGGAATTATGACCGAAGAAGCTTCGAAATTAATGAAACGTTTTTTTGTTGAGAAACGTAATTTGAATTAAACAAAGAGTTTTACTTACTCTCATGATTCCGCATTTTATCAAGATTTTCTTTTGTTAGCATATAATCTTTTACATCTTTACATTTCCATCTGTAATATGAAAACAAAGGAAATACTACAATAAATAAACTTACTACACCAAACCCAATAAGTTTTTCAGTATAAGATACATCTAAAAAATAGCCAGCAACAATACTTGCAATGGATGCAATAAATAAAAATGCAATTATGTATTTCATTACTTCGTGAAATTAATAAGTTGCCGTCGGTACGCTGTAAGTAAACGTGATTTTGAAATAAACCCGTAATATTTACCGTCTTTTATTACTACCAGATTCCAGGCGCCGCTTCCTTTAAATTTATTTAAAATCTCTTCAGCTGAATCTTTTTTATAATAAATAATATCAGAAGCACTATGCATTAAGCTCCTGACTTTTACAGTATCATATAAATCTTTATCAAACATAATACTCCTGATATCATTTAGAGTTAGGATTCCTAAAAATTCATTATCTTCATTTACGACCGGAAAATGATTGCGCGACGATTTTGCAACTGCATTATTAACAACTTCTCCCAAAGTCATTTCAGGGTAAAGCGAAATAAAATTTGTTTCAATTACTTTATCAATGTTTAACGACATTAACACATTTTTGTCTTTATCGTGAGTAATGAGTTCCCCTCGCTTGGCTAATTCCGACACATATATATTATGAGGAATATAGTGTTTAGTAATTAAAAAAGAAATTGAAGCCACGATCATTAACGGTATAAAAAGCTCATAACCACCAGTAATTTCAGCAATTAAAAATATGGCAGTTAATGGTGCTTGTAAAACGCCAGCCATTAATCCTGCCATACCCACCATAGCAAAATTAGTTAATGATAATTGGTGGCTAAACACATTACTGTAATTTATAATCATTGCAAGTACATATCCAGAAATACTACCTGTAAAAAGTGTTGGGGCAAAAACGCCTCCAACACCTCCAGCTCCAAAAGTAAAGGACATTGCAATGACTTTAAATATTACCAGACCTAACAGGAGTGATATAATAATCCAAATATTATCTGAAACTATATTAAAAATATTATTAGTGATAACTTCAGCAATATTCCCTCTTAAAACATTATTAATAGTTTCAAACCCTTCACCAAAAAGAGGCGGAATAAAAAATACAATTACTCCTATTATACTACCTCCAATTAACAGTCGTTTATAAGGGCTTTTAAATCGTTTAAAAAAAGTATCGACAGCAAAATATACTTTGCTAAAGTAAATAGAAGCCATTGCCGAAGATATACCAAGAAGGATATAAAATACAACATCATTTAACTCAAACTTATCTTGAATTTGAAAATGGAGTAATACATCATCACCAAAAAAGAAATATGAGGTTAATACTGCCGAAATTGAAGCTAAGAGTAAAGGAATCATTGAAGCAATAGTGAGTTCTAAACTAAAAATTTCTACAGCAAATATAATTGCTGCTATAGGAGCTTTAAATATTGAGGACATTGCTCCTGCAGCAGCACAGCCAATAAGTAAAGTTCTTGCTGTTTGATTTAAATGAAATAATCGTGCAAAATTAGAACCTAAAGCTGCTCCCGTTGCAACGGTTGGACCTTCCAGCCCAACAGACCCTCCAAATCCAACTGTTAGTGGTGCTGTTAAGAGTGACGCCCACATTTGATGCCTTGGCATAATTCCTTTTTGTTTGGAAATAGCATATAAAGTAGAAGGAATTCCATGGCCAACTTTTTTACGTATAATATATTTTATGGTAAGGAAAACAAGCAGTAAGCCAATAATTGGAAATATAAAATAAAATGCCTGATGTATGTTTTTTATAAACTCGCCTTCTAGTAATTGTTGAATAAAATGTGTTAGGTTTTTTAAAGCGACAGCTCCAAGACCTGCTAATAATCCAATTACTATACTTAGGATATAAATAAATTGCCTATCAGAAATATGTTTATATTTCCAAATTAAAAAGCGGGTTAATCGTGTTTTTTTTGGCATGAAAAACTTATATAATGTCTGTTCGAGCGCATTCCAGAACTAAAAATAAAGTGAAATAAACACGTCTCGACTGCGCTCGACGAGACAATATTAAATATTAATCTACGATTTTAAATCAAGTTTTAAACTTAACTCTTTTAATTGAGCATCATCAATTGGTGCTGGTGCATCTATCATTACATCTCGCCCAGAATTATTTTTCGGGAATGCAATAAAGTCACGAATGGTTTCTTGACCTCCAAGTATGGCAACCAACCTATCTAATCCAAAGGCTATTCCTCCATGAGGTGGCGCACCATATTCAAAGGCATTCATTAAAAAGCCAAATTGTGCATTAGCTTCTTCTTTTGTAAAACCTAAATAGTCGAACATTAAGGCTTGTGTTTTTTTGTCGTGAATTCTTATAGAACCTCCTCCGATTTCAATTCCGTTTAGTACCAAATCGTAAGCATTGGCTTTTACATCGCCTGGATTTGTTTCTAATAATTCTAATTGTCCTGATTTTGGCGATGTAAATGGATGATGCATCGCATGGTAACGTTTTGCGTCTTCGTCCCATTCTAAAAGCGGAAAATCAGTAATCCAAAGTGGCGCAAATTCTTTAGGATTACGTAAGCCTAAATGTTCTGCCAGTTCCATACGCAACGCACTTAATTGTTTTCTTACTTTAGTTGCATTACCTGAAAGCACACAAATTAAATCTCCTTTTTTAGCTCCTGTAATTTCAGCCCATTTTGCTAAATCGTCTTGGTTGTAAAATTTATCTACTGAAGATTTATAACTACCATCGTCATTACAACGTACATAAACCATTCCAAGAGCACCTACTTGTGGTCGCTTAACCCAATCAATAAGTTTATCAATGTCTTTTCTTGAATATTCGTTTCCGTTAGGTACAGCAATACCAACCACCAATTCGGCTTGATTAAAAACATTAAAATCTTTATGTTGTGCAACAGCATTTAGTTCGCCAAATCCCATTCCAAATCTAATGTCTGGTTTATCGTTTCCATATTTTTGCATGGCTTCTTCATAGGTCATTCTTGGGAATTTTTCAACGGTTACACCATTAACTTCTTTAAGTAAATATCCTATTAAGCCTTCAAAAACATTTAAAATATCTTCTTGCTCTACAAATGCCATTTCACAATCTATTTGTGTGAATTCTGGTTGTCTGTCGGCACGTAAATCTTCATCTCTAAAACATTTTACAATTTGAAAATACTTATCTATTCCACCAACCATTAGCAATTGTTTAAAGGTTTGAGGTGATTGAGGAAGCGCATAAAATTGACCTTCGTTCATACGAGAAGGTACAACAAAATCTCTCGCACCTTCTGGTGTAGATTTTATTAAATAAGGTGTTTCAACTTCAATAAAGCCTTCATTAGTTAAATAATTACGAACATGCTGAGTAACTTTATGTCGAAATATTAAATTGTTTTTTACAGGATTTCGTCTAATATCAAGGTAGCGATATTTCATACGCAACTCTTCGCCACCATCGGTTTGGTCTTCAATAGTAAAAGGAGGAAGCAAAGATTTATTTAAGACAATTAATTCAGAAACTAATATTTCAATATCACCAGACGGAAGATTGGGATTTTTTGAAGTGCGTTCAATGACAGTGCCTTTAACTTGAATTACAAATTCACGACCAAGTGTTTTGGCTTGTTCCATTAGAGTTTGAGAAGAACGTTCTTCATCAAAAATAAGCTGCGTAATTCCATAGCGATCACGAAGATCTATCCAAAGCATGAATCCTTTATCACGCGTTTTCTGCACCCAACCAGCAAGAGTAACTTCTTTATTGATATGTGTATCTCTTAATTCACCACAAGTATGGCTTCTAAACATATTATAGAAATGTTAAGGTGCAAATTTAAGGAAATAGTGATTAGATATATTGAATTAAATACATTTTTTAAACCATTTTATTACACTTATATTAGCTTAACTAAATATAATGCTATTTATTCATTAATCTTTCTTACCATAGAGTTTGCAGAAGCAGAAGAAGGGTACATTTCAATTGCTTTTTTATAATACTTTAAAGCATTTTCCATATCACCTTCGTTATAATAAAATTCACCCATTGAATCGTAAGAATTGTAACTTTTATAAAGATCCAAATATTCATCAAAATGATTTTTAGCTTTATCTTTTTCACCAATTCCATAGTAAAAGTAACCTAATGAATTAATTATTGGAGGGATCATATAAGAATGATCACCATTAGTTGGTAGAGAATTTGGATCACCTTTTTGATCTCTTATCTCAGATAGCAATAATTCCATTTCTCTAATTCTTTCATTAGAATCTGGATTTGAAAAAGCATAGTAGAAATGAATTAATTTACCTTTAGGTTCAAGTTCTCTCATTTTAGACCATAACTCAAAAGAACCTTCTGATCCTAAAGGCCAATTATTTCCCTTTGGTAAATCAAGAAGTGAAACAAAAACTTTAGAAGTTTCATTGTTATCAGCTACTAATTCTTTTGCTTTTTGAATATGCATTTTTTGTTTTTCAGATCCATCAATTGCAAATCCAGCCAAAACAACATGAGGGCCAAAAAGTGAAGAATCATATTCCAAAACTTTTTCAAAAAACGTCATAGATTTTTCGTATTCAAAATTGTACATATGTTTCATTGCGTGATGAAGCATTTCATTAGCATTGGTATTGTCTCCATTCCATTGAATATATGATCCATCAGTAGCGTCAAAAGTCCATTGATTATTTTGATTAGTTTTAGTCCCACAACTTAAAACTAGAATTGATAAAATAAGAATTATTTTTTTCATAATATTAATTTCTAATTTAAGGATTTTTCTTTAGCTTTCCCTTCCTCGTTAAAAGCTGTTGGATTAAAAAATTGAACTTCTTCAATGATTTTATTGTCTTTCCAAAGATATGATATGTGAAAACGAATACTTATCTCTTTTCCAGTGTATTTTCCATCTGCTTTCATTTCGCTCCATATATTAGTCCATATTTTTCCATTGGAATAATAGGTTGTTTCTATCTCTAAATTAGGATAATCTTCGTATTCAGATTTTTTAAATTCGATATTATCAAACATATCATATATATTATTAATACCCTCAATAAATTCCTCTTTATTTATGACTACTCCATCAGGATTTGTGTGTTTTAAGTCATCAGAAAAAATCTCCTGTAGATAAGAAATATCTTCAGCAGCAACAGCATCAAACACCTTTTGAATCATTTGTGATTTTTCATCATCTTTTCTTACTTCACCAAACAAATTACTTGATGAGGATAATTTTGGATTGTTACAAGAAACTGTAAATAGACCAATTAGAATTAAATAGCAGATTTTTTTCATTTTTTATATTTTCAGATTCATGAACAATATATTAAATAATTGCCAAAAAACATTAATTTTAAAAATTTTTTTAGTTTTTTTGTGGAAACCAATAAAAATATATTATGATTAAAAATTACTTAATTCTTTTGGTGTTCTTTTTAGGAGCAGCAAATTTTATTGAGGCTCAAGAAGTTACAGGAACAGTTTTAGACGATACGTCTCAACCGTTGCCAGGAGTTTCAATTATTATTAAAGGAACTTCAACAGGAACTACATCAGACTTTGATGGAAACTTTTCTATTAGTGTAAGCGATGGAGATGTATTAGTGTTTTCTTATGTTGGCTTTGATACTCAAGAAGTCACAGTAAGTGGGAATACTGTAAACGTAACTATGCAAGCAGGAGTTGCATTAGACGAAATAGTTTTATTAGGTTCTAGAAATAGAGGTAGAACTGTAATAGATACTCCAGTACCAGTAGATATTATTGATGTTGCTAAACTTGCGGCAACTGGTCCACAAACAACAGTTAATGAAATTTTAAATTATGTAGCGCCTTCATTTACTTCAACTACTCAAACAGTATCTGATGGTACAGATCACGTTGATCCAGCTTCTTTAAGAGGTCTTGGACCAGATCAAGTATTAGTTTTAATTAACGGGAAAAGACGTCACAAGTCTTCTTTAGTTAATGTTAATGGAACAGTTGGAACAGGATCTGTTGCTACCGATTTAAATGCACTAGCAGCTTCTTCAATAGCTAGAATTGAAATTTTACGTGATGGTGCAGCAGCACAGTATGGTAGTGATGCTATTGCTGGTGTAATTAACATCGTCCTTAAAAAGGCTACAAATGAACTTGTTTTGAATGTGAATTCTGGAGCTAACTTCAGTCAACATTCTGAAAAATATGACGATGGTGGAGTAGATGGTGAAAAATTTCAAATAGATGCTAACTATGGTATTGATTTAGGTAAAAACGGAGGGTTTATTAATTTCACGGGATCTTTAGAAAATAGAGGAGCAACAAACAGAAGTGACACCATGGGAAAAGTTATCTATACCATGTTTGATGTTGCCACAAGAAATTTGGGTTATGATCAAGCTTATGCTATGAATCCAAGCGCTTTAGCAGCTTATGTAGGAAGTTTAGACCCTTCTTTACAAGCAGTTTATAATGCAGGAATCGCCAATGGAGATTCATTTTTAGATATTATTAATTCAGATTCTGACTTGCCTGGAGCAGCGCCAATTTCTGAATATGAATTAGCTGCAAGAGGATTAGATAGAGACGATTTTAGAATGAAAATTGGTCAATCAAAATTAAGAAGCGGTAAGTTTATGATGAATATGGAACTTCCATTAGACGATAATGGATCAGTACTGTACTCGTTTGGAGGCATTAGCTCCAGAGATGGTTTAGCAGCAGGTTTCTTTAGAAGACCAGCTTACACAGATGGTAGAGGAACAACAGAGGCTTTAGCTAACGGATTTTTACCTCATATAGCGTCTAGAGTTATAGATAAATCATTTGCTGCCGGTATTAAAGGTCTGATTGGAGATTGGAATGTAGATTTTAGTAATACTTATGGAACTAATAGTTTTGATTTTACTATTAAGAATACTACAAATGCTACATTAGGAGCTTCAACACAAAGACAGTTTGAAGCGGGTGGATTTTCTTTTGCTCAAAACACAACTAATTTAGATATTTCAAAATTCCACGATGATATTTTTGAAGGATTTAATGTGGCATTTGGTGCTGAATACAGAGTTGAGAACTATCAACTAAAATCCGGAGAAGAAGCGTCTTGGGCAAGTTATGATGTAAATGGAGAAGTTGTAACACAAACTACTCCAGATGCAGATAAAGTATATAGTTATTTTGGAAGTTTAGTTCCAGGAGGTTCACAAGTATTTCCGGGCTACAGACCAAGTAATGAAGTTGATCAAAGCAGAAATAGTTATGCAGGATATATAGATTTAGAAGCAGATATCTCTGATTCATTTTTGTTAACAGCAGCATTTCGATATGAAAACTATAGCGATTTTGGAGACACTTTTAACTGGAAAATAGCATCTAGAGTTAAAGCTTCTGATAATTTTACAATTAGAGCGGCAGCTAGTACTGGTTTTAGAGCACCTGATTTGCATCAAATATATTTTAATGCAACTTCAACATTATTTATTAATGGCATCCCTAACGAAGTGGGAACATTTGGGAACACTAGTAGATTGGCACAATTGTTAGGCATTCCTCGATTAAAAGAAGAAACTTCTGATAACTTTAGTTTAGGATTTACTGCTAAATTGCCAGATGTTGGCATGAAAATAACCGTTGATGCTTATATTGTAAATGTTGACGATAGAGTAGGGCAAACAAGAAATTATAAGCCACCAGGAGATACACCTCCATCTGAAGTAGATATTATTTTTGCTGATGCAGCAGCTGGGCAAGCTAAATTCTTCACTAACGGTTATAGCACAGAATCTTCAGGAATTGATATAGTTATAGATCATAATATCGGAATCGGAGAAGGTAATTTACATAATAGCCTTTCTGCATCTTTTTCTAAAACTGATGTGACAAATGTAAAAAGTATTTTAGGGGTTCCAATTTTAGATGATAGAGCTATTGGTTTTATAGAATCTGCGTTACCTAATGAGAAAATTAATCTTACAAATGTTTATAGTGTTAATAAGTGGAATTTTATGTTACGTAATGTTTATTTTGGAGCAGTAAACGATCCAGATAATGGTGATGAGTATGGAGCAAAAGTAGTTACAGATATATCTGCTACTTATAATTTTGCTGATAACTTAACATTTTCATTAGGAGCTAACAATCTTTTCGATGTGTATCCAGACGAAGTTAGACCAAGTGGTAATTATGGGAGACAATTTGTTTTCTCTCGTAGAACATCGCAATTTGGTTTCAATGGTAGATATGTATATGGAAGATTAACATTCACATTAAAATAAAAAAACTATGAAAAAATTTAATAAAATTTATAAACTATTACTAGTCTTACCATTAATCTTTATGGTAGGCTGTGATGATAGTGATGACATTGTTGAGGTATTAACTCAAACAACTACAACTACTGTAAACACGGTATTTATAGAAACTAATGCTACTCATGACGATTCGGCTAGATATGCTGGCCTTGGTTTCTCAAATACAATTACAGTTGGATCAAACAACCCTGTGTCATCAGATTTAGCAGTTGCTTTTTCTGTGACTAAAGACGGAGGTGCTGCTGTTGACGGTTCAGATTACACTATAAATAACGCTGTTATTTTAGAATCTGAAAGTTTTGGAACTGGAGATATTACTTTTTTAGAATTAGGTCGATATGAAGTCAGAATAAATTCGCCTAGTGGTGAGGTTAATAACAAAGAAATATTTGTTGTAGCTCCATCGGCAACAATTTCAATCGAGTGGGATGATTCTTATTACGATTATGATCATTATTTATTTGTTGGAAACCAGGATTTTGATGGAGAAATAATAGCAAATACATTTGGCACAACAAGTTTTGAAACATTTACTGCTAGTTTGCCAGAAGGAAAGACTTCAATATATATTGATGACTATTGGAATGATAATGCAAGTATTCCTGTGATACTTACAGTTGATTTTGGCGGGAATGTTTCTACCTTCGATGTTATAATGGACAAGGATAAATGGGTACTCGTTATTGATGCTGGTCTGGATGAAGATGGAAATCCTGCTTTAACTTTTACAGATCTTAATTAATATATCAAGTTTAGATTTAAAAAGAGCTTCTTTTAAGAAGCTCTTTTTTTACAATTTATTGTATTATGATTAAGGTTAATCAAAATATTCAAAATCTAAAGCCTTCAGCAACTTTGGCTATTAACCAGAAAGTAGTTGCTTTAAGAGAAAAAGGGGAAACTATTTTTCATTTTGGATTTGGACAATCTCCTTTTCCTATCCACCAATCTATTGTAAATGCATTAAAAGATAATGCTACAAATAATCACTATTTACCTACAATTGGGTTGGATGTGTTAAGAAATACTATTGCTAAATTTCTAGAAAAGCATCAAGGGATTAAAGCAGAAAGTGATTTTATTTATATTGGTCCTGGAAGCAAAGAGTTATTATACCAAACCATATTAATTTTAGACAGTACTTTTTTAATTCCAAAAGGGAGTTGGGTAAGTTATGGACCTCAAATTAATTCTAAAAATGGAGATTATGTTATTTTAGAAACTAGTTTGAAAAATAATTTTAAGCTAACTTCAGATACTTTATCAGCATATTGTGAAGCCAATCCCAATCTACAAAAAGCATTGATATTAAACTCCCCTAATAATCCAACTGGAGCAGTTTATACAGATGAAGAATTAGAACAATTAGCAGTAGTTTGTAGGGAAAATGATATTATTGTCCTTTCTGATGAGATTTATTCTCAAATAAATTTTAATGAAGACTTTTCTCCAAGTATTTCAAAATTTTATCCAGAAAAGACAATTGTTTTTGGAGGCTTAAGTAAAGTGTTTTCCGCAGGAGGATATCGATTAGGATTTATGTCTTTACCCAAAGATTTACAGTTTTTGCATAATACTTATCGATCTATGTTTAGTGAAACATTTAGTGCTGTTTCTTCTCCAATACAATTTGCTGCCATTGAAGCATTTAAAATGAATGATGATATTAAGAAGCAAATTAAAGATTGTTCAGCAATTTTAAAAGGAGTGTCTCAATATATTGCTTTAAAACTAAAAGAAGTAAATATTGAATGCACAGAACCACAAGGAGCTTTTTATATGATGATTGGTTTTAATAATTTTAAAGAACAAATTAATACAATGGGAATTAACACAAGTACTCAATTAGCAAATTATTTGTTAGATAATTTCAGTGTTGCACTTTTGCCTTCATCAGATTTTTATTTTCAAAAGGAAGAATTATTTTTTAGATTGGCTTTTGTAGATTTTAATGGAGAAGAAGTATTGAGAGCCTATAGGAATAACTCATCTATTGATGCTAATTTTATAAAAAAATTCTGTTCTAATATATTTGGAGGAATTGATAAAATTATAAAATTTATAAAGCACTTATCTTAAACAATTATCATTAAAAAATTACCAATAAAAGAGTTGTTTATATGATGATTTCTTAATTTAATTGTGTTAAATAAATAATTAACGCAGACAGAAAGGGCATAATTCTTTTTTTTTTTGTTTCTTTCGCATAACTAAAAACAATAAATTATGTTAAAAAACTATTTAATCCTTTTGATGTTTTGTTTAGCATCAAATTTTATTAGTGCACAGATGGTATCGGGAACTGTTTTAGACGACGCCTCTATGCCTTTACCTGGAGTTACTATAGTTGTCAAAGGCACGACAACTGGAACAGCTACAGATTTTGACGGAAATTACTCGATTAGCGCGAGTAATGGAGACGTGCTAGTATTTTCTTTTGTTGGGTTTGAAACTCAAGAAGTGACAGTTACAAGTAATGTTGTAAATGTTACTATGCAATCTGGAATTGCTTTAGAGGAAATTGTGATAACAGGACTAGCAACTTCAATTAAACGAAGTAATGCAGCTAATGCAGTAGCAACTATATCTGCTGACGAATTAGGAGGTAGAACACCACCACAAACATTAGATGGAGCATTATCTGGTAAGTTTCCAGGAGCTTTAGTGACTTCTAATTCAGGTTCTCCAGGTGGAGGGTTATCAGTTAAATTAAGAGGGATTACATCTATTAATGGTAATTCCCAACCTTTGTATATTATAGATGGTGTTTATATTGATAACAGTAGCATCTTTTCTGCAGGATTGAATGATGTTTCTAATGCTTCTGGTGGAGGAGCTAGTGCTAACAGTAATCAAGATAATGCAACTAATAGAATTGCAGACATTAACCCTGATGATATTGAAAGTATTTCAATTTTAAAAGGAGCATCTGCTTCTGCTATTTATGGTTCTCGTGGAGCCGCTGGAGTAATTATAATTACAACTAAAAGAGGGAAACAAGGAAAAACAATAATAAATTTTTCTCAATCTAATGGCTGGAATGAAGCAATAAATTTACAAGGTCAGAGAAATTGGACAGCAGATTTAGCCGAAAGTGCATTTGGTCAAGGAGCATTGTATTCTGCTGCTGAAGCTGCAGGAACATTAACTGACTATGAAAAAGAATTATTTGGAGAAAAAGGATTTATTTCAAACACTAATGTTAGTATATCTGGCGGAAATGAAAAAACAACTTTTTTCACAGGATTTACACGTAATCAAGAAGATGGTATAGTTAAAAACACTGGCTATGATAAGTCTTCTATTAGACTGAATTTAGATCATAAGTTTACTGATAATATTAAATTTTCATTAACTACTAATTATATTAATTCTTCAGCAGATAGAGGTTTCTTTAATAATGATAATAGTGGAACTACGCTTGGAGTTGCATTGGCTACAGGAGTACGTCCTTGGGATTATTTATTTCCTGATGAAAACGGGAATTACCCGGATGCTCCTCATGGAGCTTCGAATCCATTACAAACAAGAGATTTGATGACAAATAACGAACGGGTTAATAGGTTTATTGGAGGAGGAACAATTGATGTTAATTTATTAAGAACAGACAGCCAAAGTTTAAAATTTGTTGCTAAAGCAGGTGTAGACCATTATGATATGACTGCGAAAGTAATTTTCCCCAAAGAATTACAGTTTCAAAAATCTGAAAACGGAGGATTAAATGGTGTTTCAGCTATTACAATTACAACTAATACTAACGCTAACTATTCAGCTTATTTAGTCCATAATTATTCGACGGATAATGATTTAAGTTTTACAACTTCAGCAGGAGTAACTAAACAAGATTTCTCACAGAATATTGTTAGAGTTATTGCTTCAGATTTAATTGCATCTGAAACAAATGTTAATCAAGCTGCTAATGTAAGTACTGATCAAGTTAGATTAGAACAAGAAGATTTTGGATTTTTTGCTCAAGAAGAGTTTAATTATCAAGATAAATTAATTGCAACACTAGGTGTTACAGGAGATAAATCAACCAACAATGGAGACATTAATGAATTTTTCTATTACCCAAAAGGATCGTTAGCAGTTAATTTAAATAACTTTGATTTTTGGGGGAGTAGTGATGTTTTAAATAGATTTAAAATACGTGCTGCTTACGGTGAAGCAGGTACTTTTGCTGCTTTTGGTTCTTTATTTACTATTTTCAATAATACTTTAGCAGATGGGAATGTAGGAATTATAGTTCCTGGAACAAGAGGGAATCCTAACATTTCTCCAGAAAGGCAAAAAGAATTTGAAATAGGATTTGATGCTGGGTTTTTAAACAACCGCATATCTGTTGAATTTTCATATTATAAGAAAAAGGTAGAAGATCTTTTATTACGTGCAGATGTTCCAACGTCAACAGGTTTTTCAAGCGAATGGAAAAATGCAGGCGAACTTGAAAACAAAGGAGTTGAGATTGGTGTTAATGTACAAGTTTTTGATTCTGAAGATTTTTCCTGGAATTCAAATATAAGCTGGTTTACAAACGAATCTAAAATGACTAGATTAGATGTTCCTACATTTAACCTAGGAGGTTTTGGAAATAGTTTAGGACAATTTCAAATTGAAGAAGGGAAAAGTGTCACTCAAATTGTTGGGACAACAGGTCCTGGGACTCCTGTAAGTGTATTGGGAGATGCAGAGCCAGATTTTCAAATGTCTTTTATTAATGATATTAGATATAAAGATTTTACATTGTCTTTTTTATGGCATTGGAAAAAAGGTGGAGATAATATTAACTTAACAAAATTACTGTCCGATTTTGGAGGAACAAGTGCGGATTTTGATGATTTTGATGTTGATCCTGATGGATTAATTCCTAATGGTAATTATAGAATTGTTAATGGTCTTTTTGCAGGAAATGCAAGACCTTTTGTAGAGGATGCTTCCTATTGGAGATTAAGAGAAATTGGTTTATATTATACCGTTCCTGAAGAAACTATTAATAAATGGTTTGATGGTGTTGTATCTAATGTTAAACTAGGGTTTTCTGGACATAACCTAATCAATATTTTCGATTATAATAGTTACGACCCTGAAGTTTCAAACTTTGGTGGTACTGGTTTGTCGACTGGTGTAGAGGTTACTCCTTTTCCATCTTCTAAAAGATATATGTTCCATTTATCAATGCAATTTTAAAATTTAATAAAAGAAAAAATGAAAAATATAAGAAAGTTTAATATAATAATTTTAACCATAGGTTTTTTAGCGTTTACTTCGTGTACGTTAGACGGTGGTGAAAGTTTAAACGGAGCGAGTACCTCTTCAATATCAGATGATTTATCACGAGGAGAATTACCGCAAGCAATATCTGGAATACTTTCAGATATGAGAGATCGCTTGAACACACAAGTTGATGTGCAAAGTATAATGGGTAGAGAATACTACTACTTTACCAGTTCAGACCCTCGTTTTGAAGGAGATGTTGTAACCGGGAATTTAGATAACCAAACGTTTTATACAACAACACCTTGGGGGACAAGATATGCAGCTGTAAAAGAAGTAAATTTGGTATTATCTGGATTAGCTAATACGACTTCTGATTTTTCTGCTGCAGAAATAGCAGCAATAAGAGGTGTTCTTAATACACTTAAAGCTCATGAATTATTAATGGTATCTAACAATCAATATACCAATGGGATTAGAATTGATGTTGCTGATCCTGATAATTTAGGGCCTATTGTAGGTTATGATGAAGCACTAACAGCTATAGCTGGTCTCTTAACAGATGCAGCAAATGATTTAGCTTCGGGAGGGTCAAGCTTGCCTTTTAATTTAACATCTGGATATAGTGGTTTTGATACACCAACAGGATTTTTACAATTTAACAAAGCATTAACAGCAAGAGTAGAGGCTTATAGAGGGAATTCTTCAGCAGTATTATCTGCATTAGGAGGCTCTTTTATGAATATGACAGGTGATTTAACAACAGGTGTTTATCATACGTTTTCTTTATCTGGAGCAGATTTAGCAAATCCTCTTTTTATTGCTCAAAATCAAGAAGCAAACGTTAGGGTAGCGCATTCTAGCTTTTTGGCAGATGCTGAGGCTGGTGACTCCAGAATAAACAAAGTAACCTTAAGAGATACACCAAGAGAAGCTTCAGGCTTAGTTGGAACACATGACGTTTGGATATATCAATCGCTAGAAGATAGTACCCCAATTATTAGAAATGCTGAATTGATTTTATTATATGCTGAAGCAAATATGGTTTCTAATCCAGCGGAAGCTGTAAACGCTATTAATGTTATTAGAAATGCTGCTAGTCTTGGTGATTATGCAGGAGCACTAACACCAAGTGCATTAGAAGATGAAGTACTGAATCAAAAAAGATATGAATTGTTTGGTGAAAGCCATAGATGGATTGATATGAGAAGATTTGGTAGACTTAGTGAATTGCCTAACGATAGACCAGGAGATATGGTTCCTTCAGCAGTTCCAATTCCAAATGATGATGACTTCTAGTATTTAACAACAGTACTAAAGAAAAAACCGAAGCAATTTTTTCTTCGGTTTTTTCTATTTATACCTCGTCCAAAGCTATTTTAGGAGCAGTCTTATCTTTTAACCACATTTTAAATATGGTAACTAAATAAAACAAGATTGGAACAATAATTAAAGTTAGGAAGGTTGCTATAATTAAACCGTAAATAACGGTTTTTGCTAATGGTCCCCAAAAAATAACATTATCCCCACCAAAATATATATTAGGATTAAAATCACTAAACAGGGTATAAAAATTTATATTAAACCCAGTAGCCAGCGGAATCAGTCCTAAAATTGTTGTAATAGCAGTTAATATTACTGGACGTAAACGTGCTTTTCCGCCTGTTACAATGGCTTCAAATAAAGTGTTTTTATCTACATATTCGTTTTCATCAATATTGAATTCAATTTTTTTTCTATCAATTAAGAGCTGTGTATAATCTAAAAGAACAACGCCATTATTTACTACAATTCCTGCTAATGCAATAATTCCCATCATAGTCATCATTATTACAAAAGGAGCTCCCGAAATTATTAAACCGCCAAACACACCAATCAAACTTAAAAAGATTGCCAACATAATAATTGCTGGTTTTGTAACCGAATTAAATTGAAATATCAAGATGAAAAAGATTAATGCTAAACCTTTTAAAAAAGCACCATTAAGAAATTTTTGTTGTTTGTCTTGCTCTTCAATCTGTCCGGTAAAATCTATTTTTACAGATTTTGGCTTGTGATTGAAATTTATCATTTCATGTTGAATTTTTCCTACAATCTCTCCAGCGTCTGTGTAACCGGGAGTTAAAGCAGAATAAACAGTAACCACACGCTTAATATCCTTGTGCTTGATAGAACTAAAACCCGAATTATTTTTTTGCCGTGCTATCACAGACACGGGAATCTCTTTTATTTTGCCTGTTGCCTGATCTCTAAATGTAATCTTCTGATTAAAAATTGCACTAGTATTGTATCTGTGTTTTTTATTGAATCGTACATAAATATCATAATCTTCACCAGCTTCTTTATAAATGCCTGCTTTAGCGCCAAAAATAGAATTGCGTAATTGTTGCCCAACTTGGCCTGCACTTACACCAAGTTCTCCTGCTTTTTTACGGTCAACTAAAACTTGCATGGATGGTTTGGATTTGTTTACATCTATTTTGAGTTCATCAATTCCAGGAATATTTTTACTGTTGATAAAATCACGCATCCTTTCAGCAGTAGCGATTAATTCGGTATAATCATCGCCTTCCAGTTCAATATTTATCGGGTAGCCTTGTGGAGGACCAGCATTGTCTTTTTCCACACTAATAGCAACTCCAGGAAATTTATCTTTTAAATCTTCACGTATTTTTTTAAGTAATTCCCTGCTTTTCGCTCCTTTCCGGTATTTATACTCACGCATAGAAGCTGTTATTTTGCCTCGATGTGGCATTTCGGTTACTGCTGCATCAGTTTGTGGATTTCCTGCGCCTTCACCTACTTGTGACACGGCACTTTCGGTCATAAAGTTGTAATCTCCATCTTTATATTCTTCAGCATTAATTACATTATAAACTCTTTTTTCAATGGCTTTGGTTATGGCATTCGTTTTTTCAATATCTGTTCCTTGAGGATATTCTATGTAAACAATGATTTGATTAGGTTCATTATCTGGGAAAAATTCAATTTGGGTTCGTTTACTTGCTATCGAAGCCCCAAAGCCTCCAAAAGCTATAAATAATAAAAGTACAGTTCCAAGGCTAATTGCATAAGGTTTCCATCCTTTTAAAGCTGCTCTTAATATTTTTTCGTAAAACCGTTCTAATTTAGGCAAGCTATTTCTTTGAAATGAATTTGCTGCATTACGTAATACCAATCTATACACCCATAGTATAAGCATAGTAACTATCATTACACTTCCTATAGCTCGATATTCACCTCCAAAAATTAAAATGAGCAATCCGACAACAGTCAATATTGCCGAAATAACAACAATGCGTTTTATGGGCATTTCTTCATCCTCTATTTTCATAAATTGAGACACCATTACCGAATTGAAAAAGATAGCCACAAATAATGAAGATCCCAAAACCACTGAAAGAGTGATAGGGAAATATATCATAAATTCTCCCATCATTCCTGGCCACATTCCAAGCGGAATAAAAGCTGCTATTGTTGTAGCTGTAGAGATTATAATTGGAAATGCAATCTCACTTATTCCTTTTTTAGCGGCTTCAATACGGTTTAACCCTTCTGTTTCCATCAATCGATACACGTTTTCGACCACAACAATTCCATTATCTACCAACATACCAAGACCCATTATTAGCCCAAATAAAATCATTGTATTCATGGTGTAGCCCAGAGCATTTAATATCATTAATGACATAAACATCGACATTGGGATTGCAAAACCAACAAATAATGCATTTTTAAGTCCTAAAAAGAACATTAAAACCAATACAACGAGCATTATACCGAAGATGATATTGTTTACCAAATCATCTACTTGACCAATGGTTTTAGAAGATTGATCGTTTGTAATTGTAACTTTTAAATTAGGAGGAAAAACGTTTGATTTGGCATTTGTCACAATTCTTTCAATTTTTTCGGCAGCAGCAACCATGTTTCTGCCGGAACGCTTTTTAACATCCAGCATTACAACGGGTTCTCCAAACTCTCTTGCATAAGTAGTACGCTCTTTTTCTTTAAAAGCTACTTCAGCAACATCTTTTAGATATATAGAATTCCCTTTTTCTGTTTTTACAACAAAATTTTCTAAATCTTTTGGGTTTTCAATCTCACCTATTATTCTAATAGTACGACGTTGTCCACTTGCAATTAAATTACCAGCAGACATTGTTGTATTTCCGTTTTTAATGGCTCCAATAATATCGCTAAAACTAACTTGAGCTGCCATCATTTTATAGATATCTACTGCAACTTCAACTTCTTTGTCTTGGGCACCACGAATGTCAACCTGTTTAATTTCTAATAAATCTTCGATTTCGTCTTGTAGGTATTCGGCAAACTCTTTAAGTTTTTCAACAGGATAATCACCTGAAATATTAATGTTAAGAATTGGCATTTCTTCTGAAAATCTTATATCAAAAACATTGGGCTCCACTTTGGCATCGTTAAATGTTGGCCAGTCTTCGTTCGAAGTTTCAGTATCAACTTCATCTTTTACTTTTTGTTTAGCTGCTTCTACAGTAATACCATCATCGAATTCTACAATAATCATTGAAAAATCCTCTTGCGATGTTGAAGTGATTTCTATTACATTGCTTACCGTTTTAAGCTTTTCTTCTAAAGGGTCTGTGATTAATTTTTCTATGTCTTCGGCAGTATTTCCAGGAAATACGGAGTTTATATAAATTTTGGTTTCTTTCACTTCCGGAAAATTTTCTCTTGCCATACTAAAATATGCCGAAATACCAGAAAATAATATTAAAACCATCATAACATAAATGGTGGTTTTATTATTTATTGCCCAAGATGATAGCCCAAACTCTTTATCTATTTTTTTTCGCTGTTTCGTCATAATGTTTTGGCTTAATTATTTTCAACTTGTACAGTTTGCCCTTCTTCTACACGTCGAGCCCCTTCATTTATAACTTCAGTTCCGTTTTCAATTCCACTTAAAACTTCAATAACATCTCCTTGTGTTTTACCAGTTTGTATAATTGCTTTTTTAACTACCGCAATATTATCTTCTTGTTTATCTATTATAACATAGATATATTGTTCCCCTTTTGAATTTTCCGAAACAATACTTTGAGGAATCAGCAATGCTTTTTTGTTGGTATAATCGTTGATTTTTAATTTGACAGTAAGGTTTAGTTTGATGCTTTTATCCTTATTTGGCACAGCAATTTCTACTTTAAATGTTCTGTTTGCAGGATTGATATAATTACTTGCCTGACGTATTTTTGCATGAATTGTTTTTCCTAAAACAGGAAATTCTACTATTACAGTTTTGTTTTTAACCACAGTTAAGATATTACTTTCGGGCACATTGGTTTCTATATACATATTATCCAGATTAACAATACGCATAAGTTGAGATTGACCTGGAGCGACAACGCTCCCTTGTTCGGATATTATATCATCTATTGTTCCAGAAAAAGGAGCTTTAACAATTGTTTTATCCAGTTGAATTTGAATTTGATTAACCATTTGTTGTTGTACTTCGAAATTGGATTTTGCTTGTAAATATTGCATTTCGCTTCCGATGTTTTGCTTCCATAATCGGTCTTGGCGTTCAAAAGTAGTTTTAGCCAAATCCGACCGGATTTGTAATTGTGCCAGTTGTTGACTTAATCCGCCATCGTCAATTTTTGCTAAAATCTGCCCTTTTTTTACATATTGTCCTTCTCTAACATAAACTTTAGAGAGTATTCCAGCATATTCCGGATAAATTACTAAAAGGTTTTTTGTGCTTACATTACCCTGTAATTCCAAATAATGATTAAATACTTCTTCTTTTACGGTAAACGTTGAAATTAAAGCAACTTTTTTTGTGGTATCTAATTCATCAATTTTGGCATCGAGTTGTTTTAACTGCTCAACGATTTCTATTTGTTTCGAAATTATCTGGTCTTTTTTAGCTCTAATTGCTTCTAAATTATTTGTAGCTATCACGTCTTCGACAGATTTTTTCTTGTCAGATCCGCAAGAAAAAATCAGTATTGTTAGAACTAGTATTGTATATATGTGTTTCATGTGTTTGTATTTAATGTTTTTTAATGGTCATCCCGATAATCATCGGAACTATTCGCTAATAAATATTCCTTTTGGATATAAAGCTTTTTTCATAAGCTCGATTCATAATGATTTGGTTTCGTATTAATTAATGATATTTAAGACCGTTTCTAAGTCTGCTTTTTTTGTAATTACATTTAACATCGCTTGCAGATAGTCTTGTTGTGACGCGTAAAGTTGAGTTTGTGCTTGGTGTAAATCGAAACTTGAAGCAATCCCTTCAAAGAATTTTATTTGATTTTTTTTCTCAATACGTTCGGCAAGGGTTAAATTTTCTTTTTTGTTTTCATAATCTTCTATTGCAAACCGATAATTGCTTTTGGCTGAAGCAATTTGTAGCTTTATATTTTGTTCTGCTTCTGTTAAATCTTCTTCGGCCTTTTCCAGATTAATTCTTGCCCTTTGAGTAGCAGAACTTCTTTCAAGAGAACTAAAAATAGGAATGTTCATACTTACACCAAATAACGAAGAACCAAACCATCTTTCATTGGAGTTAGTAAATGTGAATTGATCACTATAACCAGTATAACCACCATTTAAAAATGCTGTTAACGTAGGTAGCGCTTTCCATTTTTCAAGTTTTAATAATAGTTCTTTAGACACTTTATCATTTGATGCGATTCTGAAATCAATGGTGTTCTCAATATTTTCATCGGCTTCGAGCAAGTTTAAAACAATATTATTCAAGGTCAAACTTTCCAGATTATCTATTAAAATTGTTTTAGAGTTTAGATCGATACCAATGGTTATGTTAAACATTTGATATGCTAAAGTTTTTAATCTGGATATGTTTCTTAAATTACTTTGTACTCCAGATAATGTAATTTGTAATTGTTCAACACTTTCTTGTTCTTCCAAACCGTTTTCAAATATTTTTGAAATTTCGAAAAGATTTTTTTCGAGAACTGCTACATTTCTCTCTAAAATACTTATACTTTCTTCGGCTAATAATACATTACCGTAAGCATTTATTACGGCTTTTCTAACTTCAAGATCTGTTTTTACTTTAGCATTTTCAGAAATATCCAGAAACACTTTTGCCGATTGAAGACCTACAATATATGAGCCATCAAATATTTTTTGATTTATAACTATAAAAGCATTCATAGATTGTTTTGTACCAAATTCTATTTCAGCAAATTCACCTGGATTACCTCCAAAAAACTCGGCAGGAATTAAAGATACTTGCTGTTTAAGCCAATTGTTATAGTCAATTTTTGCACTTATTTGAGGCAAACCTGTAGCTGTTGTTTCCCATTTAAGTTCCTTTGCAAATTCTATATCTCTAGCGGCATTTTTTGCAGTTCTATTATTAACCAAAGCATAATCTATAGCCTCTTTTAAGCTAAAACTATACGAATCTTCTTGAGAAGACCCTAAAACCGAGAATAGTAAACCAGTTATTATTAGTAGCTTATTTTTCATTATTTATGATTGATTTTGAATGTGTTATTTGGTTTAAAAATTCTAATCCTTTTGAAGTACAAATACCTCTTATGTGATATTCTAAATAATGCTCCATGAGCATATTCATGGAAAACTGCTCATTAGGAAATAAATCTTTGTCTTTAATTGCAATTATGGAGCTAAAATATATTCTAGAAATAAAATCGATATGTATTTCTTTTCTGAATAATTTTTGTTTAATACCACGTTCTAAATTTTCGGTCACACATTCTTGCATAATATCAAACTGCTTTTTCTTGAGCGTAGCAAAAATTTGCGGATAATATTTTTGTAGCTGATATTGTGGAGACGATTTTTCATCTTTTAGATGATTCATTACCAACTTTTTGATATCATAAAATTCTTCAATGGGATTTTTTTCTAATGCACAAATACAATCGATACCACTGCAAATTCTTTCAAAAAGCGAAAGAGTAACAGCTTCTACTAGTTTCGTTTTATTATCAAAATGGATATAAATAGTTTTTTTTGAGATGCCAATTTTATTGGCCAAATCATCCATAGTTATACTCTTAAACCCATAGTTTAAGAACATATCAGTAGCATTTAATAATATTTTATCTCTCATAAATGAATGCGAAAGTACAACTGGAAACTTTAAAAACCAAAAAAGTTTCTAAAGTTTTGTGTGTTTTTAACATTTATATTTTCAAGACACTTTTTAATATGATGAATTGACTTATTTTAGCAACATGTTATCTATTGAAGACTATCGGAAAGAATTTGTCTATTATTTGAATCGGTTTATAAGTCCAAAAGAACCAAGAAATCTTTATGACCCAATTCATTATATTTTACAATTAGGCGGAAAGCGTTTGCGCCCGGTTTTAACCTTAATGACTGCTGAAATTTTTGACTGCGACTACAAAAAGGCATTAAATGCAGCATTAAGTGTTGAAGTGTTTCATAATTTTTCTTTAGTTCATGACGATATATTGGATGTTGCCCCACTACGACGAGGTAAAGAAACTGTGCATGAAAAATGGAATATAAATATTGGGATTCTTTCGGGAGATGCGATGCTCATTATAGCCTATCAGCTTTTTGAAAATTATGAATCAAAGACATTCCAAACTTTAGCAAAATTATTTAGTAAAACAGCACTTGTAGTTTGTGAAGGGCAACAATACGATATAGATTTTGAGGTTAGAAACGACGTTACTAATACGGAGTATTTAAAAATGATTGAGTATAAAACAGCCGTTTTGGTTGCAGCAGCAATGCAAATGGGAGCCATTATAGCTAAAGCGTCTCTTGAGGATCAAAATAGTATTTATGAGTTTGGTAAAAATCTCGGAATTGCTTTTCAGTTGCAAGATGATTATTTGGATGCTTTTGGAAACCCTGAAACCTTTGGAAAACAAGCAGGAGGAGATATTATTGAAAACAAAAAAACGTACTTATATATTAAGGCACTAGAGTTTTCTTCGGATAAAGGGAAACAAGAATTACATGATTTGTTTAGCTTATCGCCAAACAATAGTGTACATAAGATTGAAAGAGTCAAGCAAATTTTTTTAACAAGCGGTTCTGCTGAAGCCACAAAAAATGCAATAGAATATTACACAAACAAAGCATTTTCTGTTTTAGAAACGTTGAATATTTCAGAAAACAAAAAAAATGTTTTAAAACAATTTGGAACGCAGTTGATGAATAGGGATGATTAACCCCCAATAGTAATCATACTTCTATTTTGAGTATGAAGTTTTGGCTCTTGTAATTTTTTCAAGGTATCCATTCCGCCTCTAACTTTTAATTTTGCTTGTACTGCTTTTTCAATTATAGGGCCTATCGATTTCCCTGCGCGAAGTGTTGTAAGTAAATCTGATTCGGTTGCAGAAAATAAACAGTTTTTTAAGTATCCGTTGGCTGTTAGCCTTAGCCTGTTGCAAGTATCACAAAAGTGGTTAGTCACAGAGCTTATAACCGCAAATGAGCCTTTATAACCTTTAATCTTATAATTTTTTGAGGTATCATTTGGAGCATCTTGTAATCTTTCAATTTGTTCTTCAGAATAAAAACTATTTAGTTTTTTCATTATTTCTGCATAAGAAACCATCTTTTTCATATCCCATTTATTACCATCAAAAGGCATAAATTCAATAAAACGAAGAGATACTTGAAGGTTTTTTGTGAGCTGAACCAAATCTATTATTTCGTCATCATTAAAGCCTTTTATCATAACAGTATTAATTTTTACTTTAAAGCCTTCAGAAACCAAAAGCAAAATATTATTATAAACTTTTTCAAAATCGTTACGACGTGTAATTTCTTTAAACTTTGCTGCATCTAAAGTATCTAAACTCACATTAATATTTTGTAATCCATTTTCCTTAAACGTTTCAATAAATTTATCTACAATAACTGCATTAGTAGAGATAGAAAGTTCTACTGGCAATGAGGCCAATTTTTCTAAAATAACAGGAATGTCTTTGCGCATCAAGGGTTCGCCTCCGGTTAACCTTATTTTAGTAACTCCGTTTTCAACAAATGTTTTTGCTATAGTATATATTTCCTCACAGGTCATTAAACTTGATTTCGGAGATAATAAAACGCCTTCTTCCGGCATACAATAGGTACATCGTAAATTACAGCGTTCTATAAGTGAGATGCGTAAATATGTATGCACTCTGCCAAAAGTATCTGTCATTATGTTGTTATTCTGTTTCATGTCTCAATATTTATTGATTGTCAAAGGTCATCCCGATAACTATCGGGACTGTTCGTTAATAATCATTTTCGTTGAATAATAAAATTCGTGTGCTCGTTTCATTAGTAGTGTCTTGCTCCTTTTAAAATTCTGAAAATGTGTAAAACTGAAGGAAAAATAGCCTCCATAGACTCTCTTGCTCCATTTGTGGAACCTGGCAACGCCAAGACCAAACTGTTTTTTATAGTTCCGGCAACACTTCTTGAAAGCATAGAATATGGCGTTCGGTCTTGCCCATAATTACGAATAGCTTCTTCAATTCCTGAAATTCTTCGGTCTAACAAGGGCAATAAAGCTTCAGGTGTTACGTCTCTTTTTGATAGCCCTGTTCCACCAGTAAAAATAATAAGATCAATTCCTTTTTCCTGATAGCTTTTAGCTTTTTCCTGAATGATTTCTTTTTCGTCTGGAATAATAATATAATCTGAAATTTTCACATCACAGTCTTCCAATTTTTTAATAATTGCCTTACCAGCTTTATCTTCTTTTTGTCCTGCCGAAATTGTATCGGAACACACAATTACCGCTGCTGTTAAGTCTTTTCTAAAACGGTCTCTAAAATCGGACTTTCCACCTTTTTTACTCAATAGTTTTATGTGATGAATCTCGATGCCTTTATCAATAGGTTTTAGCATGTCGTACATATTTAAAGCCACAATACTTGCACCATGCATAGCTTCAACTTCGACACCAGTTTTGTAAATGGTTTTTACAGTAACTATAATTATGATTTCCAATTCATTTATTTGGTATTCAACAGAAGTGAATTCAATTGGTAAAGGATGGCAATCTGGAAGCAAATCCGGTGTTTTTTTAATACCGAGTAAACCTGCTGCTTTGCTCATTGCAAAGACATTTCCTTTTGGAACTGTATCATTTTCAATGGCTACAATAGTTTCAGGTTTACTGACTCTTACTATGGCTTGCGCAATTGCAGTACGAAGTGTATTAGATTTGTTTGTTATATCGACCATATTCTAACTATTTACCTTCCATTGGTGTGTTTCGTCTTCAAAAATTTCTTTTCCAAAAACGGGAACATTGGCTTTTATTTCTTCAACAATATATTCTATCGCTTTAAAGACTTCTTTTCGTCTTGGTGAAGACACAAAAACAAACATACAGATTTCTCCCACATTAACTTTGCCCAGACTGTGATAAATGTGCATACAGTTTAAATCGAACTTATTAAAAGCAGCTTCTCTAATCTCGTGAAATTTAGCAATTGCCATTTCTTCATAAGCTGTGTATTCTATAGTTGAAACGGTTTTATTATCTATCGTATCTGCACGCACTTGCCCTAAAAAAATATTGTGTGCACCAATACTTGTTTTGGATTGATGTTTTTCAATTGATGTTGCTATAAACTCTGAAGAAATTGCACCTTCTTTAAATACATTTTTGGGCTTCTTGTCTTTCATTTTTATTGTTGTTTATGGAGTTGATTTATATATTCTAATATTTCTGAAGCACCTTCTTTTATACTATAACTATTGTTAATATGATGCTTTTGTAAGACAGAGACAGCTTTTTTACTTCTAATTCCAGATTGACAAAAGATTATTTTTTCCTTTTTTGAATCTATTTTGTCTAAATTATTTTCAAATTCGCTTAACGGAATATACGTTGGATTAAGACTGTCAACTTTAGGAAATTCATCTTTTTCTCTAACATCAATAAATTGAATGTTTCTCTTTTTAAAAGCATCTTCAATTGAAATTTCGGGCGGATTAAAATTACAATTAAGTTCTTCAACAGTATTTGGAAAACTTTCTTTTTTTGATAACACTTTTTTGATTTCGCTTTCAACTTTATGGATTATTAAAGTTGTAGTTTGCGTTGTTAAAGCATTATAGCAAAGTAATTTTCCAGAAAGAATATTTCCTAAACCTAAAATAATTTTAAGTACTTCGTTGGCTTGCATACTACCAATAATTCCTGGTAAAACTCCTAACACTCCAATTTCGGAACAATTTGGTATTGCGCCTTCTTTTGAGGGAGTTGGAAACAAACAACGATAACTCGCGCCATTTTGATAATTAAATACTGCAACTTGACCTTCAAATTTATAAATGGCTCCATATACTAAAGGCTTGTTCGTGATAATTGAAGCATCGTTGATTAAATATCTTGTAGCAAAATTATCTGTACCATCGACAATAATATCGTAGTCTTTAAAAAGTTCTAAAACATTTTTATGTGTTAGCTTTTCAGGATAAGTGTGTATTGAAATAGTATCATTTAAATCTAATAATCGTTGTTTTGCAGCAATTGCTTTATTTTTTCCTAACGAAGATGTGCCGAAAAGCACTTGCCGTTGCAGATTTGATTTTTCAACTATATCAAAATCTACAATCCCAATAGTGCCAATTCCTGCAGCAGTTAAGTATTGCAAAACAGGACAACCTAAACCTCCTGCACCAACAACCAGAACTTTGGCTTGAGTGAGTTTGTCTTGACCTTTTTGTCCGATTTCTGAAAGGATTATATGTCTGTTATATCTATTCAATTTTAAATTTTATCCTCCTGCAAATGGAGGTAATAAAGCTATTTCGGTTTGTGTAATTATCGTTTCTTTTGAAACGATTTCGTTATTCTGTGCAACCTGAAAATGGGTTTCTTTAAGTTTAGGATACTTTAAATAAACAGTTTCAAGAAACTCATTAATTAGCGTTCCTGAAAATTCAAATTGTTCTTCGTTACATTGTGTGATTTCGGCGATAAGTCCAAAATATTTAATGGTTAATTGCATTGTTGTTGTTATTGTTGTTTCAGACCTGTCAGGTTTTCAAAACCTGACAGGTCTCTTAAATGGTGTTGTGTATTTATATTTACTGTAAATTTTTCTAATTCTGTATTTAATGTAATGGTCTTTACTTTGCATTGTTTAACCGCAAATCGTAATCGTTTTTCACCTTGTTGTAAAAGCTCGAAAAACTTGTTTTTACAATGTGTTTTATACATCGCAATGAGTGGCATTGTCTTGCCTTTACTTTCAAGTTGAATTACGTCTATATGCTCTTCAATATTGGCTGTCAGTTTTTTTAATGTTTCAGTATTTATTAAAGGTACGTCGCAACTCAACACCAAATTATTTTCGGTATTAGAATGATGCAATCCTGAGTATATTCCTGCTAATGGTCCGGAATTTTCTATTAAATCGTTCACTCTTTTAAGGTTCAAAATATCATAATCCGAATTATTTGAAACAATTATGATGTCTTTTACCAGAGGCTGCATCGCTTCAATAATATGCTGAATAAAAGCCTTTTCGTTTAATAGTAAAAACCCTTTATCACTCCCTATTCGTGAGCTTTTTCCTCCTGCAAGAATAATTCCAGTAATGTGTTTGTTACTATTCATTTAAAGCGTTATTAATTTTACTGAAGCTATAACCAATACTATTGCCAATAAGTATCTTAAATTCTGATTGTTCATTTTTTTACTTCCTAAGTAAGCTCCAAAAAACCCTCCAACTATGGCAATAGCGACTAAAGCAAAAGACTCTATATTTATTAAAACTCCACTACTTATTTGTCCTACTAATCCTGATGCAGAGTTTACCCAAATAAACAGGGCTGAAACTGCTGCAGCTTCTTTCATTTTTCCCCAATGCAACAACAGGATTATTGGTGTTAGAATAATGCCTCCACCAATACCTATTAATCCAGAAAAGAAACCAATTATTCCACCAACAACTATTCCTTGCCAAAGTTTTATGTCCTTAATTTTAGTGCTTTCTTTCCTGCCTGACGGCAAGGCAGGTCCGAATACATTCAGCATTTTAAGGATTGCAAAAATTAACAAAACACCTAATATTTTTTTATAAAGTGAAGCGTCAACTTCAATCATTCCACCAATAAAAGCCATCGGAATTGAAGCAATAGCAAATGGAATAAACAATTTTCTGTTAAAAAACCCTTCTTTGTAATAATAATAAAACGCAATAGCTGACACAAAAATATTAAGCAATAATGCTGTTGGTTTCATGACTTCAGGTGCAAAAGAAAATAATGCCATTAAAGCCAGATAACCACTTGCTCCACCATGACCAACACTTGCATATAAAAACGATACAACAGGCAGAATTAGTAAAAAAAGCCAAATATGGTCTATGTCAAAAATCATAATTTATTTATCTTTAAAACCTGTTCGTCTAAAAATTTCCAACAGTTTTTATTGATACTTTCAAAAGCAATAACTAAAGATTTTCCATAAGGTGTTAATTGAGCCCCCCCCCCCTCCTTTACCACCAATATTAGAAATTGTAACAGGTTTTTTTGCTGCCTTATTTACAGTATCGATAAGATGCCAAGCCTTTTTGTAAGACATTTTTAAGGTTTTAGCAGCCTTTGATAAAGACCCTGTTTTTTCAATAGCTTTTAACAAACGCATTCTTCCTTCACCTAATAAAACGTTGTTGTTAGTTTCAATCCAAATTCTGCTTTTAATTTTATATACCATTCTGCTTTAGTTTATGGGTAATATAATTACTTCAACATCATCATTAATATTAATTGCATTTATAGATTCTGGCACATAAACAAAAGAATTTGCCAAAGCAAAAGTGTGAAGCATTGCAGAGCTTTGCCCTTCTAATATTGTTACATTTCCGTTCTTTAAAATAGCTTTTAAAAACTGTGCTCTATCTCCTTTTTTAATATATTCTGAATTCGATTTTGCAATTACTTTAGTTAGCGAGTAATCTGAATTTCCAGCTATTTTTTGCAATGCAGAATTTACATATATATAGAAACAACTCAAGGCAGCAGCAGGATTTCCAGGAAGCGCAAATATTGTAGTGCCTTCTTTTACTCCAAAAAACAAAGGCTTCCCAGGTTTTTGTTTTACCTTATAGAAAATTTCTTTTACACCAAGCTCAATTAAAGCTTTGCCAACAAAATCGTAATCGCCAACCGAAATTCCACCGGTAATTATAATCATATCATTTTTTTTAATGACTTTGTCTAACTTTGCTAAAGTATTAGTATAGTTATCGTTGATTTTATGTTGTGAAATATTTGTAAAACCGAGACTGCTTAAAGCATTTAATAACATTATAGAATTACTTTCATATATTTTGCCATAAGGCAAAGACTTCCCAGCTTTAATAAGTTCGTCTCCTGTAACAATAACTGCAATTGAAGGTTTTTTATAAACTTCAACTTCGGTTATTCCTAATGAAGTTAAATAACCAATGGAAGCAGGAGTTAATTTTATTCCTTTTTTTAATGCAACTTTTCCCTTCTTAATTTGTTCGCCTAATGGGCGAATGTTTTTACCTTTTGAAACGACATCATCAATTTCAATTTTTTGCCCATCCACAGTAACTTTTTCTTGCATAATTACGGCATTAGCTGTTTCTGGTACTGCTGCTCCAGTAAAAATGCGTACAGTATCACCTGTTTTTAAAATAGGCTGATTCTCATCGCCAGCTTTAACCTCATCTATTAAATTGTAAGTTGTTTTATCGTGAATATTAATTGCATAGCCATCCATTGCAGATTGATTAAAAGGAGGCATATTTATTGGTGAAAATACATCTTCAAACAATACAAAGCCACAAGTGTTTACAACATTTTTAGTTTCTTTAAATTCTAAAGGGGAAGTATTTTCTTGTACAGCTTTAATAGCTTGTTCAACAGTAATCATTTTTAATATCGTTATATCTATGCGAATATAACGAAATTAATTTAGAATAGAATTTTTTAAAAAGAGAATTAAATGTATTAAAAATAAACTCTTACAAATGGTATCCAAGGGTCTGCATAAATACTTTTATTTTTATCATAGAGGACATCGTAGCGAATCCCAAAAGTTATATTTCCGGTTCGGTAACCAGCACCAATAAACAATGCGGTATACCAGAAATTTTCATCTGGATTACTCACAAAATTTTGGTTAAAGTCTCTATTAATATTTAGTTCTTCTAATTCAACAGAAAACTGTAATACATCAACAGGACTATATAATCCAATAAGGCTTCCTCCTAAAACGTTAGACTTATAAATATTCTTTTGTTCGCTAAACGTCCAATTTAAACCAATCCCTAAAGCAAAAGACTCATTAAATTGATAAATAGCACTTGGTGCTAATGTTGCACTAAAAAATTCATTGCGGCACTTTTTACAATAGTTGCATTCCACAATTTCTTATAAAAGAAATGTGTGACCATTAGCATGATTTTTTTTGCTGAAAAATATCTGACCCCATTAGAGAACATACAACAGCTTTTTTAGTAGCCATTTTTGCCAGAAACCCACAGAAGCTGTAATGAGCATGAATAATATCATATTCGGAAGTCTTAAGTAGCTCTCGCAATTTCTTAATAGTTTGTAAGTAACCTTTAGCTCCACCTTTTGTTAAATAAAAATTATCAACGTTAATTCCTTGTTGAATTAATGAGGCTCTTTGAAAATCAACAACACTGTTTGATTTTTCTTTACCATAAGCCCTGAACACAAATAATACCTTCACTTTTCTCCTTTGTATTGAAAATCCTCTAAATTATTTCCGGGCAATTTAGTTCATTATGTTTTGTAATACACTCATTGTCCAAATAAAATTTCCATAATCTTTCTCTCCACTCTTATTCATCTTAACTATTTCCTTTACAACATTTGTATCCAGGTAATAATTATCCTGATAGAGTCCATTTAAGTTACTGTCAAAACTATCATCCTTAAACCATTCTCTCAGAGGAATTCCAAAACCTCGTTTCGGAGCATTCAATATTCCTTTTGGCAATTGTTTTCCTATCGTTTTTCTCAACACACTTTTACTCTCAAAACCTTGCATCTTCACATTCTTATCCACTCCGGCCATAAATTCGACCAGTCTGTAATCCAAAAATGGTATTCGTGCTTCAAGAGAATTAGCCATGCTCATTCTATCCACCTTAACCAGGTAATCATCTGGTAAACTATGTTTAAAATCAAAATACATCAATTTGTAAAACTCATCCTGAAATGGACATTGTTTCATCAAATTACCATAATATTCTTCTACAGGAATAGTGTCTATATTTTTTACTAACGATTTAATTACAGCATAATCAGCATAGGCCATTTTATGTATCATTCTTTCATTGAAAGGCATCTTGGCAGCCTCAGCAATGCTCTCCATTTTATTGAGCGTATATCGAATATTTCCTTTAAACATTGGTGATATGGTTTTAACCAACCTTAAAGAACTATTGGTTATAATAGAAGGGATTTTGTTATAAATATCCAAAATTTTCAACCCTAAATAACTGTTATACCCCGAAAGCACCTCATCACCACCATCACCGGTAAGCACCATCTTTACATTTTCACTTGCATATTTTGACACATAACTTGTTGGAATTGCAGAGGAATCACCAAAAGGTTCGTCACAATGATAAATTGTTTTTCTTAATGATTCTGAAAATTTTTCCGGTTCAACTGTTGCCAGATGATGATTTGTATTAAACTTATTAGCGACCAATTGAGCCAGCGCACTCTCATCAAAAGCCTTATCTTCAAAACCTATAGTAAAAGTTTCTATAGGAAAAGAACTTTGTTCGGCCATTAAAGCAACTATACTGGATGAATCTAACCCTCCACTTAAAAATGCGCCATATGGGACATCACTTCGCATCTGTAATTTTACCGCATCACGAAATAGATACTCAAACTCCTCATACACTTGTTTCGTGTTTTTTAGCATTCTCCCTTCTTCCGTGTAAGGTAAATCCCAATATTGATGCTCAGAATATTTTCCGTTTTTATAGAGTAGATAATGCCCTGGCTTTAGTTTAAAGATGTCTTTATAAAACGTATCTGGTCCCGGAATATTTGTGAAAAACAAATACAACTCCAATAATTCAGGGCGAGGCTCTAAAGGAACCCCATACTTTTCAATGGCCTTAATTTCAGAAGCAAAAACCAACGTATCATTCCAATAGGTATAAAACAATGGTTTT
Source organism: Flavobacteriaceae bacterium PRS1 (assembly GCA_003709165.1). Classification (GTDB taxonomy): domain Bacteria; phylum Bacteroidota; class Bacteroidia; order Flavobacteriales; family Flavobacteriaceae; genus PRS1. The sequence continues at coordinate 127,357 of RDRZ01000004.1, forward strand.
TCACCTATCCTATCTCGTGATAAAAACAATTGCTGTAATCTATCATCCCAGATAGCAAATGACCAAGCCCCATTAAACCGATTTTGACATTCTATCCATCCCCCAGGTTTCATACGCTCTTAAAATTACCTCTGAGTCGGAATTAGTATAGAAGTTACATCCTAATTTTTTAAGTTCATCCCTCAGTTCAATATAGTTGTATATTTCGCCATTAAAGATTAGAACAATACTCTTGTCTTCATTGAACATAGGCTGTTCTCCTGTAGATAAATCAATAATTGATAACCTCCGATGTCCAAATGCAACATTATTATTTAAGTAGAATCCCTCTTGATCAGGTCCTCGATGTACAAGAGAGTCATTCATTCTTTTTATGACTTCCTTATTTACAATTTTATCAGAATCTTTATGTAAATAACCACAAATTCCACACATTTCTACAAACTATTTATTATTAATATTTATGATAACATCCCTTTGCCGATTTTCTTGCGCTTTTACAGTACTAAAAATTATACAATTAAGGATTAAAAGAATAAAATAGGCTTTTTGAAAAAGTAAATTGTTTTCATAATTGAATAAAAGGGGTTTAATATCGATATAAATATACTAAAAGCATATCAAATTTTACTAAAAGTTGTATTTTTGAAAAAAAATTTCAACATAAGGAAGTTTTAAATAAGCAATGGATAAGTATTCCTTTTTAAACGCAGCACATACAGCATACTTTGCCGATTCATACGATCAATACTTACAAAACCCAGATTCAGTAGAGCCTAGCTTAAGGGCTTTTTTTCAAGGCTATGACTTTGGAACTGAAGACTATAATGCAAATGGAGAGACTCTAAATAGTGTAAAAACTCAAATTACAGAACAAGTTCAAAAAGAGTTTCAGGTTATTAAACTTATAGACGGTTACAGAAGCAGAGGGCATTTATTCACAAAAACAAATCCGGTTCGAGAACGCCGACAATATACACCAACATTAGATATTAAAAATTTTGGGCTAACTAATCAAGACTTAAATACGGTTTTTAATGCAGGAAATATTCTTGGTATTGGACCAGAAAAATTAGATAAAATTATTTTTCATTTAGAAAGAATTTATTGCGATTCCATAGGTGTTGAGTATATGTTTATACGTAATCCTGAAGAAATACAATGGTGGCAAAACAAATTGAATGAAAACGATAATCATCCAAATTACACACCAGAAACTAAAAAATATGTACTTTCTAAATTAACCCAGGCTGTAACTTTCGAACAGTTTTTACAAACAAAATATGTTGGGCAAAAACGATTTTCTTTAGAAGGTGGTGAAACACTTATTCCTGCTTTAGGAGCTATTTTAAGAATAGCAGCAGAAGAATATGATGTTGATGAATTTGTTCTTGGAATGTCTCATAGAGGCAGGTTAAATACCTTGGTAAATATTTTCAGAAAACCAATTCGTGAACTTTTCAACGAATTTGAAGGCAAAGATTTTGATGAAGATGATTTTGATGGTGATGTAAAATATCATTTAGGTTCTACAATAAAGAAAACCTTAAAAAGCAATAAGGAGATCACTATGAATTTAGTACCAAATCCTTCTCATTTAGAAACTGTAGGTTCTATTGTAGAGGGTATTACTCGTGCTAAAATAGATGAAGAATATCAAGGCAATTCATCTAAAATTTTACCAATAATTGTGCATGGAGATGCCGCTGTTGCTGGACAAGGAATTGTTTACGAACTTATCCAAATGAGTAAGTTAAGAGGCTACTCGACTGGAGGAACTGTGCATATTGTTGTAAACAATCAAATAGGATTTACAACCAACTATCTTGATGCGCGTTCCAGTACGTATTGTACTGATGTTGCAAAAGTGACGTTGTCTCCTGTGTTGCATGTTAACGCAGACGATGTTGAAGCTGTTACTCATGCAATTTTATTGGCTTTAGATTTTAGAATGAAGTTTAAGCGAGATGTATTTATCGATTTGTTAGGCTATCGAAAATATGGACATAACGAAGGAGACGAGCCTCGTTTTACACAGCCAATGTTATATAGTGCAATCGAAAAACAACCAAATCCTCGCGATATTTATAATGAAAAATTAATTGCTGAAGGTGTAATTGATGAAAATTATACACCAAATTTAATTTCAGAATACAAGACCTTATTAGAAAAAGAATTTGATAAATCTAAAGAAGATGTGTCCTCAAAAGTTAAGCCATTTATGGATAATGTTTGGCATAGTTTTATGCATCAGGATTTAGAAGGCTTATTATTAAACGTAGGCACTAAATATCCAAATAAGAATTTGGAAAAAATAGCCAAAATAGTTTCTACCGTTCCTGATGGCGTCAAATTTTTAAGAAAAGCAGAAAAGATTTTACGAGACAGAGCCAAAATGGTTTTTGAAACTAATACATTAGATTGGAGCATGGCAGAGATTTTTGCCTTTGGCAGCTTGATGGAAGAAGGCTATAATGTTCGAATTTCTGGTCAAGATGTTGAACGAGGAACATTTTCGCATCGTCATGCTATTTTAAGAGATGAAATTTCTGGCAAAACATTTAATTTGTTAAATACCAATCCAAAGAATAAAGGAGAAATGACCATCTACAATTCTTTATTGTCGGAATATGCTGTTTTAGGATTTGATTATGGTTATGCAATGGCAGCACCAAATACCTTAACAATTTGGGAAGCACAATTTGGAGATTTTAGCAATGGTGCACAAATTATTTTCGATCAATATATGTCGGCAGCCGAAGACAAATGGAAGCAACAAAATGGTATTGTAATTTTACTGCCACATGGGTACGAAGGGCAAGGGTCGGAGCATTCGTCTGCAAGAATTGAGCGTTATTTACAATTATGTGGTAACGATAATATGACTGTTTCAAATTGTACAACTCCAGCAAACTTTTTTCATTTGTTACGTCGTCAAATGAAACGTAATTTCCGTAAACCTCTCATCGTTTTCACGCCAAAAAGTTTGTTAAGGCATCCATTGGCAGTTTCAAAACTAGAAGATTTTACAGATGGCGAATTTCAGGAAATTATTGATGATACTATAAATCCTGATAATGTAAAACGAATGGTATTCTGTTCAGGAAAATTTTATTACGATTTATTAACCGAACGCGAAAAATTAAAAAGAGAAGATATTGCACTAATACGTATTGAACAATTATTTCCGTTACACAACGACAAAATTGAAACAATAATAAATAGATATAAGAATGTTGAAGATTATATCTGGGCACAAGAAGAACCAAGAAATATGGGAGCTTGGAGTTATATGTTACAGCGTTTTGAATTGAAAGATTTAAAAGTGCGTTCAAGAAAATATTATTCAGTTCCTGCAGCAGGATCTTCAACGCGATTTAAATTAAGACACAAAAAAGTGATTGAAAGCGTATTTGATGATATTAAAGATAATGTCTTTTGATAAAAGAAAAACATAGATTGAATTGAAATTACAAGAAATTCAAAATAGAATTTATGAGTTACGAGGTCAAAAAGTAATGTTAGATTTTGACCTTGCAGAATTATATCAAGTTGAGACAAGAGTTTTAAAGCAAGCCGTTAGGAGAAATATTGAACGTTTTCCTAAAGATTTTATGTTTCAACTTAATAAAAGAGAATGGAAAGTACTTATCACAATTTGTGATAACCTTCCAAAAAATTTAAAATTTAGTCCAAGTATGCCTTTCGCTTTTACAGAACAAGGTGTAGCAATGTTATCGAGTGTTTTGCGAAGTAAAAAGGCTATAAAAATCAACATTTCAATTATGAGAGCATTTGTTGTAATTCGAGAATTTGCCCTTTCGCACAAAGAATTATCACAAAAAATAACAGAACTTGAAAGTAAATATAATGGACAAATTAAAGACGTTTTTGAAGCATTAAATTATCTAATTCAAAAAGACAAACAAAGTTTACAACAAAAAGAACGCATAACCATAGGATACAAACAAAAGAAAATAAGATGATTTTAGAAATGAAAATTCCTTCGCCAGGAGAATCCATAACAGAAGTTGAAATTGCAGCTTGGTTGGTTGAAGATGGCGATTATGTAGAAAAAGACCAAGCCATTGCAGAAGTAGATAGCGATAAAGCAACGCTTGAGCTTCCAGCCGAAGAAAATGGAATCATAACTTTTAAAGCAGAAGAAGGCGATACTGTTTTAGTTGGTGCAGTCGTGTGTTTAATTGACACAAGTGCCGAAAAGCCAGTTGGCAGTAAGCAGACCACAGTAAGCAGTCTTCAGTCTTCAATAATCAGTAAAGGAGAAATAATTGAAGATAAGAAATCAAATTCCTCTTCTTCGGAAAGCTTAATAAAGGCGACCTACGCAACTGGAACTCCAAGTCCTGCTGCAAAAAAGATTCTAGCTGAAAAAGGAATGTCAGCTACAGAGATTAATGGTACTGGAAAAGATGGGCGTATTACAAAACAAGATGCTGTAAACGCAGTACCATCTATGGGAAAAGAAATTAATGTCGAAGGCAGAGGAAGTAGTCGTACTAAAATGTCGTTGCTTCGTCGTAAAGTAGCAGAGCGTTTAGTTGATGTTAAAAACACAACCGCAATGCTAACTACGTTTAATGAAGTAGATATGTCTTCAATTTTTGCGTTGCGAAAAGAGTACAAAGAAACTTTTAAAGAGAAACACGATGTAAGTTTAGGCTTTATGTCTTTTTTTACTTTAGCTATTGTTAGAGCCTTAAAATTGTTTCCAACGGTAAATTCAATGATTGATGGAAAGGAAATGATAACTTACGATTTTTGCGATATTAGTATTGCTGTTTCTGGACCAAAAGGATTGATGGTCCCTGTGATTAGAAATGCTGAAAATTTAACTTTTAGAGGCGTTGAAACCGAAGTGAAACGTTTGGCAATTCGAGCGCGAGACGGAAAAATAACTGTGGACGAAATGACAGGAGGCACATTTACCATTTCTAACGGAGGCGTGTTTGGCAGTATGTTATCTACCCCAATTATTAATCCGCCGCAAAGCGGAATTTTAGGAATGCACAATATTGTTGAACGTCCTGTTGCTATTAATGGCAAAGTAGAAATACGACCAATAATGTTTGTTGCTTTATCTTACGACCACAGAATTATTGATGGCAGAGAATCGGTAGGATTTTTAGTAGCAGTAAAAGAAGCACTTGAAAGCCCAGAAGAGTTATTAATGGACAATAATGTTAAAAAAGCCTTAGAATTGTAAGTTCTAGTCTAATCCTTTTTTGAACTTCGAATGGTTTTATAAACCAAAAGTATCAGTATAATTACAATAAATATATAGGTGTATATATTTAAGAATCTATATTGTGGTATAGATGAAAAATCACCATAAAACACAAAGGCACTCCAGTAATATGGCGATTTTTTAATATTACTAATAGCATCGTTTTTCAAATAATTAATTTTCGAATTTTGGTTAGCAATAACACCAGAATTATTAGTACTGTAATTTTTGTAAAAAGATTGCATTATTTTCGAGGTCGATAAATCGTTTATTTGCCATAGCGAAAATAAAATGCGTTTTGCGCCAGCATATTGAAACCCTCGTGCAATACTTAAAGCACCTTCCCCTTTTTGCAAACGACCTACACCTGTTTCGCAAGCACTTAATACCACCAATTCATTGTTAATAGTTAAACTGTACAGTTCATTTAAAAACATTGTAGTGTCGTAAAATTCTATTCTTGCAGGCTCTGTTAATGTCCCACTTGTTGCATGTGTAGATAGATGAAGAATGTCAAACTCAGAAGCGTTCTTTATAAAATTAGATTTTGTTGCCTGATCTTTCATTAACAGCCTAACATTCATTTCTTTTTTAATAGCCTTGGCTTCGTTTACGGAATAGGGTAAAGGTTGATTTGAATTTTCAAAAACTGGAAAAACTCCTAATACAGAAGAACTCTTTATGGGTTTATTTTGTTTAAGATACATTTGAATGCTAGAATTATATACAAGATGATGTTTCGTTACCACAAAAGGCATTTTTGAATAACTAGCAGTAGTGGTCTCAGTTGTTAATAAGGCTTCAAAAGGAATAAAATTGAGCAATCCATCGGGAATAATTAAAATGTTTTTTGAAGAACTTGTTATGCCAAAGTTTAGCGTTTTAAACGTGTTAAAGGCATTTTGGGTAAATCTATTTACGTTGTTGTTAATTACTGAAGCATTATCGAATTGACGAATAAATGTCTTTATGTTATTTCTGTTTTCTTCTGATAAATCAATCTTATAGAAAGATAGATTATCTTTTGAAATAACAAATTGATATAGTGCGTGCCTTCCATAAAAATATTCTACTAGAACAGCATTATCCGTTGTAAGTTTTTGTTGCAATGTTTCAATAGTAAAGTTAAAATTCAAAGCGTTTGGGTATTTTGCAACAACCTTTTGCTTAATTTGCTTTAACTGCATACTAACAGTACTCAGCGTTTTATATAATTCATTATTTGTGGCTATATTTTGTGTACTGTATAGTTGTTGGTTTATGAGCTGATTTGTTATTTGTTCTTGTTGCTGAATTAAAAGTTTCTCTTTTTGTAGCAAAGTGTCTTTTGGAAATTTTTGAAACAGTGTTTTTTTAAAACTCATATCTCTTAAAACGGAAGATTTATGTCGTTCTGCGTATAGTAATGCTTTCATTATTAATGTGCTGTCTTGAGTTTTTTTAAAAGTATTGAAACAAGTTTCAATACTTTTTTCACTGCGATTTCGGTTATTTGTCAAGTTCCCGAGTTTAGATTCTTGAGAAGTTAGATTTTTTAAGAGTAAAGAAGACACATAAAAACTTAAGTCATAACAGTGTAGTTTTTTTTTAGCATTGAGTTGTAGTTCTGCGAGTAAATCAAAAATATCTATAAAAGTATTTTCGGCATAGAGATCTTCTTTTTTCGGCAATTCATTACTGTTGTAATTTGGCAATAGTATTTTTGTAGCATCAAATAAGTTTTTAATCGTTCTGTCTGGTTGTTCTAACAGGTAGTACAATTGCGCTTCTTGTACAAGCAATTTTGCAGCAAATCGCAATGAATAATCCTTTTGAAGTAATTTTTTATAGTTGTTAAAATGCAATAATGCATTCTTATAATCACCTTCTTTAAGCAGCAGTAAATAGCTATTGAATTCAGAATTATAGGATGTTGAACCAATTATATCTTTTGTAATCGTAGCAGTTTTTATTTTGCCAATAGCTATTAAACTTGCCTTTTTTATGCTTAAAAGCTTTTGTTTTTGAACTGGTTTCGGGGTTTTGATTTTTAAAGTTTTCTCAATTAACTGTATTACAGAAAGGTGTTTACTTAAATTTTGATATAGTATAGAAAGATTTATAATCCCCGCTATTTCTTGTGTTGCGTTTTTACTTTGTTTTGCGAGATATATATACTGTTTAATTGTGCTTTCGGCATTGGTGTAATCGCTTGTTTTAATATATAAATTACCTAGTGGTTTTAGGCAATTTTCAATTATATCGTAATTGGATAAAGCAGAAAGCTTATGCTTTGAAAATCTGCTCCAAGCTTCTTCATAGGTAATGATGGCTTTGTTTGCTGCACTATGTCTTAAATAATACCCTTTATTGCAAAGTAAAAAAACAAAAGCCAATTGGTCGTCTTTTGTTTTTAATTGATTTTTAAAAAGGGTTTTTTGTTTTTCTAAAAGAATGTATGCAGTTGTATTGGGATTGCTATTAAAAGTTTCTGTTGCAGTATAAATGGCTTCTTCTAAATTTTGAGAAAACATAAAATTGCTTTGAAGTAAAAACAATAAAACCACAATTTTTTTCATACCTACTTTACACTAAAACTTCCAAATGGCATAAAACTGCCAATAGTTAAAATTGTCTTCAAAATTCATAACATAACGGGCTCCTAAACTTGGACCAATACGCGCAAAACCAAGTGTAGCTTCTACTAAAATCCCTTTTTTAAGACTTACAAATGAGTTTGAGTTCTGACTTAATTCATTCGTACTATTAATCGGAAAATCGGAAGATGTCCCTTCAAAATCTTCAGTTAAAACAGTTGTATCCTGTTTTTCGCTGAGGTTAAAATTTGCTTGAATTCCAGCACCCAAACCAATAAAGTTGTTAATATTATATCGTATTAAAACAGGAATTTCCCAGTTAATGTTGGTAAAATTGTTTGTTGTGGTTTTACGTTGTAAAAATCGAAATCCTTGAGCTCCATCAATAATTCCTTCGGTAAAGCTATTTGTGGTGTAAGAATTAAAACTGTTAACGAGTTCTACTTGCCAATACCATCTGTAAGATTTATAAGGCGATAGTGTTGCGCCAACAAAATAGCTTTTAGAGTCTTGTAAATCCGGATAATAATTATAGCCTGTTTTTGCGCCAATTGATATTCCTGGTAAAAATCGTGTTGTGGAATAATTGGTAATTATTGGTTCGTTTTTATCAAAAATTATTGCCGTTCTGCTTTTAGTTTTCTTTTTATGAAAATCTTTAGAAAACTTGATGCTATATTTTACAAAGCCTTTTGTAGAGTCGTATTCTTTTACATTTTTTTGTTCACTGCCAGGCAAGTAAATGTTTTTAAAAGTAAAAATGGCCTGTGTATTTGTAAATGTTGTGTCTAAGCAACTATAACGAACCTCTTCTTTAGGGCAAATCCTACATTTAGGATACATATCGAGCACTTTTAGAGTAGATTTGTCTAGCATTTCAGGAATGTCTGTTTCTAAGCGTATTGTTCTTGCTGGACCTTCGCCACTATTTTGAAACTTGATTTTATATTTTAAGATTTTAAGGCGTACTAGTCGGTAATTCATAAATGTACCATTCGACGACATTTTATTTGGATCGTGAGAAGTAACTATCTCCATTTCCATATCTTTTACGTTATGATTATCGTAATTCCTATCTGGCACATAAACACCTCTTACACTAATTATAGCACTTGTGTCTTTTAACATTTCGGGAGTAGTTTTTAAAGTAAAAAAGATGTTGCGTTCTTCGTTAGGTTGCATATTGTTAAACTCCAATACCTTAAGGTTTTTAAAATCGGATTTTGCAGTTTCGATGGTGAAAGGCAAATTGGTTTTTTCAGTAGAGTCCTGAAGGATTAATTTTTCAAAAAACACATTATCCGTAGAGGCTAAAAAGGTTTGCGAATCATTAATATCTTTAGTGTAAACAAAGTTGTTTTCAATAATTTCTTTTTCGTTATGATGTGTCCTAATATCGGATAGTTCAAAATTATTTGCTTTATATTTTTGTTCGTTATAAAATAGGAACAGCTTACCATTGGTCATATAATTTTTAGTGTTTTTATAACTCATAATTACTACAATATTTTCGTCTGGTATTGGCTCTCTATTGCGTTGTAATGTAAAACTCTCTGTCATTGAAGCTTCTTCGTTATAATCTTTGGTAATGGAAGTTATAGTTAGTTTTTTAGGTCTTGTTGTTGGAGGTTTGCCTGTATCGTAATTATTGGTTGCCCAAAATTTTATATCGTAAGTCCCCTTGTTTTTATAAATATGTGTTGGAGCTTTTTCTTTGCTATAATCACCATCTCCAAATTCCCAGTAATAAGAATAAAATGCCTTTGGAGCTCCAGCTATTTGTTCTAAAATAGGTGTTTCTGGAATAAAATTTACTTCATTATTAATAGTGTTATAAGAGATTGTCGCAGTTCTTACAAGTGTATCTTTTTGCTGTTTTTGTTGCGAAAACAGTTGAAAACAAAGAAAAAAAGAGCTAATTAGTAAAAGAGAGTTTTTCATCTGTATTTAAT